>CAJOFR010000006.1 GCA_905234195.1 uncultured Selenomonadaceae bacterium
TATCACTGTTTGCAAGACACGTACCATTGATATTTGTTACACGTTTTTGTTAAAGCGGAAGGCTAACCGCTGTTTCAATTTTAAACTACGTATTTTTTAGAGTCAATATTTGCGGCTTATAGCCCCACAGCTAAAGCTAGGGGTTTTACGCCGCCTTTTGATAAATTTTTATTCCCCGACTAAACATTCGCGTCGAAGATGCGACGAGTGCGCTGACTGCCCGCCACCGCCTCCGCGCCGTAAGTGCCGCCCGCCGCCGTCTGCGATAAAACGTTCAGATTGAACGAAACAAAAGCACCTCCGTTTTCCAGCAGACGACTTGCGCTTTCAGTCTGATTTTTCAGCCGAGCTTGCAAATTTTCCGCTTGATTCAAAAGCCGTCGCGCCACGTCCAATTTCACGCCCTGTTCTTGAAAATCGAGAAAATCGCCGAAAGTTTTTACCCCTGCTTTTTTTAGAAACAGCTGGGATTTTTCGGCGTTCCTTGAAAGTTCCGTTATAAGCGGCTCAATTTTTTTAATCGTTTCCGCCATTTCCAAAGAGTTGCTTTTTAAAATTATGATTAGGTCGGCGAAAAGTTTTAACAATCGACTGCAAAGAATGGTTTGTTCTCTTAAAAGGCTGATTGTCTCTTCCAATTCAACACTTCCTAAGCTTTAAAGTCAAAATTTTTTTTGTGCGTGACGACGTCGCCGCCCCTGTTGCCGTACGTCGGCTGAACAGTGGCACCGCTAAGGCGATTCAGATGAAATTTGACGGCGTCCAAAGCACCCTGCGCAAGAATCTGATTGTTATCACGGATTTTCAGCGCGCGGTCAACATTTTTCGTCAGCGTCTTGTGCAAACTGATCAATCTCTTTTCAATGGCAAGGGACGGAGCTTTTTGATAAAAATCCTCCGCCTTTGTCGATTGATTAATTGTTGGATTAGTTTTCGCAAGTTCCTTGAGGACCGAACCGCGCTGTTTTTCCAGATTTTGAATCCTTGCGGCGAGGAGTTGTTCTTCGTCAAGAATTTTCGCGAGGCTTTCCATATCGACAACAACCAAAGCATTGCGTTTTCGTTCGCCGAGTTTCGCCAGGCTGTCGTAGGCCGCGCAAATTTTTCCGAGTATGTCAATTAATCTTTGCCACATAATCCGTCCACCTTAGAAACGGCTTGCGAGAATGCTTGCCGCGATATTTTCGGAAGCGATATTGTAAGTCCCGTTTGAAACTTGCGGCTCCAACTCTGCAACTTTTTCTTGACGAACTTCGGGAACCGCGTGCAATTTCTTGAGTATCGCGCTGAAACTCTGCGCCTGATTAGAAAGAGCGAGTTCGTCCCTTTTTTGAATGTTGCGTGCGCCCGTCGCGTTGTTGGCGTAGCGAGTTGCCCCCACTGCGTTTGAAGTGTAGAGGTTTGCTGCAGAATTTACGTTGTTGACAATCATGACCTTTCACCGTCCAAAAAAATATTTTTACAGTTCGTTTCAACGAACCGACCGGAATTTTTAAAATTCCTTTCTTTCTAATTACATATCGAAAAAAAAAGCGCGGCACTTAAGCCCCGCTTTTAGAGTGTAATTGTTTTTTTGGAATGAGAAAATTTAATTAGGAGTTTGCAAATTTCTTGAACGCATTCCGTGCCGCGCAGGAGTATCTTTTTTTTCTGCGGTGAACGAAATTTTAGATTGAACGCTTTTAATATTCGCCTGCATTGCCGAAAGACAATCTCCGCAGAATTGACCGGCGACAATCGGTTTGCCGCACTTCTTGCAGGGATAAGCGACCAGCCCGCCCATTTGAGTGAATCGACCGGTGTCCATCAGGTGACGAATGAGTTTTTCGTCCGCGCCGGTTCCTTCCTCTATATCCGTAATCGTACAGCCGGGGTTATTCTTAACAAAAGCGATAACTTCGGCTTCAAGATCCGCCTGCGCGTCCATGCAATCGCGGCAAATTTTTTCGTTGTTATTGGAAGTAAACAACTTGCCGCAACGTTGACAATTTCTAAGTTTTGCGCCCATTTTAACAGCCGCTCCTTTCTTAGGTGTTTGGATTTGAAAAAATTTCCTCTGTGCCGATATAGAGATAAAAAATCCCGGCGTCGGCAAGCATTTTTATCATGTCGATTTTTTTCGTGACTCGGTCAAAACGCGGCGGCTCCGGCTCCTCTTCCAGCCCGAACTCTGACGCAATTTTCACCGTAAAGTGCCCCGTAAAAACATTCAGCATCTCGGCAAGCGCGTCGAAATCATCTTCCACAGTATCAGTGACAAATTTTTCGTAAGCAACCGCCAATTCGTGAAAAACTTTTCTGTTCGCAATAACCCCGATAACAAAAGGCATCGCGCCGGTAATTTTGACGCTGGTTCCTACCAAAAAATCTTCCTTCGTTTCAACAGCCGGCAACAAAATCATCGTCATTCCGAGACTCTTCGACAAAAAATCATACAAACTTTTCATAACGTCCAACGCGAGCAAATAATTAGTGCGATATTTTTCCTGCAGGGCATCATAATGCGCGGCGAAAGCCTCTTCAAGCGGCGGGATCTCCAAATGGTGATACGCCTTCAAAATCCTTTCCAGCTTAGCAAAATTTACGACACCGTCATCAATCAATTTTTGCGCAAGACAAAGAGACTGACTTTCATCAAATTTTTTCACCTTGTCCAGTTGCCGCGCGTTTAACAAGTTCTTAACAATCTCATCATATTCACTTTGCATCTTGAAGTTGTGCGAATGCAAATAGTCGTCAAGATTTTTGTCGACAAAGTTTTTCCGAAACAGCGTAGTCAATTCTTTTGCCGAAACAAGGCGCAGAAACAGTGCCTTAGTCGCAAGATTGGGAGTTGCTTTTTTTTTCGACGAAAGAATTTGCGCAAGTTGCCGTTCGTTCAAAATCGAAGCGTTGAAAAGATATTGACCAAAGTCATGACTTTTCATTTTACTTCCTCGCTCTCGTCAGGCGCAGAAATTTTCGCGGCTTCGGCTGCTTTTTGCAGGTTCTTCGCGCGCGTGCGACGTATCGCCTCAATCGCGCGGGCAATCTGCTCTTTCGTGTAGGGTTTCTGAATAAAATCAATCGCGCCCATTTTGAGCGTCTGCATCAATTTTTGCGGAGTGCCCGCCGAAGAAAGCATCACTATCGGAACATCCGGGCTTACTTCACGAATGACGCGCAATGCCTCTATCCCGCCGACTTCGGGCATGACAATATCCAGAATAATTCCGTCCGGCTCATGCTCCAAATCAATTGTAATCGCCTCTTTGCCGTTCGCCGCCTCCATGACTTCGCAACCGAGTTTCTCAAGTTCGTCGCGCAGTTTTTTCCGCAACAATCTCGAATCGTCCGTAATCAAAATGCGCAATTTATCGCTATCAGATTTAATCGGCGCGACCTTTGAATTTTTATCGCCGCCGAGATTTTCTACACTGTCCATGGCTCATCCCTCCTTAAAAGCATTACTTTTCCTTCCGCTAACATTCTAACATTCACTGCAAAAATGTGCAAGATTTTTTCACATTTATTTCATATTTTTTTTAGAAAAATAAAAAGCCGCTCAATCGTGAACGGCAGAAAAAATTTTTTAAGAATCTGCAGGCGGAGAAACTTTTGTTTTGACGACGAACATAACCAAAATCAAACAGGCGAGAGCGGTTGCGAGACCGAGCCAGCCGTTTTGCGTGAAGCCTGCCGCCAAAAAGCCGACAATGCAACAAGCGGAAACGGTTATTACGTAGGGCACTTGAGTTTCGACATGCTCAAGGTGGTTGCACTGCGCGCCGGCAGAGGCGAGAATAGTCGTGTCGGAAATCGGAGAGGCGTGGTCACCGCCGACGGAGCCGGACAAAATCGCCGCAATGCAAATCACCAAAAGATTGGCGGCGTCGTCAGCGGGGAGGTTTACAAGAATGGACATGCAGATAGGAATCAAAATGCCGAACGTCCCCCAGCTCGTGCCCGTAGCAAAAGCCAGCGCGATAGCCACGAGGAAAAATATCACCGGCAAGAAAACGGCGATTGATAAATTATTTTGAACAATTTCGCCGACGTAGCCGCCAAGATTTAAATATTTGCCACTGCAGACGCCGGACAAGGTCCATGCCAAACACAAAATAAAAATCGCGGGAACCATCGCCTTGAACCCTTGAGCAAAGCAATCGCAAAATTCGCTGAAGGTAATGACTTTTCGCGGCAGGTACAAGACCGAAATAAAAATCAGCGCGATAAATGCACCGAAGACCAAAGATTGAGCAGCGTCACAATCCGCGAAAGCATCGGCTACAGATTTTCCGTCGTGAATGCCGCCGGTGTACAGCATGCCGTAAATGCAAACCGAAATCAAAACGGCAAGCGGCAAAACCAAATCGATAATCTTTCCGTTGCCGCCGAGATTCATTTCGTCTTTGACGGCGTCCTTGTATTCGTCCGGGATTTTAAATTCTTTTGCGTTATCGCGGACAACTTTTCCCATCGTGGCAAAATCTCTTTCGGTCACGACGATAAACGCCATAAAAATCATCGTCAAAATCGCGTAAAGGTTAAAAGGAATCGTCTGCAGGAAAAGCGCGAATCCGTCAATCAACGAGCCTTCGGGCAGTGACGAGCCGACCGCCGCCGCCCAACTCGAAACGGGAGCGATAATACAAATCGGCGCGGCAGTGGAATCGATAACGTAAGCAAGTTTCGCGCGGGCAATTTTAAATTTATCAGTGACAGGACGCATGACAGTTCCGACAGTCAGACAATTAAAATAATCGTCGATAAAAATTAGAATGCCGAGCAACGCGGTGACACCGAGCGCGGATTTTTTTCCGGCAATAGTTCTGCGCGCCCATTCGCCGTAAGCCCGCGTAGCACCCGAACGAGTTATCGCCGCGACGAGTATTCCCAAAATTACGAGGAACGCCAAAATATTTACGTTGTCCCCGATCTTCATTGACATTATCTCAAAAAAAGTCAGAATCGCTTGCAAAAAATTTCCGCCGGTGAAAAGCATCGCGCCCGCGAAAATTCCGACGATTAGCGACAGATAAACTTCTTTCGTCAGTAGAGCCAACACGATTGTAATAATCGGCGGCAACATTGACAAAGCTGTTGTCTCCACTAGAAAACTTCCTCCTAAAAAAATTTTTAAGTAAGCATATACCGCCGCCCATGGATGGGCGGCCGCCCGCATTTGGTCGCGTGATGCGACCTCTGCGGGCAGTTTTCTTTTGCTTCTTTTCTTTTGCGCCAAAAGAAAAGGATATTAAATTTCAAAAGAAAAATAGATGTCAAATTAGAAAACTAAATCCTAAATTAACCGCCAAAAATAATTCTGGCGGCAGGAGCGGCAATCAAAATGCTGATAATCGTACGCTCAAGAAACAGGATAAAAAGTTCGGGGAGGTTGACGGGGATTTTTGAACCGAGAATCAATCCGCCGACTTCCGACAAATAAATTAACTGCGTGACAGAAATTACCGCGACGATAAATTTTGACATGGGCACGGTAATTGTCTTCGCGGCGATTATCGACGGCGTAAACATATCCGTGAAACCGACAATCATTGTTTTGGAAACTTCTGCCGCCTGCGGAACGTCAAGCAAATTTAACAGCGGCATGAAGGGCATTCCCAGCGTCTCGAAAATTGTCGTGTGATTCGCCAAAACCAAAGCAAGCGTCCCTATGCACATGACGACCGGCAAAACTCCAAACCACATGCCCGCCGCGTTTTTGAAACTGCTCTCCAAAAATTGTTCGACGCCTCTAAATTCCGCGACGCGCTGTTTTGCAAGCGCAAGCCCGTACTGAAATGACGAGGTGTAGCCTTCGGGAAGAGTTTCGCCCATAGCTTTTCCTTCGACGAGAAATTCGTCTTTCTTCAGCGAAAGCGGCGGGATTCTCGGCAAAATTAACGCGCAGACAATTCCTATCGCACAAATCAAAAGATAATACGCGCCGAAATATTCCATTAGACCGACCTGCGCAAGAACAACGATTGAAAAAGTTATCGAGACCGCAGAAAATGTCGTCGAGATAATCGCCGCCTCACGTTTGGAATAATAGCCGCCTTCGTATTGGTTGGCAGTCAACATAACTCCCAAAGTTCCGTCACCAATCCACGACGTAATACAGTCGACAGCCGCGCGCCCGGGGATCGTAAAAAGCGGGCGCATAATTTTCGTCAGCAACGCGCCGATAAATTCCAAAAGCCCGAAGTCCAAAAGCAACGGCAATAAAAGTCCCGCGAGAAAAAATATCACGACGAGAACCGTCAGCAAATCATTCAGCACAAAGCCGCCGTTATCAGGCGAAGTTATCATGTGGATAATTCCTTCGTCTTCGTCGCCCGCGTCAATTCCCAGATAAGTCAGCCAAAGAAAAATCGCGCCGACAATTCTAATCGCAACCCAAATTGCCGTCGTCGAAAAAGTGTTCGCAACAATAGGGTACGTCGCAATAAAATTTGGTCGTCCCAAAAAAATCACGCCGAGCACCGCCGACACCGTGACGATTATCAGACAGAGCAGCGGCAGAAAATCCCCAATGGCGTTGCTGATTAAATCGGCAACAATTTTTACAACAATCGTCCACTTGTCGTCGTACTGAATCGGAATCATGAAAAGTATTATCCCGATGACGGAGGGAACCAGAAATCCCGCAAGCGAACCCTCTTTTTTTTGTTCCATAATTTTTTTCTCGTGCTCCTTTCAGCAAAAAATAAAATCCCCATAATTATATCAGCTACGTTTAAAAATGTGAAATAAAAATTTTTCCGCAACAAGAGGATTAGTATAAAAGAGGGAGTGGCCGCACAAGGACGTGCGGCCGCCCGCATTTGGTCGCGTGACGCGACCTCTGCGGGCAGTTTTCTTTTGCTACTTTTCTTTTGCGATCAAAAGAAAAGTAGAATGCTCATTCAAAAGGGTTAAGGAACTAGGGGTTAGGGATTAGAAAAAAACTTATCTCTTGCCCCTTAAGATGCTAAATTACAAAAAGAAGTTTAAATTAGAAATCAAAGAAAAATTTTTCTTGAAAGTTATACAAAAAAGTGCTATTATGCATGGCGGAAATTTTTTAAGGAGTTTTTAAGATGAAGCACGTTTTATCCGTTTACGTCGAAAATCAGCCGGGCGTCCTCGTTCGCGTGGCGAGTATGTTCAGCCGCAGAGAATTTAATATCGACAGCCTTTCAGTCGGTATTACTCAATCGCCGGATTTTTCACGGATAACCGTCGTCGTTCATGGCGACGCGAATTTAATCGAACAAATGATCAAGCAACTGGAAAAGATGCCTATCGTTAAAGCAGTCCAACGCCTCGATTCAGCAACCGCCGTCACGCGCGGGATGACTATGATAAAAGTTTCGGCGGACGACACAAATCGACTTGACGTTTTAAAAATGGCAGAACTTTTCCGCGCGCACGTCGTCGATGTTCAGCCGACGAACCTAATCTTTGAAATTACCGGAGACGACGAAAAAGTTACAGCGTTTACTCGTCTTTTGGCTCCTTATGGAATTTTGGAAATCATCCGCACAGGTTTAATTGCACTTGAGCGCGGTGAAAACACTATCGAAAATTATCATCAAGTGAGGGAGTATTATGGCAAAAACTTATTATGACCAGGACGTTAATTGGGAAATCATGAACGGCAAAACCGTCGCGATTATCGGCTACGGCAGTCAAGGTCACGCGCACGCGCTGAATCTCAAGGAAAGCGGCGTTAATGTCGTCGTCGGTCTTTACGAGGGCTCGAAGTCCAAAGCAGTCGCCGAAAGTCAAGGCTTAAAAGTTTTGAACGTCGCCGACGCCGTCAAAGCAGCCGATATTACAATGGTTTTGATACCCGACGAAAAGCAAGCCGACGTCTACAAAAACGAGATCGCCCCGAATCTGAAGGACGGCTCCGCGCTTGCCTTTGCTCACGGCTTTAATATTCACTTCAAACAAATTATCCCGCCCGCAAACGTCGACGTATTCATGGTCGCCCCGAAAGGCCCCGGTCATCTCGTCCGCAGAACTTTTGTTGAAGGCGGCGGCGTCCCCGATGTTTTCGCGGTGGAGCAGGACGCAACCGGAAAATGTTTCGACATTGCACTTGCCTACGCGCGCGGTATCGGCGGAACTCGCGCAGGTGTTTTGCAGACAACCTTCAAGGAAGAAACTGAAACAGATCTTTTCGGCGAACAGTGCGTACTCTGCGGCGGCGTCACTCATTTGATTCAGGAAGGTTTTGAAACTTTGGTCGCGGCAGGTTATCAGCCGGAGATCGCCTACTTTGAAACTTTCCACGAAATGAAACTTATCGTCGATTTAATGTACGAAGGCGGCATGGCGAAAATGCGCAAGTCTATCAGCGATACCGCTGAATATGGCGACTACACGACCGGACCGAAAATTATCACGCCCGAAGTCCGCAAGGCAATGGAAAAAGCCCTCAAGGAAATTCAGGACGGATCTTTTGCGCGTAATTGGCTCGTCGAAAATCGCGCGGCAGGTCGTGCAAACTTCTTGGCACAGCGTCGCATTCACGCCGAACACCAAATCGAACAGGTCGGCGCAAAACTTCGCGGCATGATGAGTTGGCTCAAAGACGGCAGCGATCTTTCCAAAGACTAAAATTTTTTTACGATAACAAAAAATGGCGGCTTGCTGAAAATTTCAGCAGACCGCTTTTAATTTTGGAGGAATTGTTTTGCACGAGAAATACGAACGCTTGAAAAAAAATCTGCGCGAACTCGGAAGTGTCGTCGTTGCATTTTCCGGCGGCGTCGACTCAACTTTTTTGCTGAAGGTCGCGCAGGAAGTTCTCGGCGAAAAAATTTTGGCGGTAACTGCAACGTCAGAATTTTTTCCTCAACGTGAAACTTCGGAGGCGAAAAATTTTTGTCGGCAGGAAAATATCCGGCAGATTTTTTTCCCCGCTAACCAACTCGACGACGCGGAAATTTGCCGCAACCCGAAAAATCGTTGCTACCTCTGCAAAAAAAAATTGTTCACGAAAATTTTGGAGCTTGCCGCCGAAAATAATTTTGCGCACGTCGTCGAAGGTTCCAACATGGACGATTGCGGAGATTATCGACCGGGCATGCAGGCCGTCACCGAGCTGAAAATAAAAAGTCCCCTTCGCGAAGTCGGCTTGTGGAAAAATGAAATTCGCGCGCTGTCGAAGGAAATGCATTTGCCGACGTTCGATAAGCCTTCGTTTGCTTGCCTTGCGTCCAGATTTGTTTACGGCGAAATTATTTCCGCAGAAAGGTTGACGATGGTGGACGCGGCGGAAAATTTTTTGCTCGAACGAAATTTTAAACAGGTTCGCGTGCGCATTCATGACAAGCTTGCCCGAATTGAAGTTTTGCCCGCCGATTTTGAACGCCTTCTAAAAATTCACGACGACGTTACGAAAAATTTTCACGCGCTCGGATTTTCTTACGTCGCTTTAGATTTGGACGGCTACAGTACAGGCAGCATGAATAGGGGCTAGTTTTTAGGGATTAGGGGTTAGAGGTTAGGGATTAGTATAAAAAGGGGAGTGGCCGCACAAGGACGTGCGGCCGCCCGCATTTGGTCGCGTGACGCGACCTCTGCGGGCAGTTTTCTTTTGCTACTTTTCTTTTGCGGTCAAAAGAAAAGTAGATGCTTATTCAAAAGAGGAAAAAATTTTTTAGAGAAATAGACAGCGAAAAATTTTTTAGATATAATTGCGCCATAAATTTTTTTGGGAGGATTTTTTGATGAAAAGCAAAGGCACGAAACCTATTTACGTCATCGGGCACAGAAACCCCGACACCGATTCTATTTGCTCGGCAATAAGTTACGCTCACCTCAAACAGGCAATGGGCATTAACGCCGTCGCCGCCCGTTGCGGAAAAATTAACAACGAAACAAAATACGCGCTCGAATATTTCAAAATCGAACAGCCGCATCTTTTGACTGACCTTTATCCGCGCGTCAAAGATGTTACCCTCGAAGTCAAAACCGTCGTCCGTCAGCACGATACCCTGCGCCATCTCGGCGAAGTCATGCGCAAAAGTGAACTCCGCTCCGTCCCCGTCACCGACAGCAAAGGCGAACTCGTCGGTATCGTTACCGTCAGCGATTTGGCGAAACGTTACTTCCTCGAACTCGGCTTGCAAAGTCTGGTCGATATGCGCGTTCGTTACCGCGATATCATTCAAGCCACAGAGTCGAAAGTTTTGGTTGCCGGCGACGAAAATGAATTTATCGAAGGCGGCGTTAAAATCGCGGCGGGCAGTGTCGAAACGACGCTCATGACCCTTCAGCCGAAAGATATTGTCCTCGTCGGTGACCGCAGTGTGACCACGCTCAGAAAAATTTTGCATTCCGGCGTTTCGTGCATGATTGTTACCGGCGGTTGCAGAGTCGCGGCAGAAGCCCTTGCCGAAGCCGCCAACTTGAAAATTTTCGTGCTCGCTACACCCTACGACACTTACACCGTCGGCAGACTTTTAAATCAGTGCGTGCCCATTCGTCGAATCATGCACTCCGATCCAATTTGTTTCCGCCCGATGGATCTGCTCAGCGACATTAAAGGAATTATGGACGAACACCGGTTCCGCAGTTATCCCGTCGTAGAAAATAATAAACTCGTCGGAATTGTCAGCTCGGACAAAATTATGTTGCCCGACCGCGAAAAAGTTATTCTCGTCGACCATAACGAACGCGGGCAAGCTGTCGAAGGCATAGAGGATGCAAAAATCGTCGAGATTATCGACCACCACAGACTCGGCGGCGTCCAAACTTCAGAGCCGATTTATATTCGTCAAGAGCCCGTCGGCTGTACCTGCACAATCGTCGCGAACATGCATTGGGATAACGACATAGAAATTCCCCCGTCGATTGCCGGACTTCTCCTTTCGGCAATTATTTCCGATACTGTTTTGTTTAAATCGCCGACTTGCACGAACAAAGACAGGAAGACTGCCGAACGTCTTGCTGAAATTGCCGGCGTCGACTTGAAAGAATACGGGCTTGCGATGCTCCGCGCGGGCGCAGGTATCGGCGGCAAAACTCCTACCGAGATTGCCAAAAACGACTTGAAAGAATTTAAAATCGGTGACTACAGAATTATCGTCAGCCAAATTTCCGTCATGGATCCTAACGAAGTTCTCAACATTGAAGAAAAATTAATCGAAGTCATGAAGGAAAATTGCGAGCGCGAAGGTTTCGATATGCATTTGCTTATGGTCACGGATATTTTGGAAGAATCGACTTATCTGCTCTATTCCGGTTCGCCGAAAACTTTAATCGGCGAGGCGTTCAAGAAAGATGCCAGCGGCACGCACGTTTATTTGCCGGGCGTCATGAGCCGCAAGAAACAAATTATTCCGCCGCTGTCTGAAGCCGTCAAACGCATTAAGCCGCAATGACCGGTTTAGGGATTAGTGGCAAGGGATTAAGTTTAAGAGAAGAGAGAGGCCGCTCAAGGATGAGCGGCCGCCCGCATTTGGTCGCGTGATGCGACCTCTGCGGGCAGTTTTCTTTTGCTTCTTTTCTTTTGCGCCAAAAGAAAATTTTCAAAAGAAAAGTAGATGCTAAATAAAAAAAAATATTCCCTAAATCTTAGGGAAAAAACAAAAAGACCGCCCGCAATCGGACGGCTTTTTTTGAGGAAAGAAGAATAACTTAATTTATTTTGCAAAATAACGATCGAGCAAACCTTTGAATCCCTTTCCGTGACGCGCTTCATCTTTCGCCATCTCGTGAACGGTATCATGAATCGCATCGAGATTGAGTTCTTTCGCAAGTTTCGCCAAATCTTTTTTGCCCTGACAAGCACCATGTTCAGCGGCAACACGCACCGCAAGATTTTCTTTCGTCGACGCGGAAACAACTTCGCCCAAAAGTTCCGCAAACTTCGCGGCGTGTTCTGCCTCTTCCAGCGCGTAACGACGGAACGCCTCGCCAATTTCGGGATAGCCTTCGCGGTGAGCTGCTCTACTCATCGCAAGATACATTCCCACTTCGCAACATTCGCCGTTGAAATTTTGGCGGAGACCTTCGATAATGCGCGGGTCAACACCTTTCGCGACGCCAATAACATGTTCGTCAGCGAAAACCAATTCGCCCTCCTGCTTGATAAATTTTTCGGCAGGAGCTTTGCAAAGCGGGCACTCTGTCGGCGGCGCATCTCCCTCGTAAACGTATCCGCAAACACTGCAAACATATTTCGCCATAACAGAAATACCTCCTAAAAAATTTTTTCACACCTCGCTGATATTTTAACACAGAAAAAATTTTTTGTGAAGAGACTTTCGCCGCAAAATTTTCTTCCTCCAAAAAAATAAAATACTTTCGTTAATCAAATGTCCGTGTTATAATTTGTCAAGACAATTTTTTTGAAAGTTTCGATTTTAAAGGGGGATTTTTTATGGCATTTGAAGAGGGAAAATTTCAGGAAGTACTTTCAGAATTTAGCGCAACGAGCGAAATGCTCCGCGAAGTCGCCGCTAATTTCCGTCAAGATCTGCAAATGGGTCTGCGCGACCCTGCCAGCTCCTCTATGCGTATGCTGAAATCTTATGTCGGTCTTCCCAGCGGCAAGGAGAAGGGAGAATTTTTGGCGTTGGACTTCGGCGGCACCAATGTCCGCGTGCTCCGTATTCGTCTCGAAGGTGAAGGGCGTTACGAAGTTTTGAAGCGCGTCGGTGAACCGCTTATCATTCCCGGAAAATACGATTATATCGGCAAGGGCTCAACCGCCGTGCAAATGTTTGACTTCCTCGCGAAACTTATTGACGAGGCGATTGACGGCGACCACGACACGAAATTTTATCTCGGTCATACTTTTTCTTTCCCGTCCGACCAAGACGACCTCAACAACGCGCGGCTGATTATCTGGACGAAAGAATTTGCTACCGAAGGCGTAGAAGGAAAAGTCGTTAATGATTTGCTCACCGCTGCTCTGGAACGGCGCGGAATTAAAAATGTTGTGCCGGTTGCCGTCATTAATGACACGGTTGCGGTTTTGCTCTCGGCGGCGTACAAAAATCCCGATATTTATATCGGCTCGATTTACGCCACCGGTCACAACACCTGCTATCTTGAATCAAGTATTCACGACCCGAAAGGCTTTGGCGTGGGCGGCATGATTTTAAATCTGGAGTGCGGCGGATTTATGAAACTCACTCCCAACCGTTTTGACGTGGAGCTTGACAAAAATTCCGAAAAGCCCGGCGAACAGCGTCTCGAAAAAATGGTTTCCGGTCGTTATATGGGCGAACTTCTTTCGATGGCCATTGCCGAACTCCTCGACGAAAAAGATAAAAAATATGATTTGACTTCTGTCGATATGTCGATGATTATCACTGACGACACGCCGGAACTTAAAAAGGCTACGGAGATTCTTGCCGAAAAAGTCGGGCGCAAACTCGAACTCAAAGACGTGAAGAGAATTAAGGAATTGACGACGGCTATTGCGGTGCGTTCCGCGCGTTTGGTTGCCTCGTCTTACGTCGGAATAATTTGGCAGCGCGCCGGCGAAGGAAAAATTCAGCCGCAACACGTTGCAGTTGACGGCTCTGTTTACGAAAAAATGCCGCTTGTCAAAGAAAATATCGCGCGTGCTCTAAGTGAACTGCTCGGCGAAGATGCGGCGGGCGTCGATACGGTTTTGGACAACGGCGGCTCCGGATTGGGCGCGGCTATCGCGGCGGCTATGGCTGTTCAATAATTTTTGCGGCAGAATAAAAAATTTCTGCTTGAATGAAAAAGCATTGAGGGTTGATTTTTTTTCGACACTCAATGCTGATTTTTTCTTGCGGTGTTGGAGGATGGGGAGATGGGTCTAAAAAGCAAGGCGGTTATCGTCCTAAACGTGGCTGTCATTATCACCTGCATAATTATGAGCGTGCTCGGTTACATGAGCGCGAGCAACGGTTTTTCTAAAGCGTTGGAGATGAAAGCCGAAGCCGACGTAAAATCTTTGACGGAAATTTTAAATTATCGTTTCGAGGGCGATTGGAATTTGCGGGGCGGCGTCCTCTACAAGGGCGATAAAAATATGGAGGACGCTGACGACGTCGTGGATTATCTTAGCGAAATTTGCAGCGGCAAGGTCACGATTTTCAGGGGCGATACTCGCGTTACCACGACCGTTAAAGACGCAAGCGGCAAGCGTTCAGTTGGCACGAAAGCCTCTGAAGAAGTTATCAGCCGCGTTTTGAACGGCGGGAAAAATTTTCTCGGCGTCGCAAATGTCATGGGCGAAAAACATCACGCCGCCTATCGCCCGATTAAAGATTCTTCCGGAAAAATAATCGGCATGCTCTTCGTCGGGTTGAGTGTTCACGAAATGGACGACGTTACCCAAAAATTTATTTTCTCGATTATAATCACGGCGGCAATCATTGTCGTGCTGTGTGTCCTCGTGTCGAATTTTATTATCGGCAAGGCGGTTGGCATGCTTGACGAAGTTGTTTACGCGATGCAAAAAATTTCTGTCGGGAATTTGCGCATGGACGATTTGCCGATACGCACGAAGGACGAAATTGGAACCTTAGCGGAAGGCGTCAACGCTATGCGTAAAGAATTGACTGACCTTTTGAAAAATATCGTGCACAGCTCGGAACAAGTTGCGGCGTCCTCCGAAGAACTCACCGCCAGCGCGCAGGAAGGCGCAAGTTCCATTCATCTTATGGCGAAAGATACGGCGGCGATGAGTGAGGACGTGAATGACCAAACCGCCGTCGTTAATGAGCTGAAAGAAACGATTAGAAAAATGCGCGACAACATGAACGAATTGCACGCAAGCGCGCAGATTATGGACGAGGCGTCGAAGAGCAGCACGAAGAGTGCCGCCGAAGGAAAAGAAAAAGTTGACTACGCGATAGAGATGATGAAAAAAATTTCCAGGCAAGTAAATTCTTCGGCGGAAGTCGTGGGGAATCTCGGCAAGCGTTCGGACGAAATCGGGCAGATTGTCAATACCATTTCCGAAATTGCTGAGCAGACAAATTTGCTCGCGCTGAATGCGGCGATTGAGGCGGCGCGTGCGGGAGAACACGGGCGGGGTTTTGCCGTCGTCGCTGAAGAAGTCCGCAAACTTGCCGAACAGTCCGCGCAAGCCGCCGCAAATATTTCACAGCTGATAACTTCGATTCAAAAGGACACTGAATCCGCTGTCAGTTCGATTGAGGACGGGAATCACGGCGTAAAAGAGGGCACCGATTCTGTTTTGTCCACCGGCGAGGCTTTTCATAGTATCGAAGAGCAAATCGAGAAACTTAATTCAAATGTCCGGCGCAGTATGAGCCACATTGACGCGGTTAATAAAAACAGCGAAGAAATTTTGCAGGAAATTGAGCATGTTTACGAGATAACAAAAAAATCCGGCGAAGTTGCCGGCGAAATTAAATCAGCCGCCGAAGTTCAAAGCACTTCCATTCATGAAATTGCCGAGTCCAGCAAAAGTCTTGCGGAACTTGCCGAAGATATGCGCTCCGAAGTCGCGAAGTTTAGTATTTAGAGTTTAGCATCTTCTTTTCTTTCTAAAAAATTTTTTTTCTTTTTAAACCTAGCATCTACTTTTCTTTTGGAGCAAAAGAAAAGTAGCAAAAGAAAACTGCCCGCAGAGGTCGCATCACGCGACCAAATGCGGGCGGCCGCCCATCCTTGGGCGGCCACTCCACTTTTTATACTAGTCCCTAGTTATTTGGGAGAATTTGTCTCCGTAAGCAAGAGCAAGATTTTTTCTAAGCTCGACAAAATAATTTAAGTCCGCCTCTTCCGTGACAAATTTTTCTGCCGCGTCACGAGCCGCAATCAAAGTTTCGACGTCGCGAAAAACATCCGCGACTTTTAAATCGGGCAATCCGTGTTGAGCCTCCCCAAAAAATTGTCCGGGCCCGCGCATTTTTAAATCTTCTTCAGCAAGTTTAAAACCGTCGTTCGTCGACTGCAACAGCTCCATTCTCTCCTGCGAATGGTCAGTTTTGTTGTTGCTCAACAAAATGCAGTAAGATTTTTCGGAGCCGCGCCCGACCCTCCCGCGCAGTTGGTGAAGTTGCGCCAGCCCAAACCTGTCAGCATTTTCGACAACCATAACCGTCGCGTTCGGAACGTCGACGCCAACTTCAATAACCGTCGTCGAAACAAGCAGACGAGTTTCTCCCGCGCGAAAACGTTCCATAATTTCATCCTTGTCCTTCGGTTTCATCTTGCCGTGTAAAATATCGCAGGGCACGTCGCGAAAAATTCCTTCGCTCAACATTTCGTAAACTTCAACGACGGGATCAATGTGTTTCAAAGTTTCCGAATCACTCCTGGAAATCAGCGGGCAGACGACGTAAGCTTGACGCCCTTTCAAAATTTCTTCGCGGACAAATTCATAAACTCTCTTGCGGCTGCGAATACTCTTGAACGTCGTTTCAATCGGCTTTCTTCCCGGCGGCATCTCCTTTATCAGCGAAACATCAAGGTCGCCGTAAACCGTCAAACTCATCGTGCGCGGAATCGGTGTCGCCGTCATTACGAGCATGTCGGGAATTAACACCGAACGCTTTTCGAGTACCGAACGTTGCACGACGCCGAAGCGGTGTTGCTCGTCAGTGACGACGAGTCCGAGTTTTGCGAAGCGGACACCTTCCTGAATTAACGAGTGCGTGCCAACCACTATATCCAGTTCGTGTTCGGAAATTTGTTTATAAATTTCGTCGCGCATTTTTTTTGTGCGCGTGACTTTCGCGCTCAAAAGTCCCACGCGTATTCCGAACGGAGATAAAAATTTTGAAAATTTTTCGTAGTGCTGGTTCGCCAAAATTTCTGTAGGAGCCATCATCGCGCCTTGATAGCCGCCCTGCACAGCCTTGACGAGTGCCAACAACGCAACAGCAGTTTTTCCGGAGCCGACGTCCCCTTGAATCAGCCGGCGCATCGGCAATTTATCTTCCATGTCCCGCGAAACTTCCGCGAAAATATTTTTCTGGTCGTTCGTCAATTCAAAGGGCAGGCTGTCAAAAATTTTATTGACAAGCTCACCATTTTTTTCGTGCTGAATTCCGAGCCGGTTATATTTTGTTTGACGCTTGATTAACATTAATCCGCACTGAATCAAAAAAAGTTCGTCGAAGGCAAGCCGCCTGCGCGCCGCGTCCAAATAACGCTGATCCTTCGGAAAATGAATCGAGTGCATCGCCAAATCCAGCGGCATTAATTTTAGTTGCTTGAGTATCACCTGCGGCAAAATTTCCGGCAAAGGCGGCATCTTATCCAAAAGATTTTTCATTGCCGTGCGGAAAAAAGATTGTGGCAAACTTGAAGTCGAAGGGTAAACCGGCATTATTCCCAGCGACGGTTGTTCATGCGCGCCCAAAATCGTGGAGTTTATGACTTGTCCGACGACGAGTTCATTTCTCCAATCGTCCCATTTAATTTTGCCGATAATCATCATTCGCGTGCCGTATTCCAATTTTCTCATCAGATAATCTTGATTGAACCACATGACTGTTATTCTGCCGGTGTCGTCGTCGAGCGTGCCTTCGATAATCGACAAATTATGACGAATGACGCGTTGTTCGAGGTGATACATTCTTCCGACAAGCACGACAGTTTCTCCGGCGTCGACGTCAGCAATTTTAGAAACGGTGCTGTAATTTTCGTAGGCGCGCGGATAATGCGTCAAGAAATCGTACATTGTGAAGATGTCCAATTTTTTCAGCATGTCAGCCTTGCGCGGACCCACGCCCTTCAAATACATTATGTTATCCGTAAATTCAAACCTGGTGCTACTCATTTTAATCACCGAAATTTAACGTGGCGAAATAATCTTCAAGAGTTTCGGCGCGGCGAATCATTTCGACCTTGCCATTTTCGCGCAGGAGAAGTTCCGCGCTACGCAGTTTGCCGTTGTAATTAAATCCCATAGCGTGCCCGTGCGCGCCCGTGTCGTGGATAATCAAAATGTCGCCGACAGAAATTTTCGGCAAGCGTCTGTCAATCGCGAACTTGTCATTATTTTCGCAGAGGGAGCCCGTCACGTCGTAAACATGGTCGCGCGGAAAATTTTCCTTGCCGACAACGGTAATGTGGTGATACGCGCCGTAAAGAGCGGGGCGCATCAAATTCGCCATGCAAGAATCCAGCCCGATATAATTTTTGTAAGTATTTTTTTCGTGCAGGACAGTCGACACGAGCCAGCCCGCGTCGCCGGTCATTGCGCGCCCGCTTTCCGTAGCGATACGAATTTTTTCGAGCCCGTTCGCCACGAGAATTTTTTCATAGAGTTCGTGAATACCTTCGCCGATTTTTTTATAGTCGACAGGTTTTTCTTCGGGGCGATAGGGGATCCCGAAACCGCCGCCCAAATTTACAAACTCCAAATTAATTCCGAGACGGTTTTTAATTTCGGCGGCAAGTTCAAACATAATTTTCGCGGTGTACAAAAAAGTTTCTGTCTTGCGTTCGTTCGAGGCAATCATCGTGTGCAAGCCGAAGCGTCTAACTCCTTTGTCCTGCGCGATTTTGTAAGCGTCGAAAATTTGCTGACGAGTGAGCCCGTACTTCGCCTCTGCGGGTCGCCCGATAATGTCATTGCCCTCGTTCATCAAATCGGCGGGGTTGTAGCGGAAGGAAAGGCATTGCGGCAAGCCGGCATTTTTTTCGAGATAATCAATGTGCGTTATGTCGTCGAGATTAATAATCGCGCCGAGCTGAATTGCCTTTTGAAATTCGTCAGCGGGGGTGTCGTTTGAAGTCAGAATAATTTTTTCACCGACGACGCCCGCCCTTTCGCTGATAAAAAGTTCGGCGAGTGAGCTACAATCCGTGCCCGCGCCGTCTTCGGCAAGAATTTTTACAATGTGCGGATTCGGCGTCGCTTTTATCGCAAAATGTTCGCGGAAATCCGGAGCCCAAGAAAAAGTTTCACGAAGGCGGCGAAAATTTTCGCGGATAGTTTTTTCGTCGTACAAATGAAAGGGCGTCGGAAATTTTTTAATGACTTCGCGCAGTTCGTCCGTGTCGAGCGGAAATTTTTTTGTCGAATCGATTATCAAAATGCAGTACCACCTTTTCAAAAAAATTTTTTCTTCATGACGAAAAAATTATATCAATTTTTCAAGAGTATTGCAATTTTCACGCGCCGCAAAAAATTTTTTTATAAAACCAAAAAAGCCCCGGAAAACTTCCGGAGCGTTAATTTCTTGTGGAGCTGGTTAAAGGACTTGAACCTTCGACCTGCTCATTACGAATGAGCTGCTCTACCAACTGAGCTAAACCAGCAAAATTTTTTCAAACAACACTGAAATAATATCACTTTCCAAAATTTTTGTCAAGGGTTGTTTTATAATTTACCTTGTAGTAAACTGAAAACAATTTTCTGGAGGAGATGCAGTTTTCGTGAAAAAATTTTTCCCGTTTCATTACGGATATGTTGTTGCCGCGTGTTGCACCTTAGTTACGATTTTTAATATCGGGTTGGTGATGAGTTGCGCCGGCATTTTTTTCGTCCCGATAAGCCAAGAACTCAACGTGCCTGTCGGGCGCGTGGGCATGCTACTTTCGTTCAACCTGCTTGCCTCGACGATAGTTTTATCTTTCGCCGGAAAAATAATCGACAAGTTCGGCGCGCGGCTGACTATGACAATTTCTTCAGTCGTCATGGGAATTTGTCTGCTGTGCATGTCGCGTTTCGACGAGCTGTGGCAATTTTACGTCGCGGGCTCCATCTTCGGAATAACCTTTGCGTTCCTGCTTTATCTCGGTTTCCCGACAATTATCCCGCGTTGGTTCAAAAAAAGAGTGGGGCTTTTAATCGGAATTTGCAGCGCGGGTTCGAGCATAGGCGGCGCGATTTTCAATCCGGTTTGCGGAAAATTGATAACCGACTACGGCTGGCGAATGACCTACGTAATTTTCGGTGTGGTGATTTTATTTTTTGTGTCGCCGCTGTTGGGAATTTTTCTGCGGAATAATCCTGCGGACGTCGGCTTAAAACCGTTCGGGGAGGGCGAAAAAATTTCCGCGCGCGCAAATCAAAAGGACGGTCCCGAATATCGCGCGGTAATAAAAATGCCGATATTCTACGGGCTTTTCGCCTTCGCGTTTTTGATGAGCGCGACCGCCGGAATTTTTCACTACATCCCGAAATACGCGGAGACTCTGAATTTTTCGCTGGAGCAGGCGTCATTTGCGGCGGCGGCGGCGATGATCGGTTCGACAATCGGAAAAGTCGGGCTCGGCTTAATCAACGACAGAAGTATCGCGCTTGGAATTTCGGCGACAATCGGTTTGGGTATCGGCGGATTAATTTTGATGCTCATGGGAAATTTCGGGCTGGCAGTTTTAATCGGCGGCGGATTTTTATTTGGCTGGGCTTACGCGGGAGTTTTCGTGCAGACACCGCTTTTGGTCCGTTCGGTTTTCGGCGGGCGCAGTTACAATCAAGTTTACTCAAATATCTCTATAGCTTTCACACTCTCGGCGGCGGCGGCGGTCGTCGTCTGGGGATTTTTGGCGGACAGCGGCGGCTATAACGTCGTCTTAATTATCGGCTCAATCCTTTTGGCAATTTGCGGCGCGATTGGATTTACCGCGCTGAAGGTCGGAAAAAATATCCGCGCACAAAATTAACAGCTCCACGAAAAATTTTTTATTGTAATCTGAAAATAAATTGAAAATACTCTTTACAAATCGTTATGATTTATGTTAAAATTAGCTAGCTTGTAGAGTGTGTGAAATGACTTTTTATCGGAAGGACGATTTTTATGTTTATGGATTGGCTCAGAAAGGTGACTGATATAATTATGCCTTTAGAGAATTTGCCGGAGGAAGAGGTTGAGCAGACAAAAAAAGTTGAACCTCAAAAAATCGAGAGCAAGCAGGCGGAAATGCAGACGATAAGTGAGATGCCTATGAAACGTGTTGCGGCAGGCGGCGGCGCGTCTATGGTCGCCCCGAACTATGGTTCGCAGAGTTTTATCAGCACTTCCAACAGCGGCACAATTTCTATGGACGGCGTTCGTTATACAGCGCATGCTGACAGCGCGGTAAGAGCCACAAAGCCCAACCTAAAAGTTGTCAAAGCCCCTGACCTTGCCGTGAGAATTTACGTTCCGAGAAATGCCGATTCCGTTATGTCGATAGCGGAGGACGTGCTTGCTCAAAGGGCGGTTATCGTGAACTACGAATACATTAACCCCGAAGAGCAAAGAAAAATTTCCGATTTCATGGACGGCGTGCGCTTTGTTGTCGACGGAACTATAACCGAAATATCCGAAAAAATTTTAATGTACGTTCCTTTTGGCGTGGCCGCCGGCGATATAGCTGCGTTCACGGCTTCGATGAGGTTTCGTTAAGAAAAAAAGTTATGGTTGAAATAAACGGGCTCTCTTCTGCGGGGTAGCCCCTTTATTTTTTTTACGGAAAATTTTTCAAAGGAGGTTTTTCTTTGAATAAATACAGCATCATTCCGGGGGATTTAAAAATTTTTCACACGCTTTTTGCGGAAATGGATCTCGACGACGATGCGCGACAAACTTTTCAAAATTCTCTCGTCACTAAAGTTATTGTCATGCCCGACGAAAATATTTGGGAGATTGCGGTTACATCCGAAAAGAATATCGACGGGGAAATTTTACGCCGCGCAGAAAAATTCTTGACGGAAAAATTTTCTGAAGAAAATTTAATCGTGAACGTTAAAATAAATTTTGGTATCAGGGAAAATAAAAATCTTATTCCAATGATAAAAGAGCAGCCCACTCAAAAAATTTTTCACTCTTCAAAAATTATTCCCTTCCGAGAAAATCCCAAGCCCACCGAATCAAACGGCAGTAAAATAATATCGAAACAGATTAAAGGCGAAATTACGAAGATTGCCGATTTAAAAAACAGCGCGGAAAATATTATCATCTACGGCGAAATTTGCAACGACGAAAAAAACGGCGTCAACCTGCGCGAATTTGAAAAAGGTTCCTGCGTCGTGACTTTTGGTGTTGTTGACGATACAGACGGCATCCTTTGCAAAAAGTTTTTTAAAAACGGCTCGAAGGACTCCGCCGAAAATATCTTCGCCCAACTTCAAGCCGCAAAGTTCGTCAAAGTTAAAGGCAATGTCAAACACGACGACTACTTGAAGGAAAATATTATCGCCATTGAAAAAATTGAGCTTGCTGAAAATCCTGCCGAGCGCGAAGATACTGCCGCAGTCAAGCGCGTCGAACTCCACGCCCACACGACGATGAGCGCAATGGACGCCGTTATTTCTCCGGAAGAACTTATCACGACCGCCGCGAATTGGAATTGGTCAGCCGTCGCGATAACGGATCACGGCGTTGTCCAGGCTTTTCCGGAGGCAATGCAGGTCGCCGAAAAGCTCGCCAAAAAAGGAAAGCACATTAAAGTTATCTACGGCATGGAAGGCTACCTCGTCACGGAAGAAAATCAGAAACATTCTAATCACGTCATCATTCTCGCGAAAAATAAAACCGGTTTGGATAATCTTTATCGCCTTGTTTCTATCAGTCAGCTGAAATATTTTCAGAGGACGCCCCGCATTTTGAAAAGTATGCTTGCGAATTTGCGCGAAGGTCTGATAATCGGTTCGGCTTGTGAGTCAGGCGAATTGATTCGCGCGATTGTCGAAGGAAAGCCCGAAGAGGAGATAGAAGAGATTGCCGGATTTTACGATTATCTGGAGATCCAGCCGATTCATAACAACGAATTTTTGATTGACAGCAACAAGTTTCCGAACATAAACAACGACGACGATTTGATAAACGTAAACAAGCGCGTCGCTGAACTTGCCAAAAAATTAAATAAACCTCTCGTCGCAACTTGTGACGCCCATTTTTTGAACGAGAACGATTGGATTTATCGCGCGATTTTGATGACGGGTCACGGCTTTAAGGATACGAAAAAACAACCGCCGATTTATTTGCGGACGACTGAAGAAATGTTGCGCGAATTTGATTATCTCGACGAGAAGACAGCTTACGACGCCGTTATCACAAACCCGAATAAAATTGCCGATTTGATTGAGAATATGAAGCCCATTCCCGACGGACTTTATTCGCCGTCGATGCCGGGCGCAAATTTTGAAATTCGTGATATGTCCTACAGGAAGGCGCGCGCTCTTTACGGCGAAAATCTTCCGCAGCTTGTCGAAGAACGTTTGGAGCAGGAGCTCACCCCGATTATCGGTCATGGTTTTTCTGTGCTCTATTTGATTTCGCAAAAACTTGTGAAAAAATCCAACGACGACGGCTATCTTGTCGGCTCGCGCGGATCTGTCGGCTCTTCGTTCGTCGCCGCCATGACCGGAATTACTGAAGTTAATCCCCTGCCGCCGCATTGGCGTTGCCCGAAATGTCAGTATAACAAATTTGTGACGGACGGTTCGGTTAATTGCGGCTACGACCTCGAAGACAAGGACTGCCCCGTTTGCGGGTATCCTCTTGTCAAGGACGGGCATGACATTCCCTTCGCGGTGTTTCTCGGATTCGACGGCGATAAAGTTCCCGATATTGACTTGAATTTTTCCGGAGATTACCAGGCCGCCGCGCACAAGTACACTGAAATTTTGTTCGGCAGGCACAATGTTTATCGCGCAGGAACAATTTCGACGGTCGCTGAAAAAACTGCTTACGGTTTCGTCAAAAAATATCTCGAAGAAAAGAATATCAAAAAAAATTCCGCGTATATCTCGAAACTCGCGCAGGGTTGCATTGGCGTCAAGCGGACGACCGGGCAACACCCCGCCGGAATTATGGTTGTGCCGCGCGATATGGATATTCATTATTTCACGCCGATTCAACACCCCGCCGACGATAAGGACTCGAAAACTATCACGACGCATTTTGATTATCACTCTATCAGCTCCCGCCTCGTCAAGCTCGATATTCTCGGTCACGACGACCCGACGGTTATTAAGATGCTCGAAGACTTGACGCACAAGGACGCGCAGACGATTCCCCTTGACGACAAGGCGACGTTGAGTTTGTTTTCGTCGACGAAGGCAATTAATTTGACTCCTGCTCAAATCGGAAATAATTCCGGCACGTTCGGGATTCCGGAGTTTCGCACGCATTTTACGCGCATGATGATTGACGACACTCACCCCGATTGTTTCAGCGACCTTGTCAGGATTTCCGGCTTTTCTCACGGAACTGATGTTTGGCTCGGCAATGCGCAGGACTTGATTAAAAATAAAACCTGCACGCTGAAAAACGCGATTTCCGCCCGCGATGATATTATGATGTATCTGATTCACAGCGGGGTTGACGCGCTGAAGTCTTTCAAAATTATGGAGAACGTCCGCAAGGGAAAAGGGATTGCCCCCGACGCCGTCGAAGATTTAAAATCGCACGATGTGCCCGATTGGTACATTGATTCTTGCCAAAAAATTAAATATCTTTTTCCGCGCGCGCATGCGACGGCTTATGTTATCATGGCTTATCGGATTGCCTATTGCAAGGTGCATTATCCGCTTGCCTACTACGCGGCGTATTTTTCCATTCGCGCGGACGAGTTTAACGCGACTGAAATTGTCAAGGGCGAAAAATATATCAAGTCTCAAATTGACGAGCTGGAAAAATTATCTGCGGAAAGAAAACTTGACTTGAAGGAAAGCGGAACTCTTGCGGTGTTGCAGCTTGCCCACGAAATGTATCTGCGCGGATTCAAAGTGGAAAGGGTTGACTTGTACAAGTCGGACGCAGAAAAATTTATCATGCTGGAAAATTCTTTGTTGCCGCCGCTGGCGTCGATTGTCGGCGTCGGTCACGTGGCGGCGCGTGGGATTGTTGAGGCGCGGAAGAAGGGAAAATTTTCTTCGATTGAAGACTTGCGGACACGTTCGGGCGCGAACAGGTCTAACGTTGCCGCGCTAAGGGAACACGGCTGCCTTGACGGTATGGAGGAGTCTAATCAAATTAATTTGTTTGGATTTTTTTAAGGAAGGATGATTATTTTGAAGAGGGAAATTAACGCGCTCGAATACGCCGGCGAATTTTTGAAGGCTCTGCCGAAGGGGATTTTGTTGACGAGCGAGGCGGAGGACTGCATTAACGCGATGACCATCGGCTGGGGAACTGTCGGCATCGAATGGGGCGTGCCGATTTTCACCGCGTACGTTCGCGAGAGTCGTTTCACTTATGAGCTTATGGAGCGCACGGGGGAGTTTACGATTTGCGCGCCTTACGGAGAAATTTCCAAAGAGGCGACAAAAATTATTGGCATGTGTGGAAGTTTGAGCGGGCGCGATACGGACAAACTTGCGAAGGCGGGCGCGCACCTGGTTGAGGCGGAAATAGTTCGCCCGCCCGCGATTAAGGAGTTGCCGCTAACTTTGGAATGCCGCGTTGTTTTTGAGCAGGTTCAGCCCGTAAAAAAAATTTCCCACCGCTTTAAAAAGTTTTATCCGGAAATTTCCGACCCTTACAGCGATGAGAAAACTTACGATCAGCACGTTGCCTACTACGGAGAAATTTTGAAGGCTTACATTATTGAAAGCTGAACGAAATTTAAAACTTCCTCGAAAGTTGCCGCGACGTTGGGATAAAAAATTTTCGGGCGGTCAATCATGACAACCGGAAGATTTAAAATTTCAGCGGCGGCAATTTTTGTGTCCGCGCCGCCGATTTGCCCGCTGTTTTTTGTGACGACAACTTCGGCGTTCGCGTGGCGAAAAAGTTCGACGTTCAGCGCGGTGGAGAACGGACCTTGCACGGCGATAATCTGTTTAGGCGTCAAGCCAATTTTTTCGCACTCGGCAATAACTTCGGCGGTCGGCAAAATCCGCGCGGTAATGTTGCAATTTTTCAGCGCGTCGGACTGCAAAAAAATTTTCAAATTGCGGCTGCCCGTCGTGAGAAAAATATTTTTGCCCAGCTCGGCAGATTTAACCGCCGCCTCCTCGTAACTTTCGACGCGGTGAATTTTTTCGTAGGACGTCTTAATTTCGGCGCGCTCGTAGCGAACATAAAAAATTTGCGCGCCGTGACAGGCGTCAATCGCGTTTTGTGAAACATTCGCGGCGTAAGGGTGGCTTGCGTCGACGAGAATATTAAAATTCCCTTCGCCCAAAATTTTTTCAAGTTCGGCGGCGTCCAATTTTTTATCGTTGATTTTAATTTTGTCGTACTGCTCCAGAATTTTCCTGCCGTATTCGCTGACAACGGACGCCGTGACGTCGTGCCCGTGCCCCGCCAAAAATTCAGCAAGCTTGCGCCCATCTTCAGTGCCGGCTATCAAAAAAATTTTCATGCTATTCCCTTCGCGGTGTACGCATAACTTTTGGAATAAACAGTTTCAGGCGCGATGTCTATGTTGCCGTTGTCCCACGTTATTACCCCGTGAAACACGGCAGGATTATTAAAAATTTTTTCGTCGTCAAGAATTTTAAACGCCGCACCTTTCAATTCTGTTGTATCAAACAAACGCTTTTCGCCTGTCGAAAACGTCACCAACATTATCCTGCCGCGCATAGGCTCGGCTTTCGTAACTTTTATACCGTCGACCAACGAACCGGCATAACAAACGTCGTCAATTATATACACAAACTCAACTCATTTCATAGGAGAAATTTTTTCAAAATGCTCGCCTCTTACGGCAAGATTCCACGCCTTGTAGACTTCTTCCTCGTGGAAGGCAAGCCAGCCCTATACAATTTTAAGTTGCTTTCTCGGCAATGAACCTGCCAAAAGCTCCCCGTCAACAGCCACTGCCGCTCCGTATTCGCCGTAATAAACATGAACATGAGGTTTATTATGCTGACCGGTATCACAGAAAAGCATATAGATGACCATGCCGCCAGAGCGGCTTAATTCCGGCATAAAATTCCCTCCTCAAAATTTATTTTCGTAACCTCGCGGAGTGATCATAAAATTCGACTTGACAAAAGTTTTGGAGTTGCCGATAAGCACCAGCGAAAACATATTTATTTCTTCGCGCGTGAAATTTTCCAGCGTGGAAATAATTTTGCGCTCGTCATTTCGTCCGGCGTTCGTGACGATACCGACGGGCGTATTTTTTTCGCGATACTCCAGCAGAATTTTTTGCACCTCAAAAATATTTTCGACGCGCCTTTTGCTTTTCGGGTTGTACAGCGCGATAACAAAATCACCTTCCGCCGCGCAACGGACGCGCCTTTTTATCAGCTCCCAATCCGTCAGAAGATCGCTCAGGCTGATAACCGCGAAGTCATGCATTAACGGCGCACCAAGAATCGCCGCCGCCGCATTGACGGCAGAAATTCCCGCGACAATCTCAAATTTCGGCTGAAGATTTTCCGGCAACTTCAAAATCATTTCGATAATCAAGCCCGCCATTCCGTAAACCCCCGCGTCACCGCTCGAAATAACCGCGACATTAAAACCCCGTTGCGCCGCGTCAATCGCCATTTGACAGCGGTCGACCTCCTGCATCATCGCCGTGCCGATAATTTTTTTACCGGCAACAAGTTCGGGGATAAGCTGAATGTAAGTGTTGTAGCCCGCGATAATTTCTGCGGACTCAATCGCCCTGCGCGCGCGCGGAGTCATGTCAAAAATATTTCCGGGCCCCATGCCCACCACAATTATTTTTCCCATATCAAAGCTACCGTCACTCCTCGAAATTTTGTTTTGGGCAGGGCGAATTTCGCACCGCCGACGCAACACAACGCCGACGCCTCGCAAATATTTCCGACGCCGATAATTTTTTTCACGAAGTCCGATTCTTCCAGCTTGTACTCGGAAATTTTTTTCGCAAGCTCGTCGACGCCAAAGAATTTTATTTCAAGCCCGAAAGTCTTCGCGAAATCCAGCAGACCAATTTCGTCGCGCTTTACGTCGACGCTCGCCAAAAGATTTATCCGTTGCGGAGGCTGATTAATCAAATCACAGGCGGCAGTTATCGCGCGGGAAATTTCCGCCGCAGAAGTGCCACGCCTGCAACCGATACCCGCGATTAGTTTTTGCGGAAAAAGATTCAGCCGCGCATTGCCCGCCGTCAAAAAAACTTCCTCGCCGCGCAAAATCGCAGTGTTAATCGCCTGAATCATCTCCTTCGGTTCGGGACGAAGACCAAGACGATTGGCAAGCCCGTCCGCCGAAAATTTTTCCTCAACGTCCGTCGCCGTCGTGATAACCGGATTGGCGTTAATGGCGCGCGAAATTTTCAGCGTCAAATCATTCGCGCCGCCCACGTGCCCGCTCAAAAGGCTGATAACATTTTTCCCGCGCTCGTCGATAACAATCACCGCAGGGTCGCTCAACTTGCTGACAATCAGCGGCGCAATCACCCGCACGACAATTCCCGCCGCACAAATAAAAATCAGCGCGTCGAAACTTTTAAAAACCTCCCCGACAAAAATTTTTAGCTTGTCGAAATCTCGCCCCTTGATAAAAATTTTCCCGCCGATATTCGACGAAATTTTTTCGGCAAGCTCCAAACCTTTATCAGTCACCGCAAAAATTGCCGCCCGCATAATTTTTCCACTGCCTCAAAATCCAAACGCTTCCGCCGCCAAATCTTCGGCGCGGTTGTCGTAACGTGTCAGCTCGTGCAAATAAATTTGAGTGACGGCGATATTTTTGTGGCGCAACATCTGCTGAACTTCGCGCAGACTTGCGTGGTTGCGGAGCGCGGTCGTCGCGGCGGTGTGTCGCAGAGAATGAGCCGTCAGAGTTTTCGAGTCAAAGCCATTCGCGCGAAAAGTTTCCTTCACGATTCGGCTAATCGAAGTCGACAGCATGCGCCCGTCAAAATTTCTGCAGGAGACGCTTGCAAAAAGAGCGTCGGTACCTTCGGGAGTTTTTCCGGAAACTTTGCCGCGCATCTTCAGATAATCTTGAATCAGATTATAAACGCCCGTCGGAATGTGCACAGTCGCAGTTTTATCGTCGCGCCCTTTGCCCTGCACGTGCAGAAAATATTTTCCCATGCTGTAATCAATGTCACCAACGTCCGCACGAACAATTTCAATCGTTCGCAAACCCGCCGTCGCCATCAACGCGATCATCGCCTTGTTTCTTTTGCCCTTAAGCGTGGAAGTATCAAAACTGTCGCTGATTTTTTTTATTTCCGCAGGAGCAAACGCCGCCTTCTTGTGCCCCTCGTCGATTTTAAAACCCTTGATTCGGTCTCCAATATTAATCGGGATAATTCCTTCAGTCGCCAGGAACTCAAAAAAAAGTTTCGCGGCGGTAAGATAAAGATTCGCGGTATTCGCCAGATATTTTTTGCCGAGATAGTCACGATAGGCGAAAAGGTCTTCGCGCGTCGGCATGGAAATCCCTTCGCGCGTGAGATATTCGCTCAAGCGTCTAATCCCCTTCATGTAAGTTTTTAAACTGCTCGGCTTAACCTGCGCGTGGGCAACCCATTTTTTTACAAGATCCGGGTCGATAACGGTCCTGTGAAATTTTTCTACGGCAAATACTTCCGCCATACCGAGAGCACCTCCTTTTTTCCTTTCATTATATCAAAATATTTTTTTTATGCAAACTAAAAGAGCCGCCGAAAAAATCAGCAGCTCCCCGACAAAATTTTTACGCGAAATTTTCTTTGGAAAGATTTTCTTTGTGCGCCCTGCAGTGTTCACAACAGCCCGCGCAACTTCCACTGTCACAACAAGCGGGCTCCCCTTTAAAGTTTTTGTAAATCGTACGGACACCGTAGCCAAAAGCTCCGGCGATTAAAATTCCAAGTACAGTCGTTGCCAACATGATAATCACCCCGAAAAATTATTCAAAGCCCAAAATTTTGCCGCCTTGATAAACCAAAAGCGACGCTATCCACGCGACCGCGCAGGTGTAGAAAAATGCGAACGCCATCCATTTCCAGCTGTGAGTTTCCTTTTTGATTGTGCCGAGTGCGGTGACGCAGGGCGAATAGAGTTGCGTGAAGACTATAAACGCCAGCGCGGAAAGAGGTGTGAACGCCGCGCCCATTGACGTTGCCAAAAGTGTTGCGGAAGTTTCTTCGGCGTCGTCCACTTCCGTAGAAATATCGTCAGCTCCGTACAAAATTCCCAGCGTCGAGACAACCGCCTCTTTAGCAAGCACGCCGGTAACAATCGCCGCGCCTGCTTCCCATGTATCGTAGCCCTGCGGCGCAAAAATCACGGACGTCGCCGAGCCGATACTTGCGAGATAACTTTCATTCATTTCGTCGGTCATGCCGTCCGAATTGAAACTGCTCAAGAACCAAATCGCAACGGACATCGCGAAAATAATTGTGCCTGCCTTGACGAGATAGCCTTTGCCCTTTTCCCACGTCTCAAGCAAAACGGTTTTAATGTCGGGGATTCTGTACGGGGGCAATTCAAGCAGGAAGGTTGATTCTTGTCCTTTGAAGGTCGTTGAGCCCAAAACTTTTGCCATTAAAATTGCTACTGCCAAGCCGACGAAATACATTGCGAAAACTATATTCGCCGCGTTGTCCGGGAAAAACATTACCGCGAAGAGCGCGATTATCGGCACCTTCGCATTACAGGTCAAAAACGGTGTCACCAAAATCGAAATCATTCTGTCCTTGTGGGTGTCGAGAGTGCGCGCGCCCATAATCGCCGGAACGCCGCAACCGAATCCCATAATCAGCGGCATAATTCCCTTGCCGCTAAGCCCTGCGCGACGCATAATCGGATCCATGACGAACGCCACGCGCGCCATGTAGCCGGTGCCGTCGAGGAAACTCAAGCAGAAAAACAGCGTGAAAATAAGAGGCACGAAACTCAAGACCGCACCGACGCCCGCGATAATGCCGTCGGAAACAAGAGACTGCATCCAATCGGCGACGCCCGCAGAAATCATCGCTTCAGTTGCCCAGCTTGCGACGTTCTCCTCAAAAAATTCTCCGAGCATATCTGCCAGCGGTTGCCCAATCCAATTGAACGCAATTTGGAACATCAAATAAAACATGGCAAGCATTATCACGAGAGCGGAAACCCCGTCCGAAAGATAATTGTCAAGCTTGTCGACAAAACTTTTGTCCGCCGCATTAATCGTCACCGCTTCAGCCATAACCTTATCAATAAAATCGTAACGCGCGGTTATAATGTCCTCTTCCATTTTTTCCGGCGTGCGGTCACTCGTTCTAATCGCGTGAATTTTTTCAATGTGCTCCTGCAAAATTTTGCTCGGCTTGTAATTTGACATGCGCGTATTCGTGAAGACGTCGAGGAGAGTCCGAACGCTGGCGTTGCTCCTGCCGATTGTGTTCGTCACCGGCATCCCGAAAGCTTTTTCCAGAGCCTGCTCGTCGATTTTAACGCCGTGCCGCTCCGCCTCGTCCATCATGTTCAGATTTATAATCAGCGGAATATTTTGCTCAAGGAGTTGCACCGTCAAAAAAAGATTGTGCGCCATGTTCGAGGCGTCGACGACGTTCACGACGATATCGGGCTTGCTTTCGCTAAGATAATCGCTGACTACCTGTTCTTCCTGCGAGCGCGCATTAATCGAATAAGTTCCGGGCAAATCGACAACAGAAATTTTTCTGCCCTTGTATTCCACGATACCAACTTTCTTGTCGACGGTCACACCGGGCCAATTCCCGATTTTTTGACGTGCGCCGGTAAGTTCATTAAAAATTGTAGACTTGCCGGTATTCGGATTACCGGTCAAGGCAACGGACAAAGACGCCATAAAAAACCACCTCTCCTGCAAAATTTTTCAATCGACCGGCGAAACTTCTATCCTTGCCGCGTCGTCTTTCCTTATCGCCAAATTGTAAGCGCGCAACCGAATCGCTATGGGGTCGCCCAGCGGAGCCGAGCGCAAAACTTCCACGCGCGTTCCAGGAATTAATCCCATTGTCATCAAACGAGGCGTCAAGACCGATTCTTCAATTGAATTAATTCTTACGACTGAACCTATTTTAGCTTCACTCAACGTCATAAAATTCACCTTCGTCAAAAAATTTCTCCAGTAGTTTATGGCGATAGTTTATTCTTATTGATTATATTTGTCAACAAAAAAAATTTTCCCCTACAAAAAAAATAGAACCTCGCGGCTCTATTTTTGGGAAGAAAATATTTTTTTAAAGTCACTTTGCAGATCTGAACATGTGGCTAAATTTTGGCGAATAGAGTTGAGATTTTTCGTAGTGTTCTTTTCGCGCGTTCAGGCATTGCCCGACGATAATCATAGCGGTGCGCTCGATTTTTTCTGCCTTGACTTGTTCGACGATTGTTTCAAGGCGACCTTTGATAATTTTTTCGTCCGGCCAAGATGCTTTTTGAACGATAGCGATTGGAGTTGAGGATTTGAAACCTGCCGACATTAAATCGCGCACGACTTCTTGAATCAAACCGATTGAGAGGAAGATACAAAGCGTCGTTTGGTGTTGCGCGAGTTTTTTCAGAGATTCTTTGTCGGATACGGGAGTTCGTCCGCCGCGCCGCGTGATTATGACTGATTGCGTTATACCAGGCAGCGTGTATTCTTGCTTGAGGGCGGCAGCCGCTGCCAAAAATGAACTGACACCCGGCACGACGTCGAAGTCAATATTTTTTTCTTCGAGCAAATCCATTTGTTCTTGAATCGCGCCGTAAATGGACGGGTCGCCGGTGTGCAGTCTGACGATTTCTTTTCCCTGCGCGTCAGATTTTTCGATAACGTGAATAATTTCGTCCAGCATCATTTCCGCAGAATTATAAATTTCCGCGTCGGGCTTGCAAAATTTTAAAAGTTCGGGGTTGACGAGTGAGCCGGCGTAGATAACGACGTCTGCCGCGCTCAAAAATTTTTGTCCTTTTACTGTAATTAATTCGGGGTCTCCAGGTCCCGCGCCGACTATGTGAACCAACTCTTACACTCCTTTTTAAGGGAAAAGCGGTAAGATTTTTTCCCTAAAAACTAATCCCTAATCCCTAGTCTCTAATCCCTTTAATTTGAACGGGTTGAGCGTTTCGGATTTTCGCATCGGAAATACTGATAACGTTCGCCGCTTGATTGTGCCGAAATTTTTTCGCCGTCACGATATGCACAGGATTAATCGCCCGCGCCATATCGTAAAAGCCAAGATTTTGCAGGCGGTTAATCTGAACTTGAATAGCCTCGTACTTATAATTATTATGACTTTTGAGCCAATTCAGACAAGACGCCAGAGATTGGACGGTAATAAAATTTAAAACAATGCGCCCGCCGATTTTTAGTTTCGCGTCGACGGCAGTTAAAATTTCGTCGATAAGCCCGCCGCTGCCGCCGACAAGTGCCACGTCAATTTTTTTGACTTGTTCGAGAGCTTCGGGGGCTTCGCCGTTTATCGTCACGATATTTTCCACTGAAAACTTTTCGGCGTTTTGCGTGATAAGATCGATAGCTTCGGGGTCTTTGTCAATCGCGTAGACACAGCCGTTTTCGGCAATCTTCGCCGCCTCAATCGAAAGCGAACCCGTGCCCGCGCCTATGTCAACGACGTAATCTTCTGCACCTATGTCCGCCTTAGCAATAGTCAAAATTCTAATCTCCTGCTTTGTCATGGGGACATTGCCGCGAATAAATTTTTCGTCCTCAATTCCTATCATTCAATTCACCTCTTTATTTTCAGTGACGATTAAAATGCAATGCTTAATCGGCTCGGAGTTCGCCGCGTCCGCAAGCGTCGTGCGGATAATTTTTTCGTCGGGGTAAGAAAGTTTCGCGCAGATTGTCAAATTTGAATCTCCTGCCCACCCGCAACCCAAAAGTATTTTTGAAATCGTCGCGGAATTAAATTCGGCGTCTGTCAACAATCCCAAAACTTTTCCCGCCGCGAAATTCAATTCGGATTTTTCCGGCTGCCTCCCGTGAAAACTCAAAAGCGTCGCCGCGTACCACGACATTGAAATTTTTGCGAAGGCAAGTTGCATTGCGCTGATTGACGGTACGACTTCGATTGACTCCGGCGGAAAATTTTTCCTCAACAAATCCAGCATCGAATAATATCCCGGGTCGCCGCTGACCATCACGACGACTTCACCGAGCAAAATTTTTTCGCGAATGAAATTTATTGCCGCGTCGAGATTTTTTGTTATCGTGCAGGTAATTTGGTTCGGCGTCGAAAATTCTGCCAGCGCGCGCCGCCCGCCCACTAAAAATTTTGCCGCACGGATTTTTTTCAGCGCGGCGGGAGTTATGAAATCTTCGCCGCCCGGTCCGATACCCGCGACTATTATTTTATTCCGCAATTTTTCCATAGTCAAATTCACAGCCCAAAATTTTTGAAATTTTTTTCGCCGCGTCGTCGACGCCCAAAATTTTCCCCGCGTAGTCCGCCAAAATCGTACCGACTTCAGCCTTGCCGAAAAGATAACGCTCCGCACGAAAACTTGCACGAGCGGCAATTTTTTCGTAGACGCGTTCAAGGTGATTGTCGGAAATAATCTGCGCGGCATTTTCCGTCGTTGCGGCGTCGAGAATTTTTTGGACTTCGTTCGCGGGCAGACCCTCCGCCGCCGAATAAGCCGCCAAAGTTTCAAGGCGCGCGTCGGCAATTCTGTTATGCGTGTGAAAAATCCCCGCCGCAACCTTAATCAGCTTGCCAATATGTCCGCATAAAATTATTTTTGAAATTCCGCGCTCCGCCGCCGCCTCCAACATGTACCCGATAAAATTACTCGTCTGAATAATCGCGGTATCGGGCAAGCCAATTTTTTTCGCGATAGTTTCGCCGATTTTTCCCGGAACAAAAATTAAAACGTCGTAGCCCGCCGCAATGGCAACTTCAATTTGCGGGACGAGAGATCTTTTGAAGGCGTCTTCGGACATCGGGCGCAAAACCCCTGTCGTGCCGATAATCGACAGCCCGCCTTCGACGCCGAGAATAGGATTCAAAGTTTTTTTCGCAAGCTCGACGCCGGCGGGAATAGAAATTTCAACTTCAAGACCGACGACGCCAAATTCAGCGGCAACATTTTTTATCAGCTGACGCGGACCCGGATTAATCGCGGGCTCACCGATTGGCAACTGCAAGCCGGCTTTGGTGATTTTGCCGACGCCGAGACCTGCGCGAAAAATAATTTCGGTGGCGGGAATTTTTTTGACGGTCGTGAAAATCGAAACGCCGTTCGTAATATCGGGATCATCTCCGGAATTTTTCACGACTTCGACGCGAATTTTATCGCCGTCAATTTTTTCGAGACTTGCGACGGGAATTCTTAGAGGCGTCCCGTCCAGCGCGGTTACTTCGACTTCGTCAACAACTTCGCCCGTCGAAAAATAAATCAACGCCGCCTTGACACCCGCCGCCGCACTTGCGCCCGTCGTAAATCCTCCGCGCAAAAATTTTTTCACGCCGCGCCCTTCGATTTTTCAGCGGACTCTTTTGCCTTCATTTCGGCAAGCATTTTTCTGTAAGCGTCGGTGTCCGCCTTAATCAGCGTGACAAATTCCTTTCCTGTAAGTTTAATTTCAGTCAAGGGTGTCGGTTGCGGAATTTCCCTTTTGTCATCTTCTTCACTCATCAAAATTCCTGCCAGGGCGTCTTCTGCCATAAGAATCGCATCATAGAGGTCGACGCCTTGAGTAATTGCGCCGCTGACGTCAGGAAAATTTACCGAGTAGCCGTAACCCTCCTCAAATTCTAAAACGCAAGGAAAAACATATTTCATGAAGATCCCTCCCGTAAAATTTACTTGAGCCCAACCTTTTTCAAAATACTACTTAAAGTTTTGGGATGAATTTTTTGAGATTTATGACGTGGCACAGTAACTTTTTCTTTCGTCAACGGATTTATCCATTCATCATGATTCGCAAGATGTTTTGAAAATCTGAAATTTGTTTCCCTCCGTATGAGCCTTTCAAGTTCCGCGTACGTCACCTTCATTACCCTCCTATCATTCCAATTTTCTCAACGGTTGTCGTACATTTTTGAATAATATTCTTTGTACTCCCCGCTGATAATTTTTTCCCACCAGCCGCGATTTTCAAGATACCACGCGACAGTTTTTTGAATACCGTCGTCAAATTTCGTCGTGGGGTTCCAGCCGAGCTCCGTTGAAATTTTCGTCGGGTCAATCGCGTAACGCTGGTCGTGCCCTTTCCTGTCAGTGACGAACTCTATTAAATCTTCGCCCTTGCCTAAAATTTTTAAAATCGTCTTGACAACTTGAAGGTTAGTCCGCTCGTTGTGCCCGCCGATATTGTAGACTTCGCCGACTCTTCCCTTGCGAATAATCAAATCAATCGCCGCGCAATGATCCTCCACGTAAAGCCAATCACGAACATTTTCGCCGGTGCCATAAACCGGCAACTTCTTTCCGTTCAGCGCATTGATAATCATGAGCGGAATTAATTTTTCGGGGAAATGATACGGCCCATAATTATTCGAGCAGCGGGAGATTGTCGCGGGAATTTGGTAGGTGCGCTGATAAGCCTGTACGAGTAAATCGGCAGAGGCTTTGCTGGCGGAATAGGGGCTGGACGTGTGCAAGTTCGTCGTCTCGGTGAAAAATAAATCGGGGCGGTCAAGCGGCAAGTCGCCGTAAACTTCGTCGGTAGAAACTTGATGAAAACGCTTTATCCCAAATTTTTTGCAGGCGTCAAGCAAAATACTCGTGCCGATAATATTTGTGCGCAAGAAAAGTTCGGGGTCTTCGATAGAGCGGTCTACGTGACTTTCCGCCGCAAAATTCACAATGACTTCCGGCTTTTCCTCCTCGAAAAGTTTGTAGACTTCGGCGCGATTAGAAATATCCCCGCGAACAAATTTAAAATTCGGGTTATCCTGCGCGTCGGCAAGTGTTTCGAGATTGCCGGCGTAAGTCAGTTTGTCGTAGCAGATAACTTTGTCGTCAGGGTGATTCTTCAAAATGTAGTAGACAAAATTCCCGCCAATAAATCCTGCGCCGCCGGTAACAACAATCGTCATTTGTCACGCCTCCTCAAAAATAAAATTCAGTTCGCCGCGCTCAAGTCTCTCTTTCAAAGTGGGAGCGTTCGCATCTTTTTCGGCAAGAATCGTCGGCTCGGCAGTCCAGTCAATCCCAATTTGCGGATCGTCCCAACGAATATTCCCGTCGCATTGCGGAGCGTAAAAATTATCTGCCTTGTACTGAATCTCAACGTCGTCAGTCAACGTGATAAACCCATGAGCAAAACCGCGCGGGATTAAAAGTTGGCGTTTGTTTTCGGCGGAAAGAATTGCGCTCGTCCATTTTGCGAACTGCGGGGAATTTTTGCGAATATCAACGGCAACATCAAGCAGACTTCCGCGCGTGCAACGGACAAGTTTTGCCTGCGCCATAGGATTTGTTTGGTAGTGAAGCCCGCGCAGAGTTCCCTTGTGCGCCGAATAAGATTGATTGTCCTGCACAAAATCAAAGTGCAAATTCGCCGCCTCAAGTTTCATTTTTGACCAGGTCTCCATAAACCAGCCGCGCGCGTCGCCAAAAACTTTCGGCTCAATGATAAAGACGCCCTTCAGGTTTGTTTCGATAACATTCATGAAAAAATTTCCTCCATTTCAATCTTCGGGACCGTGCACGCGATCATACGCGTCTTTTGCCGAAGAAATACCCATAACGACTTCCAGCAAACTATTTGCGTAGCGGCTAACCATTATCGTCGGGACAACCCAAAGATCTTCAATCGCATCTTTGCCGGGCATCGTGTCGACGCAGTTCAGTGACATCTTGTAACGAATTTCTCCGTCATTAAAATCCAAGTCAAAATTTCCGAAACTCGTTCCGAAATTTATTCTGTGCAAAAGTTCCGCTACCTCTTGAACGCAATCCGCATCAGCCCTAAGCCCGACAAATCCGAGACTGACAATTTTTGCGCAGTCTTCCGCGCCGGGACTTGAAGGCATAAGGTGAACGCGAATGTTCACCGAACGCAATTTGGTATTCCTCAAGGGGAAAGTCAAAGAAAAAGTCGGCGTCATTTCCGAATAAAATTTGTAGCTCAGGTCTTGGCTTTCCATTATTTCCGTCAGCCTTTCGATCACATCTTGCATTAAAACTGCCATAACAATCCCTCCTGTTTTAATGGTTAGTGGTTAGAGATTAGTGGTTAGCGTTTTCTAATCCCTATACGCTGGCACGCGCAAGGCGTTGTAAATATTTTCCGTAATCATTTTTCGCCAGCGGCTCGGCAAGTTTCAAAAGTTGCTCCGCGTCAATATAGCCCATGCGATACGCAATTTCTTCGATACAGGAAATTTTCAAGCCCTGTCGAGTTTGAACGGTATGCACAAAAGAACTCGCCTGCAAAAGTGATTCATGCGTACCGGTATCCAGCCACGCATAACCGCGCCGCATTTTTTCTACGCGCAATTTCCCGCGCTCAAGGTAAACTTTGTTGACGTCGGTAATTTCCAGCTCGCCGCGCGCCGAAGGTTTAATCGACTTGGCAACGTCAACAATATCCTTGTCGTAGAAATAAAGACCGGTGACCGCGTAATTGGAGCGGGGATTTTTCGGCTTCTCCTCCAGACTAATCGCTTGCCCTGTTTCGCGATTGAATTCAACGACGCCATAACTTTCCGGATCGTTCACGTAATAGGCGAAGACCGTCGCGCCGTCGTCATGAGTTGCCGCGCGCTGAACGAGTTTTGCAAAATCCGAGCCGTAAAAAATATTATCGCCCAAAACCAAAGCGCAACTGTCGCCGACGATAAATTCTTCGCCAATCAAAAACGCTTGCGCCAATCCTTCGGGCTTAGGCTGGACGGCGTAACTTATTTTCAGACCGAGTTGGCTGCCGTCGCCGAGCAACGCCTGAAAAAGATGGCTGTCCTGCGGCGTGTTGATTATCAAAATTTCGCGAATACCCGCAAGCATCAAAGCCGACAGCGGGTAATAAATCATCGGCTTGTCGAAAACCGGCATGAGTTGTTTCGATACGACTTCTGTCAGCGGATAAAGGCGCGTGCCCGAACCGCCCGCCAAAATAATTCCCTTTTTAATCAAGTTCATCGCCTCCAAAATTTTTATCACGAAGTTCAACAAAACGGCGAATACGTTCCGCGTGAAGCCAATCGCCTATTTCTGCACCGACAAGATTTTTCGGCGCGGAACGCCCACTAATTTTAAAAAGTTCACCGATAATAAATTCTGCGTGCTCCAAATGCGGCGGCAACCCGCCATGATCAGCACGAATCACGTCATTAAAATCGGCGACCGAAATTTTCGAGCTGTGAATTTTTTCCAGCAGGGTGACAATTTTTCCGGCGGTCATTAACATTGGCGCGCGCATGTGTTCGGAAATAACGAACGCCGCAAATTTTTTCCAATCGCCGGGCAATTTTATCCGCCTGTCCATTTCGTTCAGCACGTCAAGCCCGCGTTTGTCATGCCCGTGATGATGCGGAAGTTTTTCCGGCAACGTCGTGCCCTTTCCCAAATCGTGAGCAAGCGCGGCGAAACGAACTATCGGCTTTGAATTTACTTTCGCCACGTCGTCAACAATTTTCAGCGTGTGTTCGTAAGCATCGCCCTCCGGATGATGTTCGACCGAGTGAATTTTTCCGCGCATTTGCGAAATTTCCGGGAAGGTCACCTCCAAAATCCCTGCGCGCTCCAAACTTCTGAAAAAAATCGACGGCTTATCGGTTTTCAGCGCGTTTTTCAGTTCGGCAAAAATTCTTTCGCCAGCCTCTTTTTTGAGTTCGTCCGCGCAAAAATTCATCGCCTCCAAAGTTTCTTGAGTGATTTCAAAATCGAACTGCGCGGATTGTCTTGCCGCCCGCAACGCGCGAACGGGATCTTCCACAAAATGTTCGGAGACCGCGCGAATTTTTTTGCCGACGACATCTGCGCGCCCGCCGAAAGGGTCAATCAGCTCCCCGCCGAGAATTTCAATCGCCATTGCGTTAATCGTGGTGTCGCGTCGAAATAAATCCTGCACAATGGTGACGTTCGGAGAAAATTCCACGCTGAAACCGCGATACCCTTCGCCGATTTTTTTTTCGGTGCGCGCGAAGGCAACCTCGCATTTTTTGCCGTCAATTTCGACGGAATAAACGGGAAAAGATTTTCCGAACTTCGCCGCGTCCGGAAAACTTTTTACAAAATCCGATTCGACGACGCCCGCAACGCAATAATCTCTGTCGTGGGCAATGACGCCGCGAATTTTGTCACGAACCGCACCGCCGACAAGATAAGCGACGCCGCCAATTTCAGAAATTTTTTTAGCAAACTCCAGCTCCGTCACGTTTATCAAGCTCTTTCATTCAATTTGAAAATTTATCGCGGAGAATAACGTCGTGGCTACCGCCCTCAACAATACTTGTCGCGGAAACCAAAGTAATTTTCGCCTTGTCGCGCAGCTCCGACAAATTCAGCGCGCCGCAGTTGCACATGGTCGAACGAATTTTCGCCAGCGTCGCCTCAACATTATCCTTGAGCGCGCCGGCGTAAGGAACATAAGAATCGACGCCCTCTTCAAAGGAAAGTTTTTTGTCGCCGCCGAGATCGTAGCGTTGCCAATTTCTTGCGCGGTTGGAGCCTTCGCCCCAATATTCTTTGTAATAGGTGCCGTTGATTCTGACTTTGTCGGAAGGAGATTCGTCGAAGCGCGAAAAATATCTGCCGAGCATGAGAAAATCCGCGCCCATTGCAAGCGCAAGTGTCATGTGATAATCGTGAACAATCCCGCCGTCGGAGCAAATCGGAATGTAAACGCCCGTCCGCCTGAAATATTCGTCGCGCGCGTTGCAGACGTCGATAACCGCAGTCGCCTGCCCGCGCCCAATCCCTTTTGTTTCGCGCGTAATACAAATAGAGCCGCCGCCAATTCCAACCTTAACAAAATCCGCGCCGGCGTCCGCAAGAAAATTAAATCCGTCCGCGTCGACGACATTGCCCGCGCCAACTTTAACTTCCGCGCCAAAATTTTTGTGGATATATTCGAGAGTAATTTTTTGCCACTCGGTGAAGCCTTCCGAAGAATCGATACAGAGGACGTCCGCGCCCGCCTCCAAAAGCGCGGGGACTCTTTCGGCGTAATCGCGCGTGTTAATTCCCGCGCCGACAATGTAGCGTTTTTTCTTGTCGATAAGTTCAAGCGGATTGATTTTGTTATCGGTGTAATCTTTTCGGAAAACCATGTAACGCAACCGTTGATTTTTATCGACGAGCGGCAACATATTCAGCTTGTGCTGCCAAATAAGATCGTTCGCCATTGAAAGGGTGGTACTTTCGGCGTCGGCGTAAATCAATTTTTCAAACGGCGTCATAAAATCTTTTGCCTGTTCGTCGCCGGTCATTCGGGAGATGCGGTAGTCGCGGCTGGTGATAAGCCCCAAAAGTTTGCCTGTAGGTTTTCCGTCTTCGGTGACGGGCATTGTAGAGTGTCCGGTTTTTTCGAGGAGCGCAAGAATTTCTTTGAGCGTCGTCGTCGGTTTTACGTTGGAGTCGCTGGAAACGAAACCGGACTTGTAATTTTTCACGCGCCGCACCATTTCCGCTTGAGATTGAATGGACTGCGAGCCGAAGATAAACGAGACGCCGCCTTCCTTAGCAAGAGCGATAGCCATTGTGTCGTTTGAAACGGACTGCATAATTGCCGAAGTCATCGGGATATTCAAATGAAGAGTCGGATTTTCGCCGCGATTAAATTTCACGAGCGGCGTCGCAAGATTTACGTTGGAGGGAATGCAATCCGTTGAAGAATAGCCGGGCACGAGAAGATATTCTCCAAAAGTGTGTGATGGTTCTTTGTAATAAAATGCCAAGTTAATTCCTCCTTATCTCAGTGACCGGTTGTTAGTTGTTAGAGATTAGTTGCTGGAGATTAGCGGCCGGAAAAACTAATCCCTATTCCCTAAAAACTAGTCACTAGAAAAAAGTTACCCAGACGAGTTCCGCCTTATCGACAAGCGGCGGCGTCAATTCGTCGAGATTTTCAATTTTTGTAAGACGCCATTTCCCAGCGTCGTCCTTGTCAAAACCAAGCTTGAAAGTGAACTGCCCGATAAACATTCCGCGCAGAGAACTGTCACCTTGAATTTCAAGAGTCATCGTCGCTTGATTTTTATCAACGGAAGTATCTTTGATTTTGGAAATTGAAGCAAGACGAATTTTTTCAAACTCGTTTGCAACATAAGCGTAGGGGTTTTCTTCAGGGGTGTCGGGTTCAGGAATTCTCGCAAAGTACGCCGTCAAAACGTCGTGCAAAAATTTCAAATGCAAGTCGCGGTGTTCGGCATTGTACTGTTTCAAAAATTCGGCGTCGTGCTGAAAATATGGGTCGTTCGGATATTTAATCCTGTACTCCTCATAATTTTTTACGAGTTCAATCGTCGCGTCGTCATAAATATGCGCGAAAAATTTATCCAAGTCGACGCGCTCGGAAAGTTTTTTCAAATCTCGTTCGGACAGAGCCAATTGCATTTCGGAGAGCGCGCCTTCAGGTGAATCAGACTTCCCACAACCGGAAAATAAAACCGACACCGCGAAAAAAATCAGAATCACCAAAGTAAAAATTTTTAATCTTGTCGTTTCCATTCAACTGCCTTTAAAATTTTTTCCTCGTCCCAGCCGGTCGCCTGCGCGATATATTTAATCGGCGTCTTCGCGAGCAAAAGATTTTTCACCAATTCAATCTTGCCCTCAATCTTGCCTTTGGCCTCTCCTTTGGTCTCTCCTTCGGCTCTTCCTTCTTCCCTGTAATAATCGCTCAAGACCCTGCGCGCCTCGTTGGCATCGTATTCAAAACCTAACATGCTCGCAACCTCCTTTTTCCTGACCATAAGATATTTTGCCATAACATCGTGATTTATGCAATAATCAATCGCTTCAGCTATGGCGTGCTCCGTATCCATTCCCGCCTTTATACTACTTTCGACACGGTTCACAAAAACGCAATAATTGTTCAAGTACGGACTACCCGAAATAAAATCGTCGTTCATTCCCCTGTTAAGATTGTAAACCTTGACGGTAAGTTCAAGGGGAGAATTTCCGCCAAAAGCATCCGACAAACGCATTTCCCTGCGCGGCAATTCTTTCTGTCTGCCGTTATAAAGCACGAAAAATTCCGGACGCGGCAACGCAATAGCTGCAGGTCTGTAAACAAGTTCTTTAAAAGGCGCAACGTGTTGCCGCAAGAGTTCCGTGACGTAGAAAAGAGCGCGCAACGGCATATTTTCATTAATCGTACTTTGGTGTTCAACTACCACCAAAAATCTGCCGCGATACAAGCAGGAAATATCATTTTTAAATTCGTCGAAAAACAATCCGTCCAAAGTGATAATCTCTGAACAAACCGTCTCTGTATTTTTTAGTCATATCAACCAACCACCAAAGTTACAAGATAAACCGCAACCGGAATCGTCACGCAGGCAATGCCGATAAAATCAATGTAAACCCCCGTCGAAATCATTTTGGTTATCGGGACATAGCCGCTGGCGTAGACAATCGCATTAGGCGGCGTGGAGACCGGCAACATAAATCCCAACGACGCGCTTAAGGCAATTCCGACTGACACGGGCACGGGACTAATTCCCGCGCTGACTGCGGCCGTTATCGCCAAAGGTCCGATTAAGTTCGTGGACGCCGTGTGCGAAGTCAATTCGGAAAGCAACAACGCCAAAACCGAGAACACCGCCACGAAAAATATTTGCGACGTCACTCCGCCCATTCCGTGTATGATTAATTCGCCAACCCACTGCGATAACCCTGTTTTGTACATCATCGAACCCATAGCTAAGCCGCCGCCAAAAAGTATCAGCGTGCCCCATTCTATTCCCTCTAACGCTTCCTTCCAGGACAAAGTAAATTTGCGTTCGGAAAAATTCACCGGCAGGACGAAGAGCAACAGCGCGCCTATCATTGCCGCTATCGCCTCCGGAAAAAGTCTGCTGTAAATCTGAACGATCGGATTATGTAACGGCAAAAAAATTTCCAAAATTCCCGGCAAAATCCACAAAATCACCGCGACTGAAAACGCGAAGAGCGTATTTTTTTGCGCGCGTGTCCAGCCGCCCAACTCAACCATTTTTGCCTTGATAAAATCCGCCGCGCCGTCAATTTTTTCGACGTCCGGAGGAAACAATTTCGACAAGACAAGGTACGCTATGACGAAGTAGCATACCATAACAACAGAGCCCCAAATCATCCACTCGAAGAAGGAGATTTCGATTTTTTCCATCTCGTTCAAAAATCCGATCATGATTAAATTTGGCGGCGTCCCTATCGGCGTCAAAACCCCGCCGATTGAGGCAGCGTAAGCCGTCATTAGCATTAAGCCCGTCGCGTATTTGTAGTTCGACAAATCTATTTCGCGCCCGTTTGCTTTTAACATTTCTTTTATCGAAACCAAAAGCCCTAAGCAAATCGGAAACATCATTGCCGCCGTCGCCGTGTTGCTCACCCAGCCCGAACAAAGAGCCGTCGCAAGACCTACCGCCAAAAAAATTCTGCGCGGATTAGAGCCGACCCACGAGCGCGAAAGCAACCAGTAGGAAAATCTTTTGTCCAGGTTGTGCGTCATCATCGCCTTCGCCAAAATAAATCCGCCCATGAACAAAAATATCATCGGGTTAGCGAAGGACGCAAACGCCGTACCAATCGGCACGACTCCCGTCACGACGGCAAGCGTCGGTCCGATTAACGAAGTCACAGGTATCGGCACCGGCTCCGTTATCCACCAAAAGGCAACGAGAGTCATTATCGCCAAAAGTTTGTGCGCAACAAGGGTCAATCCGTCGAAGGGAATTAAAAGAATTATAATCGCCAGCAATGGTCCGCCAAAAATTCCAATCGTCTTTCTTTTGCGGTCGAAAGTAGCCGTAGTCTCCTTAACTCGTTGTGTCTCGTCAGTTTCCATGAATTAAACCTCTTTTCCTGTTATGATAGACGTGCTTTAAAATTTTCGTACCCGAAATTTTTTACAAGTTTTAAATTGAAATTTAAATCAAGCGCATAAATCGCAGGAAGTTTCATTCCGTTGAAGGTATTATTTTTAACCATTGTATAAATCGCCATGTCGCGGAAAATAATTTTGTCGCCTTCGGCAAGCGGAGTATCGAAACTGTATTCGCCAATAACGTCGCCGGCAAGACACGTCGCGCCGCCGAATCGATAATTAAATTTTTTCGCACCGAGTTCAGCCGCGCCGATAATTTCCGGACGATACGGCATTTCCAAAACGTCGGGCATATGACAGGCCGCACTCGCGTCGATTATCGCGTTGCGGACTCCTGCGCGCTCGTCTTGAATTTCCAAAATCGTCGAGACCAAAAATCCGGCGTCCAGCGCAACAGCCTCGCCCGGCTCAAGATAAATTTCAAGCCGGTAATTTTTTTGCAGACGACGAATAATTTTCTTCAGCCTGTCGACGTCGTAATTTTTTTTCGTGATATGATGACCGCCGCCCAAATTCAGCCACTTGACTTGCCGCAAATAATCGCCGAAATTTTTTTCGACAACCTCGACAGTTTCTTCCAACGCGTCGGAATTTTGTTCGCAGAGCGTGTGAAAATGCAAGCCATCCAAAATTTTTATCAGCTCCGGCCGCGCAGATTTAAACTCTTCAAGACGAACACCCAGCCGAGAATTTTCAGCGCAAGGGTCGTAAATTTTCGTTGCCTGCGTCGAATGTTCGGGATTAATCCGCAAGCCGACACCGTGCCCAAAATTTTTCACAACCTGCGCGAATTTTTCAACCTGCCGAAAAGAATTGAAAATCACGTGGTCGCAAATTTCCGCCAGCTTAAAAATTTCCTTCGCGTCGTAAGCAGGAGAATAAACATGATTCTCGCCGCCGAAAAATTCCCGACTCAATCGCGCTTCGTACAGCCCCGACGCCGCAGTTCCGCGCAGAAAATTTTTTATCAGCGGGTAAAAATAAAACATCGAGAAACATTTTTGTGCAAGGAGGATTTTCGCGCCCGTCGACTGTTGCAATTCGGACAGCGTTTCTAAATTCCGCGTCAAAAGTCTTTCGCTGACGACGTAAGCCGGAGTTTCAGCCTGCAATAAAAATTTTTCCATGTCAATCAACCAAAGCGGGGAAGAAATTTTCTTGCCAGGGCAAACCAAATTTATTCAGCGCGTCCATAAAAGGATCCGGGTCGAATTCCTCAACATTGCGGACGCCCTTCAAATTCCACGTGCCGTCAATCAAAAGCGCCGCGCCAATCATCGCGGGGACGCCCGTCGTGTAGGAAATTGCTTGAGAACCGACTTCGCGATAAGCCGCCTGGTGGTCGCAGACGTTGTAGACGTAATAATTTTTCGGCTGACTGTCCTTTTTCCCCGTGATAACGCAACCGATATTTGTTTTGCCGACAGTGCGCGCGCCAAGACTCGCGGGATCGGGAAGGACGGCTTTCAAAAACTGCAACGGAACAATTTTTTGCCCGTTAAAGTCAATCGGCTCAATCGAAGTCATTCCCACATTTTCCAGGCACTTCAGATGCGTCAAGTAACTCTGTCCAAACGTCATGAAAAATCTGATTCGCTTGACGTCGGGAATATTTTTCGCCAGCGATTCTATTTCCTCGTGATACAAAAGATACATATCGCGTTCGCCGATTTCGGGGAAATTGTACACGCGCTTAATTGCAAGCGGCTCCGTCTCAATCCAATTCCCGTTTTCAAAGTACTCGCCCTTCGCGGTGACTTCGCGGATATTTATTTCGGGATTAAAATTCGTCGCGAAGTGGTGACCGTGTTCGCCGCCGTTGCAGTCAAGAATGTCAATCGTGTCGATTCTGTCGAAATAATGTTTCAGCGCGTACGCAACAAAAATCCCGCTGACACCCGGGTCAAATCCGCAACCCAAAAGCGCAGTCAATCCGGCGCGTTTAAAATCTTCGTCCAAAGCCCACTGTTGCTTATACTCGAAGTAAGCGGAATTTTCAGGCTCGTAGTTCGCCGTGTCAAGATAATTTTTTCCGGTCTTGAGGCAAGCCTCCATGATTTTTAAATCGTGATACGGCAGAGCAAGATTCATCACAACATCAGGTTGAAAATTTTCAATCAAAGTCACGAGTGCGCCCACGTCATTAGCGTCCACTTTCGCGGTAGAAATTTTCGTCGTACTCTTGCCGTCGAGTTTCGCTTTAAGCGCATTACATTTTTCTATCGTTCGACTCGCAATACAAATCTCCTCAAAAATTTTGCTGTTCTCTACGCACTTATGAATAGCGACGCTGGCCACGCCGCCGCAACCAATGATTAATGCTTTGCCCAATTTTTCGCCCTCCTAAATTTTAATGCAAATATTCTATTCGCGCCGCGCCAAAGTGTCAAGCAAACTTATTCTTGCGCAGAAAATTTTTAGTCTTGACAATTTTAACGGCAGGTGTTATCATTATCCCCGCAGTGCCGAAGTGGCGGAATTGGCAGACGCAGCAGACTCAAAATCTGCCGTTGGCAACAACGTGCCGGTTCGAGTCCGGCCTTCGGCACCATTTTTTGCGAAAATTATTCCGAGATAAAAAAATTTTCCCGATTGATTCACTCAGTCGGGATTTTTTGTTGGAAAATTTTTTAATCAGCTTCTATTTTCGAGAGCAACAAGTTTTTCTGCTCCGTAACGTTTCCTCAACGCGGGCTTTTCAATTTTTCCGGTGGCGTTTCGCGGAATATCGGCGAAGATAATTTTTTTCGGGCGTTTGTATCTGGGCAGCTCCAGGCAGAATTTATTAATCTCCTCTTCCGTGCAAGTCATGCCCTCTTTAATTTCGATAATCGCCGCGCTAATTTCACCGAGCCGCCTGTCAGCCAAACCGATAACCGCCACGTCCTTAACCTTGTCGAATTTGTGCAGGAAGTCTTCAATTTGAACGGGATAAATATTTTCGCCGCCGCTGACTATGACATCTTTTTTGCGGTCAACGAGAAAATAAAAGCCGTCCTCGTCCTGCATCGCCATATCGCCCGTCAAAAGCCAGCCGTCCTTCAAAACTTCGGCGGTAGCTTTTTCGTCGTTGTAGTAGCAGGTCATGACGCCGGGACCTTTCACGCAGAGTTCGCCGACTTCTCCGCGCTGAACTTCCGCGCCGTTCTCGTCGATAATCTTGCACTGCCAACGATAGCCCGGCACCCCGATAGCCCCGACCTTGTTAATATTTTCCAGCCCAAGATGAACACAGCCGGGCCCCGTCGATTCTGAAAGCCCGTAGTTCGTATCGTAATCGTGGTGCGGAAAATATTTTTTCCAGCGTTTAATCAAGCTGGGCGGCACGGGTTGCGCGCCGATATGCATCAATCTCCACTGCGAAAGTTCATAATCCTCAAGTTTTAATTTGCCGCTGTCCAGCTCGTCAAGAATATCCTGCGCCCAAGGAACGAGCAGCCAAACAATCGTGCAGTGTTCCTTTGAAATCGCCTCCAAAATTACGTCGGGTTGCACGCCCTTCAACAAAACTGCGCGGCTACCCGCAACCAAACTCCCCATCCAATGAAATTTCGCGCCGGTGTGATAGAGCGGCGGCATGCACAGAAAACAATCGTCGCGGCTCGTCAAGTGATGCTTTTGTTCCATTTGCGCCGCCTGCGTCAAACTCCGGTGTTTGTGCAGAATCGCTTTGGGAAATCCCGTCGTTCCCGAAGAAAAATAAATCGCGCCAAAATCGTCGTCGGTTATAATTTCGTGGATGTGCGGTTTGTGGCTGGGACAATTCGCAACCAAAAGATGATAGCTTTCCGCAAAACTCGGACAGTTATCGCCAACGTAAATTAAAAGTCTGCCGCGCGAAAGTCTTTCGGCGTTGACTTCAAGCCTGCCGATAAATTCCGGACCAAAAATTATTACGTCGACTTCGGCAAGCTCCGCGCAGTACAAAATTTCCGCCGCGTCGTACCGAAAATTAAAAGGCACGGCAATGGCTCCGGTTTTCAAAACCCCAAAATAAATCGGCAACCACTCCAGGCAGTTGTACATGATAATCGCAACTTTGTCGCCCTTCTGAACGCCGCGCTCAAGCAAAAGATTCGCGCAACGATTCGCCTTTTCGTTAAAAACACTCCAGGTAATTTCTCGGCGGTAAGGTTCAAAACGATTCGGCTCAATCAAACTAAATTCCTTCCACGTCATTCGCTGATTGTTCGGCAACGCGGGATTTAATTCCACCAGCGCAATTTCGTCGCCATAAAGTTCGGCATTGCGCTCCAAATAATCCATTATAGGCATTCAAAAAACTCTCCTTTTATTTTTTCCTATTATAGCCGCGCCCGCCGATTTTGTCGACAAATTTATCAAAGGATTTTTTTTCAGCGCGTGTACTTTTTCAAAAAGAATTGCTTTTCTTGAAATAGTCATGTATAATATTTTTCGAAAGGGGATGTGATCCATGATAGGTGATACGCTTCGTGCAGAGCGTGAGCGTCAAAAATTGACCATTCAGGATGTGGAAAAAGAAACGAGTATTCGGGCTCTTTACCTTGAGTCTTTGGAAACAGGCGATTATGAAAAATTGCCCGGCACGGTTTACGTAAAGGGATTTATAAAAAATTATGCCGAATTTTTGGATTTGGACGGCGCGGCTTTGGTGAGGGAATACCTCAGCGAAATTTCCGGCGCGCCCCCCGTAGCAGAAAAGCCGGCGGAAAATCCTAAACCCGCTGAAAAAATTCCTGAGACCGAAAAAATTCCTCAAGCCGAAAAAATTTCCAAAACTGAAAAATCTTCTGCCCCCGTTCCTTCGCGCAGTAAACGCCAAGCAGATTCAAACACGGGCGATAAATCCGGCTCGAAGATGTTTTTGGTAGCGGCGGCTGTCGTTTTGGTGTTCGTAGTCGCGGGATTTTTATTCCACAATCAAAATTCCGAAGACGTCGCCAAAGTCAATGGGGAGCAAACTCAACAAACTCAATCGGCGCAAAATCCCAACAGTCAGCAAATTGCGCAGGCGGTGAACGTCGGGGATAATCCCGCGCCGGAATCTGTAGCCCAGCCCGCAGAAAATGTTGCGCCGCCGACCGAACAGCAACCCGCCGCCGCGCCGGCTTCCGCAAGCAATGACGTCAACGTTCAGGGAAAATTTAACGACGATTGTTGGACGCGGGTGACTGCCGATGGCGCGGTTGTCTACGAAGGGACTGCCGTCGCCGGTCAAGTTCTCGATTGGAAGGGCAATGAAAAAGTCAGCGTGCTTGTCGGCAATGCCGGTGCGGTTGAATTTGTCGCGAACGGGGAAAATGTCGGGCATCCCGGCGCGAACGGCGAAGTTATCGAAAAAACTTTCACTCGTTGATTTTTTGGTGTGTTGAATGTCACGAAGACAGGAAGTCGAATTAAAATCCATACTCGCAAAAGAATCGGGTTTCGTCGTTAAAGACGCAGGCGGGCGGCTGAAATTTGCGCTGGTCTACCCGAATTTTTACCGCGTCGGCATGTCGAATTTAGGTTTGCACATAATCTACGAGCTTTTGAACGCGCGAAAAGATGTTTCGTGCGAAAGGTTTTTTTTGCCCGAACCAAAAATTTTATCCGAACTCGAAAGAAATAATCAGCCGCTGTTGAGCCTCGAAACTCAAACGCCGCTGAATAAATTTCAAGTCGTCGGGTTTTCAGTGTCGTTCGAGCAGGATTATTTTAACGTCGTGAAAATTTTGCGGCTGGGAAAAATAAATCCGCGCGCAAGCGAACGAACAAATTTTGACCCGATTTTAATCGCCGGCGGACCTTGCGCGACGTTCAATCCGGAGCCGCTGTCAAAAATTTTCGATGCGTTCGTGATTGGCGAAGGCGAAGTGATTTTGCCGCCGCTGATTGATATTTTGGCGGAAGGAAATTTTTCGCGGGAGGAGTTACTCAAAAAAATTTCGCAAGTGCCGGGAATTTACGTCCCGTCGCTTTTTAGTCATGTCTACAATTCTGACGGTACGCTGGAAAAAATTATCGCGCCAAAAAAAATTTCACGGCAGTGGCTGAAAAATCTCGACGAACACCCCGCGCATTCCGTCATTATCACCGACGACACCGAATTTAATATGTTCCTTATCGAAACGGCGCGAGGCTGCGGGCATCACTGCCGTTTTTGCATGGCGGGTTATTGTTTTCGCAAGCCGCGTAACCGTTCGTTTGCCGTGATTAAATCCGAAGTCGAACGCGCAAAAATTTTCGGGAAAAAAATTGGGCTGATGGGCGCGGCGATTTCCGATTATCCGCAGATTAATCAGCTTTGCAAATTTATTCTCGAAAAAAATCTTCCGATGTCCGTTGCATCCTTCCGCGCCGATTCGGTGACGCCCGAACTTGTCCGCGCTCTTGCGGAAAGCGGGCTGAAAACTTTGACGGTTGCCCCTGAAGTCGGCAGCGAAAAAATGCGCGCCGTCGTCAACAAGTCAATCACCGAAGAAAATGTTTTCGCGGCGGTGAAGCTCGGACTTGACGCGGGGATAAAAAATTTCAAACTCTACTTTATGATCGGTTTGCCGTTCGAGGAAATGTCGGACGTCGACGCGATAGCAGATCTCACCATTCGGCTGAAAAATTTCGCGGGCGCAGGAAAATTAATTTTGAGCGTCAACCCGTTCATTCCAAAACCGTTCACGCCGTTTCAGTGGGCAAAAATGGCGGACAAAAAATATTTGAGCGCGGCAATGAAAAATCTGCGCGACAGGCTGAAAAATTTGCGAGGCGTCGAAATAAATTCGGAGTCTTTGAAATCTGCGGAGACACAAGCAATTTTGGCAAGAGGCGACAGAAAAATAGCCGGACTCGTCGTTCAATCTGATTCGCCGCAAAAATTTCGTGAGCTGTTCAAAAAATCAGACCTCGACGAAAATTTTTATCTGCGCCGCGAAATTTCCGCAGACGAAATTTTTTCGTGGGACGCGCTGGACATGGGCTTTTCCAAAAAATATCTCTACGCAGAATTTGAGAGGGCGGCGCAACTAAAATCAACCGCGCCTTGTTCCGAAGGCTGCAGACGTTGCGGAGTTTGTAAAGAATGAAAAAAGTTTTGCTGATTCTAATCCCAATTTTTTTGATAATCGCGGTTGCCATCGGGTTTCTGCGCGCGCGAATGCAAATGAGCGGCTTGCCGATGAACTCGATAAAAATTATTCGCCAGGCAGTCAAGGAGCACGACCGCGAAACTTTTTACGAACTTGTTGACGTCGACGCGATTCTTGGGACGGCGGCGGAAGAAATTTTGACGGCGCAAATTAACAGCACGCTGGCGAAAACTGCCTACTCCACGCAACAACTTTCCGACGCTTATGAAAATCTCAAGCCGCAATTTATTTCGGACACAAAAGCCGCCGTTGACGATTATATTTCGACGGGCGAGATAAATTTTCCCGACAACTTGACGGAGACGCAGCGGCAAATTAAAAATTCCGAGCTGGATTCTTGCGCGATTCAAAGTATTTCAAAACCCGTCGTGAATGAAGGAATTGCCCGCTCGAAAATCGAATTTTACAACGCCGATCTGAAGTTCAGTTTCGATTTAGAAATTGAGCTTGAAAAAATTGATAACTCGACGTGGAAAATTGTCCGCGCGAAAGGTTTTGAAAGTTACTTGACCGGACTGAATCGCGCCTTGCAGAAAAAATTGGAGGAACTTAACGCGCCTGTCCGCGAAAGTATCGACGAGATTTTTATCCTGAAAGGTTTTGACGCGAAGGTCGGCGAAGGAGACGAGTACGGATTTTCGCGGACGTTGCAGCTGACGATTAAGGCGGACATTCAATCCGAAAAGCCTCTTGAAAAAATTATCGGGCAGATAGTTATTGACGGGCGCGACGGCGAAGAGGGTATCACGCCTTTTGAAATTGACATGGTTGACCGTCCGCAAGGCGAGCAGATTTTTGACGTCGACAAGGTTTTGAATCCGTTCGTGCAGGAAGATTCTGACGTAATGAAACACGGCTTGAAGAGGAGCGCGATTCATATTCGTATCACCGAAGTTGATTACCTTGACGGCACGAATTTAAAACAGCTTGACGATTTGCCCGATTGAAAATTTATCGCGAACGAAAGGAAAAAATTCATGGCAAAATTTAAAAAACCTCAACCGAAGAAAGATACTTCACCTGCGGCGGAAGAAAAAGATGCCCCGCTCGTTTCTATTATCGTCCCGATGTACAACGACGAAGAATATATTTCCGAGCTGCTGGAAAGTGTCCTTGCTCAAACTCTGGAAAATTTTGAGCTGATTATTGTCGACGATTGTTCAACGGATAATTGTTGCGGGGTTGTCGAAAGTTATGCGACAAAATTTGGCGGGCGGCTTAAACTGATAAAATCTATGAACAACAAGGGAGCCGGTGCCCAACGCAACAAGGGCTTGGGAAAATCCTGCGGCAAGTATGTTTTTTTCATGGACAGCGACGATATTTTGACGAAGACCGCGCTGGAAGAGATGCACGATGTCGCCGAAGAATTTCAAGCCGACGTTATCTACTGCGAAAAATATTATATGTCTAAAGGCAAGGGCGAAGAGTTTGTAAAAAATATGCACATTGCCACTACCAGGATACAGAGCGGCGGTTTCGTCGAAAAACCTACCGCAATATCTGACGATTTGGCTGTACGGGTAAAAGAATGGCTTAACGGTCGTTTTTGGATGACTCCTTGGCTTAGATTTTCTCTTCGCAGTTTTTTGGTTGAGAATAAAATACACTTCCAGCCGCTTGCTCACCAAAACGATTACGGCTGGACCTTAGAGGAGCTGTGTCTTGCGAAAAAATTTGTCAGGGTTCCAAACGTGTGTTATGTAAGGAGAATGCGCGACGATTCCCTTTCCGCCAAAAAGAAGACGCTTAACAACCATATCCACCGGTACATGGAAAAAACTGTTCGCGGCTTAAAAATGATTGACGATTTTATTGGCAACATAGATTTTTTCAAGGAGCACCCCGGAATTTCGCTACGCTATCCTTCAAAAATGGATTATGGACGATTTAAAGAGCGCGCAAAATTCTTCCGGAAAAATTCCTCCGCACATTATTCGACAGACCTTTGAAAAAGAGTTCAAGGACGAGCTGGGCGAACATGCCACGCTGATTTCTTACCTCTTCAGCATGAATATCGCGATGATTAAATCTTTGAGGGAAGCTAAACGCGTTCCGGCTAAGATCATTACTAAAGGAAAATAAATTATGACGTACAACATAAAAGTTTTTGGGATCGTTCAAGGCGTCGGCTTTCGACCGTTTATCAGTCGGCTTGCCGGCAATTTTTTTATTTCCGGCTCCGTCGCGAACAAAGGTTCTTACGTCGAAATTTTTGCGCAGGGCACGGAAAATAATCTGCAGAAATTTATCGCCGCTATTCGTGACCAAGCCCCGCCGCGCTCCGCAATTTTGAAAATCGACGCCGTAAAAATCGACGACGAAAAAATTTTCACGCGCTTTGAAATTATCGACAGCGAACACGAAGTTGGAGATATTTTTGTTTCGCCGGATATTGCCATTTGCGAAAATTGTCAAGCCGAACTTTTTGACCCGAATGACCGCAGATTTTTGCACCCGTTCATAAATTGCACGGCTTGCGGTCCGCGCCTGACGATTTTAGAAAATATGCCTTACGACCGCGAAAGGACTGCCATGCGCGATTTTCCCATGTGCAGTTCTTGCGCGGAAGAATATTTTAATTCGAGTTCCCGCCGCTACGACGCCCAGCCGATTTGTTGTAACGATTGCGGCCCCGAAGTTTTTATTCTGGGCAAAAATATTCGAGGCGGCGCGGCAATTAGTCATGCGCGAAAAATTTTGACGGCGGGCGGTGTTGTTGCGATAAAGGGTATCGGCGGTTTTCATCTTGCCTGCGACGCGAAAAATTTTGCCGCCGTCCGACGCCTGCGCGAAAGTAAAATCCGTCCGACGAAACCTTTTGCCGTCATGTTCAAGAATCTCGACGCCGTTCGACGCGAATGTTTTTTTTCGGACGTGCAGAAAAATTTTCTCGACAGCCCGCAAAAACCAATCGTCCTCCTGAAAAAAAATCCCGACACAAAAATTTCCGCGAACGTCGCGCCAAAAATAAATCGTCTCGGTGCGATGCTCCCCTACACGCCGCTACACCTGCTGATTTTCGATTATCCCGACGCGATTAAAAATTTTCCCGACGCGCTCGTCATGACAAGCGGCAACCCTTCCGGCGTGCCTATCGCGATAACCGACGACGACGCGCGGGAAAGTTTCGGCGATTTTTGTGACGCGATTTTGACGCACAACAGAAAAATTTTGCTCCGCGCCGACGATTCCGTTATGGATTTTGTGGACGACGCGCCGTCAATGATTCGCCGAAGTCGCGGCTACGCCCCCCTGCCGATTTTTTACGGCGGCAAAAAAAATCAGCCCGCCCTTGCGATTGGCGGCGAACTCAAGAATACTTTTTGCCTGGCGAAAAATAATTTGCTGTACCCTTCGCCGTATATTGGCGACGTCAGCGATTTGCGCACCGTCGAAGTTTTGAAAAGTTCCGTCCGCAGAATGAGTGACCTTTTGGAAATTTCGCCGGCGGTTGTTGCCTGCGACCTGCACCCGCGCTATCACACCGCCGAAGTTGCCGCAGAAATTGCCGCGCGTCTCGAAGTTCCTCTGATAAAAATTCAGCACCACTACGCGCACATTTTGAGTTGTCTTGCTGAAAATAATTTTCACGAAGAAGTTATCGGCGTGGCGTTCGACGGCACGGGCTACGGCGACGACGGCACGATTTGGGGCGGGGAAATTTTTATTTGCGACGCGAAAAATTATCGGCGCGTCGGATCTATCGCGAAGTTCACGCAAGGCGGCGGGGATTTTTCTGCGCGCGAAGGCTGGCGGATTGCGCTGGCGATGATGAAAAATTTTGACGACGCCGAAAAAATTAATCTGACTTCCGCCAAAAATATTTCCGCGCAGATTTTTTTGCTGAAGAATAATTTAAATTGCGTGACGTCGACGAGTTGCGGGCGGCTCTTCGACGCGGTGAGCGCGATTCTTGGGATTTGCGCGGCGTCGAGCTACGAAGGGGAGGCGGCGACGAGGTTGCAGACTGTTGCCGAAAACGCGGCGGAAAATTTTTGCGGGACGTTCGATTTTGAAATTGGGGACGATTTTATTTTGCCGACGGACAAACTTTTTGACGAGATTTTAAATCGGCGGCTGGACGGTGAAAATATTTCGACGCTTGCAAAATTTTTTCACGAACAGCTTGCGGAAATGGTGGCGGCGGCTTGCGAAAAAATTTCTTGCCGGACAAAAATAAAAACCGTCGCATTGAGCGGCGGAGTTTTTCAAAATTCGCTGTTGACTTCGTTGACACGCGAAAAATTATCCCGACGCGGGCTAAAAATTTTACTCAACAAAATGATTCCGCCGAACGACGGCGGGCTTTGCGTCGGGCAAGCACTTTTCGCAATACCAACTTAAAAACGCAAGGAAGTTTTCAATTTCGTGAAGTCAATATCGGTTTTGACTTCGGGATTTTTTTTAAGGTAGTGCTGATGATTTTCGGCGGCGGCAGAAAAATTCGTGAGACGCCCCGCCGCGACGTAACATTTTCGCGAAAAATTCGGGTTGTTGTTCGGATCGTTAATCGTGAGGCGCGCGGAAGTGGCGGCGGGCTGTTTTCCGCGATTGGCGATAAAATTCATGTGCAGTTCAACCTGCGGCTCGTCTTCGCCCGTCGCGTAATAGACGCCGAGATTATTTTCGCTGTAAGGATTCAGCACGCTGAAAAGAATATCCATCAGCATGGAGAGATCCATTTTCTTCGGATTAAATTCGACTTCTATGCCGGAAATATTTTCGACGGTTCGCGGCTCCGGATTGACATAACTTTTCACGCCGCGCGCACTGATATAGCCGGCGACGACATTCAGCACGCCGGGCACACCGTCAAAAACTTCTTGCAGCTCGTGAAAATCGCCGCCGCTGAAATAAATTTTTTTCGTGTACAAAATTTCCTCCTCGAAATTATCTTCGGCTGGCTCTGATTTCCTGCCAAATGCCCTGCGCCTTTTCAAAAAGTTTCGGGAAAGATTTTCTAAGCCCCTGATTTCCCATGACGCGGCTCAAATATTTTGTTGCCTTGTCGACGTCGCCGAGCATGTAATAAAGCGCGCCGGTTATGTACAAAGCCAAGTCGTCAGAAATTCCGCCGATAGGGTAGCGTTCTTCTTCCAGCGATATGCTGTAAAGTTCCGCCGCCTGCTCCATATATTTCCGCTCGTCTTCTTTTCTGCCTTCGTAGCGACAAATCCACGCCATTTGCTGATAAAGAAAAGCCTGTCTGCCCGGCGAAGGGTCGAAGATTTTTGAAAAGATAATCGCTATTTCAAAGAAAGACAAGGCGTCGTCGGGAGTGCGGTCTTCGGTGAAGGGGATAGCCATATTATTTTCTTCGAGGAACTCTTCAATTCTCTTGCGGTGACGCCAAACCGCCTTGCTTTGGAATTTTCCTTCCTCCGCCGCGTAGCCGCAATGCTCGCAAGCCAAAATCGTGTAGAGGTACGGATTAAAATCTTTGAACTTTTTGCAGAGGTCAAGGTCTTGGCTTTCGGGGACGACGTCGGCTTTAACTTTAACGACGTGCGTTTTTCTTTCGCATATCGGGCAGGTTCGGTCGATAACGAAAGTATTTTTCTGCGGCGGCGCGGGCTCCTCATTAGCGGCTGCAGCGGGGACAGGTCTGCCTTTAGCGGCGGCCTCCTTTGCTGCTTCTTTCGCCTTAAGTTCTGCTGCCTTAGCTTCTTCGGCGGCTTTGGTGGCGGCAAGTTTTTCTTCGGCGATTTTTCTTTCCTGGTCGCGCAGATGTTTGAGTTTTTCGCTCATGGATTGTTTTCTTTCGGCCTCCGCCTGTTCCGCTGTCTGTGTCTCCGTCGTGATAATTTTCGACAACGCCGCATCTATCGCCGCCACGCTTTGTTGCGGAACACTTCCCTGTTTGCCGGCGACTGCCCGCATCATTTTTTCGCGCAACGCCAAATATTTATCCTTATCGGCTGCCGCCGCGTCCACTGACAGCACGGGGGGTTTCTGTACGACGGGAGCCGGCGGGGGTGCAGGTCTTCCGCGCTTGAACGCCTCTATAATCTCCCTGCAAACTTCTGCGTCCCTCAAAAGAGGCGGTCCCGCCATTGCGGAAGGTTTTCCGCCGCGCCTGACTACCTCAAAAATTTCCCGACAAATTTCGGGATCTCTCAGCAAAATAAGAAATTCTTTTTTTTGCATCAAATTACCACTTCCTCACGTTGGGAAAGGGAGCGGGGAGAAATTTTTTAGCCCGCCCCCAAATTTTTTATTTTGAACTTCCGACAACAGCTTTACGAACCAAATCAACAGGAATAATTGTAATCGCCATTGCAAGAACAAAAATCCATTCCGTTGCAGTCAACCCGAAACAACGCAGAATCACGCCGCCAAAATACGTCATAATAATCTGCACGACAACAATTATGCCCATGACTTTCAAAAAGCCGGTGTTGCCTCCGATATTATCGAAGAGATTCATTTTCTCGGTGCGCGCGTTAAACGCATTAAACACCGCCGTAAAAATGAAGAACGCGAAATATCCCGTCATCAGATACATATTTGCATCTTCTTCGCCGACTCTGAAATGTTGGTGTGAAAATTCGGTGAGCAGGAAAACCAAACCCATCGCGAAAGTCCACAACGCGCCAATCCCAATCGCGCTGTACATGTAGTTGTTGATAATCTTTTCGTCGCGGCGTTTAGGCTGCTCCTCCATGTACCTATCGAGCGCGGGTTCACCGCCGAACGCAAGCGCGGCAAGAGTATCCATAACGAGATTGACCCACAAAATTTGCGTTATCGACAGCGGATTTTCTATGCCGATAAGCGGACAGACAAAAGAAATCATAACCGCCGTGACGTTTATCGTCAGCTGGAAGATTATAAATTTGCGGATGCTGTTAAAAATCGTGCGCCCGTAGAGAATCGCGCGACCAAGAGAGTTAAAATTATTGTCGAGGATAACAATTTCGCTTGCCTCTTTTGCAACTTCGGTGCCGTCACCCATTGCAAAACCGACGTCAGCTTTTTTCAGTGCGGGCGAATCATTGACGCCGTCACCCGTCATGCCGACAACCAAATTCAATTCCTGCGCGATACGAACGAGCCGGCTTTTATCAGTCGGCAGGGCGCGCGCGATAACCCGAATATCTTTCAGTTTCGTTTTAACTTCCTCGTCACTCATCTTGTTGAGTTCGTCCGAAGTCATGACAATATCTGTAGGATTTTTAATCAAGCCCGCTTCCTTCGCGATAGCTTGAGCAGTTTCGCGCCTGTCACCGGTTATCATGATAACCTGCACGCCCGCATTTTGAACTTGCTCGATAGCTTTAACGGAAGTGGGACGAACTTCATCGCGGATACCTACCGCGCCGACGAAGATTAAACCTTTTTCCGGAAGTTTATCGCCTTCGATTTTGCCTTCGTAGGTGGCAAGAGCAAGGACACGAATCGCGCGTTCGGCAAGCCCGTCAATTTCCGCGTTAATCGCGGCGGTACTCGTGAGCGGCTTTTTATTTCCCTGCGCGTCGTAATAAAAGCTGCAACGATCCAGCAGACGCTCCGGCGCGCCCTTAGCCAAAGTCAAATTATAATCTCCGGTGACTTCCGCAAGAGAAAATTTATTTTTGCTGTTGAAAGGCAACGTATCGCCGACAGTGATATTCAGTTCCTTGTCCTTGCCGAGCACGAAACCCAAAAGCGCGCGGTCGGTGGAGTTGCCGCCGACTGCCTTCCCGTCGCTGATAACCGCCGCCGTGTTGTAACGAACAGTAAGCGAAACCATTTCCGCAAGTTTTTGCGGGAGATCCGAATAGCCGCCGTAGGATTTCGCCGTGCCGTCAAGGAAACTCACCGCCTCAAGTTGTCCCTTAGTTATCGTTCCGGTCTTGTCGCTGAAAAGCAAATTCAAACTGCCCGCCGTCTCGATACCGGAAATTTTTCTGACAAGGACGTTATCTTTCAGCATCTTACCCATGTTCTGCGCGGAGACGATAGCAATCATCAGCGGCAAACCTTCAGGCACCGCCATGACGATAATTATCACGCCGAGCATGATAGCTTCGACGAGACTGTTTAAAACATTCATCCAATCGGAACAGTACGCCGCAATCAACGCGCCGTCAAAATTGTTGTGGATAACGATTCTCTGGAACATGAACGCAACCGCAATCAAGCCGCCGCCGATATAACCGAATTTTGAAATCTGCGCGGCAAGGTCGCCGAGCTTTAATTTTAACGGGGTGTCGCGGTCTTCGTCAATCTGCAACTCTTCGGCGATTTTCCCGTAAAAAGTATTATCGCCCAAAGTCACCGTGCGCATGACAGCATTCCCGCCGGCAACAACCGCGCCGCGAAAAACTTTGTGCGGATTCAAAAGATCCTCGCTCTTCGCGGATTCTTCGTCGGTCGCCGCGTCAGGCGCAGGGGCTTTAGTTTCTTCCTTCGCCTCGCCGTTCAAAATCGATTGGTCAACAGTAATCGTGCCGTCGATAATCACGCCGTCCGCCGGAATTTTGTCGCCGCTCTGCAAAAGAACGCAATCGCCCATTGTAATATCATTAATCGGAATTTCAGCAACCGCGCCGTTACGATAAACTTTACATTTAATCATCGACGCTTCGCCCTGCAATTTTTGGAACGCGCTTTCGTTTTTGTACTCCGAAAAAGTAGAAACGAACGTCGCCAACAAAACTGCCATAGCTATGCCGACGGATTCATACCACTCGGATTTTCCCATGAACGCGAAAAAAACGTTCAGTATCAACGCGAAAATCAAAATCTTTATAATCGGGTCGTCGAAGTTCCCCTTCAACTTATCCCAAAAACCTTCGCGCGCCTGTTCGGTGATTGAGTTATCGCCGAACTTAGCCTTAGCCTCCTGTACTTGCGCGTCGGTCAGTCCTGTAATTTTCAATTTAAAGCCTCCAAAAAAATTTTATTTCTTCAGCACGTCGCGAATATAATTTTCAACGACGAGCAAGACAAAATTTTGACAAGTCACCGCCGTGTACGCGTCGTAAGTCTCGCCATTGGTAACGTTATCGGAAATTACGCGAACACCAACGAAAGGAATATCCGCGCTGTGACAAATTTGCGCGACGGAACAAGTTTCCATGTCCTCGCAAATTGCGCCGTACTTATTGAACAAAAAATTTATGTGGTCAACGTCTTTTATCCAAGCATCTTCAGAACCGATTATCCCCGTTACAACATTAAAATTTTTGTTCGACAAGCCGGTCTGTCCGGAAATTTCTACAAGCTTTTCGTCGGAAAAATATCCGGCGTTCGGCTGAAACTTGCCGGTGTCTTTGTCGTAAGCATAGGTGCCGCGCATTTCCTGTTTCGTGATATCAATCACTCCGTCCGCCGGATTATGATCAGTTACGTACGCGGAAAGATTTACACTTAACGCGCCGATAACAATATCATGATTTTTCATAGAAACCAAATGCCCGCCGGCAGTCCCCTGATTTATCACGGCAACCGGATTAAAAAAATTTATGGCGAGAGCCGTCGACGCCGCCGCATTTGTCATGCCCTGTTCGGTGCGCAGGACGACAACCGGATAATCTTTGTAAGTGCCCGCAACATAAAGATAATGCGCGTGGCGATAAGTCACGGGATTTTCCAGCGCGCGCGCCAAAACTCCGACTTCAGAATTCATCGCGCCTTCAATCAAAATCGGACGCTGACGACTTTTGTAATTGCCCTTAGCTTTCGGCAAGGTCGCAAAAAATTTTTCTGCGGATTTACCGAGCTCTTCGGCGGCATTATCTTCGTCACCCAGTTCAGCTTGTATACTTTGGGCGGCGTAAACCTGCAGGGCAGTTGCTGCGAATATTGCCACGATTAGAAGCGCAAAAATTTTTCTCACAAAATCCATTTAAATTCCTCTGCTACAAAAAATTTTTACTGGAAACGTCTGCTAAGTTCGGTGAGACCGGGATCTTTCGTGCCGCTGCCAATCGCGTTAAATTTCCACTCGTTGCCGCGTCTGTAAACTTCACCGGTAATCATCGCAAGCATCCCGTTGTAATCGTCGCTAAGATTAAATCTGCAGAGCTCCTCGCCCGTGTCCTTGTCGACGATACGAATAAAAGCGTTGGCAATCATTCCGAAATGTTGTTTGCGCTCGACGCCCTTGTATATGTTCACGACGAAAACAAGTTTGTCATATTCTGCGGGTAGCTTGTCGAGGTTGACCAAAATTTCTTCGTCGTCGCCTTCGCCGTCTCCGGTGAGATTATCGCCCATGTGTTCGACCGCGCCGCTTTTGTGAGTCAAGTTGCCGAAATAAACAATATCGTTGACGTTTGTGAGCTTGCCGTCCCTGCAAAGAAAAACAGATGCGTCGCAGTCAATATCTTTCTTGCCGCTGAAAAGTTTTTTAAAAAATCCGCCGCTTGGTTCTGCCGCCGCGTCCCAGCCGAGACCGACCATCAAGTTTGTTAATTTTTTCCCGTCAGCTTTTACAAGACTAATCTTCTGTCCTTTTTTCAGATTAACAGCCATCTAAAAGTTCCTTTCTCAAAAAATGGGAGCAGGGAAAATTTTTTGTCCCTACTCCCTGTTGTATCGAATATTTTTAAAATCTTTTTAAACGTTCACGCCGAAGTTGCGACCGAGAGACGCGAGCCCGCCCTCGAAGCCGCTGCCAATTGCGTTAAATTTCCATTCGCCTTTGTTGCGATAAAGTTCGCCGACAACAACCGCAGTTTCTATCGAAAAATCTTCGCCGAGATCGTAGCGGATAAGCTCCTTGCCGTTCGCCGCGTCCATTACGCGAATAAAAGCATTCTCGACTTGACCGAAATTCTGTTTGCGCTGTTCCGCCTCGTAAATTGTAACGGTGAAGTCAATTTTTTCGACATTCGCCGGAACTTTGTCGAGGAAGACTTTAATTTCTTCGTCGTCGCCTTCGCCCTGACCGGTGAGGTTGTCGCCGAGATGTTCGACTGCGCCGGATTCGTGTTTCAAATTCCCGTAGAAAACAAAATCAGCGTCGGAATTAACTTTGCCGTTCGCTCCGAGCAGAAAAACGGAAGCGTCCAAGTCAAAATCCTTACCGCCGTCGTATTTGTTAGTATCCCAACCCAAACCTATTAAAACTTCTTTCAAGCCGGGATTTGTTTTCGTGAGATCAACTTTTTGACCCTTTGCCAAGCTAATTGCCATAGAGAAAATCCTCCTTTAAAAAAGTCTGATCGTATCTTATCACAAGAATCAACTATTTGCAATAATATTTTTCATTGCGCGGGTTTTTCCGCATAAATAAAAAATTCTAAATCGCAATTCAAAAAATTATTTTCTTCGCCGGTGATTAAAGTATTTTCGAGCGTGGTGAGCCTTTCGCCGTCCGCAACTTCTCTAATAAAATTCAGCAGGGGAATGTATTCCGATTCAAGCTGAACTTTCACGGACTGCCGCAAAATTTCCCGCGAAGAATTTTTTTCATCGAGTTTGACTGTAGAAATTTCGCCGACCTGCACGGAATTTATGCGCACGTTATTATTTTCCGCCGCCTTGTAAATTTCGACAATAAATTTATCGTGATTCATTTCCTGCGGCAAAAAATTCTGCGCATCCTGAAGTCTGTCGCCTGTCAAACCGACGAACTTATCAAAATTTTTGTAGCGGATGACTATTTCTTTCAGCTTGTACTCGATTTCTCTGAGGCGGCGGATTTCTACTTCGATATTTGAAATTTCTTGACGGACGGGCTTGCCGACGAACTGCCAATAAAAAAGAATGAACGCCGCGCAGAACGAGAGCACCACGACCAATAAAATTTTTCCTCTAACCATAAAATTTATTTGAAATAAAAAAAGTGGCAGTGGAAAGTTGAAAGTGACGAAAAATTTTCACACTAACCCCAACCACTTGCCACTTAGCAACTTACTCTGCGGTGAACGGCAAGAGCGCGATATTGCGCGCGCGTTTTATCGCGACAGTAACTTGACGCTGATGTTTGGCGCAGTTGCCGGAAATACGACGCGGCAAAATTTTTCCGCGCTCGGTAATAAAACGACGAAGTTTCGCCGCATCTTTATAATCTATCTGTTCGACCTTATCGACGCAAAAAGCGCAAACCTTTCTGCGCGGGCGTCGACCTCTTTCTCTACGCATCTTCAACCCTCCTTAGGGTAAACCAAAATCAAAACGGGATATTGTCTTCGTCGAGACTTTCCCCTGCAAAATCGCTGCTGGCATCTTCGCCGCCGGAACTGTTGCGCCCGCCGTAATTATTATTGCCGCGATTTCCGTAACTTCCGTCCCCGCGATTGCCGCTGTCGCCTAAGGGCTTCGCGTCGGCAAATTCGCAACGATCAACGACAACATCGAAACCGGAACGCTTGACGCCGTCTTTCTCGTACGTATAAGTTTGCAGGCGTCCTTCCACGACAATCTTGCGCCCCTTCGAGAGATAACGCCCGAAAAATTCGGCGGTCTTCTCCCAAACGGACAAGTTAAAAAAATCCACAGTCGGCTGGTCGCTTTCAGCGTTCTTGTTCTGATAATTTCTGTCGACGGCAAGCCCCACGCGCGTATAAGCTTTACCGTTCGGCGTGTACTTAACTTCTGGGTCGCGCGTCAATCTGCCTGAAAGAAAAACTTTGTTCACTCTTTGTCAGCTCCTTTCTCTTCGGAGCGAACTATCATGTGCTTAAGAATTTCGTCAGTGATTTTCATGACGCGGTCGCATTCGTCGACACAAGCCGGCTCACAAGTCACGTAAAACAGAACGTAAAAACCTTCAGCCTCTTTCTTAATCTCGTAAGCCAAACGCCTCTTGCCCCAACGATCCTCTTTGTCGATCGTTCCGCCGTTCGCAACGATAAGTTTGGAAAACTTTTCGATAACGGCGTTGGTTTCCTCTTCCTCAAGCGGCTTCACGATAAAAATAATCTCGTACTTTCTCATCGGACTAACACCTCCTCTTCGGTCTTCGGCTCGGTCTTCCTCCGAGCAGAGAAGTAAAATATTTCAACGAAAAGGAATTTTAACACAGTTTTTTTTTATAGGCAAGCTTTTTTTACCACGACTGCGGAAAATTTTAGATATTGCAGAATTTTTATTCGTGCCACTCAAATTCCATTCTGCCGATATGAACAGTCATGCCCTCTTTAATTCCGCGCGCCTTGAGTTTCGCGTCGAGATTTTTCATGCGCCAAATAAATTGAAAACGCCTTAGCCCTTCCGAATTATCAAAGTTCGTCATGGCGACAATCTTTTCAAGATTTTTGTTGCGGACGATAAATTCTGCGGCGTCGTTGCGCTCAATGATAACCTCGTCGTCATCTTTTTCGACGTTGAAAATTTTCACGTCGTCCGCCGCAGGAGCAGCGTCGACTTCCGCGCCGTGTTCGTCAAGCCAATGCCCGACGTATTTTATCAGCGCGTCAACATTTTCGTGAGTGACGGCAGAAATCGCAAAAAATTTTATCCCCTCGTCCTGCGCGAGCTTTTCGAGAGCCGGCAAATTTTCTTGAGCTTGCGGCAGGTCGATTTTATTCGCAACAAGAATCTGCGCGCGCCGGAAAAGTTTTTCGCTATACTTTTTCAGCTCGGCGTTTATCTTGTGAAAATCTTCGACGGGGTTCCTGCCTTCGACGGCGGCGGCGTCAACGACGTGGAGAATTAATTTCGTTCGTTCAATATGCCGCAAAAAATCATGACCAAGCCCGACGCCGTCAGCCGCGCCCTCAATCAGCCCGGGAATATCCGCCATGACAAAATTTTTTTCATAATCCAGCCGCACGACACCCAAAACCGGCACGAGCGTCGTGAAATGATAATCCGCAATTTCGGGACGCGCCTCACTGACCGACGCTATCAAACTGGACTTGCCGACGCTGGGATAACCGACCAGCCCGACGTCAGCAAGCAGTTTCAGCTCAAGCAAAACCTCTCGACTTTCACCAGGCTCCCCAAATTCCGCAAAAGTCGGCGAACGTCTCGACGCGCTCTTAAATTTTGCATTGCCGCGCCCGCCGCGCCCGCCTTTCGCGATAACGACGCGTTGCCCGTTCTCAACCAAATCAGCAAGCAGTTCGCCGGTCTCCGCGTCTTTCACGACGGTACCGACCGGAACTTTTATGATGCAATCTTCCGCGCCGCGCCCGAATTGCCTTTTGACGTCGCCGGCTCCGCCGTTGCCCGCGATAAATTTTTTGTTGTACCTAAAATTCAAAAGCGTGTTAATATTTTCGTCGACAACAAGCACGACGTCACCGCCCTTGCCGCCGTCGCCGCCGTCGGGTCCGCCCTTCGGCACAAATTTTTCTCGGCGAAATGACGACTTGCCGTTGCCGCCGTCGCCCGCCTTCACGCTAATTTTGCTCCTATCAATAAATTGCAACAGTCTATCAGCCCTTTCGATTTTTCTAATGAAATTTTAATTCTTCCTTAATGAAATTTTAATCTAAAATCCGTTAAAGTAGGTGTGAACGGTAAGTCAAAAAGTGGTGGCGTCAACAAAGTGATAAGCGGTAAGCGACAAGTGACAGATAAAAAATCTTGTCAGTTGCCGCTTTTCACTTTTTGCATAGCGTTAATCAAGTTCGTTGTTGAGTGACCGGCGACAAAATCCACCAGCTCAATTCTTCCGCCGTAACTCTGCACGATTTTTGCTTCGGGAATTTTATCAATCGTGTAATCGCCGCCCTTAACGTAGACATCGGGCTTGACTTCGGCGATAAGATTTTCGGCAGTCCGTTCGCCAAAAAAAACAACATAATCGACAGCCTTGAGACCGAGCAAAACTTCTGCGCGGTCTTTTTCGTTATTAATCGGACGAGAATCGCCCTTCAGCTTTTTGACGGACGCATCGGTATTCAGCCCGACAATCAGCACATCGCCGAAATTTTTTGCCGCCGTCAAATATCTGACGTGCCCGACGTGAAGAATATCGAAACAACCGTTCGTGAAGACAATTTTTTTATTTTGCCGCCGAAGATTTTCGCAAGTCTCGACAACCAAATTTTTTTCTATAATCATATTACCCTCCGGTAAGAAATAGCCGCCGCCCATGGATGGGCGGCCGCCCGCATTTGGTCGCGTGATGCGACCTCTGCGGGCAGTTTTCTTTTGCTTCTTTTCTTTTGCGCCAAAAGAAAAGTTGATTGGGGAAAAATTTTAGAAGAAAAAATAATTTCAACGCTAAACTCTTTCAAGAACCTTATCCAGCTCAATGAAATTAACAGTAGAAGTACCGAGCTTGCGGACGGCAATCCCCGCCGCATAATTCGCCACGCGCGCCGAAACTGTCGGCGAAAAAGCGGCAGTCAAGCAGAGAATAAAAGCCGCCACGCAAGTATCGCCCGCGCCCGAAACGTCGAAAACTTCGCTCCTGTCCGCAACGGGAATATGATGAACCGCCCCGCCGCGCTCAAATAAACTCATGCCATATTCTCCGCGCGTTATCAAGACGCCGTGCGCATTGAGTTTTTTCAAAAGCTCCGTGCCCGCCTCAATTAACGAAGTCATATCATTCACGGGATGACCGACAAACGCCGCAAGCTCCGTGTCATTTTGTTTCGCGAAACCCACGCCGCTAAATTCGCCGATATTGTAACGAGAATCAACCATGCTCGGAACTTTGTTTTGTCCGGCGTGACGAATTACAAGCTTTTTCACGGCGTTGGTTATCGTGCCGGAACCGTAGTCGCTCAAAACAATTCCGTCGACCAGCGGCAAAATTTTATCGAGTTTCGCAATCAAAGCCGCCTCCATTTTTTTTGAAAGGGGATCTTTGCTTTCCTTGTCGATGCGAACAATTTGTTGGCTGACTGTCGCACGCCCGCCGGCAATAACGCGCGTCTTTGAAATTGTCGGGCGCGTCTTGTCCATAACAATCCCTTCGATATGAACGTCGTGCTCCCGCAAAATATTTCTCAAACTTTCGCCGTTAAAATCGTCGCCGACAACCCCGACAACATAAACTTCCCCGCCGAGCGTCGCGATATTCGCAACGACATTCGCCGCGCCGCCCGCAACAATTTTTCTGCCTTCCTCCTCCAAAATCAAAACGGGAGCCTCGCGGGAAATCCTCGAAATTCTTCCGTCAAGGTAAACGTCCGCAATTATGTCACCGACAACCAAAATTTTTCGTCCATTAATTTTTTTCGTGACGTCATCTAATTTCTGCAAAGTTTCATCCCTCCCAACTCAAGGATAAATTGGCACGAAGTCCAGCGCGATATCTTCTTCAAGACCCGCCGCGATATTGAAATTTTGAACGGCCTGCCCCGCCGCGCCCTTAACCAAATTGTCAATCGCCGAAAGCACGATGACCCGCCCCGTTCGTTCGTCAATATGCCAGGCAATGTCGCAATAATTCGAGCCGCGAACAAATTTTGTTTCGGGGTAAGCGTCGCGCCCGAGCACGCGGATAAATTTTTCGTTGCCGTACATTTTTTGAAAGGCGGCGTCAATAGTTCCTGCAGTGCAATTCTCTTTTATGTTCGCGTAGCACGTCGCCAAAATCCCGCGAGACATCGGAACCAAATGCGGCGTGAAGTTCAGAATAATTTTTTCTCCGCCAATGTCTTCGAGTGCCTGTTCAATTTCCGGCGTGTGGCGGTGGTGAGCAACATTGTACGCCTTGAAATTGTCGTACAGCTCCGGAAAATGATTGCCGAGCTTAGGACTTCTGCCCGCGCCGCTGACTCCGGATTTCGCGTCGATAATAATCGTGTTGACGTCGATTAAATGATGACGGACGAGGGGAGCAAGCGCAAGAATTGAAGCCGTCGTGAAACAACCCGCGTTGCCGATAATTTTTGCGTTGCGAATTTCTTCGCGGTAAATTTCGGCAAGACCATAGACGCGCGGCGCATTTTTGTGCGTGTGTGGAACGTTGTACCAGCTTTCGTAAATGCTCGTGTCGCTGAAACGATAATCCGCGCCCAAATCAATAATCCTTACCGGCAACGACTCCAGCTTTTTCCCGACGTCCATTGCGTGCCCGTGCGGCAGGGCGATAAAAATAAAATCACTGTCGCCGCCGATTTTTTCAATGTCGTTTAAACTTTCGAGCGTCTGATTATAAATCCCGTTCAAGTGCGGATAAATTTCGGAAAATTTTTTTCCGGTGTGGCTCTCCGAAGTTATATGAGTGATTTCAACTTGCGGGTGCCTGTATAAAATCGACAGGAGTTCCGCGCCCGCGTACCCCGTCGCCCCAATTATGCTGACCTTTAACAAAATTTTTTGCCTCCTTCAAAATTTACCGTCCAACCTTCGTCGTCGCAAAGTGAGCAAATTAAAAAGTCTTGAAATTTTTTTTAGAAAACGTTCGTTGCCTTTGAAAAAACTTTTTCGCTGAAAGAATACGTAAAAAACTAAACCGAACGGCACAACCAACGCGATTAATATTTTAAGCCATTTTCTCATCGTACTCAACCTTTCTGCGAAAATTATTTCTGCCCGCCCGAATTATAATACAAACGCAGAAAAAAATAAAAGCCGCGATTTTTGCGGCAAAAGTTTTCGGAAAAATATTTTAACCGGCGTTTGTATTCAGAGCTTCAACAAGCGTATTCATATTCGTTTTCATTCTGTCGATATAAGCGTTGGCGTTGCCGGTCGTCGCGTCGCCGGTCGTCACCGGATCCAACGTGTAAATTTTCGCGCCGGTTTCGCGAGCTATAGTTTCCGCCGCCGTCGGTGAATATTGCGGCTCGGTGAAGAGGACTTTTACCGGCAAATAATTTACTTTCCTGACTATGTCAATCAATTCTTGTGGCGTCGGCTCGATACCAGGTTCGCTCTCTATCGTCGCAACAATGTTCAGTTTAAATTCCGACGCAAAATAAGGAAAAGCCTCGTGGAAAGTAACAATATCTTTGTTCGGTAAATTATCCAGCGCAAGATGCATTTCGTCGCGCAAAGTCGTAAGCTTGTTGAGATAATCCAGCGCGTTCTTCTTGTAAATTTCCGCGTGCGTCGGATCCAGTTCGCAGAGCTGACGAGTTATCGCCTTGACCTGGCTCATGGAATAAGTCACGCTAACCCAAACGTGCGGATTGATTTCCTCGCCGTTCTTCAGCAAAAAAATTTCATCGGACTCCGATGCGTCAATGATTTTCAAATTTTTATTCGACTCGGTGACTTTATCGAGAAAACTTTCCATGCCCACGCCGTTGACGATAAAAATATCCGCCGTCTCCAAAGTTTTCATGTCTTCGGGCGTCAGCTGATAATCATGCAGGCAACCGGTCTGCGGCTGTGTCAAATTTATAATTTCAACGCTGTCAATTCCGCCGGCAATGTTAATCGCGTCAAGGTACATGGGAAAAAACGACGTGACGATTTTCAATTTGCCGTTGTTCGTACCGGGATTTTGTTCGCCGCAACCGGCAAGTAATAATACCGCAAAAATAAGTAGAAATAATTTTTTCATGACAAAAAGGGCGCGGCAGAAAAAATTTCCCCCCGCGCCGACCTCCTTTTAACAGGCAAAAAATTTACGACAAAAATTTTCGCTTTAAATCGTGTGGAGCTGAATCGCGCTTGTTCCGCCCGCGCCGTATTTAATTCCGCTCGTCACAACTGTAATATCGCCTTCCTTGACGAAACCGCGCTCAAGCGAAACTTTCGTCACGTAGTCGATCATTTCTTCCGGATTGAGCCACTGCACGTCAGGCACGACAAAAACGCCCCAACGCAAATTCAAATGACGCGCAACCATCTGATTCGGAGCAAACGCAATTATCACCGCCTGCGGACGATATTTTGAAACAATCTTCGTCGTGTAGCCGGACTTTGTCGGCGTGATAATGGCCGCCGCCGAAAGTTCGTAAGCAAGCTGAACTGTGGCGTGGGCAATCGCGTCCGTGTGAGAATATTTTCTGTGCACGCCCTTATTTTCAAAAATAACTTTGTATTCAAGAGAGGCCTCTATCCTCTGCGCAATCCTGCTCATCGTAGCGACGGCCTCGACGGGATATTTTCCGCTTGCAGTTTCGCCGCTCAACATGATCGCATCTGCGCCGTCCAAAATCGCGTTGCCAACGTCCGAAACTTCAGCACGAGTCGGGCGCGGATTAGTAGTCATGCTCTCCAACATTTGCGTCGCCACGATAACGGGCTTGCCGGCGTCGTTGCACTTTTTGATAATTTCTTTTTGGATAATCGGCACGTCCTCTGCGGGAATTTCTACGCCGAGATCCCCGCGCGCAACCATAATCCCGTCCGACGCGGCAATAATGTCATCGATATTTTGAACGCCGGCGAGATTTTCAATCTTCGGGATAATTTCCATGTGCCCGCCGTGACGAGCAACCAGCTTGCGAATCGACTCAACGTCCGCTGCGCGCTGAATGAAACTTGCCGCGATAAAATCCATGTCGTTTTCAATTCCGAAGATAATATCTTTCTCGTCCTGTTCCGAAATCGCGGGCAAACCCAGTTCGACGCCGGGAGCCGCAACGCGCTTGCGTGTGCTCATCTTGCCGGAATTTAAAATCGTCGTGACAATATCCTTGCCCTCTATCGCGTCAACCTTCAGCTCAACGAGCCCGTCACTCAAAAGAAGTTTATCGCCCGGCTTGACTTCGGTATAAAGCAGTTTGTGATTAACGGAGACGTGAGTTTCATCGCCAGGCGCGTCGTCGTTCGTCAGCGTGAATTTATTCCCCGCGACGAGCTGAACTTCACCGGCGGCAAATTCGCCGAGACGCATTTCAGGTCCCTTCGTGTCGAGCACGAGAGAGATGACGCGCCCTAATTTTTTTGCGGCGGCTTTCACGGCGTCGATTCTTTTCTTTTGTTCCTCGTGGGTGCCGTGCGAAAAATTAAAGCGCGCGCAGTTCATTCCGTTTTCAATAAGTTTTTCGACAACGCCCGGGGCGTCGGTGGCGGGACCTTGAGTGCAAATAATTTTTGTTTTCTTTAACATCGCTTTTCGTCACTGAAAACTTTCAGCAACGATTACACCTCCTTTTATTTTTCAGCGAAAGACTTTTTCATTATAATGATATATTTTTTGCGCGGTATTGGCAATAACTTTTTGTATTTTTGGAAAATTTTTTTCGGCAAAAAAATTTCGCACCCGCGTGTAAAAAAACACAAGGCGCGATTTTTTATTTTTTGCGATAATTATCATACGCATTGACAATCCGCGAAACAACATCGTGACGAACGACGTCAGTTGAATCCAATTTTGAAATACCAATCCCCTTGACGCCGGACAAAATTTCGACAGCTTCGGCGAGACCGGACTGAACGCCGGACGGCAAATCAATTTGGCTCAAATCGCCGGTGACCGCCATCCTCGACCCGAAACCAAGCCGCGTCAGAAACATTTTCATTTGCTTGCTCGTGGTATTCTGCGCCTCGTCAAGAATGATAAATGCATCGCTAAGAGTTCGCCCGCGCATGTAAGCGAGCGGCGCAATTTCAATCACACCGCGACTAAAAAATTTTTGATACATATCAAATCCGAAAATTTCCTGCAGTGCGTCGTAGAGCGGGCGGAGATACGGGTCAACCTTTTCTTGCATATCGCCTGGCAAAAATCCGAGCCGTTCCCCTGCCTCGACGGCGGGACGAGTCAATATAATTTTCTTAACTTCGCGAATACGAAGATAATATGCTGCCATAGCGACGGCAAGAAAAGTTTTTCCGGTTCCGGCGGGACCAATCCCAAAAGTTATGACGTGTTGCCGGATTGTTTCGATATAATTTTGCTGACCGAGACTTTTCGTGTGGATATGCGTTCCGTTCGCCGTAACGATAATCGTTTCGCTAAAAATTTTATGCAGATCCTTCGCGCGGTCGGACTTGATAATTTTAATCGCGGCAACGACGTCGTTCAAGGTAATAAAACTTCCTGCGCGGTAGATTCGCTGGAGTTCAAGGATAACTTTCGCCGCGCGATCGACTTCGGAAAAATCTCCGTGCAGTTCGATAAAATTTCCGCGACTTACAACACGGCAATTAAAATTATTGTCCAGCGTTTGCAAAAATTCGTCACGTTCTCCCAAAATGGAGCGCGTTTCCTCGACGTCGGCAAACTCAATTTTTTTCGTCGTCAAATTATTTATCATCTCCCCTGTTTATCAATTCCACAGCAAGGCGCGCATTTTTCAGAGCAAGTTCACGCAAATTTTTCAAAAGAGATTCATTATGAAAAAACTCACTCGATTTTAATTTTTTAGCAACCCCGTCGAAAATTTTTTCCGCCGTCACATTCGACAGCGTCCCCAGAGGTTTTTCGCCAATCGAATCGAGGAACCGCTCAATTTTCGGGTCGTAAGAAATTCCCAGCATGGGCACGCTCATGACGCCGGCGAAAATCAGCGCGTGCAACCGAATGCTAATCAAAATATCCATGCAACCCACCAGGCTCAAAATTTCCGCCGTAGTAAATTCATCTTCCAGCACGGTGCATTTATTTTTCATGAGTTCGGCGGTGGAGTTCGCGGCTTTTATGTCTTCGGGAAATTGCATCGGCAGAAAAATTATTTCAACGCCGCACTGCTCAACAAGTTTATCGAGAGCTTTCGCGAGTTCTGCCCGACAATTTTCCCAGTGCATCCAGCGACGAACCGACACGCCAACAAATTTCTTATCACTTTTTTGAATTGAATGATTAAATAAAATTTTTTCTCCAAGTTCGTGAGAAACAGGCTTAATCGCAAGGACGGGGTCGGCCGTGCAAAAAATTTCCGGCTTTGTGATATTCAGCCGCCGAAGTTCCTCAAGCGAACCGTGATCCCGAACAGTTATCAAATTTACTCGATTTAAAATAAAATTCATCATCTTACGCGCAAGCCCGCCGCAAATCGGACCGATACCCTGCGCGTACAACATGACCTTGCGTCCAAATAATTTCGCAAGAAAAATAATTCCAAGATAATAGTATAGACTTCGGCGGCTCGTGACATTTTGCAGGAGACTGCCGCCGCCGCTGATTAAAAGATCGGCCGCGAGAATTTTTTTGATAATATTCCAAACGTCCAGCCAGGGAACGACGTCGACCTTGTGCCGCTTTTTGGTGTACTCGGGGTTGAGCGAAATGACCGTAACGTTCAATTCGTCACACTCTTCGCGCAAAACTTCAAGCATAGCCGCGAGCATCGCCTCATCGCCGCCGTTTTTCGAGCCGTAGTAGCCGGAAATTAAAACATTCTTCACGCCCTAAGTCAAACTCCTTTGCGAAAACGTGCGGCAAAATGTAGGATTAAAATCAACGCCGCGCCTATGATTGCGCCCGGTATAATTCCGTCGATTCCGCGCATGAACGACATAAAAATTGGCGTCCTCATGTGCGCGAAAGTTTCCACCATTGAACTTTGTCCGATTGTGGCGGCGATTGTCAGGAAGAAGCAGATTAGTTTAGGAAATTTTTTCAAAAACGCCGCAGTTGCTAAAATAAACGCGGGATGCCCGAAGAAAATTTCTTTTGAGCGCGGTCGTGCGTAAAAAATCTGCTCCAACGCTGAACGGACGCTTATTTCTGCGCCGGAAACCGGCATGCCCGAAGTGTGTCCGCTGCGCGCGATTAAGACGACCATTCCCGCGAAAACGACGAGCGATATTAAAGCCGCTTTGACTGAAATTTTCATCTCCAAAATTTCTTTGATTTGTTGGAGTGCCGGGACATTTTTGCGCGCTTCGTCGACGATATTAAATCTCTGCAGGAACGCGACCGCGACTAAAATCAGCGGCAAGACGAAAGTTAATTTTATTCCACGAAAAATTTCAAACTCCAGGAAATAGCTCACGTCCGACAGCGCGCCCGAAAGGTAAACCGCGCCGACCATAGACATGCCGCCGGCTATCAAAAGTGCCGCCGCCGACAGCCAAATTACTTGCCCGACGGAAAGTTCAGCCGCGACTTTCGAGTTTTGATTTTGGATTGATTGCAGGCGAGATTTCAGGCGGATAAATCGGAGCCGGTCGAGTTGCCAAATTATTGCGAGCACGGGAAATAAATTTGCGCTCATGAATCCGGCGAGCAAGCGAATTTTTCCGCCCGCGCCGACTAAAATTGGGATTGCCGCGACGACTGACAGCACGAACAAAATTTTCAGCTGGAGCTGTTGATTTTCGTTGAGCTTTTCCGAAATTAACGAGAGGTACAAAATTCCCGCCGCAATGACGCCGACGACGACCAACACGCGCAAAATTCTGTTCGGGTAATAATTTTCAAAGGTGCCCGCCTTGCCGAGAGTGTAGCCGCGCGCCTTGAGGTGTTCGCTTGTTTCGCGAATGTAATTTAAATTTGTTTCGAGGAGAGTTTTTCCGGGCGCAGGCTTTTCAAAAATCCGCAGAAGATTAATCCGAATGTTGCGCTCCCTGTCCGTCGAAACCCAACGGTTAATCGCGGTACCGACCTGCAATTTCGGCTGTTCGTCCTTCGGGATAGCGTAGAGGCGCGCGACGTTGTTGTAGCCGATTCCGCGCGCGAGCTGATTCATTCCGCGCTGGTTATAAAATTGCAGTTGGCTGGTGTGTTCGATAAGTCCTAGAGTCAAATCGCGCTTTTTCATTTCCTCCGCCGTCACGTCGATAAAATCATCTGCGCCGAGAATTTCCGGACCGTCGAAGACGACTTCGGACACGGGATAATTTTCCAGCCGTTCAAAGACCGTACGAATAGAATCCGGCGTGCACAAACTGAAATTGGACGGGCGCGCCAAAATCATGAAGCCGGCATTTTTCGCAACGTCGAGTTCGTGAGTAGGGAGACCGAGCGAATCATTCACGAAGGAGCCGAAACGCGCCTTGACTTCGAGAACTTCGACTTCGCCGACGGAAAAAACACGGATACGGTTCGCGCCGACTCTTTGCAGTAAATCTTCTTTCACCTGCTGATAAATCGCCAGGTCGCGCCCGACAACGTAAACTCTGCTTGGATCAATCGCGCCGGTTTCGACGGCCTGCCGCCAAAGAATACTTGTCAACGCGCCGTCGTGATAATGTTCGATAAGGGTGCTGCCGGAGACCGCGATAACTTTTCCTGTGCGGGTGAGTTTTGCAAGAGTTGTGTCGTAAATCGCCAGCGAAGTAATACCCGCGTCCTTTGCCTGCGCGAGCACGTCTTCAAAGTCAAGCCCTTCGATTTCGGCAAGATTTCTCAAGCTGTCGTAGTCCATGACCATATCGACTTGATTGTTGCTGATTTCGACGGCGTGACGCTGACCGGCGATAACGAGTCCGGCGATAAATCCGAGCGCGATTATCATCAGCAACGTTCGGTTATAAACAAATTTTTTCATCATATTCCTGCTTGTCAAAAATTATTTGTGGATAGCGGAGAGGACGGCTTCGCCTTCGCGCATCTCAACAGAATCGAATTGGAAACCGAGAGGCAAAACGGTGCTTTCCAAAATTTTTATGTCACCGAAGAATCTGTCAAGCTGAATGTGGCGGACGAGAGTGTTGCGCACGTTCAAATTTGTCATGCGGAAATAAACATCGCCGTTATCGACGATAAAATTTCCGGCAAGGTCAATATCCGCCGTCCTGCCCATAATTTTAACCTGCCCCGACGCGGTGACGCCTTCGGGTTTAATTTTAACATCGGCGTTTTCGAGTTTGTCGACCTTCAGCGCGATAAAATTTTTCAGCTCCTCTTCGGTAATGGTGCCGTGCATGTCGATTTTATCCGCGTACTTAAAAATTTTACTGATGCGCTCTTTTTCAGTCAGCTTTTTAGTTGGGAAGAGAATTTCGAGCACGTCGAGACGAAGATTTTCACCGTCGACAGTCAAATTTTTAAAATATATGTCGCCGATACGTCCCAGCCCTGCCGTGCCGTGAATCTTATCGATTTCTCCAATCGCGATTCTGATATTCGGCGAAGAGCTCAACGAAACATCGACTTCCTGCGCGCCCGTTGCGTGAACTATTTGTTCTTCAAGGATATTCGCCAAATTTGTTGGCAGGATGAAATTTAGGAGCACGACGAGAATCACCAGCAGAATCGCCATTAGTGACAAAAATTTTTTCATAAAAAATCCTCCGCAAAATTATTCGGGCAGTCGTTCGTAGGCTAGGCGCAAAATTTTTTCTGTTGCCTGCGGAAAAATTTTTTTCAGTTCCTGCCGCGTGAAGAGTTTAAAGCCTGCGTACTGAAATTTTGGCATCGTCGCGCAAGAAACAAACGTGTAGCTTTCGGGATTTAAATTTTCTGCCGCGAAAATCGCGCCCGCCGGAACAATCGCCGCCGCCTTTTGCCCGCGCTTAGTGTCACTGCCGAGAAAAATTTCTTCAAGCCGCCCGTCATTCAGCACAAAAATTTTCAAGCCGCAACCCTCGTGATAATACCAAATTTCGTCGCAGTCAATTTTGTGGAAGTGGGAAATATCTTTGCCCGCCAGCAAAAAATAAATACTGCCCGCCGTCGCCCGATTGTCCTGCGCGAAAGGCGAAGTGTACACCTCCGAAAAATATCCGCCCTCCGAATGTGGAGTGAGCGCGTAAAAATTTTTCAGCTCTTCGACGCGGCTATCTTTCGTCCCGAAATTTTTTGCAAAAGTTTTCATTGTGCCGCCCTCCAAAATTCCGGCAAATACTATAGAAAAAATTATCGCGGCTGTCAAAAATTTTTCCATGACAATCTCCCAAAAAATTTTACACGGTGACGTTAGCTTTCATGGCGAGGAAGGCGCGAATAAAGGGATCAAGTTCGCCGTCCATAACCGCCTGCACGTTGCCGGTTTCTTCGCCGGTGCGCAAATCCTTAACCATAGTGTACGGCTGAAAAACATAGGAGCGAATTTGGCTGCCCCACTCAATCTTCATGCGGTCGCCCTCCAGTTTCGCAAGCTCCTCTTCCTTTTTTTCCAGCTCCAGCTCAAAAAGTTTTGCGCGCAACATTTTCAGACACTGCTCACGATTTTGAATTTGCGAACGTTCATTTTGACACTGCACGACAATTCCGGTGGGGATATGCGTCATTCTCACGGCGGAAGAAGTTTTATTAATGTGCTGTCCGCCTGCGCCGCTTGCCCGATAAGTATCAACCCGAACGTCCGCCATATTAATATCGACTTCGACGGCGTCATCGATTTCCGGCATAATATCACACGCCGCAAAGGAGGTATGACGACGCGCATTTGAATCGAAGGGCGAAATTCTGACGAGGCGATGAATCCCCTTTTCGGACTTCAAAAAACCGTAGGCGTTGTGCCCTTTGATAAAAAGCGTGACGGATTTAACGCCCGCCTCGTCGCCGGGCAAAATATCAGCCGTTTCGACGGTAAAGCCGTGACGTTCCGCCCATCGAACATACATTCGCAAAAGCATCTGCGTCCAATCCTGCGCCTCTGTGCCGCCCGCGCCCGCGTGCAAAGTCAGAATCGCGTTGTTCGCGTCGTAGGGTTCGCTCAACAAAATTTCGAGACGAAGACTTTCGAGACCGGCTTTGATATTTTCTATTTCGGCGGCGATGTCACTTTCCTGCGACGGGTCTTCCTCTTCCATTGCAAGTTCGAGCAAAACCTGCGCGTCGTCGTATTTCGCGACGAGATTTTTATAAGTTTCGACGCCGGATTTAATCCCGTTCAGCTCCTGCGTAATTTGTTGCGCGGCTTCAGGGTTATCCCAAAAAGTTGGCTCCCCCATTTTATATTCCAGCTCGGCAATTTTTTCTTCTTTGCGAGCAATGTCAAAGTGAATCCCCCATTTCGTTCAGCTTTTCGCGCAGAGCCGTCAGCTCTACTTTTCTGTCTTCAAGCATTAAATCACTTCCCAAAAATTATTTTAAACACGAGCAGAAATTTGCTCGGAAAAATTTTCTTCGTCTTCCGCGCCCAAATAAATATCGGCGTCCTCTTCGTCAGCAAGCCCAAATTTTTTATCGAGTTCAAAGCAAAGCCGCCAATACTCCTCCGCAGAAATTTCCCCTGCGTCGTGCGCCAAAACAATCTCGTCGAGTTCGGTCAGCCATTCGTCACATTCGCGACTTCCGCCGGAAATTTCCCTGCAAGCCCGCGTATGTTCATGGTCAAGTTCGATTGAAAGATGATCAAATTCCTGCTTTGTAATTTCCCCGCGCTCGTACTTCTCAAAAATTTTGGCGTCGGCTTCTGAAAATTTTTCTTCAAGTTCAATATCTTTCAAGCCAAAAATTCCCAAGTTGAAATATTCCTTTCGCAAGTCCGCCCACGTCGTCAAATTTTTGGTTCGCTCCCGCAAATCTTCAATCATGACAATTCTTCCTTTCCCTGAAGTCGGCCAATTCTTTTTTCGCCCTTTCAATTTCGCGGCGCGGAGTTTTTTGCGTGTCCTTCCTGAAATGGTGCAGAACAACAAAAGAATTTTCAACCCACGCGGCAAACAAAAGTCTGTTTGGCGTCGGACGCAATTCCCAAATTTCACCTTCCAAATGTTTCACAAATTTTTCGCCGCAACGAGTTCCCCTTTGAGAGAGTTTTGAAAAATACCGATTAATTTTGTTCAAATTTATGCGGCTGTCGCCGTCATTTTTCAAGGCAAGTTCGTTAAGATAATCTCGAATGGGAGAATTTCCATTTCTATCCTCGTAAAAAATTATTTCGTACAAAATTTTCCTCCGCGATTATTTTCTGCGCCCGCAAAAATTTTAAATTTCATTTAACTATATCTTCGCGAATAAAAATCAGATTTTCGCCGCGAAATGCAAAGAACCAATGATATTTCGAGACAGCTTTGAAAAATTCGTAAGAGCAACCGCGTTTCATTCTGTCATGTAGCTCAATCGTCATAACCTTTACTTTAGAAAGCCACTCGTCGACGTTCGGCGCACCGAAACTTCTTTTTCCGCCCCCTCAATGTCAATCTTCAGTAAATCTATTTCGTCAAAGCCGGACTCACTCAAAATTTTCGAAATGGTCACGGTCTTGAAAGCCTCCGGATCGTCTTCAGTCGTTTCAAAACCCCTGTCCTCAACGCGGATAAAAGTTTCTTTATCCCAAACGGCTGACTTTATCGCGTGAATATTTTTTCGCGGAAAGGCATTGTAGTTCAAAAGAGCAAAATTATCCTCTTGCGGCTCGACGGCGTAAATTTTTGCGTGCGGATATTTAATGTTGAAATAAACCGCGCTACAACCAATGTTTGCGCCACAATCTAAAATCAATCTCGGCTGAAAATTTTGTAAGGGCAAAAGATACTCTTCATTTTGAAAAATTATTCTCATCAAAGCCAGATCCTCATTTACTTGACGATACGCAAAGGGAATGCCTAATATATCCACTGTCTTAAACTCAAACGGTAGTTGAATTTTGGACTGAAGTAACAGCTGGGTGGGGGGAGAAGATTTGAATTTCTTGGACATTTAAAAAACCTCCGTTAAATTATTTTCTGCGCCCGCAACAATTTTTATATTTCTTGCCGCTACCGCAGGGGCAGGGGTCATTGCGCCCAATCTTTTTGCCGTCGGAAGTCTTTGGAGTCTTTTTGGATTCTGCCGGGCTGACTTCGCCGCCGTGTGACGCCTGCGCGGTCTGCAAGCGGTCTTCAACTTTTTGTTCCTCCTGCGCGACAATGGCGACGTGATACATAAGCGACGCAATTTGATCCTGAATCGCGCCTTCCATTTCCTCGAACATGCTCAACGCTTCGATTTTGTATTCGACGAGCGGATTCCTCTGCCCGTAAGCCCGCAAATTAATTCCTTCGCGCAACATATCCATATGGTCAAGGTGCTCCATCCATTTGTTATCGACGACGCGCAACATTACAACCTTTTCAAGTTCGCGCATCGTCTCTTCGCCGTAAGCCTCTTCGCGTTGACGATAATTATCTGCCGCAATTTTTTCAAGGTGCTCCTTCAATTCGTCACGGCTCATATTTTCCAGCTCGGATAACTTCAGCTGACCGGGCGCGGCGTAAATTTGTTCGGCGTCCTTGATTATCTCACCAAGCTGCCATTCTTCGGGATAAAGTTTTTCATTCGCGTACTGATTCATTTCCGCCTTGATAATGTGATTGACCATACCGACGATATTTTCGCGCAGGTTGTCGCCGTTCAAAATTTTTCTGCGCTCCCCGTAAATAATTTCGCGCTGTTGGTTCATGACGTCGTCATATTCCAAAACGTGCTTGCGAATGTCAAAATTTCGCGCCTCAACTTTTTTCTGCGCGTGCTCAATCGATTTCGTGATTAAAGTATGTTCAATCGGCTCGTCCTCTTCCATACCGAGCTTGTCCATAATTTTTGCCACGTTATCGGACGCGAAAAGCCGCATCAAATCATCTTCCAGCGACAAATAAAATCTGGATTCGCCCGGGTCTCCTTGCCGCCCTGAACGCCCGCGCAACTGATTATCAATTCGCCTGGACTCGTGCCGCTCCGTACCCACGATAAACAGCCCGCCGAGTTCGGGGACACCTTCGCCGAGCTTAATATCGGTGCCGCGCCCTGCCATGTTCGTCGCGATAGTCACGGCATTTTTCTGCCCGGCGTCCGCAACAATCTGCGCCTCTTTCTCGTGATACTTCGCGTTAAGGACGTTGTGGGGGATCCCGCGCTTTTTCAAAATATCGCTAAGTTCTTCGGACTGCGTGATAGACGTCGTGCCGATAAGAATCGGTTGCCCCTTCGCGTGAATTTCTTCGACGGCCTGCCCAACTGCCTTGTACTTCGCGCGCTTATTCTTGTAAATAACGTCGGGGTGGTCGACGCGCTGAATCGGCATGTTCGTCGGGACAACGACGACGGGCAGTTTATAAATTTTCAAAAACTCGTCCTCTTCTGTCTTAGCTGTGCCCGTCATTCCCGCAAGTTTGTCGTACATGCGGAAATAATTTTGAAAAGTTATCGTCGCCAGCGTTTGGGATTCGCGGCGGATGCGGACGCCCTCTTTCGCCTCTATCGCCTGGTGAAGCCCGTCGGAATATCTCCTGCCCGTCATAAGACGCCCCGTGAATTCGTCAACGATAATAATTTCGTCGTCACGGACAACATAATCGCGGTCACGTTTCATAAGGGCTTTTGCGCGGAGTGCGGCGTTAAAGCAATGCGACAGTTCGATATTTTCCGGCGCGTAAAGGTTATTAATTCCTAAACGCTGTTCCATTTTCGGGATAACAGAATCACTCGGCGCGACGGTCTTTTGTTTTTCGTCAACGGTATAATCTTCGCCCTCTTTCAGATTTGCGACGGCGCGCGCCATAATTGCGTACATTTCGGTTGATTTCGCGCCGGGCCCGGAAATTATCAGCGGAGTTCTTGCCTCGTCAATCAGAATAGAATCAACCTCGTCGACTATGGCATAATGCAACGGACGCTGAACCATTTGCTCCTGGTGAATAACCATATTATCGCGCAGGTAATCAAAACCGAACTCGTTATTCGTGCCGAAGGTGACATCGCAACCGTAGGAATATTTTCTTTCGGGGAAATCCATATCGTGAACAATCAAACCGACGCTCAAACCGAGAAAACCGTAGAGTTGCCCCATCCATTCGCTGTCACGGCGCGCAAGATAATCGTTGACGGTGACCATGTGCACGCCCTTGCCTTCCAGCGCGTTGAGATAAACGGGGAGGGTAGCGACAAGAGTTTTGCCTTCGCCGGTTTTCATTTCGGCGATTTTCCCTTCGTGAAGACACATGCCGCCCATTAACTGAACGTCAAAATGTCTCATGCCCAAAACCCTGCGCGACGCTTCCCTTGTGACGGCAAAAGCTTCCGGCAAAATTTGTTCGAGAGTTTCGCCGTTTTTCAGGCGTTCCCTAAAAATTTCAGTAGAGCCGGCAAGTTTATCGTCGGTGTAATTTTGGTAAGTAGGTTCCAGCGCATTAATTTTATCAACAGTCTTTTGCAAGCGTTTAATTTCTTTATCGTTGTTATCTCCCAAAAATCTTTTCAAAAAACCGAACAAAATTTTTCACTCCTTGCAAAAAAAATTCCCGCCGAAATTATAACAAACTGCGCAGCAGTTTACAACTTTTCAAGAAAAAATTAGCGACATACCATTCGGCGGAAAAGAAAGAAAATTTTTAATCAAGAGCGGCAGGGATTTTCTTTTGTTTCATAGAATTTTAGGAAAAATAATTGCAGCGTTCGTTAATGACTTTGCAAATGCCAAAGGGGACGAAGATGTGGATGCAAAACTTGTGAACCCGTTTATTGATGCCTTCATGGCGGTTATGCCGCAGTTGGGTTTCCCCATACCGCGAAGGACGAAAGTTTATTTGCAGGACAAGAGCACAGTCAGTCGGGGTGTGACTGTCGCGGTAAATTTCACCAGACAAATGCGCGGGAACGTCGTCTACAACATGACGGAGGACACGGCGAAATTTATTGCGTCGACAATGATGATGGGGATGCCCGTGATTGAATTTGACGAGATGGCTCAAAGCGCGATTGCCGAGATGTCTAACATGCTTACGGCGAGTGCCGCCACAAGTTTTGCGAACTTGGGGCTTGACGTCGATATTTCCCCGCCGAATCTGAAAAGGGGCAGTGGGCTTTCCGTCGAAATTGCGAACCCGCAGTGCTTGGCGGTCGAGATGGATTTGGGCGGGCACAGGGTGGACATCGCCATTTCCGTCGAAAAAAATATTTAGTCCAAAATTTTGCAAACAAAAAACGCAGTGAAGTCAATCTTTCGATTAAACTTTACCGCGTTTTTTTTCGATTAAATATCCCCGAAAATTTTTCCCATGAACTGCGCCGGCATACTCCCGCCGAAATTCCCGCCCAAAGCGTAATTTGAACTTATCGCGCGATTAACCTGCTGATTCACTTCGAGTTCGGTGGACATCCTGACTTTGGAAGTTGCCGCGCTGATTTCGGCGGCCTCTGCAGAATTATCCGCCTTTGAAGTATCCGGCGGCTGTCGCGGAAATTCGTCAACGAAAAAAGTTCCTTCGTACAGTTCGTCAAAAGCACTTTCCTTGAAAAATTTTTGATCGTCCATGTAAAAAACCTCCGTCAATCCGATTAACCAACGGTGATTTCAAAAATCAAACTTCGGCGACAACTTCTTCAGTGGCAACGCCGGAATCGGAAGGATTTTCGGAATTATCATTGAGTTCGTAAACATAAGCGATATTGTTGACGCCAACTTGATAAGTTTTTCCGTCTTCTGTCTGCGCGATAACTTTCGTGACGCCGTCCGCCACAGTCACGCCGGTAATAATCCCGCTGAAACTTTCCGTCGTGCTGACTGGGTTGCCTTTATCGTCCGCAGTTTCCACAGTCTCAATCCAATCGAGCCCCTTGCCAATCATTCCGCTAAGCTGCCCGACTAAAACCGAAGTGTCGATATTGCCGACGAGGGTATTAATATCGCCGAGAGCACTTGACATATTTGACATTTGTTCAAGCGTGGAAAATTGAACCATCTGCGCGACAAATTCGCTGTTATCTTGAGGGTCAAGGGGATCTTGATTCTGCAGTTCGGTGACGAGCAAAGTCAAGAAAGCATTTTTATCGAGTTCGTTATTAGTTTTGGTCACGGCGTTTGCCGACGCGTAAGCCTCCGAATTATAAGTCACGCCATTAACGGTTATGGTATTGAGTGAGTTTGCCATTTTAAAAACCTCCAATTAAACTTTATAATCTACGCCGTCCGTGGAATTTATATCATCAACGGGCGTGACGACGTCCGCTTCTTCGTCGAACGCGTCAAAATCAATACGGCTTCTGTTATTTCTCTGCTGTTGATTTTGTTGCCAAGCCTGTTGTCCTTGACCATTAGTCAAGCCGCCGTCGCTAAGTCCGGCATAAACCTGCACATTTTCGACTTTAATTCCCTGATCGCTAAGTTCCTGCTTGAGTTGCACGAGGGAATTTTCAATAATCGTGCGAACCTGCGCGTTATCGCTGTAAAAATTCGCGGTGAGTGCGCCGTTTTGATTAACGGAAATTCTAAGCGTCAAGTTGCCGAGATGTTCCGGCTTAAGATTTATAACCATTTCGGTATTTTCCGCGTTGCGAATTAACCTTGCCTGCTCGACAATCTGGGCGGGAACGTTAAAATCATTACGTGAGGTTTGAGCGGCGGTTTCGGGAGTCTGAATTTGCGTCGTCGGCTGGACAGGCGCGGGATTATTGGCAGGAGCCGCGTGCGGAATGAAATTTTCTTCGCCGCCAGAATTTTGCTGTTGAACTTGCAACTCGACGTCAACGACCTGCGACAAATTTTGCCTGAAATTCTGTTCAATCTGCGGCTGTTGGATTATCGGCTGTTGAATTTGTTCGGGCTGTTGGGGCGTCCGCGAAAAAGTTTGCTGTTGATTCTGCGAAAAGTTTTGCGGCGTCTGCTGTGCCGGTGTGACGTTCGTCGACGGCTGACCTTCCTCGACCTGCGCGCTGTTCAAAGTCGGCTCGAATGAAATTTGTTGTTGAGCTGGGCGGGCTTCAATTTGCGGTTGCACGGAATTGATGACGGGATTTATTTCCGCGCCAAACTGTTGCTGTTGAAATTGCGGCTGTGTTTGAATTTGCGGTTGTGCCTGTGTCTGAACGCGCGGTTGGTACTGAATTTGTTGCGGCTGGATATTTTCTGCGGGCTGTGAAATTTCTTGCGTCGGCTGATTTATTTCTGTCGTCGGCTGACTAATTTCAACTCGTGGCTGAATCTGCGGCTGTGCCTGTGTCTGAACTCTAGGCTGATACTGAATTTGTTGCGGCCGGATATTTTCTGCAGGCTGTGAAATTTCTTGCGTCGGCTGATTTATTTCTGTCGTCGGCTGTTGAATTTCAACTCGCGGCTGAATTTGCGGCTGTTGCGTCAAAATTTGCGGCTGTGTCTGAATTTGCGGTTGTGCTTGTGTCTGAACTCTAGGCTGATACTGAATTTGTTGCGGCTGAATATTTTCTGCAGGCTGTGAAATTTCTTGTGTCGACTGATTAATTTCTACCGTCGGTTGACTAATTTCAACTCGCGGCTGAATTTGCGGTTGTGCCTGTGTCTGAACTCTAGGCTGATACTGAATTTGTTGCGGCTGAATATTTTCTACGGGCTGTGAAATTTCTTGTGTCGGCTGATTTATTTCTACCGTCGGCTGACTAATTTCAACTCGCGGCTGAATTTGCTGTTGTGCCTGTGTATGAACGCGCGGTTGATACTGAATTTGTTGCGGCTGAATATTTTCTGCAGGCTGTGAAATTTTTTGTGTCGACTGATTAATTTCTGTCGTCGGCTGATTAATTTCAACTCTCGGCTGAATTTGCGGTTGTGCCTGTGTATGAACTCTAGGCTGATACTGAATTTGTTGCGGCTGAATATTTTCTGCAGGCTGTGAAATTTCTTGTGTCGGCTGACTAATTTCTACCGTTGGTTGCTGAATTTCAACTCGTGGCTGAAATTGCGGCTGTGCCTGTGTCTGAACTCTAGGTTGGTACTGAACTTGTTGCGGCCGGATATTTTCTGCAGGCTGTGAAATTTCTACCGTTGGTTGACTAATTTCAACTCGTGGCTGAAATTGCGGCTGTTGTGTCAAAATCTGCGGCTGTGTTTGAATTTGCGGTTGTTGCTGTGTCTGAACTTTAGGCTGATACTGAACTTGTTGCGGCTGAATATTTTCTACAGGCTGTGAAATTTCTTGCGTCGGCTGATTTATTTCTACCGTCGGTTGATTAATTTCAACTCGCGGCTGAATTTGCGGTTGTGCCTGTGTCTGAACTCTAGGCTGATACTGAATTTGTTGCGGCTGAATATTTTCTACAGGCTGTGAAATTTCCTGCGTCGGCTGACTAATTTCTACCGTCGGCTGTTGAATTTCAACTCGTGGCTGAATCTGCGGTTGTGCCTGTGTCTGAATGCGCGGTTGGTACTGAACTTGTTGCGGCCGGATATTTTCTACAGGCTGTGAAATTTCCTGCGTCGGCTGATTTATTTCTACCGTCGGTTGATTAATTTCAACTCGCGGCTGAATTTGCGGCTGTTGCGTCAAAAACTGCGGCTGTGTTTGAATTTGCGGTTGTTGCTGTGTCTGAACACGCGGTTGGTACTGAATTTGTTGCGGCTGAATATTTTCTACAGGCTGTGAAATTTCTTGCGTCGGCTGACTAATTTCTACCGTCGGCTGTTGAATTTCAACTCGTGGCTGAATTTGCGGCTGTTGCGTCAAAATCTGCGGCTGTGTTTGAATTTGCGGTTGTTGCTGTGTCTGAACGCGCGGTTGGTATTGAATTTGTTGCGGCCGAATATTTTCTGCAGGCTGTGAAATTTCCTGCGTCGGCTGACTAATTTCTACAGTCGGCTGTTGAATTTCAACTCGTGACTGAGTCTGCGGCTGTTGCGTCAAAATCTGCGGCTGTGTTTGAATTTGCGGTTGTTGCTGTGTCTGAACACGCGGTTGGTACTGAATTTGTTGCGGCTGAATATTTTCTGCAGGCTGTGAAATTTCTTGCGTCGGCTGATTTATTTCTACCGTCGGCTGTTGAATTTCAACTCGTGGCTGAATTTGCGGCTGTTGCGTCAAAATCTGCGGCTGTATTTGAATTTGCGGTTGTTGCTGTGTCTGAACGCGCGGTTGGTATTGAATTTGTTGCGGCTGAATATTTTCTGCAGGCTGTGAAATTTCCTGCGTCGGCTGATTTATTTCTACAGTCGGCTGTTGAATTTGACTGAACCGCGACCAAGATGAAATGCGCGTCCGAATTTGCGGGACGGTGTTCGGTTGCGGGCGGCGGCTGTCAATTTCAACGTTCGTGCCGGTTTCCGAAGAATCCCACGTCTTGCCGCTCAAAATGTCGAGCATTTTCTGCGCCTTGTTGTCCCGCGTCTGCGGCATAACCGTCATCAAATTTGTTTCGACGGCTTTGGTTGTAGCGTTCGTATTTTTCGCCGTCAAAAGAGTTTCCATATTCGACGAGAAAAAATAAGGCACTCCGGTAAAAATTTGCGGCGCGGGTTGAATTTCTGCCGGCGCGGAATTTTCTTGAGGCATTTCCGGCGAAACTTCCGCCAAAACTTTTTCCGGATAATCGTTCGGGATTTCGGTCAAAACTTTTTCGGGAACATCGGGCGAAACTTCCGCCGCTACCCTTGTCGAAAATCTGCGCGGCGTATGTGTTGGAACTTCGGCAGAAATTTTTTGCGGGACGTCCTTTGGCAATTCTGCGGGAATTTCCTGCGGCGTGTCAACAACTTCTCCCGAAGAAAAATTTTCTAAAATCGTCGGCTGTATTTCTGCGGGCGGCTCTTGAGAAATTTTTTCCGGCAATTCGTTTTCGGAAATATTTTTCGGCAAACCTTCTGTTGCATCAATTTTGGAAGTTGTCGCGAAAATTTTTGTCGGCGTATCTTCTGAAGGAACTGTTTCCAATATTTTCCCCGAAACTTTTTCTGCAGGCTTCCCCGTCGGAATTTGTTCAAGCGTTTTTATTTCCGGCGTCGTGTTCTCGAAAATTTTATTATTCGTCGGCTGACTGTCGAAAAATCTGTTTCCAAAAACCCTGACAAAATTTTTGGCGGCGAAGTTTCTATGACCAAAATTTTTATTCGCGGACGGTCTGTGTTCAAAATTTTTATCTGCGGCAAAATTTTCTGCCGGCTTTTCCGTCGTCGGCTCCTCTGCCGTCTCGACTACCTTGCCCGCCTCGACGGTTTCGGTTATTTTCGTTTCGTCTTGAGGCGCGTCCTGCGGCTGTGTTTCATTTTCCTGAACCGAAGTTTTTGTTTGCGAGGTGTCGTTTTGCAAATTGACATTCGATTCATTTTCCGGCTGGGAATTTTCCGTGACTTTCACTGCGTCTTGAATTTCTGCGGATCCCTTCTGCGAAATTTCCTGTTGCGGTGCGTCCCCGATTTTTGAACCGGCCTTTTCAAGAGCCTTGCCGAAATTATTTTTCGTGCTTTGTCGCTGTGCAAAATTATTTCTCGAATTTAGGTTTGAAGTGCGCGAACTCTGCGGCGCGGTGCCGGCTCCCGTCGTCTGATTTAAGTTTATTGCCATTAAGTTAAAATTTGTATTTGCCATGACTGCCTCTCCTCTCTGTCAATTTATCGTAATTTTTCTTAAAGCTGTTAAATTTTTTTATAAGTCCTTGCAAAAATAAAAGGCGGAAAGTTTTTTCAAGTCCTTTCCGCCAAAAAATTTTTATCTGTTCAAAAATTAATTCAGTTTAATTTCCTTCGATTCCTCCGAAATTTTTTTGACTTCCTCTTTTGCGGGAGCCGTTTCCTTTTCGGCTTTAGCTTCGGGAAGTTCTATCGGGAAGGTGATAATTTTCAGAGCCTTGATAGTTTTTGCCGCGCCCTCTTCGAGCAAACTCACCTCGCGAAGTTCGCTTTCGTTAGCAACCTTGTGCCACTGATCTTCCTCGTCCTTGAAGTACATTTCAAATTCGAGCTGGAAATTTTTTTCGTCGACGTACTTAATGTGAAATTTCCCCGCGCTGTACTGCAAGCCCTTCTTTTCGTGCTTTTCGATAAGCTCCACCAAACGCGGATTCACGACCTCGTTAATGTCTTCGAGCGTCATATTCGGCTTGAGCAAGTTTTTAAAAAAATCCTTCACCGACTCAACAGCCATTTCGATTGTTTGCTTAGTAATCGCCATTTAAATTCACCTCGCTCAAATCGTAAGTTCGAGTTCTTTTTCGTAGCGGGAAGTAACGTCGGTCTCCTTGTTGGACAACCCTGCTTTTGCCCACTCCGGCACTTGAGATTCGTCAATTTCGCGCGTCGTGGTCTTCTCAATCCATTTGCCGTCCTCTTTGTAATAAAGCCTGTGCACAAGGCGAAGCGCGCCATTTTCGACGCTGGAAAAAAGTTTCGCGACGTAATCGCCGACGCCGATATTTTGCAGAGCCGTCTGAATTTTCGGCAGGAAGTCCTTCAGCCAACCGGTAATCTCTTCCCAGTTCGTCACGACGACCAGCCCGCCGACGAGTGCGCCTAAACCAATCAAAACAGGAATCATTAAAAAACATCTCCTTTAAAAATTCTATCTTGGGAGTTTAAATCAACCTTTGTTCGCCGCCTTGCTCGCCAAAATATTTTCGACAGCCTCAAAGACAAAATTTTTGTCCAGAGCGTCGCATTTCAGCCGCGCCGCCTTGAACGCGGCATTGAGCATGGCATTTGAAATATCGCTGCCTGAAATCCCGTCGTACTTCTTCGCAATTTCCTCGACGTCAATATTATTCGGCAAGTCCTGCGGAATATACATCGCCCAAATTTTTTTCCGGCAATCTTCGTCGGGCAGCTCGAACTTAATGTGAATCGAAATCCTTCGCATGAACGCGGGGTCAAAATTCTCGATAAAATTCGTCGCAAAAATTATAAAATCCTGGTATTCGTTCATCAACATGAGCATAACCGAGCGCGTTTGGTTCACGCTGACATCAACCGCCTGTGTCATGTTCGTGACGCGCTTACTCAAAATCGCGTCCGCCTCGTCGAAAAACAAAATGCTGTTAGATTTTTTCGCCGCCTCGAAAGCCTTGCGGATATTTTTGGGAGTTTCGCCGACATATTTTGATTCAATGTCCGCGTAGTTGACGATTAAAATTTTTCTGCCGAGCTGCTTAGCTATCGCGTGCGCCGCCATAGTTTTGCCGGTGCCGGGCGCGCCGTAAAGATTGACGCCGATGCGCCGCGAAAATTTATGCGTGTTTTTAAATCCCCACAACTCGAAAACCCTGTAGGAATTTTCCGCGTAGGTCGCCACGTCCAAAATCTGCGCCTTGACTGCGTTCGACAAAATTATATCGTCCAGCGAAAATTTCGGCTCTTCCGGTTGAAAAGTTTCTTCCGCCGGATTTTTTTCTTGCGTTTCGGATTTGCTTGCCATTTTTCCCTCCGAGCTATCTCAACGAAATTCGCGCGTACTCTTCGACCATATCAATCAAAGTCATGTGTCCTTTGTCCGAAGCCTTACCCGTACCAATTTTTTTGAGGACGGTTTCATAAATCACCGACTCGACGCTGCTTGGCACAAGGTTTTCCCAATTTTTGTAATCGTAGGCGCGTTCGGAAATTGTGTTTTGCGGATGCCCCACGACTTCCAATTCGCAGAGGAACTGAATTTGCTTGGTTTTCGGGCGCAAATAATAATGCTCCAAAAAATATTTCCTGTGGCTCAAAACTTCCACGTCGACCGGATCATAAAGGATACCTTTTTCCAGAGCCAGCTTGACTTCTTCGCTTTCCTGCACGCCCACATATTCCGCCAAATCTTCGGGCAAACTTGAAATATCCTCGTTGCGTTCAATCATGCGAATCCAAACGTCGGCAATATATTCGCTCGCGGAATAAAGCATTCTTTTCCAGGCAACACTTTGCAAATCGAGATAGTAAGTATAATTATCGTCGGCAGTCAGTTTCACGAAACGCGCCTTTTGCTTTTTGTACTTCTTCTTCTTCGGAGGATTTTCAATTTCGTTTTTCGGAATTATTTTTTCCACGTCATTTTGGGACGGGGGAATATTTTTTTCGGGCTGTGTAAAATTCGGTTGGGGATTTTCTGCGGGCGCATCTTCACGGCGATTTTTATTCAAGTCAACAAAACTCAACTCGTCACCAAAATCTTCGTCATTAAAAGTTTTTTCGTCGGGGTTATCGGCGGGCGGAATATTTTCGCTAAAATTCTCGTCATTCGGATTTTCGGCGGGAAAAATATCTTCAACATTCCTGTCAACATCTTCGCCAAAAGCTTCGACGCCCTCTTCAGCAAAAACTTGCGGCGGATTGATCGTCATTGCCGCCAGCACCAACGCGCCGATAAAAAAATTTTTCACGTTCAAGGAAATCACCCCGCTGTTATTTTCGACTTCAAAAAAAAAATTCCTCTAAGTCAGAGGATTTTTAACGGGGGTTCCTGCTTTTCGCGGAAATTTTTTTGGCGCGGGAATTTTTTTCTCAACGTAAATCACCGCGCGAATATCGGGGAGACCTGGCAAAATTTTTTCGACGGCATTTATTTCGCCGCCGCCGAGAATTTTAACGGCGTTTTGTGCTTCGGCAATTTCTTCGCGAAAATTTTTGCCCTTCAACGCCGCGAAAGTCCCTCCGATTCTCACGAAGGGCAGGCAATATTCGGCGATGACATTCAGCCGAGCAACGGCGCGCGTCGCGGCAATATCGAAAGCCTCACGAAAATTTTTTTGGCGGGCAAAATCTTCCGCGCGCCCGTGAATGCAAGTCACGCCCTTCAAATTCAGAGCGGCGACAACTTTTTTCAGGAACTCGACGCGCTTAGAAAGAGAATCGAGCAAAAAAATTTCGACTTCCGGCAAAAAAATTTTCAGCGGAATACCTGGAAAGCCCGCGCCGGTTCCGACGTCGATAATTTTTTTTGCGCCGGCGAATTTTTTTTCGTCCCACAGCGTCAGCGAATCGACAACATGTTTGACGGCAAAATCTTTTTCGCCGGTTATCGCCGTCAGATTTATTTTTTCGTTCCAGCTCGTGACCAGCTCATAAAAAATTTGAAAATCGTCAAGCTGTTTTTCGGAAAGCGCAAGCCCAAATTCCGAAATATTTTCCGATAAAATTTCGCGGAACATCGAATCACCCTTCAAAATTTTTGTGCTGAAGTTTTTGCAAATCTTCTACGGACTCGGTTAAAAATTTTTCGGCGGGCAATTTGTAAACGAAAGGCAAAGTGCTACGGGCGATACTTTTAATTTCTTTATCGCTGAATTTGGTATCGTAAATTTCAAAAGTTTTGCGCACATCCTCCACCGAAGTCCATTTTCGGCTGTCGTCAATCACTTTGAAAACTTGATCCCAATCGAGAAATTTTAGGAAGAAAAAAATTTCCAGCCACGCATAGACTTTTTTCTGATAAGCCTCCTCCAAAAGATGAAGCTGCCGCAATTTTTCAAGATCCGGGCAATTATCCAGTGTCTCAAGAAAATTTATAGCTTCGGCGTGAGGAGGACAAACCATCCCGCAAATTTTGTCATAAAAATTTTTAATATCCGCGCCGGTAATTTTTCGCCCTTGAGATTTTTCCTCGATAAGCAAGCCCAAAATATCTGTCGCGTCGTGGCGATAGCGGCGGAACGAAGCAATTTTCAACGCCAAATACCAATCGCGCCCCTGCACACGAAAAGAAACCCTTTCAGATTTTATCGGCAGGGGGGTTGAGCCGCTGAAGAAAACTTTTTTCAAACCAACCGCGTATTTTTCTCGCGTCACACTTTGTTCGTGCATCCAACGACCTTGCAAATTCAATCGCTCACCTACAGACTTGACGCACTCTAAAAAAAGCGGAGAAGGTTTTTCAAGCAGGTAATCTATATCTCTCGTCGTCGTATAAAAATCAAATTGAAAGACCGCCGCCGAACCCCCAATAATAACGACGATCAGCGGCTCCCCTTTCCTTTTATCGTACTCTTCAGCGACCGCCGAAAGAATCATTCGCAAATCGTCGACTGAAAATTTATTTTCCAAAGTCATTCATTCCTCTACGGACGAAAAATTTTTGTGCTGAAGTTTTTGCAAATCTTCTACGGACTCGGCTAAAAATTTTTCGGCGGGCAATTTGTAGACGAAGGGCAGAACTCGACGGGCGATATTTTTAATTGCTTTATCGCTGAATTCGGCACCGTAAATTTCAAAAGTTTTGCGAACGTCCTCCTCTGAAATCCATTTTCGGCTGTGATGCATAATATCGTATATTGTTCCCGTATTGCCAAATCTACACAAAAGAAAAAATTCCAGCCGCACATAAATTTTTTTCTGATAAGCCTCCTCCAAAAGATAAAGCTCTCGCAATTTCTCAAGGTCGGGGCAATTATCCAGCGTCTCAAGAAAATTTATAACTTCGGGGTGAGGAGGACGAACCAAGCCATAAATTCCGTCATAAAAATTTTTAATATCCGCGCCGGTAATTTTTCGCCCTTGAGATTTTTCTTCGATAAGCAAGCCCAAAATATCTGTCGCGTCGTGGCGATAACGACGAAAAACTTTTGCCTTAATTGCCAAATACCAATCGCGCCCCTGCACACGAAAAGAAACCCTTTCAGATTTTATCGGCAGGGGGGTGGAACCGCTGAAGAAAACTTTTTTCAAGCCGACCGCGTATTTTTCTCGCGCCACACTTTGTTCGTGCATCCAACGACCTTGCAAATTCAGCCGCTCACCTACAGACTTGACGCACTCTAAAAAAAGCGGAGAAGGTTTTTCAAGCATGTAGTCTATATCTCTCGTCGTCGTATAAAAATCAAACTGAAAGACCGCCGCCGAACCCCCGATAATAACGACGGTCAGCGGCTCCCCCTCCCTTTTATCGTACTCTTCAGCGACCGCCGCGAGCAACGTCCGTAAATCGTCGGCAAAAAATTTATTTTTCAAAGTCATTCACTCCCTCGCGGAGACAAATGCCCGCGCAAAAATTATTCAAACTCAATCGTCGCGGGCGGCTTGGAAGTGCAATCGTACAGAACGCGGTTGATGCCCTTGACTTCGTTGACTATTCTGTTAGCAACGGTGTTTAAAATTTTCCAATCAATCTGCGCGGCTTCGGCGGTCATAAAATCGCTTGTCAAGACGGCGCGCAGGGCAATCGCGTAATCGTAGGTGCGCCCGTCGCCCATGACACCGACCGAGCGCATATTTGTCAGCGCGGCGAAATATTGTCCGAGTTCGGGCGCGATACCCGCCTTGAAAATTTCTTCGCGATAAATCGCGTCGGCGTCCTGCACGATTTTAATTTTTTCCGCAGTGACTTCGCCGATAATTCTAATTCCGAGACCAGGACCCGGAAAAGGCTGACGGCTAACGATATTTTCAGGCAAGCCGAGTTGACGCCCTGCCTCACGAACTTCGTCCTTGAATAAAAGTCTAAGCGGCTCGACAATCTCCTTGAAGTCCACGAAATCCGGCAAGCCGCCGACGTTGTGATGAGATTTAATGACGGCGGATTTTCCCAAGCCGCTTTCTATAACGTCGGGATAAATCGTGCCCTGTACGAGATAATCGACCGCGCCAATTTTTTTCGCGACTTCCTCGAACACGCGGATAAATTCTTCGCCGATAATTTTTCTTTTGCGTTCGGGGTCAGTCACTCCGCGCAACCTCGTTAAAAATCTTTCGCTCGCGTCGATTTTTATAAAGTTCAAGTCATAATTTTTAAAGGCGGCTTCGACTTCGGCGGGCTCATTTTTTCTAAGCAGCCCGTGATCCACAAAAACGCAAGTCAAATTTTTTCCGACCGCCTTACTCAACATGACGGCGGCAACACTCGAATCGACGCCGCCGCTAAGCGCGCAGAGGACTTTCCCCGCGCCGATTTTATTTTTGAGTTCGGCGATTTTGTCCGCGACGAAAGAATCCATTTGCCAATCACGACGGCAACCGCAAATTTCGACGAAGTTGGACAAAATTTTTTTGCCTTCGACGGTGTGCAAAACTTCGGGGTGAAACTGGACGGCGTACAAATTTTTCGCGGGATTTTCGGCGGCGGCAATCGGGCAATTTTCGCTGGAGGCAGTCGCGACAAAATCTTTCGGCAAATCAAAAATTCTGTCGGTATGGCTCATCCAGACGACGGAATTTTTTTCGACGCCTGCAAAAATTTTTGAATCGCGGATAATTTTCAGGTTGGTCTTGCCGTATTCGCTGACTTCGGATTTTTTCACCGCGCCGCCGAGAACTTGAGTCATTGCCTGCGCGCCGTAACAAATCCCCAGCACAGGAATATTCAAGTTAAAAATTTCTTCAGGCGGAAGAAAACCTTGCTCCTTGCCACTAAAATTATAGACGCTTTGAGGACCGCCCGTCAAAATAATTCCTTCGGGCTGAAGGTCGCGAATCGCAGAAAAATTTATCGCCGTGCCGAGACCGCTTTTAACATTTTTGTCAGCGGAAGTTTTACCGCCGGTAAGCGTGTGAACTTCGCAATAGACATGATTTTCACGAACGCGCCGCGCGATAAGCTGATTGTATTGCCCGCCAAAATCTAAAACTAAAATCAAATTAAATCCCCCCGCTATTTTTTCACTAAGAAAATATCTCCCAGCTGTGTGGTTGCATTTTGAAATTCCCAAATCTTTTCTATAGGATACAAGTTAATTTTTTGAGTGGCGGTCACCTCCCACATTAACACGCAACCCGAATAAATTTCGAGCAAAAGCTCCATCATTCCTTCGTAAAAACCGGACTTCTGCCACAAATGAGGATTACACTCCATAAAAATTGGCGCGGCACTCCTCCTTAAAATATTTTTTGCTCCGAGCAAAACCTGCGACTCAAAACCTTCTGTATCAATCCAAATGTATTTAACCTCTTCGGCGCGAAGATTTTTTTCGGCAAAATATTTGTCCAGAGAAATAATTTTTATCGTCTCCGATTCAGCACCTTCTTGGTGTGCAAGTACACTATTCCCTCCCAGATTAAAAATATTTTTGTACATAGTTTGAGTGCTTTCTTCGACGCCAAGCCCAAAATTTTCTGCGGTAGAAATTTTTTCCAGCTCGTTAAGAATTAAATTTGCGCGCAGGAGTTTAAAGTTTTCGGCATCCGGTTCAAAGGCGAGGAGTTTTAATTTTGGCGCAAGTTTTTTTATGAAATAAATTCCCGTCGTCCCGATATTCGCGCCCAAATCTAAAAACAAACCGTCGTTATCGTCGACTTTACAAAATTTTTTCGTCAGTTCGTGGAAAAGTTTTATATCGCGTTCGGCCCAATTTCTGCGGTTGACGTACATATTCCTCATGATAGTAATATCATTCGACGTGGCAACGTAATGAAGTCCGTCGTACGTTGTGCAGGTGACAAAGTAGCCGGCTTGCCGTGTGATCTGAAAACTTGCCAGCCGGTAAATCCCCTGCCCCCCCCCTTCGGGATTTATCAGAGCGTAAACCGCCAAAGGATGAGTCATCCAACTTAATTCGTCAAGCGCAAAAATCACACGCTCCGCAGGAATATTCATGAATTGAATCAGCAACGAAAAAAATTGCCGCGAATTTTGCTCAAATATCAAAAGATAATCCCAAGAATCTTCCGCGAGCAAAGCCCTTTGATTTTGAGTGGTTGCCGGCAAAATTGTTCCGACGACTTCAAAATTTTTTCTGACGGTAAAATTTTCGAGCCACTGTTCTGAAATCCCGACGTAATCACAAATTAAAACCTTCAATCCAAAACCTCCCGTGCCATTCAAAAAAAATTTCCAATTCTAAAATTCGCACCGCCGATAAATAATCCTGCAAAACTTTTCCACAAAAAAAAGACGCGCAGATTTTCACCGCGCGCCCAAAAATTTTACGAGTTCATTGAAAGCCAATCGCAAGCTTCGGAAATTTGAAACTCGACCTGCTTAATCGAAGTGCCGCCCAAAGAATTTCGAGCATTGACGCAAGTTTCAGGATTAATCGCGCTGAAAATATCGGCGTCGAATTTTTCGGAGAAGGTTTTAAATTCGTCAAGCGTCAAGTCCTTCAGATAAATCCCGCGCTCAATACAATGGTGGACGATTTTTCCGGAAACTTCATGCGCTTGACGGAAGGGCAGATTTTTTTTGACGAGGTAGTCAGCCAAATCCGTCGCGTTGGAAAAATCTTCCTCGACGGCGCGGCGCATATTTTCGGATTTAATTTTCATGCCCGCGATAATCTGCGCGAAGACGGCTAGGGAAAATTTCACGGTATCAATCGCGTCGAAGAGCCCTTCCTTGTCCTCCTGCAGGTCTTTGTTGTAGGCGAGCGGCAGAGCTTTAACGGTCGTGAGCATTGCCGTCAAATGACCGAAGACGCGCCCGGCTTTCCCGCGCACGAGTTCAGGGACGTCGGGATTTTTTTTCTGCGGCATCATTGAAGAGCCGGTGCAATGCGCGTCGTCAAGTTCGACGAAATTAAATTCGCGACTGCACCACAAAATTATTTCTTCGCTAAGCCGCGAAAGGTGAATCATCAAAATTGACGCCGCCGCCAAAAATTCCAGAATGTAATCTCTATCGCTGACCGCGTCCAGGCTGTTCAGATAAATTGCGTCGAATTTCAGTTCGTCGGCGACAAATTTTCTGTCAATCGGAAAAGTCGTTCCGGCGAGCGCGCCCGCGCCGAGCGGCATAATATTTGCCCTGTCGTACGCGCCGCAAAATCTTTCAAAATCGCGCTGAAGCATCTCGAAATAAGCCATGAGGTGATGCGAAAACAAAATCGGTTGCGCGCGCTGAAGGTGGGTATAGCCGGGCATAATTACGCCGAGATTTTTTTTCGCGGAGTCGACGAGAGATTTTTGCAACGCCAAAATTAATTCCTGGACTTCGCGAACTTGCCGGCGAACGTAAAGATGCGTATCGAGGGCAACCTGGTCGTTTCGGCTGCGCGCCGTGTGGAGCCTGCCGCCCGCCTCCCCAATTTCGTCCGTCAACGCCTTCTCGATATTCATATGAATATCTTCGAGTTCGACTTTAAATTCAAAGTTGCCGGCGTCGATTTGCGCGAGAATTTTTTTCAGACCGGCGATAATTTTTTCGGCGTCGTCAGCGGAAATAATTTCACACCTTGCGAGCATTTTTGCGTGGGCAATCGAGCCTTGAATATCTTCGCGGTACATGCGCCTATCGAAATTTATCGACGCTTGAAACTCGTTAATCATTTCGTCGGTAGATTTTTCAAAACGCCCGCCCCAAAGTTTTTCGCTCATTTTTTATTCACCAGCGCGCGGACTTTCAGCGGCAAGCCGAACAAATTTATAAATCCGGTGGCGTCCGCCTGATTATAAACGTCGTCGTGCTCAAAAGTCACGAACTCTTGACTGTAGAGGGAGTGCGGGGACTTCGCGCCGGCAGAAATAATATTTCCCTTGTAGAGCTTAAGTTTAATTGTGCCGGTGACAGTTTCCTGCGTGGCGTCGACGAACGCGGAGAGGGCTTCGCGCAGCTGGCAGAACCACATGCCGTCATAAACGAGTTCGCCATATTTAATCGCGACGTGCTGTTTGAAATGGAAGGTTGCGCGGTCGAGGCAGAGGTATTCAAGTTCGCGGTGAGCGTAATACAAAATTGAGCCGGCGGGATTTTCGTAGACGCCGCGACTTTTCATGCCGACGAGACGATTTTCGCAGATGTCAACGATACCGATACCGTTGCGCGCGCCGATTTCGTTTAATTCGGTGACGAGGGCGACAGAATCTTTTTTGACGCCGTTCACCGCGACGGGGACGCCCTTTTCAAAATCGATAGTAATTTCTTCGGGCTTATCGGGCGCATCTTCGGGGGCTTTTGAAATTAAGAACATGGAATTATTCGGCGCGTTCCAGGGGTCTTCGAGGTCGGAGCCTTCGTGGGAGAGGTGCCAAATATTTCTGTCCATGCTGTACTTTTTATTTTCGGTGGCGATAGGAATATCGTGCGCCTTCGCGTATTCGATTTCAGATTCGCGGGAGTCGAGTTCCCATTCGCGCCAAGGAGCGATAATTTTCAGTTCGGGGGCGAGGGCTTTAACCGTCAACTCAAAGCGAACTTGATCATTGCCCTTGCCGGTTGCGCCGTGAGCGACAGCCTCTGCACCTTCAGCCTTCGCAATTTCGACGAGTTTTTTCGCGATAATCGGGCGGGCAAAGGACGTGCCGAGCAAATATTTTTCTTCGTAGACTGCTCCGGCTTTCAGCGTGGGGAAAATATAATTTTCGATAAAATCTTTCGTTAAGTCTTCGATAAAAACTTTCGACGCGCCGGACTTCAACGCCTTATCGTGCACGACGTTCAGTTCATCGCCCTGCCCGACGTCCGCGCAGACGGCTATAACTTCGCAACCGTAATTTTCTTTAAGCCAGGGGATAATCACCGACGTATCAAGCCCGCCGGAATAAGCAAGCACAACTTTTGAGATTTTTTCTTTAGCCATTTTGAACTTCCTTTCAAAAATTCCTTTTGTCAGATTAACTTTGCAAGTTTAGCAAAAATTTTCGGGCGCGTCAATTCAAACGGCGGCTTTAATTTTTCGGCGAAGTGTTTTATAATTAGGTAAATTTTTTCCCAAAAAGTTTGGAGCTCTATTTTTCTTTTGGAATTAGTATCTTCTTTTCTTTGTAGAAATTTTTTTCTCTCTTTAAAACCAGCATCTACTTTTCTTTTGGCGCAAAAGAAAAGTAGCAAAAGAAAACTGCCCGCTGTATTCGCGTCACGCTCATAACGCGGGCGGGGCCGTCGTCCTTGACGGCCTCTCTTCAAAAAATTTTTAAATGTTCGAGGTAAAAAATGTCAGGGTTGATTGAAAAAATTGAGGAGCTTGCGAGCGGTAAAAAGAATTTGAGATTTATGGAGGTCTGCGGAACTCATACGGTTTCTATTTTTCGCGCGGGCATTCGACAAATTTTGCCGCCGAACGTCGAATTGGTTTCGGGGCCGGGCTGTCCGGTCTGCGTGACGGACGACGAATACATTGACAAGGCGATTTCTTACGCGAAAATTTCCGGCGTGATTATCGCGACTTTTGGCGACATGTTGAAAGTTCCCGGGAGTGATTCGAGTTTGGAAAAAGTTTCTGCAGAAGGCGCGGACGTCCGAATAATTTATTCGCCGCTGGATTGTTTGAAAATCGCGGAGGAAAATCCGACGAAGAAAATAATTTTTCTTGCGGTGGGTTTCGAGACGACGGCTCCCACTGCGGCGGCGACAATCTTAGCCGCACGAAGTCAGGGCATCAAAAACTTATTCTTCCTGTCCGCGCAAAAACTCGTGCCGCCCGCGCTGAAAATGTTGCTGAACGATTCCGCTGTTCGGGTCGACGGATTTTTATTGCCCGGGCATGTTGCGGTTATCACGGGCGCGGAAGTCTTCAAATTTTTGGCGGCAAGTTATAAAATTCCGAGTGTTGTTGCAGGATTCGAGCCGGAAGAAATTTTAATCGCGCTGATAAATTTATTGCGGCAGGTCGACGAAAATCGCGCGGAGGTTGCCAACGAATATAGAAGCGTCGTCAAGCCGGAAGGTAACATCGCGGCGAAAAAAATTCTCGCGCAGGTTTATGAGGAAGTCGACGCGGATTGGCGGGGGCTGGGAAAAATTCCGAAGTCCAGTTTAAAAGTTCGGGAGGAGTTTGCAGAATTTGACGTCGAAAAAATTTTGCCGCTCGAAGTAAAAAAATCTGCGCGCAGGACGGCTTGCAGGTGCGGGGAAGTTTTGCGCGGAATAATTTCGCCGCCACAGTGCCCGCTCTTCGGAAAAATTTGCCGACCGCTCAATGCCGTCGGACCGTGCATGGTTTCGGTGGAAGGGGTTTGCGCGGCGTGGTTCAAATACAGGGGGGCTTTGACTTGAAAATTACTTTGGCGCATGGCGCGGGCGGGAAGTTCAGCGCGGATTTGATTCACGAAATTATTTTGCCGGCGTTCGACAACGAAATTTTAAACGAGCTTCACGACGGCGCGAAGATTGGGCGGCTGGCTATGACAACTGACAGTTACGTCGTGCGTCCGATTTTTTTTCGCGGCGGGGATATTGGCAAGCTTGCGGTCTGCGGGACGGTGAACGATTTATCCGTAACGGGCGCGGTGCCAAAATTTTTGTCGGTCGGTCTGATTATTGAAGAGGGTTTCGACTTCGACGACTTAAAAAAAATTTTGCGGTCGATGCGCGCGGCGGTTGATGAATCCGGCGTGAAGATTGTCACGGGCGATACGAAAGTTGTCGGGAAAAATCAAGCGGACGGAATTTTTATCAACACGGCGGGAATTGGCGAACTGATTGACGGCGTAGAGATTTCGCCGAAAAAAATTTGTGCGGGCATGAAAATTTTGGTGTCGGGGACGCTGGGAGATCACGCCGCGACGATTTTGGCGGAGCGTCATGGTTTGGAGTTGCCGCCGAATGTAAAATCGGACTGCGCGCCGCTGAACAAAATGATTTTTGAGATGTTGAGTATAGAGCCGAAAATTCCGATGTTGCGTGACGCGACGCGCGGGGGAGTTGCGGCGGTGTTGAATGAAATTTCTGCCGCCGCGCAGGTCGGGATTTTGTTGGACGAAAATAAAATTCCGATTCGTTCGGAAATTCGCGGCGTCTGTGATATTCTCGGCTTCGACGCGCTGGAACTTGCCAACGAGGGAAAAATTATTGCGGTCGTGCCGAAAAATTCTGCTGAAAAAATTCTTGCCGCCATGAAAAAATTTGATTGCGGGAAAAATTCCGCGATTATCGGCGAAGTCACCGAAAAATTTATCGGCAAAGTCGGACTCAAAACGAAAATAGGCGGGATTCGGATTGTTGATATGCCCGTCGGGAATTTGGTGCCGCGCATTTGCTGAAGGAGTGATTTTTTTGGAACAGCGGACGGCGGAAATAGTCAAACTCCTTTTGCAGCAAAAAAATTTTCAAACGACGAACGAAATAGCCAAACAACTTGGAGTAAGTTCAAAAACAATTTCGCGACAAATTTCAAAAGTCGAAGAGGTATTAAATTCATTCGGGCTTAGGCTTGAAAAAAAATCGGGCGCGGGAATTATCGTGACGGGCAGTGAAGTCAAACGATACGCGCTTGCCGAAAAACTGAAGTCCACGAAAAAACGGGAGTACACGCCGAACGAAAGGCGGTCAATAATAATCGGCAAGCTTTTGGCGAGCGGGGAGCCGATAAAATTATTCGTGCTGTCTTCGGCGGTTTACGTCACCGATTCGACAATCAGCAACGACCTTGACAAATTAGAGGAGTGGTTTCACGAGCAGGGATTGAAATTGATTCGCAAGCCCGGATTGGGGATAAGTTTGTTAGGTGACGAGCGGGATTTGCGGCGCACGATTGTCCGTTACATTTATGAGCACGTCGGGGAGGAGGAGCTGTTAAATTTAATGCAGGACAATCTCGACGACGAGGAAAATGTTCAGCTCGCGCAGGTCTCGAAATTTTTGTTGGAGCTAATCGGCGCGGGGATTTGGCGGCAGTTGGAGCAAATGATTCGCGAAATGGAATTGGAGAGCGGCTACAAATTTTCAGACAACGCGTTTATCGGGCTGATAGTTCACCTGTCGCTTGTGGTTCAGCGGATAAAAAATCATGAGGCGATAAATTTTAACGCGGAAAATTTTTCAAGGGCTCGTAACAGCCGCGAATTTATTTTGGCGTCGAAACTTGCGGAAAAAATTTCTTCGGAGTTTGAAATAATAATTCCCGACGACGAAATTTTTTACATTGCGGCGCATATTTCTGGCGCGCGCAGTCGATTTACGCCGGCGAATTTCGGAAACTTTTCGATGATGGATAATTTTCGTGTCGTGAAGATGGCGCGGCAGATTATGAAGAACGCCGCGAAAATTTCCCGCCGCGATATTGACAAGAATCAGAATTTGCTTGCGGGTCTCGTCAATCACCTTGCGCCGACGATTAGCCGAATAAAAATGCATTTGGACATTCGCAATCCGTTGCTCGGCGAAATGCAAAAACATTATCCAGAACTTTTGACGCTTACAAAAAAATGCGTCGTCGAAGTCGAAGAGGAGCTCGGCGAAAAATTACCCGACGCGGAAATTGCTTACATAGCGATGCACATTGGCGCGGCGTTGGCGGACAGCGAAAAATTTTTGCACGCAACTCATCGCGTCGTTGTTGCCTGCCCGACGGGCATGGGGACTTCGCGGCTTTTGTCGAGTCAGCTCCGCGCGAATTTCCCGACGCTGAAGATTGTCGACGAAGTTCCGATTTTAAAAATCACGCCGGACTACGCGGCGGAAAAAGATTTTGAATTTATAATTTCGACGGTGCCGATTTCGCGCATGAATTGTCCGGTGATTGTCGTGAGCGCGGCTTTGACTGAAGAGGACAGAAAAAAAATCGACGCGGAAATTTCCAGGCAGAGCAAAAATTTTTTGAGTAGCGCGGAAGAAATTGAGATTCGCCCGCCGTTTACTGAAGCACTCGAAAAAATGACGGCGTACGGGTTGGCGATTTTGTCGCTGACGAAAAATTATTTTTTTGCCCGTGAATCCGTCGACAGCATTGAGGAAGTTTGCAGGCTTGCAGGAAATTTTGCCGCGCGTGATGAAAAAAGTCGTGCCGAAATTTCGCGGGCGTTGCTCCTGCGCGAAGACAAGGGCAGCACGATTATTGCAGGGCGGCATATGATTCTTTTGCACTGCAAGAGCGAATTTGTGGAGGAGGCGGCGTTTGGGATTCTGCAACTCGGCGACGGTTTCAAGTATCCGGACGACGGCGAAAATGTTCGCACGGCGATAGTTTTGCTTGCGCCGGAGGACGCTGACGAATTTACGATTGAAACGATTGGGCATATCGCGTCGGTTTTGCTTGACCGCTGGGGATTTATCGAGATCCTACACGAGGGCGACGCTGACGAAATTCAAGGCGAGATGTTACAAATTTTTGCGGACTTCTATAAAACGAAACAAAGCGAGCTGATTTAAAATGAAACAATTTATAGTTGACGCCTTCACGGAAAAAATTTTTAGCGGGAATCCTGCGGCGGTGTGTATCGCGGAAAAATTTCCGCCGGCAGAAATCATGTTGAAAATCGCGCAGGAAAATAATTTATCGGAGACGGCGTTTGTTGTGGAGGACGGGAAAATTTTTCGGCTGAAGTGGTTCACGCCCGCCGCCGAGATTGATTTTTGCGGGCACGCGACACTTGCGGCGGGGTTTGTGGTTTTGACGAAGTGCAAGCCGGATTTAAATTCGGTAGAGTTTGAAACTTTGAGCGGCAAGTTGACGGTGACGAAGACTGAAAAATTTTTTGAGATGGATTTTCCGGCTTACGAGTACAAAAAAATTCCCGTGACAGACGAAATGAAGGAGGCAACAGGCGCGGAAATTTTGGAGGCGTATTTGAGCAGAGACCTGTTGCTTGTTTTAGATTCGGCGGAGGCTGTGGAAAAACTCAAGCCGAATTTTGAAAAACTTTCTGCGCTGGGAGGGCTGACTCAAGCAGTCACTGCCGCCGGAGAAAAATTTGATTGTGTGTCGAGAATTTTCGCGCCGAAGGTCGGAATTAATGAAGACCCCGTCACCGGCTCGACGCATTGTTTAATTGCGCCGTACTGGTCAAAAATTTTGGGCAAGAAAAAAATTATCGCGCGGCAAGCTTCGGCGCGTGGAGGAATTTTGCGCTGTGAAGTTTTGGGCGCGCGCGTAAAAATCGCGGGGAGCGCGGTACTCTTCGCGACAGCCGAATTAAACGAGGAGGAATTTTGAATGAGCATTTTAGCCGCAACAGCCGTGCCGCATCCGCCGATAATTTTGCCGGAAGTCGGGCGCGGCGAAGAAGAAAAAATTTCCGCGACGACGAAAGCCTATCAAGAAATTTCGCGGAGAATAGTCGAACTCAATCCGGAGACGATAATAATCACGAGCCCGCATTCAGTCATGTACGCGGATTATTTTCACATTTCGCCGGGAGAATCTGCGCAAGGGAACATGGGACAATTCCGCGCGCCGCAAGTTTCGCTGAAGATAAATTACGACGTCGACTTCGTGAAAAAATTGAGCGACGCGGCGATGTCCGAAAGAGTACCGGCGGGAATAATGGGCGAGCGCGAAAAAAATTTGGATCACGGAACGATGATACCTTTGAGATTTTTGGAGCAAGCCGGATTAAATTTCGACAAGGTAAAATTTTTGCGAATAGGTCTTTCAGGATTATCGGCGGCGGTTCATTACAAGTTCGGGCAAATAATTTCGAGCGTTGCTGACGAACTAAACAGGCGCGCAGTTTTCGTGGCGAGCGGGGATCTTTCGCACAAGCTGAAATCTGACGGACCTTACGGCTTTGTCAAAGAGGGTCCGCAATTCGACGAGGAAGTTACAAAAATTTTGGGCGCGGGAGATTTTTTGAAACTGCTGACTATGGATTCTACCATGTGCAACCGCGCGGCTGAATGTGGTTTGCGTTCGTTCTGGATAATGGCGGGCGCGCTGGACAAAAAATCTGTTGCGAGTGAACTTTTGTCCTACGAGGGAACTTTTGGCGTTGGCTATGGAATTGCGTGGCTGAAAATCACCGGAGAAGATCCCGCGAGAAATTTTGATAAGCAGCTGGAAAATTTCAAGCACAACGAATCAATCAGGCGCAAGCAGAATGAGGACGCCTATGTTAAGCTTGCGCGAATGACTCTTGAAACTTTTGTAAGCACGCACCAAATTATTTCTCTTCCGAAAAATTTACCGGAGGAGATGACTTCGCGGCGCGCGGGGACTTTTGTCAGCTTGCACAAGGACGGAGATTTGCGCGGTTGCATTGGGACTTTCATGCCGACGACGGATTCAATCGCGCAGGAAATTATTCAGAATGCGGTTTCAGCTTGTTCGCGCGATCCGAGATTTTCGCCCGTCGAAGTTTCCGAGCTTGAGGACATTGAATACAGCGTCGACGTTTTGAGCGAGCCGGAAAGGGTTTTCGATTTGAAGGGCATGGACGCGAAAAAATACGGCGTTATCGTCGAGAACAACGGGCGGCGCGGGTTGCTGTTGCCGGATCTCGAAGGCGTCGACACCGTTCAGGAACAAATTGCCATTGCGAAGAGGAAGGCGGGGATTACGCCGGGCGAGAAAGTTAATTTGTGGCGGTTTGAAGTTATTCGCCACCACTGAAGCCGAAAGATTGTTTTATTTTTGGAATTTGCATTTCGCATTGCGCGATAAAATTTTCTCTCAAAGAATCCGCCAGTTCGATCAACGCTAATGAAAGTTTCGTTCTGCGCGGAAATTCTTTTTTCGGGAGCATTGTTTCGACGAAAAGCAACGCGCTTTCTCCGGTGGCGAACTCTCTTCCGATTGCGAAGACTGCCACGAAAAAAGTTATCGCTGCCGAAATTATGTAGGGGATTGCGTTGACTGCGGCGGGGACGAATTTTTTCAAGGCAAGGTAGATTATTCCGGTCAGCAAACCGATCGCGACACAAATTATTTTGAAAGTGACGGCGACGACCGAAAACAAAAATTTTATTATCAGCCAGGCGAATTTGCCGAAAAATTTTACAGCTCCAGCGCCGAAAATCAGCACGAGTAAAATTGCGAGGAATACGTCGAGCATTTTTATCACCTCCGCGAATTTTTTATATTGTAACATTTTGCGCGGGGAGTTTCATTAAAGTCCGGTTAAAAATTCCTCGAAGGGCAAGCCGAAATTCCACGCGAGATTTAATTTTTCGGCGTGGAGGATGCATTTTGTAACGAAGTCAGCCGCTTTCCGAACGGAGGCGGTTAAATTTTTTCCGTTCATGAAATTTGCCGCGACTATCGCGAAAAAAACATCGCCTGTGCCCGAACGATCGCTACCGAGTTTTTGGGAAGTGACCACGTCGATTTTTCCGCCGTCGTAAATAAAATTTGAAATACTCGTGCTGTCGTCGCAGTCCAGCGTGACGCCGGTGATAATGACTTTTCCGCCGCGCGTTTTCGCCGCGATATTCGCCGCCATTGTCGCCAAATTTGAATCGGAAATAATTCCGCCGGCGGGGTAGGGCACGCCCAAAAGTTCACACGCCTCCGTCAAATTCGGCGTGACCAAATCGGCGAACTGCAAAAGCCCGCGCATTTTGATACACATTTCGCGGGTATAGGAGGCGTAAATTTTGCCGTGATCTCCCATGACGGGATCAATCATAATCAGCGGCGCGGGAAAATTTTTCAGGAAGTCGACGACAATTTCAATCTGCGCGGCGGAACCGAGAAAACCCGTTGCAATTCCGTCGAAGGAAAGATTATTCAGCCGCCAGCTTTCGATATAATTTTTCATTCTGTCGGTGTAATCGTCCATGAAATAATTTTTGTAGCCGGTGTGCACGGAAAGAATCGCCGTCGGCAATGGGCAAACTTGAATTTTCAGCGCGGAAATTATCGGTAATTCGACGGTGACCGAGCAACGCCCAAAGCCGGTAATATCGTTTATAAGAGCAATTTTTTTCATGGCATCAGTCATCCAATTTTATGAGCAAAAATTCTTCTTCTTCCGCGCTAAGTTCTCCGCCCTGCAACATTTTTTGAGCAACGGTCGCGGATTTTTCAAACCTTGCGTCGACGCCGAAGGGGTAAAGCGAATCCAAATCGTTGAGGAGCTTTTGCGCCTCGTTGAAGGCGGATTGTTCAAGGGGATTGGGATAGCGGCGGTCGCAGAGCAAACCAATCGCCAAGAGGCAATTATTAATTTCGGTCGAGTTCATTTTTTTGGAGCGAATAATTTTGCACAGGTCGCTGACAATTTTACTCTTGCGAACTGAAGCGACAGTCGGTTCGCCGTCGCTGAGACGATACGCCACGCCGAGAGCATGCGCGGAATTTTGGACGAGACTTTTTTTGCCGTTCGCGATGAGGTTGCAATCTTTTTTGAACTCAAGATAAATCCAATCGACTGAAGTTTTCGTCATGGCATGCGTGTAAAGATTGGCGAGGCGCAGTTTGCTGTACCCGTGCAAATTTTCGAGTTGGGCGAGATCATTTTCACTGCCGCACATATTCAGCGTATAAACCGCCTGAATTTTTGTGTTGACGCTGTAGCCTTTCAAGTCGAAGCCGTGAAAATGAATTTCCCTGTCAAGTTGTTGCATGCAAAAATTTGCGAGTCTTTTTTTCTGGGACGCCGTCCAATTTTTTCCAATCTTCCTGCCGATAATTATAAAGTTTGTTTTAAAAATTTCGTTGCTCAAATTTTCGTTGTCCTTAAAAATTTTCAAAAAGGTTTCGGCAAAATCGTTGGGGTTATCCGCCGTCCAAAGATTTTGCTTTTCTCTTCTAATCAGCTCGGAATATTTTACGAAATTATTTTTATCGCCACGCTTTTGTGCGGAATCAGCCTTCTTGCAAAATTCGAGAATCCTGTTAAGAACTTGCACGGGATTTAAATTTTTGAGGGGTTTAGTCGTTACGATTTTTGGTTTAGCAATTTCTTCGACGGGCTTATCAATTTTCGTGGCGATGGCAATTTCGGTGGTGCCGTCGTCGATTTTCTCAAGCCCCTGCGGATCTTTGCAGGTATAGGCGTCCATGCGAATGATTCTTTGTTCGTTCATAGTGACGGTGAAGGCGGCGAAGTTTTCATTTTTGGAGCGCGAATATTTTTCGGGGAAGACGATATTTCCTCCGGCGATAATCGTATAACTTCCGTCGTTATTGCGGCGGGCGATAGGGACATTAATTTTGTTTGTGCCCGAAGGCAATTTAAATCCGGTGAAAATTTCTGAACGGTGGGGGAGCGTCGTGCCGGTCTTGATAATTTCTTCGTAGCGGTTGCCGTGCGTGACGAGGTACAAGCTGTCCGGGAGAATCGAATGACCGGGACGAATGTAAGGCATTGGATTTTTAGCGGGAGGCGCGGAATTTTTTCCGGCTTGTTTGGCGGAGGAAGTCAGCGGCAAATTTTTCATGGCGGGATCTTTGGCAAGAGCCTCGTCGTATTTGTGCAGGAAGTAGTGATAGACAGCCGCGCCGCGAGCAACTGCCTGGTCGGGGTCCAGCGCGACAATGGGATCAAATCCGAAAAATTCTTTCAGGCGATTAATGACCATATAAAATCTTGACATCCCGCCGTTCATAATTACGGCGTCGATTTTAAAATTTTCGGTGCCGAGTTTATCGGAGCACTTTTTGAGCACGTCGAGGATAGGGAAAATAATATTGAGCGTGCCGAATTTTTTAGCGACTTCGTCCAAATTTTTGAAGTCGTCGAATTTAAAATCGTTGCCCATAAATTTATTCCAGACGTCTTCGAGGGCTTGAGTGGTAAAATTATCGTCGTAGGCGTAGCCGGTCGCGCCGATATTCCCGCCGACGGGGTAGGTGTCGTCGTCGTCGCCCCAAGCGTCGTCGTCCTGCCGCCCGCCGCCAAATTCGTCGCTGTTATCCATGCTGACTTTTATTTTGAGTTCTTCGGCGTAGTTCAAGAGTTGCGGCATAACTCCGGCTTCTTCGCGTTTAATCTTCTGAAAAATTTCGGGATGACTGCGATATTTTTCAAGGTACCTTACGAACATTTCTTTCGCGAGCGCGGCATCAAAATCGTCACCGCCGAGAAGGGTATAACGATTAATCGCCAAATCTTCCACGTTCAAAACTTCGGGGGCGTCCTTGCGCCTGGAAATTTTATGCAACGTTATATCGAGAGTTCCCCCGCCCAAATCGAAGACCATAACAATTTTTTGCGTGCTCAAGTCCAAAATTTTATCGGAAATTTCTCCGTTATGAACTTGATTTATAAAATCGTAAATGACTGCCTGCGGTTCGGGCAAAAGAATCGAACGCATAGAGCCGTTGGCGTTTCTGATTTTAATTCCCGCAAGTTCGGCGGCCTTGAGTGTGGCTTGACACATAATGCTATCGAAATTTGCGGGGACTGTTATGACGGCGTCGTCAATTTCTTTTTGGTGATAAGTACGCGCCGCGCTTTTCAGCATGTATTCCAAAATGCGCGCAGAAATTTGCGCGGGGGTTTTGTCGGGGATATTCGAGGAAAGACCTTCGGCGAAGGCGTTCCCCATTTGGCTTTTGATAGACTTTGCGACGAGGTGAGGACGAAGAGAATATCTGCTCTTCGCGAAATTCCCGACGACAGGCGCAAAATTTTTTTCTTCGTTGTAGTAGACGCAGCTGGGCAAGGTATTTTCTTTTCGCATTGAAAATCTTGTCTCGCCGCCGGCATTAAACATATCAACGGCGCGATCAATTCCAATGACTTTGCTGACGATATTTCCGTTGGCGCGCGGAGTTATCGTTGCCAAGACTGAATTTGTCGTGCCCAAGTCTATGCCTACGCAAAGATCGTTGTGATTTTCTCCATTAATCAGCATAATAAAACCTCCTTTAAAATTTTTAAAAGTCGTTGGTTATTCGGCGGCGTCCTCCTCAATTTCTTTAAGGCGGGGGCGCGCAATTTGAATATCTTTATTTTTGTAGAACCAGCCGGGCGAAAGAACTTTGACTTGTTTAATTTCTTCGGCGTCGACGTACGGCGAACCTTCGTAGTCACAAGATTCTATCTCGTTAAATTTCATGGAGTGGACGGAGCCGAGTTTCATAATCGGATTAATTTCGTGGTCGCGGACAAATTTTGTAAGGTTGTCGACGAGAATGAACAGCCCGCTAATTTCCGGCGGCAAGTTCACATTTTGTTTGCGGAGCTTGCGGACACCGTCACGGACATTAATTATTGCGTCTAAAATGCAACCGTACTTTTCGGAGTTTAGGCGCGAAAAAAAATCTGTCATTTCGTTTTGGTGAATTTCCTCAAGGCGTGATTCAAAGTCGTCCTGCAAATCCTTCAACATCATTTCGTTTCTCTTCAAAGTATTTTCGAGCTGTTCGATTTTATTTTGAGCCGCGCTTTGATTTTTATTTTTCCCCTGCGCGCCGCAAATCTCCTTCAAAAAATCATTCATATCGTAGCGAAGATATTGCGCGTAAACATTTCCGAACTTAGCAAAATTTTCGAGGTCGCCATGAATATCCAGCTCCGGATATTTCGTGTAGAGCATCAAGCAAAAAATTCTACTCTTGACCTTGCGATAATCGGGGTTGCCCTTCATTTTCATGTACGCCTCAAAATCTTCGCTATCCTTCGATACAAGTGCTTTAACAAAGGCGTCGACGGCGGCAGATGCCCAAATGAAAAGCTCTTCGCGGCTGTCGAAGTCCGTGATATTGTGGAAACGAAAAACTCTAATCACTTCGTTTGCCGTCACGTCGTAGCCATATTTTGTCCGCAACTTTTCTACGCAACGATTGACGCTGAGAAATTTTTCCTTGCAGAGAATTTGGAAGAGGCGGCTTTCATAAACGTAATCGACGTCAGCCATATTTGGCAGGCTCTTCAATCTCCGGTTGGTGCCGCTGTGAACAATTTCGATAAACTTTTTAATATCCGGGTTATCGACGTCCAATTCGGTTATCTCCCTCAATTTTTGAATCGGCAAATCTTTTATGGCGTCACGAATCGTTTGCATGGTAATCCTCCTAAAATTTTATAAAAGTTAAATTTCAAACGGCTCAAAATTTTTTGGAAAGATAAAATTCGTTCGGGAATCGGGTTCGTTCATCAAAACTTGCTCGATTGTTCGCGGGTTGTAAGTTCTGTCGGGCGGGCTGTGCACGACGATACAAATTTTTGGATTTATTTTCCGGACGAAGTTTGCGACGGATTGAAAGTCATCGTGTAGCGAAAAACTTTTGCGAATAATTTCAAACCGTTTGTAACGCGGCGGGGGTTCCGTCGAAAAAACTACGCAGGGTTTGTCGGCGAAAAATTCCAGCGGGCGAATGCGCTCGTTGATAATGGGAATGTGCAGTTCCTCGAAACAGTGCACTAACTTCATTATCTGCGCGTCGATAAAAATTTCTACGTCCGGCAAAAATTTATTAATCATGGTCGCCAACTCAATGCCCTTGCTTATCTGATTAATCTGGAAGTAAATTTTTTTGCCGAAACTGATTGAGCGGCGAATGTGGAAGAGAATTTTTTGTATAGCGGCGTCGTTCGTCCGGTAGCTTGAGTGTTTGGCGTGCAGTCCGCAAATAATCAGTACGTCAATATCAACATCGGGAAGGATAGCGGCTCCGACAAGTTGCGTCGAAAAAGTTGAGTAGTCGCCGGTATAAAGCAACCGCCGCCCGCCGAAATTAAAAAGCGTCATCATTGCGCCTGGAATGTGCCCCGCCTGGTGGAAACTCACGGAAATTTCGGGCAAAGGAATTTCCTGCAGGAAGGCGACGCGAAAAATTTTCTCCTGCTCGGCGGCGGATAATCTGTTGCCGATTTGCAGACGGGTAATTTGCCAAGTCAAGTCCGTCATGTAAACATTCGCGCGCTCGTTCAGTTTCAAAAAATCGGGCAGGGCGGCGACGTGGTCAAGGTGAGCGTGCGAAATAAAAACGTGCGAAATTTGGTGGAAGTCCTGCAAATAAGGCGTCTGCAAAAGAGCATTAAACTGCGGCGAAAAATTTACTCCGTCAGATCTTCCGCAACCACAATCCAAAAGAAAATTCGTCGTGCCGATTTTCAGGTAGTAGCAGTTCGCGCCGACGTTTTGCGCGCCGTCGAGAGCCATGAAAATAATTTTATCGTTTGTCTTCAAAATTTCACCTGCCTTTTAAATTTAAAATTACCCCTCCCGCGCGCAGGAGGGGCAGTTTTTTTTATCGAAACGTCTAAAATTTTATCAACGTCCGCGTTTTTTCGGCGAGACAACAATATAACGGTAGGGATCTTCGCCCGCGCTGTGTGTTTCGATTTTGTCGTTGTCCTGCAGTGCGGTATGAATAATTTTTCTTTCGTGGCGGCTCATCGGCTCAAGCTTAACGTCTTGACGCAGACGAATGACACGTTCGGCGACACTCTTCGCAAGTTTTTCGAGAGTTTCGGCGCGGCGTTCGCGATAATTTTCTATATCCAAAATGAAACGGATTTTTTCCGGCGCGTCGTGCGTATTAGCCGCCAAATTCGTGAGGTACTGCAGCGCGTCCAAAGTCTGCCCGTGTTTGCCGATAAGGACACCCATATTTTTTCCGGCCAAGTCCAACACAATCCCCGCGTCGGATTCTTTTGCGGTAACAGTCACGTCGATTTTCATAGCCGCGCAAACTTCCAGCAAGAAATTTTTTGCCACGTCAACAACGGCATTTTTGTCGAAGTCAGAAAATTTTTCTTCGGCAACTTCGGTTTCAGTTTCGCTTGCGGAAATTTTTTCGTCGTCGATTTTTTCGGTGACTTCGGGAATATTTTTATCTTCGGGAGTTTCCTCCACTTGAACTTCAAATTTTGAAATAGGTTGCGGCTCGGCTTGAGTTACAGGCTGTGTAATTTCCTTCAGCTTGACTTGAACTCTGGCGGGTTTTGCGCCGAAGCCGAAGAAACCTTTTGACGGATTTTCCAAGACTTCAACTTCTACATCTTTTTCGACCGCGCCGAGTTCGGTTAAAGCCGCTTGAATTGCCTCTTCGACAGTCTTACCGGTTTTTTCAATAATAGTCGCCATTTAGGCAGCCTCCTTGTTAGTGTCGCGATTAATCCACAGTTGTTGGAAAATCTGCACGACGTTCATTGTTGCCCAATACAAAACGAGTCCCGAAGGAAAACTTATGCTTATAAAACCGATAAACAGCGGCATAACAATCATCATAATTTTCGCCTGCTGATTCATTTCGGTCATTGAAATTTTTTGCATAAGAAAAGTTGTGAATGCAGAGATTAACGGCAGGATATACATTGGATCCGGTTCCGACAGGCTGGGCAACCACAAAAACGAAGGTGTTGCCGCGCCGTAGTCGAAACTAAACAGCGTGTAATACATTGCCATCAAAATCGGCATTTGTATCAGCATAGGCAAGCAGCCTGCCAACGGGTTGACGCCTTCTTTTTGGTAAAGCTCCATGACTTTTTGTTGCATGACCTGCGGATTATCCTTGTATTTATCCTGCAATTTTTTAAGTTGCGGTGCGACTTTCTGCATTGCCCTCATAGATTTCATTTGTTTTGCCGTGAGCGGGTACAAGATTATTTTTATGATAATTGTCAAGAGTATAATTGCAAGTCCGTAGCTGCCGAATCCTAATTTATCTGTAAAGAGATATAACGAGTTCATTGCGGAATTAAAAACGAATTCTATAGGCGCAAAGATTGAACTAAAAATTCCGGGTTCTTCCAAAACATCACTTCCCAATCTCGTGGTTAAGGGACGGGGTCATAACCGCCCTTGCAAAAAGGGTTACAGCGCAAGACGCGCTTGACCGCCAGAAATCCGCCGCGCCTCCAGCCGTATTTTTTCAGAGCCTCCAACGCATAAGCCGAGCAAGTAGGAATAAACCGACAACAAGGCGGCTTAAGCGGGGAGATCCATTTGCGGTAGAAATTGACGGCGGCTATAAAAATTTTCGTCATGAAAAATCAACCTGTCCAAATTTTTGCCTTCCTGCAAATTTCGCGAAAAGATTTTATTGCGGCACCGGCTTTGGCGTCCACCAGATTTTTTCTGCCGACGAGCACCAGCGCGCAATCTTGACGAATATTATTTTTGTTTAGGCGGTAGGCTTCGCGCAGGATACGTTTGACGCGGTTACGAACGACCGCGCCGCCCAGTTTTTTTCCTGCGGCGAAACCGACTCTACCGCTAAGATTTTGATTAAACAAGACGTAGATGACAATATCGCGGTTAGCGAAGGAGCGACCTTTTGAATAGACTTCGTTAAATTCGCGCTTGCCGCGAAAAATTTCGCTCCTCTTCAACTCGAACATAAAAATTTCCTCCGCACCGTCAAAACGAAAAAAAGCCACTCCCGAAAAAGGAAAGTGACCGAATCTTTTTCAAGCAGTAAGTTTTTTTCTGCCGCGCTGACGACGGCGTTTAATGACCAAGCGTCCGCCGAGAGTCTTCATACGTTCACGAAAACCATGTGTCTTTTTTCTGTATCTTGTATTTGGCTGAAAAGTTCTTTTCAAAGTCCGTACCCCCTTGCTAAAAATTAAACCGCAATGCATTATATTCAATCGAGCATTGCCTGTCAAGAAATTTTTCTTAAAACGAGCATTTTTGTTTTTCGGGGAGCAAAAATTAGCAACAATTATTCCAGGTGTAAAAACCATGTCAAAAGAAAGAATTCTTTTTAAAAACCTTCACGAAAAAGAGGAAGGAAATGCAAAAGATGTGTCGAATTCCCCTCTCGGGGAGAGGGGAATGAGCGGCGAGGCTTGCGCCTGCCGCTTTGGTTTAGGTAGTTACCTTTTCTAAGGAATGACATTTTTCTTTTTTTTTACCTTTTTTTATTTTCTTTTTAGAAATTGTAGGCTTTTATTCCTCTGCTTGTAAGTTTTAGTTAAAATTGACAAGGTTGCTAGTGTCGAGTCGGGACTTGAGAGATTATAAAATTCAAAGATTAAAACAAGAGTTGAGACGTTACAGGTTGTAGCTTGGGACTGTGTTGTTGGAGGTCGTTCGCAACTGCGAACGGCTTTTTCAGTGCAACAGTGAGATTTAAAGCAGAGATTAACAAAGTTCAAGGTCAGAGTTCTGACAGGCGGTTGTTGAGATTGTCGACTGTCAAGGCTATCGACTAGGGAGTTGTTGAGACTATCGACTAGAGGTTAAACAACAGATTTGTAGATGATTGACAGATTACAGGTGACAACCACTGATTGCTGTGATATACTTTACTAAGGAGAGGGGGAGAAGATTCCAAACGAGAAAAAAAAAAAAAAAAAAAAAAAAAAACCAACTGTAATAGTAAAAACCTAGAGGGTAGTTGAGATTGTAAACCAGAGGATGGGTTAATCTTTAAAATAGAGTAGACTAAGGAATAGTAGCAGAGAAAGGTTGATGCTGATGATAACTCCTGAACTGATTGCAAGGATAAATGAGTTGGCTAGGAAGAAAAGGACTGTTGGGCTTTCGGAAGATGAACTTGTTGAGCAGAAGAAACTCTACGGGGTTTATCTTGCGGGGATTAGGGAACAGATGACCGGATTGCTCGACAGCATAGAGTTTGTTGATATTGACAGCGGGGGAGAAGTTCGCGGGTCGTCAAAAAAAAATAGCTTTGTCCGGCAAGCAACTATAAACTTGGAACAGGTGTATCATTAAATGAATGATTTTAACTTTGAAGAGCCAAATATTCGAGTTGGCTTTGTCGGCGGCGGGGCTTTGACTGAATCTATTGTCAACGGGATTCGCGGTAACCTTACGACTTCGCACGAGATTTTCATTTCGGATCACAAGAAGGAGCGTTGCAACGAGCTGATTAATCGCTACAGGGTGAACGCTTCCGTCGGGATTGATTCTTTTATTGAGAAGGTGGAGTTGCTGATTATCGCCGTCAAGCCGAAAGATATTGCGCCGACTTTGACCGAGATTAAAAGTAAAATTACTTTGAACACGACGATAATGTCAGTGGTAGCGGGCTTGAAACTTGCCGCGCTGGAGAAAATATTTCCTCGTCATACTGTTGTCCGTGCGATGCCGAATGTTGCGCTTTTGGTTGGCGAAGGTATGACGGCTTACGTCATGAACAAAAAGGCTCTTGCGGCTGACCGCGAGATGGTTAAAAAATTTTGGTCGTCTATCGGGCGCGCTATTGAGATTGACGAAAAGTTTATGGACGCGGTGACAGGTTTGAGCGGTTCGGGGCCGGCTTACGCTTTTTTGATGATTGACGCGCTTGCTGACGGCGGGGTTGCTGCGGGTCTTCCTCGTGCCGCCGCGATTGAACTTGCCGCACAAACTTTGCTGGGCGCGGCTAAAATGATTTTGGAGACGGGCGAACACCCCGGCGTTTTGCGCGACAAAGTTACCAGCCCTGCCGGCACGACTGTTGAGGGGTTGAGGGTTTTGGAGCGCAACGGTGTGAGGAGCGCGCTGATTGAGGCGGTTATTGCCGCCGCAGAAAAGTCCAGGAGTTTGGGCTGATTGAAATGGAGTTTTGAAATGTCTGCAAGAATTTTGTATGGGAAAGATTTTGCCGCGCAAATAAAAAATTCTGCGCGCGCCGAAGTCGAACAGCTCAAAAATAATTTTAACGTGACGCCCGGGCTTGCCGTGATAATCGTCGGGGAAAATCCGGCGTCTCAAGTCTACGTCCGCAACAAGCATAAAACTTGCGAAGAACTCGGCATAAAATCCGAAGTCGTCACGATGCCTGAAACTTCCACGAAAGACGAACTGCTTGCGAAAATCGACGAACTTAACGCGGCGAAAGATATTCACGGGATTTTAGTTCAGTTGCCGCTGCCGGACGCGATTAAAGCGCATTCGGAGGAGATTTTAAATCGGATTGACCCGCTGAAGGACGTCGACGGTTTTCATCCTTTTAACGTCGGGAAGTTGGTGACGGGCAGTCCGACGCTTGTTCCGTGCACTCCCGCCGGCTGTATCAAGATGCTTGACCTTGCCGGAATTGAAATCGACGGCAAGCGCGCGGTGATTATCGGGCGCAGCAATATTGTTGGCAAGCCGATGTTGCACTTGCTTATGGCGCGTCATGCTACTGTTACGGTTTGTCATTCGCACACGAAAAATTTGCCGGACGTCACGCGCGAAGCTGATATTCTCGTGGCGGCGATGGGCAAGCCAAAATTCGTGACGGCTGACATGATTAAATCGGGCGCGGTTGTTGTCGACGTTGGGATTAATCGAATTGCGCCGAAAAAATTAGTTGGCGACGTTGACTTTGACGCGGCTGTCGAAGTGGCGGGCGCGATAACTCCGGTGCCGGGCGGCGTTGGTCTTTTGACTGTGGCAATGCTCATGAAAAACGTCGTCAAGGCCGCGAAGTTACAACTTGAGGGATAAAAATGTTTTTGATATACGTTTCGATTTTTTTGGCGTTGATTGTCGGGCTTGCGTTAATCAGCGTCAGTTTTTTATTAGAGAGCGAAAAAAAAAAATTCGCCTCTACAAAATTTTGGCGTTCGCAGATTTGGGAATAATCGCGGCGATAATCGGCGGCTTTTCATTGCGCGCGAACCTGCCGCATTCTGCGGTCGACTTGCTGGGGAGTTTCGCGACGATATTTTTCATGACGCAACTGTTTTGCGGGATTTTCGTTGTGGCGGCATTAATTTTTCGTGCGGTGTACAGAAAATTTCACAAGCCGCGAGAATTTAGTCCTGCGCGTCGGCGGGCGTTGAAGTGGGGATTATTTTATCCGGTCACTGCGCTGGCGGTCTCACTCTACGGAAATAAAATCGAGCGCATGGAAACTGTCGACAACTTTTTTGAAATACCGATAAGGAAATTGCCGCCGGAACTCAACGGATTTAAAATCGCGCAGATCAGCGACGTGCACTTGGGCGCATATTTTTCGTTGGAGCGGCTGGAAAAACTTTTGCAGAGGATAGCCGACGCCAAGCCGGATATTTTGGCGATAACCGGAGATATTTTTGACAGCGTACCGATTAACGACGCAGCGATTAAAATTGTCGACAGCTTTTGCGATAAATTCAAGCACGGGATTTTTTATTGTCATGGGAATCATGAACACTTCAGAGGAATTTCGCATATAGAGGCGGAGCTTGCGAAGACGAAAATTCATTGGCTTGTTAATCAATCTGCGCATGTTACGTCGAACCTGTACATTTTGGGCGTCGATTATCCGCCGACTGCGCCTATCATGAAATCCGGGGGGCGCGGCGAACTTGACGAGAGGTTTTATCGGCAGAAGAAGGATTTTCTTGAAAAATCTTTGGTTGGCGTTCCCTATGGGGCGACGTGCATTTTGCTGGCTCACCATCCTGAATTTATTGACGACGGCGCGGCGAAAAATATTCCGCTGACTTTGACGGGGCACACTCACGGAATGCAGATTTTTGGTTTGCATTGGCTGAACATTTTCAAATACACGCGCGGCATGACGAAAATTGACGACAGTTTTGGTTACGTGCATGCCGGCAACGGGAGCTGGTTCCCGTTTCGTCTCGGCTGTTCTCCGGAAATTGCGTACTTTACCTTGAAAAATTCGGCAGGTGATTAGGTGAAAAAATATCGTGACGGTTTATTCAGAGATTATTTCAGCGACAAGCGACGGCTGTTGAGTTTGTGCAACGCTCTCACCGGAGAAGACTCGGCAGACCCGAATGAACTTGTGGTGAATACTTTGGACGGGGTTTTCTTTGACGAATTGAAGAATGATTTATCGTGCATATATCGCGGAAAATTTTTGGTGATAATTGAACATCAGAGCACGATTAACGAAAATATGCCGTTGAGGATTTTTCTTTATGCGGCGGAACTTTTCAAACAGCACGTTGAGTCTTTCAAGGGGCAAATCTATCTTGGCGGGAGAGTTATTTTGCCGACACCGGAGTTTTTTGTTTTCTACAACGGCGACAGGAAAGAGTTTGAACAGCGGGAAATGCGTCTTTCGGATTCTTTTTTGGACAACAGGAATTTTTTGGAAGTTGTCGTTAAAGTTTACAACATAAACGAGGGAATGAACGGGGATTTAATTTCAAAATCCGAGCCGCTGAATAATTATTGCACCTTTGTTAATTGCGTCAAACAAAATCTGAAAATGGGGTTGAGCCTCGAATACGCCATAGCGGAGACGTTCAAATTTTGTCAAGAGAATAATATTATGGCGGAGTATCTTGACGGGAGAAGAAAGGAGCTGGTGAGCATGTTGGGTTTGGAATATGATCCCGAAGAGGCGCGGAAGGCTTTTATTAACTACGGCATACAACAGGGAATAGGAATCGGAAGAGAACAAGGAATTGAAATCGGAAAGGAGGAAAAAACAATCGACTTCGTGAGTAAAATGTTGCAAGAAAATATCTCGATTGAAACAATTTCAAAAATCAGCAAATTTTGAAAATTTTTAAGGATTAATTTAATTGAAGTGATAGGTATGTTAGCTTTGGAATATGATCCCGAAGAGGCGCGAAAAGCTTTTATTAATTACGGCATACAACAGGGAATAGGAATTGGAAGAGAACAGGGAATAGGAATCGGAAGAGAACAGGGAATAGGAATCGGAAGAGAACAAGGAATAGGAATCGGAAGAGAACAGGGAATTGAAATCGGAAAGGAGGAAAAAACAATCGACTTCGTGAGTAAAATGTTGCAAGAAAATATCTCGATTGAAACAATTTCAAAAATCAGCGGCTGGAGCGAAGAAGAAATTTTGAAATCCTTGAAGAATAATTGGGGGAAATTTTTTGGCAGAACGTTTGCAGAAAATAATCAGTCGCGCAGGTTTGATGTCGCGGAGGGCGGCGGAAAAATTTATCGTCGAAGGGCGCGTGACTGTCGACGGAAAAATTATTTCGGAGCTTGGCGCGCAGGCTGATCCTCAAAAAAATAAAATTTGCGTAGACGGGCAAGAGCTGACCTTCGGCGCAGAGAAAGTTTATTTGCTTTTGAACAAGCCGCGCGGTTACGTCTCGACGGCGAAGGACGAACGCGGGCGGCGGACGGTTTTGGATTTGGTTGCGGAAATTTCTGCGCGCGTCTACCCCGTCGGGCGGCTGGATTTAAATTCGGAAGGGCTGTTGCTTTTGACGAACGACGGCGAACTCATGAACGCACTGTTGCACCCGAAATTTAAAATCGAGAAAACTTATCGTGCGAAAATTTTTGGCGAACTCACCGAAAAAAAATTAAATCTCCTGCGCGCCGGGATTGAACTTGACGACGGCTTGACGGCTCCCGCTGAAATTTTTTTAATCGGCGCGGGAAAAAATTCTACGACGGTCGAAATCACGATTCATGAGGGGCGCAATCGGCAAATTCGTCGAATGTTCGCGGCAGTCGGCTGTGAAGTAAAAAGATTGACGCGCATAAAATTTGCCGGCTTGACTTTGGAGGGCGTGAAGGTCGGAAAATTTCGGCAGCTGACTCCCGAAGAGATTTTCCGGCTCCGTAAACTGACAACAAATTAAAAATCCGCCACGATAATTTTCGTAGCGGATAATTTTTTTCAAGCTAGGAAGTTATGGATTTTATTGACGAGCCACCGGAAAAAAGATTTGTGCTCAACGTCGGCGGTGGTAATAATGTCAGTCGAAGCAATTTCTTTTCCGTCGCAAATGACGTGCGCTTTTCCAATGGTCTCGTTGATTTTCACCGGCGCGGTCAAAAATTCGGGCAGGTCGTACTCAATTTGATAGGCGTCGCTGTCGTTTTGAAAAATCGGTACGACGATATCACTTGCGGTCTTGACGGGCATGGACTTCCTACGACCGGAAACAACCGGCAGAGTTTTGACGACATTCACGGAGCTGACCAAAGTTTCGGGCTTGACGTTCGCGAAGCCGTAATCCAGCAGATAAATTGAATCGTTCCACATGTAAAGGCTGTCCAAAATCACGGCGATAATTTGGATTCCGTCCCTTTTCGCCGCGCTGATAACACAACGTCCGGAATTTTTTGTGGAGCCGTGTTTAATTCCGTTGCTGCCGCGATAAAGCCAGAGCATTTGATTTTCTGTGTGCAGGGTTTTCGTTTTGTCGTGAATCCAACCGAAAGACGCCTCCTGCGCGCTGACAATCTCCTCGAACCCGGGCAAGGTGTAGCCGTGCACGGCGAGCAAAGCCAAATCGTGGGCGGTGGTGTAATGGTTGTTGTCGGGGAGTCCGTGCGGATTGTTGAAGTGCGTACCGGTTGCGCCGAGTTCCGCCGCGCGCTGATTCATGTGCTCGACAAAATTTTGGACGCTTCCGTCGACGTGTTCGGCAACGGCAATGGACGCGTCGTTCGCCGAAACCATGATCATGCCGTAAAGCAAATCATTAAGCGGAATTTTTTCGTTAGGCTCCAGCCACAGCGTCGAACCTTCCGTGCCCGAAGCGTTTGTGCTGATGTTGACAATCTCGCTAATTTTTCCTGATTCAAGAGCCATAATCAACGTTGCCATTTTCGTGGTGCTTGTCGGGAACATTTGTTGGTCGGCGTTGCGGGAATAAATTATGTGACCGGTCGACGCCTCAATAACGACGGCTGAAGTTGCCGTGACGTTTGGCAGAGGGTCGTTTGGGTCGACGGGGCGGGTATTCGGCGGCGGGGTTATCATGTAGCCCGGATTCAAGCCCGAATTATCGCTCGTCAAACTTTTCGACGGGTCGAATTTCAAACCCGGCGGCAAATTTGTCACGGGGCTGGTGCCGTCCGTAAAATACTGCGCCGCCACAATTCCCTGCGCGATGCCGAAAGATAAAAGAGTTGCGAAAAATATTCCTCCGAAAATTTTTTTGGCTTTCAATATCTCACGCTCCTTTTCTGTTGTAAAATGATTTTAACATGAAAACAATCTTACTGCAAGCCGGCAGAAATAATTACAAAGATAAATTTCAAGTCGAAAGGATTTTTTTTGCGGCGTGTTGAATAAATCAGAATCAATTTAAAGGAGGAAAACATTTTGGCAGATATTAATCAAAACCAGACTGATCAAGCGTACGAGCGTTTAAGGAAATCGATTGACGAGATTGTCCACGTGACGAACACTGTTTACGACGCGGTTTCAAATGTCTCGAAGAGCGCGAATACCCTTGCAACGGCGGGGCAGGAAGCTATCAAGCAGGCGAAGTTTTTGCAGGAAAAAAATGATGACACCGTAAAGGTCATTGACTTTATCACGAACATTGCGGGGCAGACAAATTTGCTCGGTCTAAATGCGGCGATAGAGGCGGCGCGCGCGGGTGAACAGGGGCGCGGGTTTGCGGTTGTTGCTGAAGAAGTCCGCAAGCTCGCCGAACAATCGCGCGAGGCAACGGAAAGGATTCAGCTGACTCTTAATCAGATGAACCAGGCGGTTGAAGAAATTTCCAAGACGATTGAGCACACCGGCAGAGTCAGCGAAGAGCAGGCGTCGTCAACTTCCGAAATTATGTCTAATCTTATGCGCGCGAAAAAATCTATCGATGAACTGCAAAGGTACATCGAGGCGTTGAAGTAATCCATGTTTGACAGGAAAAAAGTTGCCGTTGCAATGAGTGGCGGTGTTGACAGCTCATTGACAGCGGCTCTTTTAATTCAGCGGGGCTTTGAAGTTTTCGGCGTGACCATGTTGCTTGACGACGGCAAGGTCAACGAAATTAACGACGCGAAAAATGTTGCCGCGCAACTCGGAATAAAACATTACGTTGCGGATTTTCGGGAAGAGTTTCGCGCGGAAGTAGAAAATTATTTTGTCGAAGAATATCTGCGCGGAAAAACTCCAAACCCCTGCGTTCGTTGTAACAAGAAGATAAAATTTGGCAGGCTGTTCGATTTTGCTGACGAACTCGGCGCGGATTTTTTTGCAACGGGTCATTACGCGCGCATCATTTTTGAGGACGGTCGCTTTAAACTCAAGAAGGCGATTGATTTAAAAAAGGATCAATCCTATGTGCTTTACAACTTGACGGCTGAAAAAATCAGCCGGATTATTTTTCCTCTTGGTGAATTTTCAAAAGATGAAACCCGTGCGCTTGCCGAAGATTTAAAATTGGTTGTCGCTCACAAGCCGGACAGCCAGGAGATTTGTTTCGTTTCGAACGACGATTATAAAAATTTTATTGCCGCGCGCGCAGGTGACGTTGACGCTTTGCGGGCAGGCGAAATTTTTGACACGTCGGGGAAAATTTTGGGGCGTCATGAAGGAATTGCGAATTACACTATCGGTCAGCGCAAGGGTCTTGGAATTGCCGCGCCGCGTCCGCTGTATGTTGTCCGCCTTGACGTGAAAAATCGTCGCGTGATTGTCGGGGACAACGCTGAACTTTTTTCGAGCAGTTTGACTGCGGAAAATGTTCATTGGATTTACGAGCCGAAAAATTTTCCTGCGCGCCTTCAAGCCAAAATTCGTTACACCCCTCGCGTTGCCGATTGTGTCGTCGACGTCACTGAGCCGGTCGGGAAAAATGTTTGTGTGAAATTTTTTGAGCCGCAACGCGCGGTAACTGCCGGTCAGTCGATTGTTTTTTATGACGGCGATGAACTTTTGGGTGGCGGGATAATTATTGATTGAGGGGGGCGGAAAAATGAAACTAAGCAACGAAAATATTGGTAAAGTTGTTGAAAACGCGGAAAATTTTTTTGCAAAGGCGGGCGTCTCTCAAAAGGACAAGATAAAAATTTCTTTAGCTCTGGAAGAATCTTTGCTACGTTTTCAAGATCATTTTGGTGCCGACAGCAATTTCAGTATCACGAGTAGGAAATGGTTTAGCACGTCGAAAATGACGATTCGCCTAAAAGGTGCGCCCTTTAATCCTCTGGACGTCAGTGAGGAAGAAGAGGACGTCCTCCCCAGCCAAATGCTCGAAGGTTTTCTAAATTACGAGACCGCGAAAGTTTTTTATCGCTACGAGAACGGTTACAACGAGATAAATTTTTCTTCGATGAAGGAAAGGAAGCCGATAAAAATTCCCGGCGGTTCGCTGACGATTGTGGTTTTGCTGGCGATTGTCTGTGCGTTTGTGACGAAGATGTTGTCGCCGGATACACAACATTTTCTTATGGACACTCTTGCGAAACCGATAGAAAGCACCTTCATGAAATTAATCGTCGCGGTGACCGGACCTTTTGTATTTACCTCTATTGTTGCGGGCATTTGTGTTATGAGTGACGTTTCCACTCTGCAGAAGGTCGGATTAAAAATTTTACGGCGTTTTGCCGCGCTGATGGCTATCACGGGAATTGTCACAGCCGTTGTTTCCCAAATGTTTTTTCAGATTTTGACTTTGGGCGGGGAAGTTGATTTTTCTCCGAGCGTGGTTATACAAATGTTTCTTGAAATTATCCCGCCGAATTTATTTACGCCTTTCAGTCAAGGGAACGTCATGCAGATTGTTTTTGTCGCCCTCATGACAGGAGTTTGCATTTTGATAGTTGAAAACTTCGTGCCGGAAACAAGAAAAATCGTCGACGAATTTAACAGGATAGCCATGCAGATGATGTCTCTTGTTAAGAAAATTGTTCCCGTAACAATTTTTTTCAATATATACCAAATACTTTTGACGGAAACTCCTTCAGATATTATTACGACGTGGAAAGTCATTGCCGTCAATCTTATCGCCTTACTGATAATGGCGGCGATTATGCTTGCCAATTTGGCGATTAGGTATCACGTAAATATTTCGGAGTTCCTGAAAAAAATTTCAGATGTCTTGATAATATCACTATCGACTCGCAGCTCTTCGGCCGCCTTGCCGAGAAATATGGAGATTGCAAAAAATGATTTGAAAATTAATCCTAAGCTGTGTGATTTTTGGATACCCCTTTCGCAATCTTTGTATGCACCTACCAAAGTAGCTCCGCTGGTCATTTGTGTATTTTTTGCGGCGCGTTATTACGACGTAACTATTTCTTTTGAAAATATTTTTCTTATAATTTTCCTTGCAATGCAGATATCCATTTCCGTTCCGATGGTTGCCGGATTGGCTCTGATACTTACGCATTTTCATCTTCCGACGGACGTAGTTGGAATGGTTTTGGTTGCCGGAATTTTTACGGGAAATATTGGCACCTCAGTATCAATGCTTGTCAGAAATTGCGAATTGGTCAATGTATCCCACGAAATAAAAATGGATTGACGAATTTTAATTCAGAAGGAGATTATTAAATGAAACTTACAAATCAAGACATAGGGCAGGTTGTTGAAGACGCGGAGAAATTTTTTGAACAGGCGGGCGTTTCTCAAAAGGATAAGATAAAAATTTCTTTGGCTATGGAAGAATCTTTGCTTAGGTGGCGGGATCGTTTTGGTTCCGGGCAAAATTTTAGTGTCACGAAAAAGAAATGGTTCAGCGCGCCGAAAATTATGATTCGCCTTAAAGGTGAGCCGTTCAATCCTATGGACACGAAAGAAGAAGAAGAAACAGACGAAATATTTCTTCCGCAGAGAATTATGAAAAGTCTTTTGCGCTACGAGACGGCAGGGTCTAATTACCGCTATGAAGATGGATATAACGAGATAAGTTTTTTTTCGACGAAGGAAAAGAAGCCGATAAAAATTCCGGGCGGCACGGTTACCATTGCGATTTTGCTCGCGATTGTCTGTGCGCTTTTGTCCGGTATGTTGCCGCAGGATATGCAAACGACTATTATGAACAGCATTGTAAAGCCGGTGGAAAGTACCTTTATGAAATTAATCGTCGCGGTAATGGGTCCTTTTATGTTTGTTTCCATTGTTGCAAGCATTTGTGTCATGAGTGACGTTGCTACTCTCCAACAGGTCGGCTCAAAAATTTTAAAACGTTTCATTGCGCTGATGACTATCATGGGGATTATCACCGTCATTATTTCCCAAATGCTCCTTCCGGTTTTGACTTTTGGCGGGGAGGTTGGAGATTTTTCCATTGACTTAGTCATACAAATATTTCTTGGAATAATTCCGCAAAATTTATTTAAGCCTTTCGCCGAAGGAAACATTATGCAGATTGTTTTTATTTCCTTTTTGGTGGGAGTCTGCATCCTGGTAGTTGAAAATTTCGTGCCGGAAACGAAAAAAATTGTCAACGAATTTAATAGGATAGTCATAGAAATGATGGATCTTGTCTCGAAAGTTATTCCGCTGACGATTTTTTTGAGTGTATACCAGACGATTATGACGGAAACTGCCGACGATGTTCTGAGTGTTTGGAAAGTCATTTTTATCAATATCGTTGCCGCGTTGGTTATGGGGGCGATAATGCTTGCCAATTTGGCGATTAGATATCATGTAAGTATTTCGGATTTCCTGAAGAAGATTTCGGATGTTTTGCTGATAGCTTTATCGACCGGCAGCACTTCGACCACTTTGTCGAGGAATTTGGAAATTACGAAAAAAGATTTGAAAATTAATCCTAAGCTGTGTGATTTTTGGATACCGCTTGCTCACTCTTTGTATTCGCCGACTTCAATATCTCCGCTTATCATTTGCGTATTTTTCGCGGCGAATTATTACGGTCAAACGATTCCATTCGCGGAAATTTTTCTTATAATTTTTCTTGCCATGCAATTATCTGTTGCGGCTCCTCCGGTTACCGGGGGAATTATGCCGATATTTGCGCTTATGCTCCAACATTTTCATTTGCCGACGGATTTAATCGGTATGTTGATGGTTGCCACCGTTTTTACGGGGAATATTGGGTCTGCGTTGTCCACGCTTATCAGAGATTGCGAATTAGTCAACGTGTCTCGCGAAATAAAAATGAACTGACAGATTTTCATTTGAGGGGAGATTAGTGAATGAAACTCACCAACGAGGACATAGGGAAAGTTGTCGACGACGCCGAAAATTTTTTTGAAAAGGCGGGCGTCTCCCAAAAAGACAAGATAAAAATTTCCTTGATTCTTGAAGAATCTTTGCTACGTTATCAAGATCATTTTGGTTCAGATTATGATTTCAAGGTCACGAAGAAAAAATTATTAGGCGCGTCGAAAATGACGGTCAGCCTAAGAGGTGATCCGTTTAATCCTCTTGACGTTGACGACGAAAAAGAGGACATTCTTCCCAGCAAGATGATGGCAAATTTTTTGCACTACGAAGACGCAAGAGCCGCTTATCGTTACGAGGACGGCTACAACGAACTGAATATTTTTTCGACGAAGGAAAAGAAACAGATAAAAATTCCGGGCGGCTCGATAACGATTGCGATTTTGCTTGCGATTGTCTGTGCGTTTTTTATGGGCTATCTTCAGCCGGAAACTCAAACTTTCATTCTCGACAAGGTAGCTGATCCGATTGAAAGCACGCTTATGCGCTTGATAATTGCCGCGACGGGACCTTTTGTCTTTATGGCGATTGTCTCCGGCATTTGCGTTATGAGTGACGTCACGACTTTCAGCAACATTGGTCTAAAAATTTTTGGGCGGTTCGTTATGTTAATGCTCCTTATGGAAATTTTTACTGCCGCCATAGCCGAAGTATTTTTCCCTGCTCTTAATTTTGGCGGGGAGACGGAATTTATGTTCACGACAATTTTAGATTTGTTTCTTGGGATTGTTCCGAAGGATTTAATTTCTCCCTTTATTGAAGGCAACGTCATACAGATTGTTTTTATCGCGATTATTGTCGGCGTCTGCGTTTTGATACTCGATAATTTTCTGCCCAACACAAAATCTAATATCAGCGAATTAAACAGACTGCTGATACAAATTATGGATCTTGTTTCAAATGTAATACCCGTGATTATTTTTCTGATTGTGTTTGAAACTTTTTCAAAGCAAACTCTGTCGGACATTGCCAAAGTGTGGGAAATTATCGCCGTCAATTATCTTGCGATGCTCAGTTTCAGCGCGCTCATGCTCCTGAATATTGCGGTAAAGTATCGCGTGAACATTCCCGACTTCCTGAAAAAAATGTCGGACGTGTTGCTCATATCTTTTTCGACGGGCAGTACCACGCTCTCTATGATGCCGAACATGGAATGTGCGAAAAACAAATTAAAAATCGACCCGAAGTTTTGCGATTTCTGGTTGCCGCTCTCCCACGTAATATTTTCTCCGACAGGTGTAGCGGCTTTCGTCCTGTGTGTATTTTACGCGGCGCATGTTTCCGGTACAACTCTTTCGGTAGTGGAATTCATTTTGTTGCTTTTCCTGTCCTTACAATTATCAATCGCCTCGCCGCCTGTGCCCGGCGGATTGGTTTCCATGTACGCAATAATTCTCGGACAATTCCATTTACCGACGGACGCAATTGGTATGTTGATGATTTCCGGGATTTTTGTAGCGAATGCTTCGACGTCTATAGCGATGCTTATTCGGGATTGCGAATTGATTGACGTATCGCATCAAGTTAAATTGTAGGTCTTTTTGACGACAGGGGAGTTTACCAAATGAAACTCAACAATAAGGACATAGGAAAAGTTGTTGAAGACGCGGAAAAATTTTTTAAACTGGCGGGAGTTTCTCGTAAAGACAAAATAAAAATTTTTTTAATTCTTGAAGAATCTTTGTTGCGCTTCCAAGAAAAATTTGGTGAAGATAAAAATTTTACGGTTGTAACGAAAAAATTTTTTAGAACTCCGAGAATTATAATCCGCGTCAAGGGTGAGCCGTTCAATCCGCTGGACAGTTTCGACGAAGAAGAAGATAATAACTTCCTTCCGCAGAGCATAATGAAAAATCTTTTGCACTACGAGACGGCGGGGATGAGTTATCATCGCGAGGGCGGCTACAACGAACTGTGTATTTTTTCGACGAAGGAAAAAAAGCCCGTTAAAATTCCCGGCGGCTCAATTACCATTGCGACCGTGCTTGCGATTATTGTCGCGCTTGTTGCCAGATTTTTGCCGCAGGATACTCAAACTTTTCTTATCGACAAAATCACGACTCCGCTTTTTCAATCTCTAATGGGCGTGATTCTTGCGGTAAATATCCCGCTGATATTTATTTCGATTGTGTCCAGCGTCTGTGCAATGGAAAATGTCACGACGCTAAATAAAGTCGGCACAAAAGTTATCGGGCGTCTTTTCGCGCTTATGTTTATAATTTCCGTCGTGGCTATAGGCGCGTGTGATATATTTTTTCCGGTCATATCTTTTGAAGGCAAGGACAAATTTTCTCTTGACGCGGGCATAGAATTATTTTTGTCAATCCTCCCAACAAATATTTTTAAATCTTTCGTCGAAGGACACATTTTGCAAATTGTAATGATTTCGCTTTTGTCAAGTGCCTGCATCGTAATTTTTGGGGATCGCGTGTCGAATTTAAAGAACGTCATAAACGAAACGCGCAGTGTTATTTTCAAAATGATGGAGATTGTCTTGAAGTTGTTGCCGCTGACAATTTTTTTAATCGTGTTCAAAACCATTTTGACGACGACGCTTGCGGACATTTTAACAATCTGGAAAGTTGTTGCCTCGTCGTACCTAACCTATATCGTCGTGAGTGTGTTAATGTTGGTAAGGCTGTCGATAAAATACAAAGTAGGTATCGTGGACTTTTTGAGAAAAAATTCTCCGACGCTGATAGTTTCATTCACGACGGGCAGCGGCACTGCGTCAATGGCTACGAATTTTGACGTGGGCAAAAAAAATCTGAAGATAGACGGAAATTTTTGCGACTTCTGGATACCGTTATCGCACGCATTATTTTCGCCGGGCACCGTCATTTCGATGGTGGTGTACGCATTTTTCGGCGCGCAGTTTTCCGGCGAATCAATTTCGGTGATTGAACTCTTGATTATTTCTTTTCTGTCGATACAGTTGAGCATTTGTTCGCCGAAAGTCAGCGGCGGGAACATTGCACTTTTGACGTTGCTGTTTACTCAACTCGGATTTTCTTTGGAGGCGATAGGCACGCTTGTCATTGCCGATAATTTTATAAACAATATTTCCGGAGTCTTCGGCATGTTGGTCAGGAACTGCGAACTTTTTGATATAGCGCACGTGCTCAAGCTTAACAAGGCGTAAAATTTTTTGAGAAGGGGAATGAAATGGAATTAAGTGACAAAAACATTAGCAAAGCCGTAGAAGAGGTAGAGGAGTTTTTTGAAAAGGCGGGCGTCTCCAGAAAAGACAAGATAAAAATTTCTCTGATGATAGAGGAGGCTTTAATTCGCTTTCAAGAAAGATTCGGTGAGAAAAAAGTTTTTAAAATTACGAAGAAAAAATGGTTCAACGAGCCGAAAGTTATAGTCCGGATAAAAGGCGAGGCGTTTAACCCCCTTGACGTCGACGACGACGAAGATAATAACTTCCTTCCGCAGAGCGTGATGAAAAATCTTTTGAACTACGAGAGCGCGGGGGCGAATTACAAATACAGTTACGGCTACAACGAACTGAATATTTTTTCTAAGAAGGAGTACAAGCCGCTGAAAATCCCCGGCGGTAAAGTTACTATTGCGACTGCGGTTGCGGTTATTGCCGCGTTTGTCGTCAAATTTTTGTTTCCGCAACATATCCAATACATAATCGTCGAAAATATTGTCACTCCGCTTTTCCAAACGCTAATGGGCTTGATTCTTGCGGTGAATATTCCGTTGATATTCATTTCGATTATGGCCAGCATTTGCGCAATGGACGATATTTCCACGCTGAATGAATCCGGCTCCAAAATTATCAAACGATTTTTTATTATCATGCTCGGAATAGTTACTGTGTCTGTCATTGTTTCGTCAATGTTTTTTCCGGTGCTGACCTTTGAAGGCGAAACGGATTTTTCTCTCAACGAAATTGTAAAATTATTTTTGTCAATCATTCCTCGAAACATTATTCAACCTTTCCTTGAAGGGAACGTCATGCAAATTGTCTTTATCGCGTTTTTGGTGAGTTCGTGCATTGTGATTTTTGGGGATAGAACGGCAAATTTGAAAGAGTTCATAAACGAGGCGCGCGGTGTCGTTTTCAAAATGATGGATGTAGTTTTGAAGACGTTGCCACTGACAATTTTTTTAATCGTGTTCAAAACAGTTTTGACGACGGAGGCTTCAGAAATTTTATCCATTTGGAAGATTGTCGCCGCCGCTTGGCTGATTTATTTTATCAACAACCTGTTAATGCTGATGCACCATTCGATTAAGTACAAGGAAAGCATTTCAAGCTTTTTGAAAAAAATTTCGCCGACGTTATTGGTTGCCGCCACAACGGCAAGCGGTTCGGCGTCGATGGCTATAAATTTCGACGTCTGCAAAAAGAGATTAAAGATAAACGAAAAGCTCTGCGATTTTTGGATACCGCTTTCGCACTCGTTACTTTCTCCGGGCAGTCCCGTACAATTCACAGTTTACCTATTTTTCGCCGCATTTTTTTCCGACGTCACCATTAACGTTATGCAACTGCCGATTGTCGCGTTTATTGCAATTCAACTTGGTCTTTGTGTGCCGAAAGTCAACGGCGGTAGTATTGCGGTTTTGACTTTGCTCTTGAATCAATTTTCTTTGTCGTTGGACGCGATAGGGGCGATAGTGGTTGCCGATATTTTTATCAACAACGTTGGTGCATTTTCCGGCATGTTGATAAGGGATTGTGAGATATTTGACGTTTCGCACGAAGTTTCCTTAGATAAAGCAAAAGCATAAAATTTTTGGGAGGGTTTAAAAATGGCTGTACACGTTATCAATGAGGCTCGGCGTTGTTTGCAATGCAAGAAACCGCTCTGTCGACTGAAGGGTTGTCCGATTCAAACGAACGTGCCGGAAATGATTCGCCTGTTTCTTGCGGGGCAGACTGAAGAGGCGGGGAAGATGCTCTTTGAAAATAATCCGCTGTCGATTGTCTGTTCGCTTGTCTGCGACCATGAAAATCAGTGCGAGGGCAATTGCATTCAGGGGCGGCGCAAGGAAGGCGCGGCGATTCAGATTCCGAACATCGAGCATTATATTTCCGATTCTTATTTCGACAAGGCGACCATTGAAAGGCTTCCCGACACCGGTCAGCGGGTTGCGATAATCGGTTCGGGGCCGGCGGGCATTACCATTGCGATTAAACTTGCCGCTCTCGGACACAACATCACGATTTTTGAACGCATGGACAAAATCGGCGGCATGATGCGATACGGTATTCCCGCCTTCAGACTTCCGCGAAACATAATCGACCGCTATCAGACGAAGTTGCGTCAAATGGGGATACATTTCCGCCCGAATACTTCGATAGGGACGGCGATACACCTGGACGACCTTTTCAACGACGGCTACGACGCGGTTTTCATTGGCACGGGCGTTTGGCGTCCGAATCGTACGGGGTGCAAGGGCGAATCGCTCGGCAATGTTCATTACGCGGTTGATTATCTTAGGAATCCGAAGGCGTACGATCTTGGCGAAACTGTTGCGATTATCGGCGCGGGCAATTCGGCAATTGACGTGGCGCGGACGGTTGTCCGCATGGGCAGCCGCAACGTGACTCTTTATGCTCGTCGTCAGCGCATTGCCGCCAGCCAGCGTGAACTTGACTACGCCGCCGTTGACGGGATTGACATTCAGCAGGGCATGGCGATAAAAGAATTTACGGAGGCGGGACCGATTTTGACGCCGCGCATTTACGACGAGGACGGCAACTTGGTTCGTGAAGAAGAGCCGGTTTTGATGCCCGCCGACAGCACGATTATCGCGATTAGTCAAGGACCTAAAGACCGTATCGTCAGCACGACGCACGACTTGAAAGTTACGGACAGGGGGCTTTTGGTGATTGACGAAAGCGGCAGGACGACGCGCGAAGGGGTTTTTGCGAGCGGCGACGTTGTTGTCGGCTCAAAAAATGTTGTCTTGGCTGTTTATTTTTCAAAACAGGTGGCGAAGACAATCGACGAGTACTTGAAGTCTAAGAAAAAATAAATTCCGGCAAAAAAATTTTTTTACCACTTGTAAAATTTTTCTAAGTATGCTAATATTTGTGCTGAGGGGCTTGCCTTAGGGCGAGGCAAGAGAGAAGGACATATTGGCGGCAAAAAAGAGAGCGTTCGGTAGCTCTCTTTTTTGGGTTAAGGGAGGATTTTTTATGAACGAATTGGAATTGAAATACGGTTGCAATCCGAATCAAAAGCCGGCGAAAGTTTTTGCGCAGGCGGGCGAATTGCCCTTCGAGGTGCTGAACGGCAAGCCTGGTTACATAAATTTGCTTGACGCCCTTAACGGCTGGCAACTTGTTCGCGAACTGCGCGAGGCTACAAATCTTCCGGCGGCGGCGTCTTTCAAGCACGTAAGTCCTGCGGGCGCGGCGGTTGGTCTTCCTCTTGACGACGTCCTGAAAAAAATTTACTTCGTCGAAGGTGAATTGAGTCCGATTGCGGCGGCTTATGTTCGGGCGCGCGGAGCGGATCGCATGAGTTCTTACGGAGACTTCGCGATTTTGTCCGACGAGTGCGACGAGCCGACGGCGAACTATCTCAAAAAGGAAGTCAGTGACGGAATTATCGCGCCTGGTTACACGCCGCAAGCTCTGGAAATTTTGAAATCTAAGCGCAAGGGAAATTATTTAATCTTGAAAATAAATCCAAACTTCGCGCCGCCCGAAATTGAACGTAAACAAATTTTCGGAGTGACTTTTGAACAGAGGCGCAACGACATAAAAATTTCCGCAGATTGTCTGCAGGATATCCCGACGAAAAATAAAATTCTCACCGAATCTGCGCGCCGAGATCTTTTAATTGCGCTGATAACTTTGAAATACACGCAGTCAAATTCGGTCTGTTACGCGAAGGGCGGGCAGGCGATTGGCATTGGCGCGGGGCAACAAAGCCGCGTTCATTGCACGCGCCTTGCCGGAAATAAGGCGGACTTTTGGTTTTTGCGTCAAAGCCCGCAAGTTTTGAATCTGCCGTTCAAACCAAATGTCAAGCGTCCGGATCGTGATAACGCGATTGATGTTTATATCGGCGCGGAAAGCGGTGACCTTCTTGACGGCGACAGCTGGCAAAATATTTTTACTTGTCGTCCGGAAAAATTTACCGACTATCTCAAGCAAGATTGGCTGAAAAAATTAAACGGCGTGTCGCTTGCGTCCGATGCCTTTTTCCCGTTCGGCGATAATATCGAGCGCGCCCACAAATCCGGCGTGGAATTTATCGCGCAGAGCGGCGGCTCCATTCGCGACGATAATGTTATCGAGACTTGCGACAAGTACGGAATTTTCATGGCGATGACTCACATTCGTCTTTTCCATCACTAAAAAAATTTTACGAGCATGGTGAAAAAAATTGGTTGGAGCGTCGTTTTCAAGCGTCGAAAAAATTGAACAGCGTCTATTCTTTTACGTGTGCGGCTTTTCGTTTTTTTTGCCATTGTCAAAAGCGGCGGGGAATATATTTCTGGTTTTGTTGTTGCTGGGATTTTTTCACCGCATGTTCAGAAAACACGACGACGTTCTAAAAATTTTTCAATCGTACAAAAAAATTTTTCTTGTAATCGCGGCGTTATTGGCGGCGGTATTTATTTCGGCGTTGAGTTCGGCGGACGCGTTCTTCGGCGTAAAAAAATTTATCGAAAAATATATCTTTCACATGTCGTCAATGTTGCCGCTGATTTTTATCAAGTACAATCGCGAAAAAATAATTCTCCTGGCGAAAATTTTATGCGTCGGGATTGTAATCAGCAACATTTCGGTTTTGGTGCAGGCCTTGCCGCGCCTGTCGAACGAAGACTGGCGATTTGGGGGCGTCCTGACGATAATGTCACAGGCAACTTTGCTGGCGATGTCCCTGCCGAATTTTTTATTGCTGTCGATTTATTTTGAGCGAAGGCGGCTAAAAATTTTCTTCGGGTTCGCGGCGGCAATCGGGCTTGCGGCAACTTTGTTGAACGGGACGCGCGGGGCGTGGTTGGCAGTTGCGATTTTAATTCCGGCGGCGATTTTGCTTGTCTCCAAAAACAAAATAAAATCTTTCGGCGCGATACTTGCGGCGGCGGCGATAATCGGCGGGGTTGTTTTCATGACGCCGAAATTTTCCGAGCGCGTGGCGTCAATAACCAACATGCAAATGCAATCCAATTCCGAAAGGCTTTTGATGTGGCGGAGCGCGCTGAATATGTTCGAGGACAACCCGATTTTTGGCGTGGGTTATGGGCAATACAAGTTCGCCTACCAAAATATTTACATAATGCCCGAAGCGAAGGAACGGGACTTGAGTCACGCGCACAACAATTTTGTTCAAATGCTCGCCGAATGTGGAATTGTGGGGCTGGCGTCGTTTATTTTCATGTGGATTTATTTTTCGTACTTCAGCTTGCGCGGCTGGCTGCAAAGGAAAAACGTCGCGTGTCTGATATTTTTTTTCGGGCTCTGGGGAATGATGTTGCACGGTTTCACGGAATTTAATTTTGAGACGGCGGTCAACAGCAAACTGTTTTGGTTTTCGTTGGGACTTTGTTTGGCGTACAGCCGTTCCGAAAAAATTATTCCCTTAAAAATTTAATCGCCGCGTCAATAACTTCTTGCGGCTTGACGTTGAAAAGACAATTCGGTTGCGGATAGCTCGGACAGTCTTCCGTTTTGACTTTGCAGGGACAACAGGGCTCGCGGCTCGTCAAAACAATCGCGTTATCGTTAATCGGGTGCCAACGATCCGGCGAAGTACAGCCGTAAACCGTCACCATTTTAATTCCGGTTGTCGCGGCAATGTGTGTCGCGCCGGTATCAACCGTGATAAATAAATCTGCGCGCCGAAAAATTTCAGCAAGGTCAGTCAGCGAAGTTTCGCCGCAAAAATTTTTGACGTCGCCGCCAATTTCCGCGATAACTTCTTCGGCGTAGGGCTTATCATTTGGCGCGCCGACAATAAAAAAAGCCGCGTCAAAACTCTTTCGCAGGGTGTTGACGACTTCGGCGAAATATTTTTTGCTCCACGTCTTAAGCGGGAAAGTTCCCTTGACGCACAGCGCGATTTTTAATTTGTTCGCGGGAAGGGTGCCCAAAAGTTTTTCGGCGGCGGGCGAATTTTTTTTTGGAAACTGCGGCGTGCCGTGCCCGTCAATCCCAAAAAATTTGCGGACAATCTCCTGATAAGTTTCCGCCTGCAGAGTTTTGTTGAGGTCGTGAGAAATTTCGACAACGTCAGTATAGAGGAGAGTGACGCGGCTTTTGTCGTCGTCGAAAACTTTTGACGGACCGACGCGGCGGGGAATGCCCGCCAAAAAATTTATCAGCGCGGGACGTAATTTTCTGTCGAAGGAAATCGCCAAATCGAAATTGCGCCTCCGAATTTCGGAAATAATTTCGCGCGTCTTCTTTAGGGAATTTTTTTTCGCTTGATAATCGAAAACAATCACGTCGTCGACAACGGGGCTGTCAATCACGGCATCTTTCACGACGGGCTTGACGAGCATTGTAATTTTTGCGTCGGGAAAATTTTTCTTCAGCAGATCCAGCGCGGAAGTCGTCAAAATTACGTCACCGAGATTAACCAGCGCATTGACTAAAATATTTTTAAACATCATTCTCCTCCGTGACGTGACGATTTTCCTTGCCGAAATAATACAGCTTGACATATTTCGCCATAGTGTAAAAATAATGGAAGCACGCCAAAATGAAACCGTTCATGCCGTCGAGGAAACCTGCGCGCAAAAAATACATGCGGAACGCCGCCCAAAAAGGATGAGCAATAATATCGAAAAGGTTCGCGGATTTTCCGGCGTCGTGCATTTTTTTCGCGGCAAGTGTCGTATAAAAATTAAACTTTGAAAAATAATGTTCCCAATCGCGGTAGGGGTAATGCACCAGATATTTTGACTTGTCGAGATTAATTTCCGTGCAACTGTGACAAATTTTTTGGTGGACGAGCCCTTCAACGTACGTGCCCTTTGTCGGCAGGAGCCGCGTGACATAATCCGGAAACCAGCCGCCGTGCTTAAGAGGTTTTCCCCAAAAATAACTCAACCGCGCGCAACGATAAGCAAAATTTTTGTCGTCCTGCGCGATAATTTTTTTTATCTCCGCCGAAAGTTCGGGGGTAGCGCGTTCGTCCGCGTCAATCATGAAAATCCAATCGCAAGTTGCCTGATTCACGCCAAAAGTCTGCTGGCTCCCCCAATCTCCGTTCAAAGCCCGCTGAATCACGCGCGCGCCGAGATTTTCACAAAGCTCCGCAGTTTTATCCGTGCTGAAGTCGTCGATAACAATAATCTCGTCGGCGAAACTCTTCACGCTTTTTATGCACGCGCCGATAAATTTTTCTTCGTTCTTCGCCAAAATCAGCACCGAGACTTTAGCCATTGCGTCCTCCCAAAATTTTAGTTGTCGAGTTTATTTTTCGGGGTCGAGTTTAATATTCGTGATAATCCTGCCGAGACGAGTACCCGAAATTAAATTCCACGTCCACTTCAAAGCAACGGTAAAGTTCGTGTGAGCACCGGCAAGGCGAATCAAATGCACGAACATCCACGCGCACCACGCAAGGAACCCCGTCATTTTCGGGCTGCCCACGACAGCTTCGCCGCGCCCGATAGTTGCCATTGCGCCGAGATCTTTGTAGACGAATTTTTCAAGATTGTGATCGCCCTTGATAAGTTTCATGATATTTTTGTGGCAGACGACAGCCTCTTGCGTGGCGACGGGGGCAACGGTCGGCAGGGGGCGTTGCATATCTCCGTGCATAAACGCCGCGCAATCGCCGATAGCGAAAACGTTTTGGTGGACTGCGCCGCGCACCATCAAATTTTCTTCAACCCAAATCCTGCCGTCGCGTGCACATTCGCCGCCGCAATTTTTCATCATGTCGACAGCGCGAACACCCGCCGCCCAAATAACAGTCGTCGTGGGAATTTCTGCGCCGCTCTTCAATTTCAAAACATCGCCGTCGTAGCCGACAACTTGAGTATTCAGCATGACATTGACGCCTTTTTTTCGGAGCACGTCAACAGTTCTCTGTTGCAGGTCTTCGGGCATCATGGGCAAGACGCGCGGCGTTGCCTCAATCAAATAAACTTTCACGTCATTAAAATCGAGATTATGAATTTCTTTTTTCTGAATGTTGATAAGTTCTGTTAGTGCGCCCGCCTCCTCGACGCCGGTTGGTCCGCCGCCGACAACGACGAAAGTCATGCGCTTTTTCCTGTCTTCCGGCGTACGATAAGGCTTGCTTGCGCGTTCAAATTCGTGGAGGACGTGGTTACGAATGTGCAACGCCTCTTGCATTGTTTTCATGCCGAAAGAATGTTCCTCAACCTCTTTCATGCCGAAAAAATTTGTCGTGGCACCGGCGGCGAGAATCAAATAATCGTAGGGAATTTCGCCGTGATTAGTCAGAAGAAGATTTCGTTCCTGGTCGACGCCGCGCGCTTTCGCCATGAAAAAATTTACGTTCTTGTTGTTGCGGAAAAACGAACGAATTGGATAAGCAATTTCGTCCGTCGAGAGCACGGAAGTCGAAACTTGATAAAGCAACGGCTGGAATAGATGAAAATTATGACGATCCACAAGAGTTATGTCGACGTTTTCTTTGGCGAAGAGTTTCGCAACCTTGATGCCGCCGAAACCGCCGCCGACAATTACAATTTTAGGTTTTCCGTTAGCCATTTAAAAACCTCCCGAAAAAATATTTGGCTTGAAAAAATAACTTTCGAGATTACTGAAAATATAATCGCGCATTTGAACGCCTTGATTATAATATCACAAAAAATTTCTATTGCAACCGCTTTATCTTAAATTATGTCCGTGATCCAGTGGACCGTTTCCAAGACCGAGACTCAAGCCGGATTCAAGCGCGCCCGTCACGTAATTTTTTGCCCTGCTCACGGCGTCAACCAGGCTGAAATTTTTTGCAAGGTTCGCGGCGATAGCTGAACTAAGCGTACAACCGGTGCCGTGTGTATTTTTCGTGTCTATTCTCTTGCCGCTGAACCACGTCAGATTTTTTCCGTCGAAGAGCAAATCATTCGCGTCGTTCGTCCCGTGCCCGCCCTTCGCCAAAATTGCGCAGTGGTATTCGTCAAAAATTTTCTTCGCGCAGATTTCCATATCGTCCGCCGAAAAAATTTTTTCGCCGCTCAAAACTTCGAGTTCGGGCAAATTCGGCGTAATAATTTTCGCCGGAGGAAAAAGTTTCGTCGTCAAACTTTTAATTGCGTCGTCGTCAATGAGTTTCGCGCCGGAAGTCGCCACCATAACGGGATCGACGACGATATTTTTTGCGTGGTAGTGCGTTAATTTTTCCGCGATAACTTCGATTAAATCAGCCGAAGAAACCATTCCGATTTTGACGGCATCGGGAGGAATGTCCTCAAAAATCGCGTCGAGTTGGTCGGCTAAAAAATTCGGCGTCACGTTCATGACAGAACGAACGCCGCAAGTATTCTGCGCGGTCAGCGCGGTTATCGCGGACATTGCGTAGACGTCGTTGGCGAGCATGGTTTTAATATCGGCTTGAATGCCCGCGCCGCCCGAAGAATCCGAACCGGCGATAGTCAAAACAGCTTTCAGTTTCAATTAATTTTTCTCCTTGTTAAGTACGTCTTGACACTCCCCACGCCTAAAGGCGGGGGATTCTTGAGAAGTTTGAACTCTGTAGAGGTCAGTCCTTATTCGCTGACGTGCGCCCTTATTCTCAATG
>CAJOFR010000007.1 GCA_905234195.1 uncultured Selenomonadaceae bacterium
GCATTTGGTCGCGTGATGCGACCTCTGCGGGCAGTTTTCTTTTGCTTCTTTTCTTTTGCGCCAAAAGAAAAGAAGATGCTAGATTTAAAGAGAGAAAAAATTTTTAAAAAGAAAATCTCTAATCCCTAAAAGAAACTGGAGGGTCTTCGGAAAGTTTGTAATGCCAAAGCAACGCCTGCACAATCCTTTTCGCCGCCAGCCCGTCACCGTATGGATTGCACGCCGTCGACATCTTTTCATAAGCCTTCGCGTTCGTGAGGAGGAGTTTCGCCGCCGCGTAGATGCTTTCCATGTTCGTGCCGACAAGTTTAACAGTTCCCGCCGTCAAAGCTTCGGGGCGTTCGGTAGTGTCACGCAAAACCAGGACAGGTTTGCCGAGCGCGGGAGCCTCCTCTTGCACGCCGCCGGAGTCCGTCAAAATCAGCGTCGCGCGATTCATCAAATTTGCGAAAGGTTCGTAGTCAAGCGGATCAATCAAATTAACCTGCGACAGCCCGCCCAGTTCCTCGTTGACAATTTCACGGACGCGCGGATTTTTATGGACGGGAAAAACTATTTCGACGTCGGAAAATCTTTCAATCAATTTTTTCAGAGCCTTGTAGACGTGGCGCATAGGTTCGCCGAGATTTTCGCGCCGGTGAGTCGTCACCAAAACCACGCGCTTGTTTTCGTAGTCGATGCTGTTCAAAAGTTCGTCGTCGAATTTAAATTTGTCGTTGACTGTTGCAAAAAGCGCGTCGATAACGGTATTGCCGGTGACAAAAATTTTTTCGGGGTCGACGCCTTCGCGCAGGAGATTGTCCCTTGAAGTTGTGGTGGGCGCGAAATTTAAATCCGCCAAAGAGCCCGTCAAGCGGCGATTCATTTCTTCGGGGTAAGGCGAATATTTGTTGTTCGTGCGCAGTCCCGCCTCGACGTGTCCAACTTCGATTTGGTGATAGTACGCCGCCAAAGCTCCCGCGAAAGTTGTCGTTGTGTCGCCGTGCACCAAAACAATATCGGGCTTAGCTTTCGTCAAGACCTCGTCCAAACCGGATAGCGCGCGGTTTGTTATATCGAAAAGCGTTTGTCCCTCCGACATGATGTTTAAATCGTAGTCCGGCGTTATTTTGAACAGCCGCAAAACTTGATCCAACATTTCGCGGTGTTGCGCCGTGACTGCGACGACGGTTTTTATTTTGTCGGAATGTTTTAAGAGCTCCTGCACGACGGGAGCCATTTTTATCGCTTCGGGGCGCGTGCCGAAAACCGCCATTACTTTTAATTTTTCTTTCGCCATGAAGTCACTCCCTTTTTTAGTGGCTAGAGATTAGGGAAAATTTTTCTAATCCTAAAAACTAATCTCTAATCCCTAAAAACTAGTTAGTAAGGCGCAGAATGCCTAATTTTTTTGCGCCGTAGAAAATTGCGATAACAATTATCAGCAAAATCAAAAATGCAATTTGGCTGTTGACTTCAGTCATTGCCACCGCGCTCAAGCCGAGCATCGCGCTGATAACGTACATCAAGAAAACTGCCTGCCGCTGTGTAAATCCTAAACCCAAAAGCCTGTGGTGCAAATGTCCTTTGTCCGGTTTGAAAATTGGTTGCCCGCCGCGCCAACGTCTGACTATCGCGAAGGTCGTGTCTAAAATCGGGAGACCTAAAGCCAAAATCGGGACGATTAAAGTTACAGTGGCAGTGCTTTTCGCCGCGCCTATGACTGAAATTCCCGCGAGCATGAATCCCAAAAACAGACTGCCCGAATCGCCCATAAATATCCGCGCGGGATTGGAGTTGTAGAATAAAAATCCGCACGCCGCCCCCGCCAAAGCCGCCGTCAATACCGCGACGAGGAAGAAATTTTGTTTCAAGGCGACGAGCATTATTGTTATCGCCGCGATAGCCGAGACACCCGCCGCCAGCCCGTCAAGCCCGTCAATTAAATTTATTGTGTTCGTCAAGCCGACGAGCCAAAACATTGTTGCGGGCACGGCGAACCACTCAAGGTAAATGTAATCGCCGAAAGGATCTGTCACGAAATCTATTCGCACGTCGAAAACTAAAACTAAGACTGCCGCCGCGATAATTTGCCCGAGCAGTTTGACTTTCGCCGGCAGATTTTTGTAGTCGTCAATCAAGCCGACAAGAAACATTAAACTGCCGGAAACTATCAGCCCGTTTATTTCAAAGATCATTTCGCCTTCAAAACCGGATACAGTTGCCGTGATAATAACCGCCGCGATAAACGCGAAATAAATTCCGACGCCGCCTATTCGCGGGATTGGTTTGTTGTGAATTTTTCGCGCGTTCGGTTTATCTGTCGCGCCGGTTGCCTTTGCCAACAAAATTACGGCGGGAGTCACCACCAACGAAATCCCTATTGCTATGATAAATGCCAAAACATAACCCGGCATATTTTTCGAGAACCCCTTCATAAAAATTTTTTGATAGCCAATTTTACAACAGCCCTCGACACTCGTCAAGAAATTGTAGAACAAATTTATTTCGGCGCGGGAAGGATTTAACATACCTTTGCAAGAATTATACCAAAAATTTTCGGAGGAGGGTTGCTTGTGGCAAAAGCGCACGTCCACAAAGATGTTATAGTTATCGGCGCGGGAATGGCGGGCTTGACGGCGGCAATGTACGTCGGGCGGATGAATCTTGACGTTTTGGTTTTGGAGTCGGGGATTATCGGCGGGCAGATCGCGAACGCCGTCAGTATCGAAAATTATCCGGGCTTTGTCAGCGTTTCGGGCGCAGATTTAATTTCGACGTTGCAGAAACAGGCGGAAAATTTTGGCGCGGTCGTCGACGAATTTGATTCGATAGTTAAAGTCACGCTGAAAAATAATCCCAAAATTGTCGAGACCGAAGAAAAAATTTACGAAGCCGACGTCGTGATAATCGCTTCGGGGATGAATCGCCGAAAACTTCCTTTGCCGGAAGAGAGAAAATTTTCAGGCAGGGGCGTTCATTATTGCGAGCTCTGCGACGGGCACATGTACCAAAATAAAATTATCGCGGTCATGGGCGGAGGAAATGCGGCCGTCGACGCGGCGAACTTTTTGACGAAATACGCGGACAAGCTCTATCTGATTCACCGTTCGGAGTTCCGCGCGGATGAAGTTTCTCAAAAACGCCTGCGCCAAAATCCAAAAGTCGAAGTCATGTTGCAGACGGAGATTAAGGCTCTGCACGGAGCGGGGCGTCTCGAAAATATCGACGTGCTTGATAAAAATTCCGGCACGACGAAAAATCTTGCGGTCGACGGGATTTTTGTAAACATTGGCGTCGTTCCCAACACGGAGCTTTTCAAAGACGAGTTGCAACTTTCAAAAAGCGGCAGGATTATCGCCGGCGAAGATTGTCGCACGGAAATTAAAGGAGTTTTCGCGGCGGGTGACGTTCGCGAAAAAGAAATTCGTCAGCTCACGACGGCGGCGGCGGACGGAACAACGGCGGCACTTCTCGCCGAAAAATATTTATCGCGATTGAAGGAGTCTGTTTAAAAATGGTTAAGGTTTACACCGTTGCAGGTTGTCCTTGGTGCGAAAAAGTTAAAAAGTATCTTGCGTCGAAGGACGTCGAGTTTGAGGAGCACGACATTGAGCGCAGCAAGGAGGACGCGGAGGCTTGCCGAAAACTCACGGGAATTGAAGGCGCGGTTCCCGTCACGACCATTGACAACGAAAATTACGTTTTGGATTTTGATAAAGAACAGCTTGACAAATTGCTTTGTCTGTAAGGAGGATTTTTTATGGTGACTGTTTATTCTATCACGACTTGTCCTTGGTGCGAAAAGACTAAAAAATATCTTGCGTCGAAGGGCGTCGAATTTGAAGTTCGCAATATCGAAGAGAACGAGGACTACGCGAAAGAGTGCTACAAACTTAGCGGCGATACTATGGTTCCCGTGACGACTGCTGACGGAAAAAATTTTGTGCTCGGTTTCGACAAGGCGAAACTCGACGAATTGATCAGTGCTTAAAATTTTTTTTGGAGGAAAATTTTCATGAACATCTACGACTTCACGGTAAAGACCAATCGCGGCGTTGAAAAAAATCTCGGCGACTACAAGGGAAAAGTTTTGCTTATCGTCAACACCGCCTCGAAGTGCGGCTTTACTCCCCAATTTAAAGAACTTCAGGATTTGTACATGACGTACAACGACAAGGGCTTGGAGATTCTCGGCTTTCCCTGCAATCAGTTCGCGGGGCAGGAACCCGGCACGAACGAGGAAGTTCAAAATTTCTGCCGCTTGAATTACGGAGTGACGTTCCAGATTTTTGAAAAGGGCGACGTTCGCGGAGAAACTGCCCAGCCGCTTTTCAAGTACTTGACTGCGCAGAAAAAGTTTGAGGGTTTCGACGAAAACCACCCAATCGCAAAGCCGCTTATGGAGGCACTGCAAAAAAATTTCCCCGAATACCTCGAAGGCGACGGGATTAAATGGAACTTCACGAAATTTTTGATTGACCGCGAAGGGAATGTGGTTGCACGTTTCGAGCCCACGACGAATCCTTCTGACATTGCGAAAGATATTGAAGCACTGCTCTAAAATTCTAAAACCGAAAATAAAAAAGCCGGCAGCGATTGAAAAAATCCTGTCGGCTGTTTCTTACTCACCAGCGGTGATGGCGCGGCGGGGGCACATGTCTGCGGGGCGGCTCTGAATATCTGTGGCGGCGGTCTTCGTTATATCTGCGGTGGTTATCGTAATGGCGGTCGTGGTGTCTGCGTCCGAGCAAGCCGTCGCGAATTTGTGGCCAGTGGCTCAAGTCTTGAGTGTCTACAGAATTTTCAATGTCGCTGACTGTCGAAAGGGTTGCGGCGTGGGTCGTGCTCCCGAATCCGAAAAACGACGCTCCCAAAATCACTGCGACTATCGCCAAGATTTTCATCTTCATTTTTTCCAGCTCCTTTTTTAATTTTCATCTTACACGTATAATACGAGAAAAAAGTTTGAAAATCTTTAAGGAATTGTTAAAATAGCATTAAAAATTTTTTCGCGGAGGTGCAAGCTTGAATAGAAGATTCTTTCTAAAAATTTTGTTGGGCTTGGGTCTCGGCGCGTACTTCCCGAAAATTGCCGACGCCGCGCAGGCTGAAGAACTTCACGAGCCGCAAGAAAACTACAAGCCGTTGACTTTGGTAAAATTTTTGCGTCAGATTGTGACGGCTGATTCTCGGACGTCAAGAATTTTTATGTGGAACGCCGACGAAGAAATTAAAAACGCACGTCTCGAATATTTTTTGGTCGGCGAAGACGCGGCGAACTTCGGGAATGTCGTCGTCGATTATTTTGAACAGAGCGGCGAGGCGACTTTTATTTACTTCTGCGCGCTGAAAAATCTCAAGCCGGAAAGTCTTTACAAGTTCCGCGTAATTTCAGAGGACGGGGCGACGGAGTGGCAAAATTTTCGGACGGCGGGTTTCGGGAATTTTCAAATGCTCGTCTTCAGCGACTCCCAATGCGTCAACTACAATGTTTGGAAAAAAACTGCGGACACTGCCGAAAAAAATTTCCCCGACGCGGAAATTGTCACGGTGGTTGGGGATCTCGTCGACAACGGACAGGCGGCGTATCAGTGGCGGGCGTGGCACGAGTCCGCCGCGAAAGTTTTGCACGAAAGAATTTTTGCGCCGGTCATGGGAAATCACGAGTGTTACGGGCTTGATTGGCTGAACTGTTTGCCGACCGGCTACCTGCATCATTTTCGCACGCCGACGAATGACGCGAAAAAATTTGACGGATATTTTTATTCGTTCGATTATGGCGCGGCGCATTTTTTTGTTTTGAACACGCAATTTTTGGAGCTGGACAAAATTAACGCGGGACTTCGTGACGCGCAGGAATATTGGTTTCGCCGCGACGAGGCAAATACAAATCGCCGCTGGAAAATTGTTTTGATGCACAAGGATATTTACGACTACGCGCAGGATAAATTCAACGACATTGCGGAAATTTTTATGGGGCTGTTCGACGAACTGAATATCGATTTAGTTTTGACGGGGCACTTGCACACGTACAGAAATCGCGGGCACATTTTCGCGCGGCAAAAATCTGACAGCGGTCCTTGCTACGTTTTATGCGGGCGTTCGGGTGATCAAAAATATGTTGAGCCGCATTCGGATGTTGACGACGTGGCTTTTGAAAACCTGCGCGAGGAACCCGAAAGTTATATCGCGCTGGACGTGAGCGAAGAAACTTTAACCTTGACTTGTAAGACCGTCGACGGAAAAATTTTGGACAACTTCACGCTCGAAAAATAATTCTCGAAAAAAATTGTATTGCCTTTTCGTCGAAGATAAAGTTATAATGCGCGGTGAGGAGTTGATAAAATGAAAACGCTTAAGGAACTTGCCGCGCTGGTTGACGGTGCAAAAATTATCGGTAGCGGCGAAGTTGAGATAACCGGAATCGAGCACGACTCGCGGAAAATCGTCGCGGGAAATTTGTTTGTCTGCTTCGAGGGCGCGCACTTCGACGGGCATAATTTTATAAATCAGGTTGCGAAACAGGGAGCCGCCGCCATTTTGACGACGCGCGAAAATATTCAGCCGCCCGCCGGAATTTCCGCGCTGGTTGTTCCGGAAATGCTCAGCTCTCTTGCGAAAATTGTCCCCTACTTCTACGATTATCCTTCGCAGAAAATGCGCGTCATAGGAATCACCGGCACGAACGGGAAGACCACAACTTCCTACATGATTCGTTCCATTCTGAAGGAGGCGGGGAAAAAAGTCGGGCTTATCGGCACGATACAAATGATTATCGGCGAAGAAACTTTCCCGATTCATAACACGACGCCCAACGTTATTGACCTGCAACATATTTTTGCGGAGATGCTTGCCAAAAATATTGACACCGTCGTCATGGAAGTTTCCAGCCATGCGCTTGCTGAAAATCGCGTCGCCGGAATTGAATTTGATACGGCGGTTTTCACGAACTTGACGCAGGATCACCTTGACTACCACAAGACAATGGAAAATTATCGCGCGACGAAGGCGAAACTTTTCGATATTGTTTCGAGCGCGGGGAAAAAATCGAACAAGACCGCCGTCATTAATATCGACGATGAATCCAGCGTCGTGATGATAGATCATGCGGCTTGCGAAAAAATTATGTACGGTATCGAAAAAAATGCTGACCTGCGCGCGGCTGAAGTCGACGTTCACGCAAACGGCATGAAGTTCAAAATTCGCGGGGCTTTCGGCGTAATGGATTTGAATTTAAAAATCACGGGCATATTCAACGTTTACAATGTGCTTGCGGCTGTCGGGGCGACGCTTGCCGAAAATGTTTTCCCCGAAACTATCAAGGCGGCTCTCGAAAAATTTAGGAGCGTGCCCGGGCGTTTTGAAAAAATTTTCGCGGACGTTCCCTTCACCGTGATTGTGGACTACGCGCACACGCCCGACGGCGTCAAAAATGTTTTGGAGACGGCGCGGCAGATTGTCAAGAACAGAATTATAACAGTTTTTGGTTGCGGCGGCGACCGCGATAATACGAAACGCCCGATTATGGGCAGGCTTGCGGCGAAACTTTCCGATATTGTCATTGCCACTTCTGATAACCCGCGCACGGAAAATCCGAACAAGATTTTGAAAGAAATCGAGCTCGGAATCAACGAGGAAATCGGCGGAAAAATTTACGAGTGCATTGTCGACAGGCGGCAGGCGATTTTCCGCGCGATTGAAATTGCTCAAGCCGGAGATATTATTTTGATTCTCGGCAAGGGGCACGAAAATTATCAGATACTTAAGGATAAAACGATTCACTTTGACGATCGCGAAGTTGCACAAGAGGCTATCGGGGGGCTGGCTCATGAATAAATTAAGTTTGTCGGAAATTGTAAAGGTCACGGGCGCGAAAGTAAACGCCGACACAGAAATTTTTTTTGAAGGAGTCACGACGGACAGCAGAGAAATTACGGAGGGCGTTCTGTTCGTCGCGCTGAAGGGCGAAAAATTCAACGGCGAAGATTTTGCCGAAGACGCGCTGAAAAAAGGGGCGTCCGCAGTTCTCGTCAGCAGGGCGGCGAAAAAAATTGTTGGCGGCGTCGTTTTGAAAGTCGACGATACTTTGACGGCTTACCAACAAATTTCTTGCAGTTGGCGCGAACGTTTTCAAATTCCCGTCGTCGCGATAACCGGTTCGACCGGCAAAACGACCACGAAGGATTTGACTGCCGCCGCTTTGAGTGCGCTCGGAAAAATTTGCAAGACGACCGCGAACTTTAATAACGAAGTTGGTGTGCCCATGACTTTGCTGGAGCTTGACGAAAGTCACGCCGCCGCCGTCGTCGAAATTGGCATGCGCGGGCTTGAGCAAATAAAAAATCTCGCGCAGTACGTCAAGCCCACGATTGGAATTGTCACGAACGTGAACGAAACGCATATTGAAATTCTCGGCTCGATTGAAAATATCGCGCGGGCGAAGGGCGAACTCGTTGAGGCTATCCCGAAATGCGGCACCGTGATTTTAAACGCGGACAACCCTCACACTTTGAACATGAAAAAAATTTCCGCGCCTGGTGTAAAAATTTTGACTTACGGTATTGAAAATTCTGCGGACTTGACGGCGGAAAATATTTCGGTCAAAGATTACGCGACGAATTTTACTTTGAATTACGGCGGCGAAAAATTTGATTTTGAAATTCCGATAATCGGGCGTCATAATGTTTCAAACACGTTGGCGGCAATTGCGGCGGGGCTGACTTGCAGCTTGTCCGTCGAAGAAATTCAGCGCGGCATTGCAACTTTGGTGACGACGAAAATGCGCTTTGAAGTTATCAGCCGCGACGGGTTGACGATTATTAACGACGCGTACAACGCAAGTCCGGCGTCAATGCGCGTTTCGATTCAGACTGTTGCCGAAATTTACGGCGGGCGGAAAATTGCAGTGCTCGGCGATATGTTGGAGCTGGGCAAAATTTCTGAAAGGGTTCACCGCGAAATTGGCGCGGAGCTGGTGAAAAATAATTTCGATACTCTCGTTGCGATTGGTGAACTCGGAAAATTTATCGCGGCGGGCGCGGAAGAGGCAGGCTTGAAAAATATTTTCGTCGTCGATACGCACGAAGACGCCGCAAAAAAAATTCTCGCCGTTAAACGAGAAGGTGACGTCATTCTTTTCAAGGCGTCGCACGGTATGCACATGGAAAAAATTATCGAGCTGATTTAATCTTCAAGTTTGGAAGTTCAATTACAAAACAAAAATGTCGACAAAAATTTTTGCCGACACTTTTTTTAAGAGTCAAAAATATTTTTACGCGAGGACTTTCGCCAGGCGCATGAACTGCGGATCCAAAGTCTTCTTGTTATTAACGGCGTCGTGCAGATTTATTGAAACGACATGCCCACGATTGAAACCGAAGACAATATCGGACAAGCCGGAAATTATTGCAAGAGCCGCGTGTTCGCCGAGCTGACTTGCCTTGACGCGGTCAATGACCGAAGGAGAACCGCCGCGCTGAATGTGTCCGAGTTTCGATACACGAGTATCGCGCCCGGTTTTTTCAGCGACAATGGGACCGATTTCGCTTGCCTTGCCCGCGCCTTCAGCGACAACCATCAAAATGTAACGCTTGCCCTTTTCGTATTCCGCTTTCATGCTTTCGCAAATTTCGTCGAGGTCGAAAGGTTCTTCGGGCACGAGAATATATTCCGCGCCGCCGGAAATTCCCGCGACCATTGCGAGCCAGCCGCTGTTGCGCCCCATGACTTCGAGGACGATAATTCTGCGGTGAGCCGAAGCGGTATCGCGCAATTTATTCATCGCGTCAAGAATCGTGTTGGCGGCGGTGTCGCAACCGATTGTATATTCGGAGCCCCAAACGTCGTTGTCAATCGTCCCGGGAAGTCCGACAATCGGCAAGCCGGTTTCTTGACTTAAAGTGGATGCGCCGCGCAAACTGCCGTCGCCGCCCACGACAACCAAACCTTGAATGCCGCGATCGACGAGATTTTTATAGCCGAGCATGCGGCCTTCCGGTGTCTGAAAACGTTTGCAGCGGGCTGTACCAAGAAAAGTTCCGCCGCGCTGGATAATATCGCCGACGTCTTTTGATTCCATCTCGAAAATATCTTCGTCGAGCATACCGTGATAGCCGCCGCGAATTCCCCAAACCTTAACTCCTTGATGGAGCGCAGTTCTCGTTACGGCACGAACTGCCGCGTTCATTCCAGGGCTGTCGCCGCCGGATGTCATTACTGCAATACTTTTGAGCATAAACAATCCTCCCCTGCCGAGACAAAAAATCAAATCTTTTTTAGTATGATAACACAAAATTTCCGAATTGCAAACAAATTATTTGCCGCAAAAGTGTCTGCTGAAAAAAATTTTTTCGGCAGTAAAAATTTTTCCTCCACAAAAAATTTTGATAACTTTCTATTCCGTAATTTCCCTAAAACTGATATAATTCCCTTCGACGATTAAAAGCAACGCAGGAATAGCAACAGATTTTGAAGAATAATTTAATTCGGTTGTGAGTTGCAAATTTTTAGAGGGTGGGGATTTTTAGATGAAATTTTTCTTCAAGCGAAAAATCGTAGCGGCGGCAATGGTAGCGGCAATTTCTTCGACTTTTTTCGCCGGCTGCGGATCAAATCAGCAAAAACAAATGGAGGCTCCAAAACAACCGGTAAAAGTCATGAAAGTCGTGCAGAGAGATACGCCGCTTATCAGTGAATACGCCGGTCAACTTGTCGGCACGGACGAAGTACAAGTTCAGTCGAAAGTCAGCGGCAGTGTCGTGGAAAAATATTTTCGTGGCGGGGAATTTGTAGAGGCGGGGAAGTTGCTCTATAAGATTGATTCCCGCCAATACGAGTCGCAAGTTTTGGCGGCGCAGGCAAATTTGGCGGCGTCCGAAGTGAATTTGAGGAACGCGGAGATGGATTTACAGCGGGATCAATTTTTGTTGGCGAACAACGCGATTGCCGAACAGACCGTGACGACGCAAGAGGCACTTGTCAGGGCGCGCGAGGCAGAGGCGGCGGCTCTTCAGGCAAGCGTGAAATTGGCTATGGAAAATTTGGCGGACACAGAAATTTATGCACCAATGTCCGGACAAGTCGGCGTTGACGATGTTGCGGTCGGTGCGTTCGTCACGGCGGGAGCAACTACTCTCGTCACAATCGGTTCGATTGATCCGATTTTCGCACAGTTCACAATCAGCGAGAATGAGTATCTAAAATTCATGACGATACAAGCGAATCAGGCGACGCATGACCCAATCGAAGTGACTATCACTCTTTCGGACGGCAGGGAGTATCCATACACCGGTCGAGTCGTGGAAACTGACCGCGAGCTTGCGAATAACACCGGCTCTTTGATTATGAAGGCAATTTTCCCGAATCCCAGCGGTATGCTCATGCCCGGAATGTTCGCGCGCGTCAAACTCAGCGGCGAAACAATTCCGCGCGCAATTTTGGTTCCGCAGCGTGCAGTGCAACAGCTTTTGGGCAAATCTTTCGTAATGGTTGCCGGCGCGGATAACAAGTCCGTAGCGAAAACCGTCGAGCTTGGTCCGCAGGTGGGCAGCTATTATGTTGTGACTAAGGGGCTTAACGCGCAGGATAATGTTATCGTCGAAGGCTTGACGAATCTGCGCGAAGGTGTAGACCTTGCCGTCACGAATGTCACCGCCGGCGAAATGGGTTTCACTCTTGCTGAAGTCACCACACCTTACAGCACGGACACAGTTACAGGCGCGACGAGTGGCAATCCCAATGCGCCCGGTAATTTGAACAGGTAAGGAGGCGGCGACGTGGCAAAATTTTTTATTCACAGACCAATTTTCGCGATAGTCGTTTCTTTGCTGATTGTGCTCGTCGGGATTTTGGCGGGGGTTCAGTTGCCAATCGCGCAGTACCCGCAAATTTCTCCTCCGACAATTTCCGTCAGCACGACATACACCGGCGCGAATGCTGAAGTTGTTGACGAGACTATAGCGCAGGTTATCGAACAGCAAGTCAACGGCACGCAGGGCATGGACTACATGAACTCCAACTCTGACGACACCGGACGCTACAGTTTGTCGGTTGTCTTTGAAGTCGGCACTGACAGCGATATGGACTCCGTCAAAGTGCAAAATAATGTCGCCGTTGCAAATTCCAGCTTGCCCAGCGCAGTGCAGGCCGTCGGCGTCACCACTCGTAAATCTTCCAGCCAAATGGCGTTGATGTTGGCGATGTATTCGCCGGACGGCAGATATGACCGCGCGTTCATGAAAAATTACGCCGATATCTACTTGATGGACGAAGTCAAGCGCGTTAATGGCGTCGGCGATATTCAAATTTTCGGCGCGGATTATTCCATGCGTATTTGGTTGAATCCGGATAAGCTTGCCGAACTCGGTTTGACTGTCGGGGCTGTCGTCAGCGCGATTAACGAACAGAATCAGCAGGCGGCGGCAGGTACAATCGGTGCGATGCCTGTAAATCAGGGACAAGAAAAACAGTACACCGGCAAAGTGCAAGGGCGTCTTACCACGATTGACGAATTTAGCAACATAATCGTAAAGAGCGACGGCAAGGGCGGCTTTGTCAGGATAAAGGACATTGCACGAATTGAAACCGGTCAAAAAGCTTACAATATCGCCAGTAAGTTTAACGGGCAATCGGCTGTCGGCTTCGGTATCTTGTTGACGAGTGACGCGAACGCCATGGCGACAATTGCCGAAGTTAAACGCATTATCGAAGACAGCAAAGCAAATTTGCCGCCGGGTCTGAAAGTCGATCAGATTTTCGACAGCACGGACTATATCCGCGAATCAATCGAGGAGGTTGCTCACACTTTCGTTGAGGCGTTGGTTCTCGTCGTCGTCGTTATTTTTGTTTTCCTGCAGAGTTGGCGCGCGACGTTAATCCCGCTGTTGGCAGTTCCCGTCTCGTTAATCGGAACATTCGCCTCGTTTATCTTGCTGGACTTTTCGATTAACACGCTGACACTTTTCGCAATGGTCTTGGCAATAGGTTTGGTCGTCGACGACGCGATAGTTGTTATCGAAAACGTCGAACACCACATGGAGAGCGGCTTGACGCCCGTCGACGCAACCGAACGCGCAATGGACGAAGTGCAAGGTCCTGTTGTCGCGATAGCCTTCGTACTTGCGGCGGTCTTCGTACCCGTTGCATTTTTGGGCGGCATGACCGGCGTTTTGTACAAGCAATTCGCGTTGACGATAGCAATTTCTATGGGCTTATCGGCATTTATCGCGCTGACTTTGACGCCGGCACTCTGCGCCATGATTCTCAAGCCGAAAGATCCCGACGCGAAAAAAAGCGGTGTCCTTAATAAATTTTTCGGCGCGTTTAACAGGTGGTTCGAGCGCACAAAAAACAGATACGTCAAAATTGTTGCGGCGTTCATCTCAAAATCTGCGCTGGCTATCGTTTGTTTGGCGGTAATCGGAATTTTGACGGGAATGGTTTATTCCAAATTGCCTTCTACCTTCGTGCCGGAAGAGGATCAAGGTTACTTCATGACGGCGGTTAATTTGCCCGAAGGTACTTCAATGAATCACACGCAAGAGACGATTGACAGATTGAGCGCGGCAGTCATGAAGGAAATGCCCGGACTTCAATCTTGCATGTCGGCGACGGGCTTTGATATTCTTTCCGGCGGCTCCAAACCCAGCGCGGGAATTGTCGTTTGCAGTTTGCAGTCGTGGGGGCAGCGCGGCGACGACGCGTCTATTAACGCCTGTATCGGCAAGATGTTCCAGCTCGGTGCAATGTACGCGCCGGAAGCTCAAGTTATCGCGTTCAATACTCCGGCTCTTCCCGGTCTCGGCAATGTCGGCGGCTGGTCAATGCAACTTCAAGATATGGCAGGTCACACGAACGAGGAACTCAACGAAATTACAAATCGTATCGTAGCGAAAGCGAATCAGCGTCCCGAACTTCAGGGCGTGCGTACGACTTTTAACATTGCCTCGCCTACGGTAGAATACGAAGTCAACCGCGAAAAAGTTAAACTGCTCGGCGTGGAAATGGGCGATGTTTTTTCGGCGTTGCAGGTTAATTTCGGCGGCATGCAAGTCAACGACTTCAACCAATTCGGCAGAACTTACAAGGTTATGTTGCAATCTGATACCCTGTACCGTTCGGCGGCCGACGCGGCGAAATTTATTTTCGTCAAGGGTTCCGACGGGCAGAATGTTCCTCTCGACACTTTGATTATACCAAAACTTAGCACGGGTCCCACGCAAATTTCTCGCTTTAATATTTCTCGCGCGGTACAGATTCAGGGCAACGCGGGGCAGGGCTACAGCTCCGGACAGGCAATGGATGCGATTGAGGAAGTTGTTCGCGAAGAGGCGGGCGCCGGATTTAATATCGAGTGGTCTGGGCAGTCCCGCGAAGAAAAGAAAGCGTCCAGTTCAACGAGTCAAGTTTTGGCATTGGCTTTGGTGTTCGTCTTCTTGATGCTCGCCGCGTTGTACGAAAGTTGGAGTGTACCGTTTGCAGTTTTGTTGACGGTGCCGACGGGAATTTTCGGCGCGGTCGTCTCGGAATACGGGCTCGCGATACTCTACGCGATGTTTGGCGTACAAAAAGCCGGCTTGCAGGACAGCGTCTACATGCAAATCGGAATAATCACGATAATTGGATTGGCGGCGAAGAATGCAATACTTATCGTCGAGTTCGCAAAAGTCCGCGTCGATAGAGGCATGCGCCCCGTTAAAGCGGCGATTGAGGCGGCGGGTTTGCGCTTGCGTCCGATTTTGATGACGTCGCTCGCGTTTATAATCGGTTGCTTGCCGCTGGCGATGGCTGTCGGTGCGGGCTCGGCTGCGCGTAACGGAATGGGCGTCGCGGTTGTCGGCGGCATGTTGTTCGCCACGAGCTTGGGAATATTTTTAATTCCGGTCTTCTTCGTTATTGTTGAGTACTTCGCGGAAAAATTCGGCTTCATGAAACAGGAGCGTCAAAAATCTTCTATCGACTACATGTGATTTTAGGGAATAGGGATAAGATTTTTTTCCCTTAAAACTTTCCACTTTCCCCTTGATAAGGGCATCTTCTTTTCTTTTGGTGCAAAAGAAAAGAAGCAAAAGAAAACTGCCCGCAGAGGTCGCATCACGCGACCAAATGCGGGCGAGCCGTCATCCATGACGGCTCCCAACCCTCAAAAAACTTTCCCCTTATCCCTTATCCCTTATCCCTTAGTAAAGAGGTGTGTTTATGGCTGATGAAAGATTAATCGTCGCGCTGGATTTCCACAGGTTCGACGACGTGAAAAATCTCGTCAACGAACTTGGTGACAGCGTGAAATTTTACAAGGTAGGCATGGAACTTTTTTACAGCGTCGGCGCGCAGGTCGTCGAGTGGCTGAAATCTCAAGACAAAAAAATTTTTCTGGACTTGAAATTGCACGACATCCCCAACACCGTCGCCGGCGGACTTTGTTCGCTGATGAATCTCGGCGCGGATATTTTGAACGTGCACGCGGCGGGCGGCTTTACCATGATGAAAATTGCCGCCGATAAACTCCGCGAAGAATCCGCGCGCCAAAATATTCCCTGCCCGAAAATTATTGCGATAACCGTTTTGACGAGCATTAATCAGACGGATTGGAACGGCATGGGCTACGATTTAATAAAAATTTCAGATCAAGTCGTCCGCTTTGCAAAATTGGCGAACTCTGCCGGACTGGACGGGGTTGTTGCCTCGCCGCAGGAGGCTAAACTTATTCGCGAAAGTTGCGGCGAAAAATTTTTAATCGTCACGCCGGGCATTCGTCCCGCCGGCAGTGATATTAACGACCAAAGCAGAATCTCGACGCCCTCCGCCGCAATTAAAAACGGCGCAAATTATTTGGTTGTCGGCAGACCGATTCGCGCGGCTGAAAATCCGAAACTCGCCGCGCAAAAAATTCTTGAGGAAATTCACGAGGTGTGATTTATGACTGAAAAAGAAGTTTACGATTTACTCTGCGAAACAAACGCGATTATGACCGGTCATTTTAAATTGACGTCGGGGTTGCACAGCCCGCACTACGTCGAAAAATTTAACGTCCTCCAGCACCCGAAGTACACCGAAAAACTTTGTCAGGCTATGGCGGAAAATTTTAAAGACGCAAAAATTGAAACGGTTGTCGGTCCCGTGACGGGCGGAATTATTTTGGCTCACGAGACCGGAAAAGCTTTGGGCGCGCGTGCAATTTTTACGGAGCGCGTTGACGGCAAGATGACTTTTCGGCGCGGGTTCACTCTGCACGAAGGCGAAAGGGTTTTGATTGTGGAAGACATTGTCACGACGGGCGGATCCATTCGCGAAGTTATTGACGTGGTTAAAAATTTTGGTGGCGTGCCCGTCGCGGTGAGCATGCTTGTCGATCGTTCCGGCGGCAAGGTCAATTTTGGTGACGTGCCGAGTTACGCGCTGTTGCACATGAATGTTGAGACTTACGAGCCGGAAAATTGTCCGCTCTGCGCGAAAAATATTCCTTTGACAAAACGCGGTTCCACCGGCAAAATTTAAGTGGCAAGTTTTTAGGGATTAGGGATTTGACATCTTCTTTTCTTTTGGTGCAAAAGAAAAGAAGCAAAAGAAAACTGCCCGCAGAGGTCGCATCACGCGACCAAATGCGTGGGAGCCGTCATCCATGACGGCTCCCACCTTCAAAAAACTTTCCCCTTATCCCTAAATACAGGTATACAAAAACAAAAGCTTGAATATAACCATAAGAAATAGTAAAATAAAAAACTGGTAACTGAAAAAATTTTTGACGAAGTCGAAGGGAGAGTTTATCTTGCCAAAGAAAAAAAATCTCAACAAAGTAATGGTTATCGGTTCGGGTCCGATTATTATCGGGCAGGCGGCAGAATTCGATTACGCGGGCTCGCAAGCTTGCCGTGCTTTGAAGGAGGAAGGCTTGGAAGTCGTTTTGGTCAACTCTAATCCCGCAACGATTATGACTGACGTAAATATCGCCGACAGGGTTTACATTGAGCCGCTGACGGTAGATTTTTTGACGGCGATAATTCGCAAGGAGCGTCCCGACGGATTACTAGCGACACTCGGCGGACAAGCGGGCTTGAATTTGGCGGTTAAACTTTCTGAAAGCGGCGTCCTCGATGAATTTAACGTCGAACTGCTCGGCACGCCACTCGACGCCATAAAAAAAGCCGAAGACCGCGAACTTTTCAAGGAGACCATGCAAGCTATCGGTGAGCCTATTCCCGAATCGACCATTGTCGAAGATGTTCACGGCGCAGTGGAATTTGCTAATCAAATCGGTTATCCGCTGATTGTTCGTCCGGCGTACACTTTGGGCGGCACGGGCGGCGGCATTGCCGAAAATGAAGAAGAGCTTATCGAAATTGTTATTCGCGGCTTGAAATATTCCATGATTGGTCAAGTTTTGATTGAACGCAGCGTTGCCGGCTGGAAAGAGATTGAGTTTGAAGTCATGCGCGACGGAAAAGATAATTGCATTGCCGTTTGCGATATGGAAAATGTCGACGCGGTGGGCGTGCACACGGGCGATTCAATCGTCGTGGCTCCCTGCCAAACTCTGTCCAAATCCGATTATCAGCTTTTGAAGGACGCGAGCATAAAAATGATTCGCGCGCTGGGGATTGAGGGCGGTTGCAACGTTCAGTTCGCGCTGGATACCGACAGCCAAAATTATTACGTCATCGAAGTTAATCCGCGCGTTAGCAGAAGTTCCGCGCTTGCGTCGAAGGCGACGGGCTATCCCATTGCGCGAATCACTTCAAAAATTGCGATCGGTTTTACTCTTGACGAACTTGCGCGTTCGGTTTTCGAGCCGGCTGTTAAATACACCGTCGTGAAATTCCCGCGCTGGCCTTTCGATAAATTTGTTTACGCGGATAAAACTATCGGCACGCAAATGAAGGCGACCGGCGAAGTTATGAGTATCGATTTGAATTTTGAAGGCGCGCTGTTGAAAGCCGTCCGCAGTCTGGAAATTGGCGTTAATCGTCTGCATTTTGACAAGCTGGACGATTGGGACGACGAGAAGGTTTTGCGTCGCCTCAAGGTTATCAACGACGAGAGACTTTTTGTTATCGCGGAGGCACTGCGCAGGAATATTGCCACCGTCGACGAAATTTATAACATTACAAAAATTAATTCGTGGTTCGTCCAAAAAATTAAAAACATTACGGATTTTGAAAACCGTTTGAAAAATGAGCCGCTCACCGTCGAACTTTTGCGCGGCGCGAAAAAAATTGGGCTTGCCGATAAATCTATTGCCGAGCTTACCGGAAAAAATGTCAACGACATTCGCAAGATGCGTATCGAAAATAAAATCCTGCCGTCGTACAAAATGGTTGACACCTGCGCGGCGGAGTTCGAGGCGTTCACGCCGTATTACTATTCTACTTTTTGCGAAGAGAATGACGAAGTCGAAGTTTCCAACAACAGAAAAATTATTGTGCTCGGTTCCGGACCGATTCGTATCGGGCAGGGCGTCGAGTTCGATTATTGTTCGGTGCATTCCGTTTGGGCACTGCGCGAAATGGGTATCGAGGCGATTATTATTAACAACAACCCCGAAACTGTTTCGACGGACTTCGATATTTCCGACAAACTTTATTTCGAGCCGCTGACTCCCGAAGATGTTTTGAACATTATCGACAAGGAAAAGCCGGAAGGTGTTATCGTGCAGTTCGGCGGGCAGACCGCGATAAATCTTGCGGGAAGTTTGGCGGCGGCGGGAGTAAAAATTTTCGGCACGTCCGTCGACGACATTGACCGCGCAGAAGACCGCGAACGTTTTGACGAAGTACTTTCCGAAATAAATATTCCTCGTCCACGCGGAATCAGCGCGACCAACCTCGAAGACGCAATCACCGGCGCGGCTGAAATCGGCTATCCCGTTATGGTTCGTCCGAGTTATGTTTTGGGCGGGCGCGCAATGGAAATTGTCTACAACGAGGAAGAACTTCGCGACTACATGAGCCGCGCGGTCAAGGTCACGCCGGATCACCCCGTCCTTGTCGACAGGTACATGCAGGGCACCGAAGTTGAAGTCGATGCAATTTCTGACGGCGTCAACGTCGTGATACCTGGAATAATGGAGCACGTCGAGCGCGCGGGAGTTCACAGCGGCGACAGCATTGCGGTTTATCCGCCGAAAACTTTGGCGTCGAAAACTATTTACACGATAACCGACTACACGAAAAAACTTGCGACGGCTCTGCACGTCAAGGGGCTTTTAAATATTCAGTACGTCGTCGTTGACGGCGTGGTTTATGTTATCGAAGTTAATCCGCGTTCAAGCCGCACCGTTCCATTTTTGAGCAAGGTCACGAACATAAAAATGGTGAACATTGCCACGCGGGTTGCACTCGGCGCGACACTCAAAGGGCTTGGTTTTTATTCGGGGATTGTTGAGCCGAAACCTTATGTTGCCGTGAAAGCTCCGGTGTTTTCTTTTGCGAAGATGCAGGACGTTGATATTTCTCTCGGTCCCGAAATGAAATCGACGGGCGAAGTTATGGGGATTGATTATCACTACGCGCGCGCACTGTACAAGGCGATTGTCGGCGCGGGCATGAATATCCCGAAGAACGGTTGCATTTTGTTTACCGTCGCTGACAAGGACAAGGACGAAATGAAACAGCTTGCGAAGGCTTTTGCGGATTTGGATTTTAAAATCGCGGCGACTGAAGGCACGGCTAAGGCTCTGCAGTCTGTCGGGATTGAGGCGGAACTCGTCGGCAAAGTTCATCAGCGCAGTGTCGATATTATCGAGCGTATCAAGGGCGGAAAAATTCACATGGTCGTTAATACGCAGGCACCGGGCAAACATATTATGCGTGACGGCTTTAAAATTCGCCGCGCCACCGTCGAACACGGCATCCCCTGCCTGACGAGTTTGGATACTGCTTGGGAAGTTTTGCGCATGCTGACTTTTATGCGCGACCGTCGTTTGGTTTATTCGCTTGCCATTCAAGATTATGTCGGTGGCGGAGATGAGTTGGCTTGAGTGACGCAGAAAATTAGAGGCGCGGCGTTGATTTTTATAAATTTAAGCGCGTGAATCCTCGTCGCAAGAAAGTTGCAGGTTGAAATGCAAAAAATTTTTGATACGGAAATAATGTCGAATTTTGAAGTGGCGGAGAAAATTTTTCGGCTGGAAGTTTATTCGCCGGAACTCGCCGCCATTTCAAGGGCAGGGCAGTTCGTTCAAGTAAAAGTTGCTGACGAATTTACTTTGCGCCGCCCGCTGGGTATCGCCTCCACAAAAAACGATACGATTAAAATTTTTTATCGCGTTGTCGGAAAAGGCACGCAAGCTTTGTCGAAAAAAAATTTCGGCGAACTTTTAAATATTCTCGGACCAATCGGCAACGGCTTTAATACGGACGTCGGCGGAAAAATTTTGCTGGTCGGCGGCGGCATGGGGCTGGCTCCCCTGCTCTGCGCGGCGGAAAAATTTAATTCCGTCGATGTTCTTATCGGCGGCAAGACTGCGGACGAAGTTTCTTTTTGGTGTGACGAATTTGCCGAAGACGTCGACGAAATTTTTATCACGACTGACGACGGGAGTCTCGGCGAAAAAGGTTTCGTGACGAATTTTTTGCCGGAAGTTTTGCTCGTCGAAAATTATTCCGCGATTTTTACTTGCGGCCCCGAAATTATGATGCGCGGCGTTGCGTTGGAGGCTCGTGCGCATAATTTGCCCTGCTTTGTTTCTTTTGAAAAGCGCATGGCTTGCGGGCTGGGCGCGTGTTTGAGTTGCTCCATTGATACGACGCGGGGGCGCAAAAAAGTTTGCAAGGACGGTCCCGTTTTCGACGCGCTTGACGTCTTTTGAAAAGGGTTGAGAATTTTTATGAGTGAGCTTTTGAAAACTGAAATTTGCGGAATAAAAATGAATACGCCCGTTCTTGCGGCGTCGGGGACTTTTGGTTTTGGTGAGGAGTTTGAAAATTTTATCGACCTCCAAAAACTCGGCGGCGTTATGGTCAAATGTATCACGCTCAAGCCGCGCGCGGGGAATGTCGGCGTGAGAATCACGGAGACGCCCGGCGGGATGTTGAATTGCATTGGTTTGGAAAATCCCGGCGTCGAAAAATTTTTGGCGGAGATTTTGCCGCGAATAAAAAACAAAATGAATGTCATAGTGAATATTTCCGGCAGCAGCGTCGAAGATTACGGCGAGCTTGCGAAAATTTTGGACGTCGACGGAGTGGCTGCGATTGAGCTGAATATTTCTTGCCCGAATGTTAAAGACGGCGGGATTATTTTTGGCACGGATCCGAAGGCGGCGGCGGCTGTCACTGCGGCGGCAAAAAAAATGACAGGCAAGCCGGTTATCGTCAAGCTTAGCCCGAACGTCACGGACGTCACGGAAATTGCGCGGGCTGTGGAGGCGGCGGGCGCGGATATTATTTCGCTGATTAATACGCTGATGGGCATGGAAATTAATATCAACACGTGGCAACCGACGCTGGGAAATATTACGGGCGGGCTTTCGGGCGGCGCGATTAAGCCTGTTGCTCTGCGAATGGTTTGGCAAGTCGCGCAGGCTGTCGGAGTTCCGATAATCGGAATGGGCGGCATTCGTTCCGCGTCTGACGCTGTGGAATTTTTATTAGCGGGTGCGTCGGCGGTTGCGATTGGCACGGCGAATTTTTCAGATCCGACGGTAACGGAAAAAATTGCGGACGGGCTGGAAAATTATTTGCAAGGTCGCGGGCTGGAAAATGTCAACGAAATTATCGGCAAAGTAAAATAAATTTTAGTTGACGAGATTTTTCAGACTGCGATAAAAATTTTCGTGGACGCCGAGCATTATTAATTTCATTGCAATTTCGTCGAAGGTGTACGCTAAAAGGTATTGCTGATTGGAAATTCGGATTGTTAATCACCTTTTCAATTTCTTCGTTGACAATCGCGCGCTGGTTTGAATGTAACCTTTTATAGGATACTGAATTCCAAAGTTTGAAAGACTTCCATAATTTAATCCTCGAATTTAAAAGGTGTCGTCGGTTGGTCTTTCGCGATTAAAACTTTTGCAATAAAGTCAACGGGTAAATCGGGATTAGCGAGGGCGTTTCTTCCGACCTTAGCCCAAAAGTTTATCTGTCCGTCAGTCGAAAGAGAGTTTGCTTTTCCTTCAACGGTCGCCGCTCTGAAAAGATCTTCGTCAATTTGCACGCTAAAATTTTCCACGAGAGTTTCCCCCTTTTGCGATTTTAACGAGTATAACATTTTGGTTAGCTTTTACAAATGAACATTTTATAACTAAACAGGAGGTTAGTATGGATAAAAAAGAAGCACTTGCGGCGGCGATGAAACAAATCGAAAAAGAGTTCGGCAAAGGTTCGATAATGCGCATGGGCGAAATTGGCAACCTTGATGTAAAATCTGTGTCGACGGGAATTTTGCCGCTCGATGTTGCGCTGGGGATAGGCGGGCTTCCGCGCGGCAGGGTCGTTGAGATTTACGGGCCCGAATCCAGCGGCAAGACGACGGTCACCTTGCACATGATAGCCGAGATGCAACGGCAGGGAGGGACGGCGGCTTTTATCGACGCTGAACACGCGCTGGATCCTGTCTACGCGAAAAATTTGGGCGTGGATCTCGACGAACTTTTAGTCGCGCAACCCGACACCGGCGAACAAGGTCTGGAAATTGCTGACTCGTTGATTAGCAGCGGAGCTGTTGATATGGTCGTCATTGATTCTGTCGCCGCGCTTGTGCCGAAGTCCGAGATTGAAGGCGATATGGGTGATTCCCACGTCGGTCTTCACGCGCGAATGATGAGCCAGGCGATGAGAAAACTTGCCGGCGTTATCAGCAAGACGGATACCATTGCAGTTTTTATAAATCAGATTCGCGAAAAGGTCGGCATTATGTTCGGCAATCCGGAGACAACAACCGGCGGGCGCGCGCTGAAATTTTATTCGACTGTTCGTTTGGAAGTCCGCAAGGGTGAGGCGATTAAACAGGGCACGGAAGTTGTCGGCAACCGCACGAAAGTTAAGGTCGCGAAAAATAAAGTTGCGCCGCCCTTCAAGACGGCGGAGTTTGATTTAATGTACGGCAAGGGGTATTCGCGTTCGGGCAGCGTGCTGGATATGGGGGTAATGTTTGATTTTATCAGCAAGTCCGGCGCGTATTTTTCCTACAAGGGCGAAAGGCTCGGTCAGGGGCGCGAAAATGCCAAAAAATTTCTGCGCGAACATCCGGAAATAGAAGCGGAAATAGAGCAGATGATTTTGGCGTCCGTCAGAAAAAATGGCGCGCCTCACGAACAGCCGCTCGAAGTCGAAACGGATTCGCAGGTTGTTGAAGAAACCTTCGTGGAATAATTTTTTCTGTTGAAGGTTACTTACTTTCTTTTTTCCTTCGTTAAGGAACATTTACTTTTCTTTTTTAGAAAAAGAAAAGTAACAAAAGAAAAATCGCCCGCTGAGATTGCATCACGCAATCAACGCGGGCAGGGCCGTCATCCTTGACGGCCTTTTCAATTTTCCCTAATCTCTAAAAATCGTCACACACCTTGTGCGGCGTCTTTTATTTTGGCGGAAAAATTTTTTCACGGAAAAAAAGTTGTGACGATACAGCGCAATTTAATGCAGGATAGTAAAAATTTGCGGCGAAATAGAAAAAAAATTTGTTTCTCGAAAAATTCCGGTTAGAAAGAAGGTTTGTCAAGCGTGGCTAAAGTTATAGCAATAGCTAATCAAAAAGGCGGCGTCGGGAAAACTACGACGTCTTTAAATTTAAGTGCATCTCTCGCAAGTTTCGACAAGCGCGTTCTGCTCGTGGATTGTGATCCGCAGGGCAATGCAACGAGCGGGCTTGGCATAAACAAATCGACTGTTGGCAGGAGCGTTTACGACGTGATAATAAATAATTTTGAGATACGCGCGACGTTGCAAATGACTTCGTACGGCATCACGCTCCTCCCCGCAAATATTAATCTTGCCGGCGCGGAAGTCGAAATGGTGAACATAATCGCCCGCGAAGGAAGATTGCGCAACGCCCTTGATAAAATTCGTGACGAGTACGATTATATTTTAATCGATTGCCCGCCGTCGCTCGGTCTTCTCACCGTGAACGCGCTGACCGCTTCGGACGCCGTCATTATTCCGATTCAGTGCGAATTTTACGCGCTGGAAGGTGTCACTCAACTTTTGAACACGATAGAAATTGTCAAGAGCAACTTGAATCCTCTGCTTGCGATTGAAGGCGTCGTCATGACAATGTTTGATACGCGGACGAAACTCAGCCAACAAGTCGTCAAGGAAGTGCGAAAAAGTTTCGGCTATCTCGTCTACGAAACGATGATTCCCCGCAGTGTTCGGCTGTCGGAGGCTCCCAGCTACGGCAAACCCATTCTCGCTTATGACAGGTCTTCGCGCAGTGCAAAAGTTTATCTGAATTTGGCTAAGGAGGTCGTTGAACGTGGCCAGTAAACGCGGGGGATTAGGGCGCGGGCTAGGCGCACTTTTGGGGAAACAGGCGGCAGATTTTGCTCAAGCTCAAAATAAAGAGGCAGTCCAGGAAATTTCTATCGACAACGTTCAACCGAATCGTTATCAGCCGCGCAGAACTTTTGACCCCGAAGCGATGAACGATCTTGCCGACTCGATAAAAATCTACGGAGTCTTGCAGCCGATTATCGTCAGGAAACTTGAGGGCGAGGCTTACGAACTTATCGCCGGCGAAAGAAGACTCAACGCCTCAAAAGTGGTCGGGCTCGAAAAAATTCCCGCGATTGTTCGCGAATACACGGACGCGCAGATGAGCGAAATTTCTATAATCGAAAATGTTCAGCGGCAAGATTTGAGCGTCGTCGAAGAGGCGCAGGCTTACGAGAGATTGATTAAGGAGTTTGGTTACACGCAGGAGACTTTGGCGGCGAAAATCGGGCGCAGTCGTTCACACATAACGAACTTGTTGAGATTGTTGAGGCTTACGCCGAAAGTGCGCGATTGGCTCGCGGAAGGAAAACTTTCTATGGGGCAAGCCCGCCCGCTTTTGGCGATAGAAAACGAAGACCTGCAGATAAACGCCGCCGAAATGATTATGGCGGAAGATTTATCGGTGAGGAAGGTTGAGGCGTTCGTCAAGGAGTTGCGAAATTCGGGGCTTATTGCCGAAAAAAAATCCGCCACAGAGGAAGAACCGCCGCCTTTCCAAGATTTGTTGCCGGAAATTAAAATCGAACAGCCGCCGAAAATTTCCGCGCAGGCAAAATTTTTTCTTGACGCTGAAAAAAAATTGTCGGAGCTTATCGGCGCGCAGGTTAAGATTGTCAGCGACGAGACGGGGAATAAAATTCAGATACCCTTCGACGACGAGAATGAGCTTTCAAAAATTATCGGCAAGCTCGAAAAAATGAATGCACCGCCGCCGCCCGCACCGCCGCCCGTGCCCGTTCGTGAAAAGAAAAAACTCACGACCAAAGAGGAAAAACTTTCAGCACTCAGGAAATTTTCAACAAGCGGCGTCGTTATGTAAGACGCGCTGATTTCGTTTGTAATTGGAGGAATTTTTTAATGGCTCAACTTAACGCCACAATCGCAGATAATTTAATTTATGTCATGCTCGCTTTAGGGTGTATCGTTGTGATTTTGCTGGGGCTTGTGATAAATCTAAAAATGAACTTGTCGGATATGCAACGGCGGTATAAAAAAATGATGGTTGGCGTGGAAGGAGCAGACCTTGAGAAAATGGTTATGGAGCACGTCGAAAAAATCGGCGAGGCAAAAAAAGAGCAGAAGAGAATCCGCGAAGACGTCGACAAGTTCAAAAATTTAATCGGAAAAGCTATCACGCGCATTGCCATTGTCCGCTACAATGCTTTTCGCGACGACAGCTCCGAATTAAGTTATTGCATTGCCCTGCTTGACGAAGACAATACCGGTGTTATAATCTCTACCGTCAACGGGCGTGAAATAACGCGCAGTTATGCTAAGGCGATTGTGCACGGGGCTTGTCAAAATTATAAACTCACGAAGGAAGAGGAACAGGCTCTGCGCGAAGCGGCTGCCGGTGTCAGCGAATCGACCGTTGATGATTAATTTAGATTCTCGAACAGGGGGACAAAAAATTGGAAGACGAAAAAAATTATATTATCAGCGTGAAAGGCGGCGGCAAAAATCGCGAAATCCGGATGTCGTCCGCTCTATTCCGGTTCGGATTGTTTTCACTATTTGTCGGCTTTGTGATTTTTATTGTCGCGTGCAGTTATTCCGTTTACAGCGCGCTGAACTATCAGAAAAACGCGGAGGCTATCGCCGAAATGCAAGAGGCCACCGCAATGCAACAGGAACAGATTTTGGCTATCGCGAAGAAGGCAAGCGAATTGAGTGACACGCTCCAAAATCTTGCGCGGATTGAAGAGGAATTGCGTTTGCAGGCGGGGCTCAAGCCGCCTAAACCGGACGTCGAAGAGATCCCCGAAAATCCCGACGCCGAAGAAAATAATTCCACTCCCGCCGAAAATAAACCTGCCACCGAAAATAAACCGACTCCCGCTGAAAATAAACCTGCCACCACTCCCGAAGGCAAACCCAACGGGCAGGGCGGTCCTTTTGAAACTCTGAACACCGAAAACGTTGCCGAAGCTTTGGCGATGATTGAAGAGCGCGTGATTATTCGTCAAGAGAGCATCGAAGATTTTGCTAACGAGTTGAAAATTCAGCACGCGCAACTTGCGATTAATTCCGACACTAAGAAAAATAATCCGCAGTCAAAAATTCAGATTAACGATATCGATTTAACCGACATCGCGAAAAATATTCCTTCAAACGATCCGAACACGCCTTCTATTTGGCCGACGGTAGGGACTGTTTCTTCGCCGTATGGTCTTCGCTGGGAAGGAAAGGAATTTCATTCGGGGATAGATATCGCCAACGAAATGGGCACAGATATTGTAGCGACGGCTGACGGTGTCGTGGAGTACGCGGGCTGGAATGACGGCGGCTATGGCAACATGGTCGATATAAATCACGGCAACGGTTTGATGACACGCTACGGGCACGCCTCGCAGGTTCTTGTTGCCGAAGGGCAGGAAGTCAAGCGCGGGCAGGTCATTGCGAAAATGGGCAGCACAGGCAATTCGACGGGTCCGCACGTCCATTACGAAGTTCATGTAGACGGGCAGCGCGTCAATCCTGTCAGTTATCTTTAAGGAGGGTTTGGCTTGAAAAAATTTTTGGAACTTATTCAGCGCATGCACAGGGAACGTTATTCCGTCGTAATTAACAGACTCGTGGCAGAAAAAATCCCCGTTGCTTTCCTTTCCGTAGCACCTCTTGAAAATGCTGTCGACACTGTCAAAGATCTGCGCGCGCAGGGTTTGAATATCACGACACTTGTTACAATCTCTACCCCCCCCCTTTCGGGGTTGGAGCTTGATTTCGAGGTGATAACGCTGGATAAATTTTTGCGACTGCAACCGCGCCCCGAATATGTTTTCGCGCCGGAAAATACTGCGTCCAGAGTGGCTGTTAAATATATTCCCGATTGCAAAGTCATCAACTTGAGCATAAGTTTAAATTATACAAACATAGTTCACGATTATTTCATGTCAAATGTGGTGGAGTTCCAAAAATTTTACGAATCACTTGTAGACGAAGAGTCACGCAAAACTTTTTACGGGTACTGGTTATTCAGAGTTACTGCTTTGTTTAGGGAATTGTTTTTCGCAAGCACTTCACATTATTTAGCCGGGGGTTTTGTTCCAAAAGAAGGCGATGTCTTCATTGATTGCGGGACTTGTGACGGGGGCACGGCGTCGAAATTTGCCGATATTGGTTGCAAAGTTTACGGCTTTGAAATGGACAAACAAAATTTTGAAATAGCAAAAGAGGTTGCGGAGAAAAAAGGATTTGTCGTCGAAAATTTCGGGCTCGGCTCCTACAAGCACGAAATGAAATACACTCACGACGAAGGGAATATCGGCGGCAGTAGGTTTGATTCGGGCGGCAAAGAAGTCGCGCAGATCATCACCCTTGATTCTTACGTTGGCGAAAATAAAATTCCCCACGTCGATTTTATCAAGCTGGACGTCGAAGGCGCGGAGCTGGGTATTTTAAAGGGAGCGACGACGACGATTTTGAGATTCAAACCGGTTCTTGCTATCAGTGTCTACCACAAGCTTGACGATTTTTTGGTACTCATGAACTTTGTAAAATCTGTTCGTCCGGATTATGAATTTGCCCTTCGTCATTATGGCGAAAGACGCGAAGACGTTCCATTCTTGTTTAAGAATAATGAGGAGGAAAATTTCGCTGCTTTGGGATTGGAGCCGGAAGTCAGATCTTCCGTAGAATGCGTTTTGTTTGCTCGTTAAATTTTAAGGAGGGGTTATCTTGAAAAAATTTGTGGAACTTATTCAGCGCATACACAAGGAGCGTTATTCCGTCGTCCTGAATAAAATCGTGGCGGAAAAAATCCCTGTCGCTTTCCTTTCTGTCGCGTCTCTTGAAAACGCTATCGACATTGCCAAAAATCTGCGCGCGCAGGGTTTGAATATCACGACGCTTGTTACAATCTCTACCCCCCCTTTCGGGTTTGGAGCTTGATTTCGACGTGATAACGCTGGATAAATTTTCGCAACTACACCCGCGCCCCGAATATGTTTTTACGATCGGACATTTGGAGGCAAGAATCGCGTTGAAGTATTTTCCAAATTGCAAAGTAATTTTTGAGGGGATAAATAACACAGATTATATTTACGACGTGTTTATGAATCATTTGTCGGAGCTCCAAAAATTTTACGAATCGCTGATTGACGAGGAGTCAAAGAAAACTTTTTGCGGATACTGGCTCGGCAATGTCTCCAATCAGTTTGGCGAAATTGTTCACGCGAAAGGTGCCCACTATTTCACGGAAGGTTTTCTCCCTGCGCGCGGGGCTGTGGTAATTGACGGAGGTGTTTGCGACGGCGGAACGGCCGCGAAATTTACGGAGTTCGGCTACAAAGTTTATGGCTTCGAGATGGACAGAGAAAATTTTCAGATGGCTAAGAAGGTCGCTAAGGAAAAAAATTTTGTCCTGGAGAATTTCGGGCTCGGCTCGTACAAACACGAAATGAAATACACGCACGCGCCCGGCGGTAACGTCGGAGGGAGCAAACTTGATAACGAAGGTTCAGAGACTGCAAAAATTACGACGATTGATGATTACGTCCGCAAAAATAAAATTCCCCGCGTCGATTTTATCAAGCTGGACGTCGAAGGCGCGGAGCTGGATGTTTTGAGGGGTGCCGTCACGACAATAGTAATGCATAAACCGATACTCGCTATCAGTGCTTATCATAAGTGGGACGATTTTTGGACGCTCATGGATTTTATAAAATCTATCCGTTCGGATTACGAATTTGCTCTAAGGCAATACACTTCTACCCGCGAAGACGAGGGTACGCTTTTTTCGGACGATACAGAGGATATTTTATACTCGTTGGGTCTGGAGGTAGTTTTGAAAGGTTACAACGAATGCGTTTTGCTCGCGCGATAGAAAATTTTTAAAGGATGTGTTTTATTGGATAAACGAATTTTATTTATAAGTCAAGGCAGTTCCTTTATGGGCAACTCCATACAGAAAAAACTTGAGAGTTTCGGTTTTGACATTACCCATATTGAGCCGATTGACGAGGAGTTGATTGAAGGCAAGAACGCGGCGGATGTTTTTGTGTTTTGTCTTGGGAAATTTATCGACGACACTCCGAAATTTCTCTTCCGCCTCGAAGATATTTGCCTAAAGGAAAGAAAAGCACTGGTACTTTTGGGTAGCGGCAGCGAAATGGATTTCGTGAAGGAAAAAATTCCTTCGGTACCGATAGACGGGAGATTTCAACGCCCAATCGATTTCAAAAGACTCACCGACAAAATAAACAGTCTGCTCGGCAACGTCGAGGAAGTCGAAGAAAAAATCATGCCGAAGGTTGTCGCAAGACCGAAAAGTATTTTGCTCGTCGACGACGACCCGACTTTCCTAAAAATGATGAAGGCATGGCTTAGCGACCATTACCGCGTTACGATTGTGACGAGCGGCACGCAAGCCCTGCTGTACCTTGCCGGCAACAAGCCCGATTTGATTTTGTTGGATTATGAAATGCCGGTGACGAGTGGTCCGCAGGTTTTGGAGATGATTCGCAGTGAAAAAAATTTCGCCTCAATCCCCGTGATGTTTTTGACGGGGAAGGACGACCGCGAAAGTGTTTTGAAAGTTCTTTCGCTGAAACCGGCGGGCTACCTGCTGAAGTCACTCAAGCGCGACCAAATTTTATCTTCGGTCAATGAATTTTTCGCTGACAAGGAGTAAAGGCTAAGGGGAAAAATTTTTTTAAAAGGCGGTGACGAAATGCTTTACGCGATGATTGATGTCGGCTCGAATACTATTCGGATGGCGATTTACAAAATTGAAGGCGACCGCGTTGAAATGCTCATGAAAAGAAAACACGCTGTCGGGCTTGCGTCCTACGTTCGGGATAGTTTTATGCAACGGCAGGGCATCGATAAGGTTGTTGAAATTATTTCGGAGTATCGAAATTTTTTGGAGGAGCTGGGAATAGATCGCGTGACGGCTTTCACCACCGCCGCACTTCGTAACGCGGTGAATGGTGGCGACGCCGTCAAGGAAATTTCTCACCGGTCCGGAATAAATATCTCGATGATGAGCGGCGACGACGAAGCGACTTTCGATTTTATCGGCGCGACGCATAATCTGGTTGACGACAAAGGGCTTTTGATTGACATTGGCGGCGGCAGCACGGAGATTGTTTATTTTGCCGACCGCGAAATAAAAGTCAAAGTCAGCTTGCCGATTGGTTCGTTGAGTTTTCACACGCGATACACCGGCTTTCACGTTTTGCCGAACGCGACCGAGTGCGAAGAGATGTACGCCGAAGCCGAAGCGACAATCAGCGCGGTGCAGGAGTTCCGTGACGTTTCCCACGCGCAAATTTGCGGGATAGGCGGGACTTTCAAAGGCGCGATGGCTCTTTACAACGCAATGTACGGAATGCCGCGCAGGAATATGTTAATGGAAGTCAGCCGCCTGCGCGAAATTTTGAGACGTTTTCTGCGCGATAATGAATTGATTGTGCCCGAAAAAGTTTTGCTTATGCGGACTGTGCCCGAACGCATGCATACTTTCATGCCGGGTCTTGTTATCGCGGACGTGCTTGCTAAACGTTTTGACAGCGACCACATAATTTACAGCGATTCGGGCGTCCGCGAAGGTTATATCTACTCGAAAATTTTAAACGACGAAGATTTTTAAGGAGGAATTAATTTTGAGCGTGGAGTTTTTAAAAATGGTCTCCGAATTATACAGTCAACGCTACTTAGTCAAATTACAATCGCTCATAGCAAATAAAATTCCTTGCGGATTTTTTTGCGGGTTTGCTTTTCTTGAAAATGTTCCGGCGTTGGCTAAACAATTAAAGGATATGGGGATTAATCTCACGTGCATTTGTGTAATGGACGAGACTAGAAAAATCGAAGGAGGTTTGGACATCCCGATTATCACGCTTGAAGAATTTTCCAATTTAGAGCCTAAACCCGCACAAATGTTTCACTTCGACGGAGTGATAACACCGGCTTTCAGAAATTATTTTTTACGTTACGGAACGAATACTTGGATTTTGTCGAACGCAAACGCAATGGAAATGTTATACGGTTTTTACATTCAGCACTTGTCGGATCTATATACGGTTCACGAAATGTTTTCCGACGAAGAATCCAAAAAAGTTTTCAGAGCGTCCATAAAAGGCAAGCTGACGTATCGCATCGAAGATTTTCGGTACGCGCCGGAGCCGCAATATTTTTTGGAAGGATTCTTTCCGACTGGAGGCGATATTGCGATTGACGGCGGGGCTTACGACGGAGGAACGGCGCGGGATTTTGCCATGCAGGGCGCGGAAGTTTATTCCTTTGAAATGGACGAAAAAAATTATCGAAATTGCCTTGCGCGGGCGAAAAAATATAAGTTCACCGTCGAAAATATGGGCTTAAGCAATCAGGAAAATGAAGATTTTTATATTCAGGGCAACACCGGTAGCCGCAAAGGCGGCAACTCCGGATTAATCGCGAAATTTATCGACTTGGACACTTATGTTATACGAAAAGATCTTCCGCGCGTCGACTATATAAAGCTGGACATTGAGGGCGCGGAACTTGATATGCTGCACGGCGCGGCGAAAACTATTGCGCGCTGGAAACCGAAAATGGCTGTGTCCGCTTACCACAAGCCCGAAGATTTATTTACGCTGGCGACTTATATTAAATCTGTTCGTCCGGATTATGAGTTTAAATTCAGGCATTACAGGATAGATTTTACCGACTACGAATTAAACGACGCACAAAGAGATATTTTTAGAAAATTTGGTTTGAGTTTCTTTGTACCCAGTGGCTGTGAAATGGTTCTTTATTGCCGATAATTTTAAGGAGGGTGAAATTTTTATGTCGACACCGCACAATTCTGCTGAAGTCGGAGAAATTGCCGAGCGCGTCTTGTTGCCGGGGGATCCCCGCCGCGCGAAAACCATTGCCGAAAATTTTTTGAACGACGTCAAACAATACAACTCAATAAGAAATATGTTTGGCTTCACCGGAAAATATCAAGGCGTCCCTATTTCGATTCAAGCGACGGGAATTGGGATACCTTCCTTTTCGGTTTACGTGCACGAGCTGATTCACGTCTACGGCGCGAAAAAATTGATCCGTATCGGGACTTGCGGAGGCATGCACGAAAAATTAAACCTGCGCGACGTCGTCATAGCTCAAGGGTCGTCGACGGACTCTGCTATTATTCATCAGACTTTCGGCGGCGCGATAAATTTTTCTCTCGTTGCTGACTTCGACTTACTTCAAAAAGCCGTCGTCTGCGCGAAAAATCTAAATATCCCCGTCAAGGTCGGCAATATTTTTTGCACGGACACTTATTACAACGACTACAGCAGCCCGAATGGAACTTTCACTTCAGGCGGCTTGACGCTCGATGAAAAAATGATGCGTCACGGAATTTTAGCCGTCGAAATGGAATCGGCCGCGCTCTATCTTCTTGCCGCCGCCGCGCAGATTCAAGCCCTTGCGATTTTCACGGTGAGCAACCACATTTTCAGGAAGGAGGAGGCTCCCCCCGAAGACCGCGAAAAAAATTTCAACGACATGATTAAAATTGCGCTCGATACGGTGATTCAAGAATGAAGAAAATAAAAAAGACGAACGCCGCAAGAATTTTGGACAATCTCGGCGTAAATTACGAAATAAAAACTTACGAAGTAGACGAGTCGGATTTATCGGCGACACACGTTGCGGAGACGGCTGGGCTTGACATTGAGACGGTTTTCAAGACGATTGTTGCGCGCGGCGACAAAACCGGCGTGATTATGGCGGTGATTGGCGGCGGCGAGGAAGTGGACTTCAAGTCTCTGGCGAAGGCGAGCGGAAATAAATCCGTCGACCATGTTGCGCTGAAGGAACTGTTGCCTTTGACCGGATATGTTCGCGGCGGTTGCTCTCCTCTTGGCGCGAAAAAAAATTACCCCGTTTATCTCGACAGCCGCGCCTTGAATCAGGAAAAAATTTCTGTCAGCGCGGGGCAACGCGGCATGCAACTGATTCTTTCGCCACAGGATTTAATCAGGGCGGCAAATGCTACCGTCGCCGAAATTATTAAAACGTAGACGAATTTTAACAGGGAGGTGTTTTTTTTGAATGGAATGATCAAAACTGACAACGCGAAAGTTCGCCCGAATTTTTATCCCGAAATTTTTATCGAACGCCGCGAAAATAATTGGGCTGAAGAAATTTTCCGGCGGGACGAAAAAAATAATCGCCACGACGTGCCGGAGAATGTCAGCAAACTTTTTAAGGCGGCGCAAGAAAGCGGGTATTCGCCCATAAGTTTGGAGCTCTTCCAAAAGGACGACGACACCGACGCCGCCGGAAATACTCACGGAATTGTTTTGAATCCGGGCGCGTCGACGCACAAAGCTATAGGTCGAAAATCTTCGCCCGCCGAGTGCGAGACCTGCGCGAACAGAAAATATCAAGACGGCTCCGACGAAAACGACGTATCCTTCAAAACTCCTTCGCATATCCCGCAGAGTATCGCCGCCACTGTCGTTTTGGGTCACGAGCATGAACACGTTGCCAACGCCTACGAAAAGGAGCGCAACGGCGAGGCGAAAGTTCAAAGCGTTTCCGTTCGCCTCCACAACGATATTTGTCCGGAATGCGGCAGGGTTTACGTGGCGGGCGGCGTCACTCACACGCACATGAAATATTCCAATGACGATAATCCCTACGAGAAGGAACAGAAAAATAATGACAAAAACGAAGTTCGCGGCGCGGTCGTCGACGTCGATTCTTAAAACAAAAAGGGGAAGGCAACTGACTGCCTTCCCTAATTTGTTTGTGAGAGGTATAGAATTTTAGAGGTTTGCTTTAATCATTTGGAAAAGTTTTGCGTCGGAACTCAAGCCGGTGTAAAAATTAATCGCGGCGTCAATTCCCTTTTCCTTTATGTAATTTTGAATCTCGACGGCTTCCGCGTCTTCGGTGAAATCAAATTTAAATGCGGCGGCAATAACTTTAGCAAGGGCTTCAGGATTCAAGCCGCGTTCGATAAGCTGACTTGCCGGTGAAACCAAACGATCTTTCGGCGAAAGTTTACGCTTGGGTCCGCGAGCAACGCGCGTGACTTCGTCCGACAAATACGGATTCGCAAAACGATTTTCCGCAGTCTGCACGTAGCGGCGGTGCACTGCCGGAGAAAATTTATATTTATCAATCAACAGCGCGGAAGTTTCCGCCCAGACGTCGCGCGCCGCCTGCACAATCTCTTCATCTTTCATTGCGGCGGAAATATCTTTAATGCCGCGCTGATAAGCAAGATAGGCGATTGAGGCGTGACCGGTGTTGACTGTGAAAAGTTTGCGCTCAATATAAGCGTTAAGATTGTCGACGAGCGTCATACCTTTTATCTCCGGAATTTCACCGACGACGCCGTTTGAATCGACGTCCCATTCTGCGAACTCCTCGACTTTGACCAAAAGTTTCTCGTCGTTTTTCTGCGCGGGAACAATTCTGTCGACGGCGGCATCCGGAAAACCGATAAGCTTTTCTATTTCGGGCTTGACGTCGTCCGCAAGATTTTCGTAGACAAAATTTTTCAGCACAGTCGAGCCGCCGACCATGTTTTCGCAAGCGATAATATTGAGCGGCGTTTTGTTTGTCGCCACACGTTTAGTTAAACCCTTCGCGATATTCGGCGCAATGAACTTCAAAATATTGGGACCAATCGCGGTGGTGATAATATCGGCGTCAACAATCGCATCGAGGAGCGCGTCAAGATTTTCGTTGCTGTTAATTGCGCTGACATTTTCGACGAGGATTTTATTTTCTTTGCCGAAAATCTGAACGTTGTATTTGCCGAGCGCGTTAATGTCCTCCACGAGCGGCGCGGCGACGTCGACAAAATTCACGTGATAGCCCGCCTTGCTCAAAAGCAGCCCGATAAAACCGCGCCCGATATTCCCCGCGCCGAAGTGCACAGCCTTTTTCATAACAATCCCTCTCCTTTACCAAACAGTTTTAATTTCCCAAAATCGGGAGGCCGTCAAGGACGACGGCCCTGCCCGCGCTATGAGCGTGACGCGAATACAGCGGGCGATTTTTCTTTGCTACTTTCTTTTTCTAAAAAAGAAAGTAGTTAAAAACTTTAAAGATAAAATTTTATCCCTTAGTGAACATGTCAAACAAAACTTGCGGATCCTTCGTCGTGTAAGCCTTCTCCAAATCTTCGTCGGAATAATCAATCGTAATCGTTGCGAGGTTTTGAATTATGACGAGGTGATCATCGCCCTTGCCGGCGATACCGACAATCAAGTGCGCGACATTGCCGTCCGCGAACTCTACGCCCTTCGGGTACTGCATGACAACGATACCGGTTTTCTTGACGTGTTCTTTGACAGCGTTTTCGCCGTGAGGAATCGCGATACCCTTGCCAATGTACGTAGAAATATCGCGTTCACGTGCAAGCATGCCCTCGATATACGGCTTGTCGACGTAGCCGCTCTTGTAAAGGAGTTCGCCCGCCGCCTGGATAGCCTCTTCCTTCGTGACGCTTGCAAGACCGACCTTGACATTTTCTTTCAGCAGGACGCCTTCTTTAAGAGTGGACGCCGCGCCGGAATTGTCTTCGCCGGAACTTTCCACAGCCTGGACGCCGCCGCCTTGAAGTCTTTCGCTGATTATATCGTAAACGTTGTTCTGCGTGAAGTCCTTAACGAAAATATGTTCTGCCTGCGGAGAATCGTCAATCGCGCGCTGTGCAAGTTTTTCGTGCGAAACAACAATCTGCGCGTCCTTCGGAATATTGCCAATCGCAAAATTTTTAACGGTTATGTTGGTGAATCCGTCTTTGTGCAATTTTTTGCGGAGAGCCGCCGCGCCGAGTGCCGAACTGCCCATGCCCGCGTCGCAAGCGTAAGCGATAAACTTAATGTCTTTTCCGGCAACTTGTTTTTCGGTGGACATACCTTTAGACGCCGCTTTCATTGCCTTCATGTTTGCTTGAGCCTTTTCGAGACTGTCTTCAGACTCTGCATCGGCTTTTGCCGTCGCCTTGATAAACACGGAGGACACCGCGAAACTTACCGCCGTAGCCACGACAACCGCCGCAATGTTCGCGAAATAGGAATCCGGAGCAGTCATCGCCATAATCGCGATAAACGAGCCAGGAGCCGCCGGCGCAACCAATCCGCCGCCAAACATCGACAAAGTGAACACGCCGCTAATACCGCCCGCCATGACCGCGAGAATCAGTGTGGGTTTCATCAAAACGTAGGGGAAATAAATTTCATGGATACCGCCGAAGAAATGAATTATCAGCGCGCCTGGAGCTGAAGCCTTCGCGTTGCCGACGCCAAACAATGTGTACGCGAGCAAAACGCCCGTGCCGGGTCCGGGATTTGATTCGATAAGGAAGAACATGGATTTGCCGACTTCCTGAACTTGTTGCATGCCCAGCGGAGTGAAGACGCCGTGATTAATTGCGTTGTTGAGGAACAAAATTTTCGCCGGCTCGACGACAATCGACACCAGCGGCAAAAGTCCCGCGCTGACAATCGCGCCGACCGCCGCGCTCAAAATTCCCGTCAAGCTTGCAACCAAAGGACCAACGAAACTGTACGCTAAGCAAGCCAACAAGCCGCCGAGAATGCCCGCCGAAAAATTGTTCACGAGCATTTCAAAGCCGCCGGGTATCGAATCCTGCACCGCCTCGTCAAATTTTTTAATCGCGATGCCGCCAATCGGCCCCATAATCATCGCGCCCATAAACATTGGAATATCCGTGCCGACGATAATTCCCGCCGTCGCAATTCCGCCGACGACGCCGCCGCGATGCCCGTAAACAACTTCGCCGCCCGTGAAGCCGATTAAAACAGGCAACAGCCATTTCGACATGGGACCGACCATTTCCGCCAAACTTTCGTTCGGGATCCAGCCCGCCGGAATGAACAGCGCGGTAATAAATCCCCACGCAATGAACGCGCCGATATTCGGCATGACCATCGCGCTGAGGAACCGCCCAAATTTTTGCATTGCCTCCTGCATAATTCTCAACCTCCCAAAAATTTTTCTTAATGAGTTCTAACTTGCCGCCATTTTAACCAAGTATCGCCGCAGTTGCAAGCGAAAGACATTGAACGGCGTCTTTGAAACTGCGGACAAAATTTCAGAGTCAAGTGCCGCTTGAGTGCGCCGGCAAAAATTTTTCAAAAGCGGCTTTGCTTTTCCAACGGCTGATTGTATAATTAGCACAAGAATATTAAGGAGAATTTTTGATGTGGAAAAAATTTTGAACGATACGGAAAATCAAAACTCCGGTCTGCAAAAATATTTGACTCCGCTGAATGTTTGGGCGGTGTCTTTTGGCTGTTGCGTTGGCTGGGGCGCGTTCGTCATGCCCGCGACAACTTTTTTGCCTTTTGCCGGACCCGTTGGATCTGTCATTGCAATGCTGCTCGGCGGCGCGGTGATGATTATTATCGCCGCCAACTACCACTTCCTAATCAACAAATTTCCGGACTCCGGCGGCGTTTTTACCTACACGAAAAAAATTTTGGGCTACGACCACGCGCTTTTGTGTGCTTGGGCTCTTTGGCTGACGTATATTTCCATTCTTTGGGCGAACGCTACTGCTTTCGTTCTGGTTGGCAGAAATTTAATCGGCGACATTTTTCAATTCGGTTTTCATTACGTTTTGTTCGGCTACGATATTTATTTCGGCGAAGTCATTTTGACTTTGTTCGTGCTGTTTTTCTTCGGGCTGATGGATATTCACAAGAAAATTTTTGCGGCGCGGCTGAATACTTTTTTCGCGATAACTTTTCTCGTGCTGGGAATAATTTTTTTGTGCGTAGGCTTGAGTGTTAGCGGCGACTTCAAAAATTTTTCGCCCGCCTTTTCCGCTTCATACTCCGCCGAGCTGGGAATTTTCAGCATTATCGCGCTGGCTCCCTGGGCTTTTTGCGGCTTTGAAGTCGTTTCGCATTTAACGGAAGAATTTAATTTTTCACCGAAGAAATCTTTTTCGCTTATGGCTTTTGGAATTATCGCCGCCACAATTTTTTATATCGCGCTGACAATTTTGGCGACGTGCAAAATTCCCGAACAGTTTTCAAATTGGGTGGAGTACACAAATAATTTGGGAGAGTTAAGCGGCTTGGCATCTGTGCCGACTTTCCACGCGGTCTATCAGATTTTCGGCGACAACGGAATTATTTTAATGGGCGTCACTTTAATTTCGGCTATCTCGACGAGTTTGCTGGGGCTGTACCTGGCGGCAAGCAGACTGATTTACGCGACGGCGGCGGATAGAGTTATCCCGCAGTGGCTGGCAAAATTGAACGGGCAGCGCGTGCCGGGCAACGCAATTATTTTTATGCTGTTAATTTCAATCACGGTTCCTTTCGTCGGCAGACAAATGATAGGTTGGGTTGTGGACGCGACGACTGTCGGCGCAACGATTGTTTACGGCTACGTTTCGGCTTGCGCTTATCTGACGGCGCGCGCGGAAAATAATCTCAAGTTCAAAATCACGGGGGTTATCGGCGTAATTTTTTCGGTTATCTTCGTGACGTTCCTGCTCTTCCCGAATTTTTGGTCGTCCAACGTTTTGGCGACGGAGTCATATTTTATTTTAGTGGCGTGGAGCGTCTGCGGCTTTATCCTCTTCCAAAAAGTTTTCAAGCGCGACAAAGAACAACGTTTCGGAAAATCGACAATAGTTTGGATTGTCATGCTGTTTTTTATTTTTTTTGGTTCGCTCATGTGGATAAGACACACGACCGACGAAAATTTTGAGATGGTCGTAGATAAAATGGGCACGTTTTACGAAAGTGAGTTGGAGAACTACGGAATTAAGTACCACAAACTGAAACAACTCAAGGAAGAATATTACCTCAAGAATCAAATTAAAACCGTCCGCGACGAACTTTTCAAGGACAGCATGATTCAAATGGGCTTGATTCTTTTGAGTTTGTTTATCATGTTCAATATTTATTCGACGGTTTTGCGGCGCAGCAAGGAGGCGGAGCGCGCGAAAATCCAGGCGGAGGAGAGTAGCCGCGCGAAGACAAATTTTTTGTCGAACATGAGCCACGATATCCGCACGCCGATGAATGCGATTATCGGCTACACAAATCTTGCACAGCGGGAAGGCGTCACTCACGAGGAAGTTAAAGATTTTCTCGTCAAGATTGAAAATTCCAGTCAGCATCTTCTTGCACTGATTAATGACGTTTTGGAGATGAGCCGGATTGAGAGCGGCAAAATGGAACTCGACGAACAGCCCGCGAATATTGTTAAGGTTATCGACGAGTTGCACGACATGTTCGCGACGCAAATGCAGACGAAGAAAATTAATTTTGTCGTGGATACTTCCGACGTGAGGCACAAGCAAGTTTTGTGTGACAAGCACAGATTAAATCGCGTGCTGTTGAATTTGACGAGCAACGCTTACAAATTTACGCCGGAGGGCGGAAAAATTTCAATCACCCTTTCGCAAAAAGAGGACGTCGCGGAAAATATCGGCACTTACGAACTGCGCGTCAAAGATAGCGGGATTGGGATGAGCGAAGATTTTGCGAAGACTGTTTTTGAGCCGTTCACGAGGGAGCGCACGTCGACTGTCAGCGGGATTCAAGGCACGGGGCTGGGCATGGCGATTACAAAGAGCATCGTCGATTTAATGAACGGCGACATAAAAGTTATCACCGCGCCGGGCGAAGGCACCGAATTTGTTTTGCACGTGCATTTGAATTTGCTGGAGGAGGTCGAGGAAGTCGAAGAGCCCGCCGCTGAAGAAAATCACGACGTAGACTTCAGCAAGAAAAAACTTTTGCTGGTCGAGGACATTGACGTTAATCGCGAAATTGCGCTGATGGTTTTGTCGGAAGTCGGCTTTCAAGTTGATTGCGCGGTGAACGGAGAAGAGGCGGTCGAAAAAATTGCGGCGTCGAGTCCCGGCGATTATGATGCGATTTTAATGGACATTCAGATGCCCGTTATGGACGGCTACGAGGCGACGAAAAATATTCGCGCGCTGGAAAATAAAAAGCTCGCCGAAATTCCGATAATCGCAATGACGGCGAATGCTTTTAGCGAAGACGTGGAGAAGGCGAAGTCTGTCGGCATGAACGACCACATTTCAAAGCCGCTTGACGTCCCAAAAATGATGGAGACTTTGCAAAAAATTTTGAGCTAGGAGGAAATTATCATGAGGAAAATTTTTTGGGTGGTGTTGTTCATTTTGGCAAGCATGAATTTTGCGGAGGCCGCGCCGCAAATTATTGACAAGCCGGTTATTTGGACGGAGACCCGCGAAAAACTTACGCGCGAATACGCTGAACTTCATTACGGGCTTTCGCAGACGACGATTGAGCCGCAAGCTGTGGTTGTTCACTGGACGGCGGGCAGTACTTTTATTTCGGCGTACAACACTTTTTATTACGAGAATCGCGGCGACGGCACTGTTAATGTTTGTTCGCATTTCATTGTTGACCGCGACGGCACGATTTACCGCGTGGCTCCCGAAACTTCTATGGCGCGGCACGCTATCGGCTACAACTGGTGCGCGATTGGAATTGAAAACGTTGGCGGCGTCGGCGGCGCGGAAGATTTGACCGGCGCGCAACTTCAGGCTAACGTCGAACTGATTCGCTACCTTCACGAAAAATATCCGCAAATTCAATACGTCTTCGGGCATTATCAGCAGGATGCCGCGCGGGCGAGCGGACTTTACATCGAAAAAGTTGCGGGGTATCATTCGTGGAAGGTTGACCCGGGGAAAATTTTCATGAAAGGTCTGCGCGATAATTTGGAAGGCGACGGATTGATTTTCTTCCCGATTTAAATTCGCTGCAAGGTTGTAAAAATTTCTCAAGGGGGTTTTAATATGTCCAACGAAGAAAAAATTATTTCCATGCTGGCGGATATTCAAAAAGATATTTCGTTAATGAAAGTCGGTATCGAAAATTTGCAAGGCTCGGATTGCGCGGAAAGCAAAGAGGATTATATTGCGCGGCAACTGACGGCGTTGGAGGGCATGCGCAGTGTGTTGACCAGAGATGAAGCTGAAAAACTTGCCGAGATTGTGGGGATTTAAAAATGACTAATTATCTTTTGGACAGCAACGTTGTGATTGACCTTCTGCGCGGCAATGAAAATGTTTTGGCGCATTATCGTAGCGAATTGAATTGCGGCAACAAAATTTTTATCTGCCCAATTGTTTATTACGAAATTGTTCGCGGTTTTAAAATTTTGGACGGCGCGAAGAAACTCAAAACTTTTCTTGAGTTTTACAAAAGGTGGGACAATATTCCGCTTAGCGATGACGCGATGGAAAAAGCCGCCGAAATTTACGTAAATTTGCGCAGGGGTTTTCAGATTGAGGACAACGATATTTTTATTGCGGCAGTCGCGATTGTCAACGGCTGCACACTCATTACGGCGAATGATAAATATTTTTCTCGCGTAGAAGGTTTGAAATTTGATAACTGGCGATAATTTTTGGAGGTGGCGATTTTGGCTTACAAAGACTTACGAGAATTTATCGACGAGCTCGAAAAAAGAAATTTGCTCAAGAGAATAAAAGTTCCCGTTGACGCCGAACTTGAAATTACCGAAATTACAGACCGCGTTTCAAAATTCAACGACGCCCGCAATGTTGCCTTGCTGTTTGAAAATGTTCGCGGCTACGATATTCCCGTCGCGATAAATCTTTTCGGCAGTTACGAGCGCATGGCTTTGGCTCTCGGCGTGGAAAATCTCGACGACGCGGCAAATGATATTCGTGAGCTTTTGAAGTTGCCTTACATTTCGCTGAAAAACCGCATGAATATCGTGTCGATTATTTCTACGGCAAGCAGGGCGATTAATTTTCCTAAGTACGTCAAAAATGCACCTTGTCAAGAAATTATCGAAGAGACTCCCAATCTCGACAAGATCCCCATTTTAAAATGTTGGCCTCAAGACGGCGGAAATTTTATCACGTTGCCGCTTGTCTTCACGAAAAATCCGAAGACCGGCAAAAGAAACGTCGGCATGTACCGCCTGCAAAAATATAATTCGACGACGACAGGCATGCATTGGCATATTCACAAGAACGGCGCGGATAATTTTCGTGACGTGCAGGACAGCGGAGAAAATAAAATCGAAGTTGCCGTAGCCATAGGCACCGAGCCCGTCACCACCTACGCCGCGACCGCGCCCCTTCCGCGCGACGTCGACGAGATGGTTTTTGCGGGCTTTCTTCGCCATAAATCCGTTGAGCTTGTCAAATGCAAGACTGTTGATTTGGAAGTACCCGCCCACGCCGAATTTATTTTGGAAGGTTACGTTTATGCGGACGAACTTCGACGCGAAGGACCTTTCGGAGATCACACCGGCTATTATTCGCTGGCGGACGACTATCCCGTTTTTCACGTGACCTGCATTACGCGCAAAAAGGATCCCATTTACCTGGCGACGGTTGTCGGCAAGCCGCCTATGGAAGATTGTTACATGGCGAAGGCGACCGAAAGAATTTTTCTGCCTCTCCTCCAACAAATTATCCCGGAAATTATTGATATTAACATGCCGTTTGAAGGCGTCTTCCACAACTGCGTTATCGTGTCGATTAAAAAAACTTTTCCCATGCAGGCGCGCAAGGTCATGCACGCGCTTTGGGGCTTGGGGCAAATGATGAACGTCAAAACAATTATCGTGGTTGATTCCCATGTTGACGTTCAGAATATCCGCGAAGTTGCCTGGCGGGCTTTTAACAACGTCGACGCGGAAAGAGATTTGGAAATTGTGCACGGTCCTCTTGACGTTTTGGATCACTCTTCGCCCTTTGCAAAATTCGGCGCGAAACTCGGAATAGACGCGACCAAAACTTGGAAAGAGGAAGGACATTTGCGCGATTGGCCGGACGAAATTTCTATGACGCCCGAAGTCAAGGCGCGTATAGATTATTTGTGGCGTTCGCTGAATTTGGATTGACGACAGGAGGAAAAAATTATGAAGATTATCGGAATGGAACCCGACCAGCAAAGTATCAGCTTTTCCCGCAACGAGTGGAAACATTTTCTCGACGAAGTGGAGATGCGCGGCGGCAAGGAAATTGAAAAATGCATCAACAACGCCCGCTATCTTGCATTGCTGGATCTTTCTTATGACCAAGTTAAAGTCGGCAAAGTTGTCGTAAAAACTTTGGAAGAACTGGAGGCGATGGCGTAATGCTTTCTTTTTCGGACAAAGGTTGGGAACATTATTTGGGTTGGCAGGAGGAAGACAAAAAGACGCTCAAAAAAATTAACAAGCTCATGCGAAGTATAGACAGGGACGGTGCCGCGAAAGGCGAAGGGCAACCCGAAAAATTAAAAAATCTTCCGGATACTTATTCGCGCCGCATTGACGACAAAAACCGCCTGGTTTATATTGCCAATTCCGGAAATTATGCCGTTACATCTTGCAGGGGGCATTACGACGACTAAAAAATTTTTTGCAAGGAGGATTGACGAAATGAAATTTGTATCTTGGAATGTCAACGGACTGCGCGCTTGCCTGAAAAAAAATTTCATGAAGAGTTTCCAAAAACTGGACGCGGATATTTTTGCCGTACAAGAAACCCGCATGCTTGAAGGGCAAGTGATTCTTGAGCTTGACGGCTACTCGCAATTTTGGAACAGCGCGGAGAAAAAAGGCTATTCGGGCACGGCGATTTTTGCGCGTATCCAGCCGCGTTCGGTCACCTATGGAATCGGCGTCGAAGAGCACGACAAGCAGGGGCGCGTTATTACGCTCGGATTCAGCGATTTTTATTTCGTCACCGTCTACACGCCCAATTCTCACAATCTCGAATGGATTGATTATCGTTTGAAGTGGGAGGATGCTTTTCGCGAATACGTGCAAAAACTCAACGCCGTCAAGCCCGTGATTATTTGCGGCGATTTGAATGTTGCTCACAACGAAATAGATTTAAAAAACCCCGCGCAAAATCATAACGTCGCGGGATTTTCAGACGCGGAGCGCGAAAAATTTAACGTCCTTCTGAATATTGGGTTCGTCGATACTTTTCGCTACCTGTTCCCCGAAAAAACGGAGGCTTACACGTGGTGGGACTACCGCAACAGAGCGCGCGAAAGAAATTCCGGCTGGCGTATCGATTATTTTCTCGTGTCGAACAGGCTTGCCGAAAAAATTTCCGACGCCACGATTGAAGCTGAAATTTTCGGCAGTGACCATTGTCCCGTTACCTTGACGCTTAATGATGAATAATCTGCGCGACAAAAAAAGCGGCTACTCTTATTTTTGAGTAACCGTTTTTTTTTAAGCTCGTGGTGGATTTATTATTTTTCCTTAAAGAATTTATCCGCGCCCTTGTTCAAATCAATCGTCATGCCTTCAGTAGCTTTAGACTTTTCAAGTTGGGAAATCGCGGGGTGTGAAGTCTTCAAGGTGTCGAGATTTTCAAAAATGGTCTTCGTAATCTGATAACCCAAATCGTCGCTTACATTTTCGTTGCAGACGAGGAGAGCCATAACGGAAACGGTTTTCACATCTTCGTCAAAGTCGGTGTAAGTGTTCTTCGGGATAATCGTTTCGGTGTAGAAAGGATATTTTTCCGTAAGGGCTTTTATGTGCTCGTCGTCCAAAGGCAGGATACGAATTTTCTTTTGGGCGGCTACAGCTTGAACGGCGATAGTGGGGCAGCCCGCAGTAAGGAACGCCGCGTCGATTGTGCCCGCTTCGATAGCTTTGGAGGCGGCAGAGAAGGAAAGATACTGCGCGTCTATGTCGTCGTAGCTAAGCCCGTAAATTTCAAGAATCTGGCGGGCGTTCGCCTCCGCGCCGCTACCTTTCGCGCCTACCGCAACTTTTTTCCCCTTGAGTTCGCTGACGGATTTTATTCCCGATGAATCCAGCGTCATAATCTGACAAATTTCAGGATAGAGGGCGGAAAGGGCGCGCAGATTTTCAAACTGATATTTATTTTGGTCTTTGAACATTTCTTCGCCCTTCACGGCGTAATAAGCTATATCGTTTTGAATGATAGCAAGTTCAACCGTGCCATCTTTGAGCAACTGGATATTCGAGACAGAGCCGCTGGTTGCTTGAACGCCGGCGTGCATTTTTTCGATTTTCTGATTTAAAATTTCGCTAAGACCGCCGCCAATGGGGTAATAAGTTCCCGCCACGTTGCCCGTAGCTATGTGTATAAATTTTTCGCTGGTGGTAGCATTATTACTATCGCCCCCGCCGCAACCCGCAAAAAGAATTGCGGTACACATGACAGCCAAAGCGGTGAACAAAAATTTTTTAAAACGCTTAAACATAGTAGTCAGCCGAATTTGATTCGGAACAAACTCAGCCTTTCGCCTCCTTCAACCGAATTGAGTAGTTACAGAAAACTCCCGACCTTGATCGGTACAAAATCGGGAGTCACAAATTTTCCGGCAAGCTGTTCAAAAATTATCCTATTCAGTCAATTCATACATGGCAATTTCGTCAACTTCGCGGTTGGTGGCAACGATATAATCCTTGCCGTCGCGGACGAAGTGCATGACATTTGCCGCGCCGCAACCTTTGTCGAGAACCTGCGCCGTATATTTTTCTCCGTCGTGCGTGAAAGCAAGCAAGTAGCGTTCGCCTTTGCGGTGACCGAGAATCCAGGTGGGCTTGCCGCAAATCTCGCCGCCGAATATCGCGTGCATAAACTCCAACTTTTCGGGATGAGTGTACGCCAATTCAAACTTGCCATTCTTTTTCTCGTAGATGTTAATCGTGTCGCCGTGAAATGGTGCGATTGTGCAGAGTTCCTCGACGCCGTCATTATTCAAATCCAAAAGCAAACCGTCGCTCGCCGCGTCAGTGATAAGCTGTTCGATTTTCCATTCGCCGTCCGGAGTTTGTGGCGGGAAGAAATGAAAAACGCCGTTGTCGCAAGAAACAATACTGCTCGTCGAGCCGTCCTTCTCCACGTGGCGATAATAGCCGTGATTTTTCAACATGCCGTCCTTTATGCATTTAAGTTCAAGCTGGTGTTGATAAGTGTAGGTAGAAAGATCGTCGGGCAGTTCGGCGACGCAGACCTTGCCCGGAAATCTCCAATCGTCTTTGTATTCGTGGTCAGTCTTCAAGCAACAGACAATCAAATAATTTTTTCCGCCCGCCTGCAAAATATCGAAGCGGTGCACGAAAGGAATTTTGACGAGCACGCGAACTTCCCAATCGTCTTTGCCCATAGGTGTCACGACGACGATAGAGGCATTCTTGCTGTCGTTCGGCGAATAAAATTTTCTCGTCGAAAGGAACTGCCCGTTACTGCCGGGAACCTGTTGCATTGTCATAATCCCGCCGGGCTCACTCCAAAGGACTTCCTCCTGGTTGCCTTCGAGGTCGTACAGGCGGCACTGATTAACTTTTTCTGCGGCAACAAGAAAATGCTCCTTGCCGTTGTATTTTAGCATCGTCATGGCGTAACATTTTTCGAGCTGCCCGATAACTTTTTTGTTGACTTTCATTTTATCACCTTAACCAATAACTTTTTCAAAATAACCGCGACTGAGCCTCCCCATGACTAAAGTCAGGGGGTTCTAGGAAACTTACGTCCCCATTTAAGAAGTTTGATAGTCAAGCTACCCTTATTCTTACCGGCGT
>CAJOFR010000008.1 GCA_905234195.1 uncultured Selenomonadaceae bacterium
ATCAGTGTTCACCGTCATCGTGTAGCCGTTCGGCGCGGAGAACGTCAAAATATTATTCGACCTGCTGACCGTGAAGTTTTCCGGCAAAATCGCCGCGTCTGAATTATTTGCCATGCCCGACGTAAAATCTACGACAACATCATTTCCTTCGCCGGTGAATCGGAAATAATCTTTCGCACTGCCGCCAACAAGAGTATCATCGCCGCCGTTGCCTCCCCAAAGAGTTGTTTCACCACTGCCCGCGATAATCGAATTGCTCCCCGAATTTCCCGCAAGATAATCATTGCCCGAACTCCCCGCCGCGTTCACGTTCGCAATGTAGAGATAGCTAATACCGTTGCTCCCGTCAAGCCTAATGTCGTGTGAATTTGCGTCGTGAGTTCCGTTTTGAAGATTCAGCGTCCCGAATTGCGCCAAGCCGTAGTAGTCAATGCCGTCGTAGTAGGTTATGTTCGTCGCGGAGCTGTCAGCGATTTTCGCAACGTAAAGATCTGAATCGTTGCCGGCGTAGAGAATTGCATCGTCGCCTGAATTTGTGTCGGTGTGGAGCTGAATTTTTTTGCCGTCCGTCATCTCGAAATAAACTTCGTAGCCGTCGCGATAAGCCTTTGAAAATCCGTTGTACAAAACCACCGCGTCGGAATTGTCCGCCATGCCCGTCACGAAGTTATTTACAAAGTCATTGCTGCCGCCGCCGTAGCGGAAAAGATCTCGCGTCGAAGTGCCGACAATCAAATTATCGTAGTCGGTGCCGTCGCTGACGAAAGTCAAATATTTTTCGGCGGACTCCTTCAAAATGATAGAGCCCTCCCCAATTTTTATCGTGACGTCCTGCGCGCTCGTCGAAGTCTGATAATCGCCGGAGATTTTAAATTTGTCGCCGCCGTCGTAGCCGTAAACAGTGTCATTGCCGTCGCCGTCGGAGTATTCGATAATCGCATTGTCCGAGCCTTCCAGGAAAAGAATATCGTCGCCCGCGCCGCCGTTCACCGTGTTGTTGTCCGCGCTGATAATTATTATGTCGTTGCCCGCGTTGCCGAAAATTTTATTCGCGTCGCCATAAGAAATAATTTCATCGTCAGCGTCGTCGCCGTCGTAACTTTCGTTGTCGCCGTGAATCGTGCTGTTCGTGTCGTAAGCAACTATTACGTCGTTGCCCGTGCCGCCAAGAATCGAATTGCCGGAAATATTTTCGCCGCTGAAAATCGTATCGTCACCGCTCCAGCCCATTATCGTGGAGTTCGACGCAAAATTTCTCATGTAGTCATTTCCCGCGCCGCCGTTCACCAAACTGCCGTCCGTCTCGTTGGTGATTGTGTCGTTGTCATTCGAGCCGCTGTTATCCGCATTGAAGGTCTTCAGCTTTTCGGCAAGTTCCGCCGCGTAATTTTGTTCGGCAATGTCTTCGCCGGTGACCGACGAAATAAAATCCGTCGCGATTTGCAATCCAATATTGTCCGTCGTCTGCAGATACGTCGATGAAGTTTCGTGGATAGTCACCGCCAGCGCGTCAAGGGCGGCATCTTTAATCGCGTCCTTCGTGGAAAGCCCCTCGTTCTCGTATTCTTCGACGCTGTCTTGATATTGTTCGACGCCGTTAAACAGCGCGGAAATGGCCGACACCGAAACCGCAACGGGGCTCAAAAAAGCCGCGACTATTTTATTTTCCGCATAAATTTTGTCGTAGACATCTTTGACCGCGTCCGCGATTTTATTTACAATTTTTGTGAGACTCATTTTAATTTCTCCTCCCCGAATAAAAATTTTCTTCCGGCTAAGAATATCACAGAAAAATTTTTCCTTCAAGGCGGTCGCATAATTTTTAATGAAACTTTAATGAAAAATAAAAACGCCCCGAAAAATCGGAGCGTCGAAAATTTTTCAGGCGGCGGGAATAATCAGCGTGAAGGTCGTCCCTTTTTGGAGTTCGCTTTCAACTTTTATTTTAATGTCGTGCTTGTCGGCAATCCATTTCGCGATAGACAAGCCCAGCCCGTTGCCGCCGGTCTCCTCCACCAAAATTTCCGTCTCCACGCGAAAGAATCTGTCAAAAATTTTGTCGCGATTTTCCGGAGCAATACCTATTCCGGAATCAGCAACACTCAAAAAAATTTTGTCGCCGTCCCTAATCGACGTCACGGAAATTTTTCCGCCCTTCGGAGTGTATTTAACGGCGTTGTCCAAAAAAATTCTCAACATCTGCCGAATCATCGTCTTGTCGCCAAAAATCTGCGCGTCGTCATTCTGAATCAAACGGACGTCGTGATTTTTTACGACGCGAATCATTTTTTTCATGACGTCGCTGACAATATCGGCAAGGTTAATATTTTCCTTCTTGACCTTTTGATTCTGACGATCCGCGCGCGAAAGGAACAAAAGATTTTCCAAAAGGTTGCGCATGTTTTCGGCTTCGGAACGAATCGCGGAAATACTTTCGTCAAGCAACTCTTTATCCTCCAGCCCGTAACGCTCAAGCACTTCGATATATCCGGCGATAACGGTGGCGGGCGTGCGCAGTTCGTGGGAGGCGTCCGAAACAAATTTCTGTTGCTTTTTAATCCCGCCTTGAAGTCTGTCAAGCATCTCGTTAAAAGTTTTCGCAAGCTCGGTGAGTTCGTCGTTCGCGGCGGGAAGTGTAATGCGCCCGTCCATTTTCCCGAAGGCAATTTCCTGCGCGTGTGTCGTCATTGTTTTTATCGGCTTGAGAATTTTTCTACTGATAAATTTTCCCGCGAAGAAGGCAAAAATTATTCCGACAAAATCCAGCGCAAACAAAAGCATCTCCAAATTTTCAAAGACGTCCGTTTTTGAAGTGATTGTCCGGAAAAAATAAAACGTACAAATTTCGCCGTTTACCTCGTAATCCATTTTGGCGCGGTAGACGAGCGCATTTTTCATCTTCGCGACGTCCATCGTGCTATCTGCAAAAAAAGGTTGGCTCCTTAATTTATTCACCTCGAAAATATCAATCGAAGGATAATTCGGATCGGTATCGAAAATTTTTTTGCCGTCGTCCTTCACGATGCGGAGCACAACACCCGTGATAATTTTTCCGCGCAGTGAATTTAAGTCGACTTGATTTTCATTTTGCGCAAGGTGTTTGATGACGTTCGTCATGCTTACTTTGATAGTACGTTCGGCGGGAGTGTAGAGCGCATAAAAAGTTCCATACCACACGACAAAATTCACGACAAGCATCAAAATCACGAAGAACGCCGCGTAAATTAAAGTTATCTTTGTGGAAATTTTAGCGTCGTTGTAAATTTGCCGGATTTTTTCTGTGAACATAGGAACCCCCCTTTATTTTGTCGAATTATGTTTTATAAAACTTTACAACAAAACTTGGGGAATTTCAATGGATAAGAGAATTATTTCCGGATTGCTCGGATACTTGACGCTGTTCACCGGCGCGGCAATGCTCCCGTCGTTTTTGTTGGCGGCGTTCACCGAAGAACTAAACGGCGCGGCAACTTTCCTGCTGTCAATTTTTTTATGCGTGGCGGTGACTTTTGAGCTGGAAAGATTCGGCGGGCTGAAGGGCAAAGATAATATCGGCGTCCGCGACGGAATTGCGATAACGAGTATCGGCTGGCTGCTCGTCTCCATTTTGGGGATGGTGCCGTATTTTGCGGGCGGCTACCTGAATTTAATCGACAGTATGGTTGAATCATTCGCGGGATTTTCCGGGACGGGCGCGACGGTTTTTGAGGACGTCGAAACTTTGCCGCGAAGTATTTTACTTTGGCGCAGTCTGTCAAATTGGGTTGGCGGCTTGGGAGTCGTCGTAATTTTCATGGCGATTCTGTCACAGCTGGGGCGCGGCGCGATGTTTATTTTGCGCGCGGAGATGACCGGACCGACGAAGGACAGACAAATGCCGCGCATTCGTGACAACGCGAAAATGCTCTTCAAAGTTTATGTTGTGCTGACGATAATTTGTGCGGTGAGTTATTTTTTGTGCGGGCTGGAAATTTTTGCGGCGATTAATCACGCTATGACGACTATTGCGACGGGCGGCTACGGAATTTATAACGGCACGGTCGGCGAATACGGAAATAACTACCTCGAATTTTGTATGGCGTTCTTCATGATAATTGCCAGCGGGAGTTTTGCAATGTACGCGCTTGCTTTTCGGCGCGGCGTCGGTGTGATTTTTCGCAACACCGAATTTAAAATTTATCTCTGGATAGTTTTTGTGGTGTCGGCGATAATTGCGACCGATTTAATTTTGGAGGCGGGCGACAGCATCGAGACGGCGATAAGGCGCGCGATTTTTCACGTTGCGAGCATGAGTTCGACGACGGGTTTTGTTGCCGAAGATTTTGACTTGTGGCCTCCGGTAAGCAAAGCTTTTCTGATAATAACAATGTTTTTGGGCGGCTGTGCAGGTTCGACGGCAGGTGGCTTGAAGGTCGCGAGAATCATTTTGCTTTTCAAATTCGTCGGCGCGATTGTCAGCCAAAAACTCCACCCGCAACAGATAAACCCCGTGAAACTTAACGGTCAAGTTATCGAAGAAAGTGTCGTCCACAATGCGGCGAAATTTTTCTTCGCGCTCGTAATGTTAGATATTTTTTTCGCGTTCGTGATGATGTTTGACGGAATAGACTTCGTGAACAGCATTTCGGTTAGCGTGACGACAATGTCCAGCGTCGGACCCGGTTTCGGTATACAGGGCGCGACGAGTGGTTACGCGCTTTTGCCCCCGCTAAGTAAATTTTTCTTGTGCGTGTGTATGTTTTTGAGCCGCCTGGAAATTTTTACGGTGCTTGTTTTATTCACGCCGTCTTTTTGGAGGAGCCGCGACGGCTGGTGATTTTAGTGGCAAGGAAAAGTGTGGAAGAGGGGAGAGGCCGCCCAAGGACGGGCGGCCGCCCGCATTTGGTCGCGTGATGCGACCTCTGCGGGCAGTTTTCTTTTGCTTCTTTTCTTTTGCGCAGAAGCGATCCAAACTCTTTGGCGTGAAAACTAATTTCTAAAAAAAAATTGCCCACAAAGGGCGAGTGAAAAATTTTTTTGAAAGAAAGGTTATCTACAAATTAATCGAGTTGCGGACCCGCAGGAACAAGAGCTTTGCCCGCTTCGTTGTATTCGTATTTCTTGAAGTTCTTGATAAAGCGTTCGGCGAGATCCTTTGCTTTTTTGTCCCACTCTGCCGGATCTTTATAAGTGTCACGAGTGTCGAGAATCTCCGTCGCCACTCCTTCAAGCTTAGTCGGAATTTCAAGATTGAATATCGGAATTTTTTTCGTCGGGGCGTCTTTAATCGCGCCGCCAAGAATCGCGTCGATAATGCCGCGCGTATCTTTGATGGAAATGCGTTTGCCGCTACCGTTCCAGCCGGTGTTAACGAGGTACGCCTTCGCGCCGGATTTTTCCATACGCTTTACGAGTTCTTCAGCGTATTTCGTCGGATGCAGTTCAAGGAACGCCTGCCCAAAGCACGCGCTGAAAGTCGGGGTAGGTTCAGTGATTCCGCGCTCGGTGCCGGCAAGTTTCGCGGTAAATCCGCTGAGGAAATAATATTTCGTCTGTTCCGAAGTCAAAATAGAAACCGGCGGCAAAACTCCAAAGGCGTCCGCGCTGAGGAAAATGACAGACTTCGCGGCGGGGCCGTGACTGTCCGGACGAACGATATTTTTAATGTGATAAATCGGATAGCTGACGCGCGTATTCTCGGTAACGGATTTGTCGGCAAAATCAATCTTGCCGTCTTTGTCGACGGTGACATTTTCCAAAAGTGCGTCGCGGCGAATCGCGTTATAAATATCGGGTTCGGATTCTTTATCAAGGTTAATAACTTTCGCGTAGCAACCGCCCTCGAAATTGAAAACGCCGGTGTCGTCCCAGCCGTGCTCATCGTCGCCAATCAAAAGACGTTTCGGATCAGTAGAAAGAGTAGTTTTGCCGGTGCCGGAAAGTCCGAAGAAAATAGCGGTGTTTTCGCCGTTCATGTCGGTGTTCGCGGAGCAGTGCATCGCGGCGATACCCTTCAGCGGCAAGAAATAATTCATCATGCTGAAGAGACCCTTTTTCATTTCGCCGCCGTACCACGTGTTAAGAATGACTTGCTCTTTGTCGGTGATATTGAACACAGTCGCGGTTTCGGAATTGAGCCCAAGTTCTTTCCAGTTAGTGACTTTCGCTTTTGACGCATTGAAAACCACAAAGTCCGGTTCCTGGTCAAACTCCGCTTGATTCTTCGGGCGAATAAACATATTCGTGACGAAGTGCGCCTGCCAAGCAACTTCCATGATAAAACGGATCTTCATTCGGGTATCTTTGTGCGTGCCGCAGAATCCGTCGACGACATAAAGTTTTTTGTTGGAAAGTTCCTCGACGGCAAGTTTCTTGAGAGCCTTCCAGCTTTCGACGCTACATTTCTTGTTGTCGTTTTTGTATTCGGGCGTCGTCCACCAAATTTCTCCGGGCGCGCCTTCCTTCGTCGTGTCGTCGTAAACGATAAACTTATCCTTCGGCGAACGTCCGGTATAAATCCCCGTCATGACATTAATCGCGCCAAGTTCGGTCTCCTGTCCTTTGTCGTAGCCGGTAAGGTCGGGTTTCACCTCTTCGTTGAAAAGAACTTCGTACGTAGGATTGTAAACAACTTCGGTCGTCCCTGTGATTCCGTATTTTGTTAAATCCATCATCGGCATTAAAAATCAACCTCCTAAAAATTTAATCCACCGCTGTTAGAATAACGCATTTGCCGCAGATTGTCAAACCGCCTTAATTATTTTTTTGACTGGTGGTAATAAGCAGATACCGTCTGATAAAATTTTTCAAGTTCGCTAAAATTACTTTCGATTTTGCCGACAGAATAATTCGTCTCGGAAATTTCCGTGACGTCAGAAATCTGCGCGTCGTCCGTAATAAAATTATCGTCGACGAAAAATTCTTGAGCCGCCACCAATTTTGAAGGGTTGGAAATATTTTCCGTAGAGCCGACAAAAATTTCAGCCGTGTTGCCCGCGTAATTTTTCAGCACGACGGAGCCACTGCCGATATTCACGACAAGATCATCGCCGCGCGTTAAAGTATTTTTCACGCTGCCCGAAGTGATATTGAGCGTGTCATTTTCGCCAAAGCCGTAAATCGTGTCCCTACCGTCGCCGCTCGCGTACTGATAAACGACGCTGTCGCCGCTGTTTTTAATTGTGTCGTTGCCCCTGCCGCCAACAATCGTGACGTTATCGCCGCTGTTGGTAATTTTATCGTTGCCCGCCAAAGCGTTTATCTGGTAGTCGTCGGAATTATTTGTCAGTGTATTGGCTGACGACGTGCCCTGAATAATTTTCGGCTTCTCGAATAAAATTTTGTTGCCGCCGGAATCAACAAGAGTGTATTCGACGTCGTCCGAAAGTTCTTTGAGATTGATTGAGCCGTTGCCGATATTGAAAACCAAATCGGAGCCGCTGACCGCCGAACTTTTCAAACTGCCCGAAACAATTTGAAGAGTGTCATTTTCGCCAAAGCCGGTGATAACATCTTTGCCGTTGCCGTTCGTGTAGCGGTAGACGACGGCATTCCCGCTGTTGGTGATTGTGTCGTTGCCGCCGCCGCCAATAATCGTGACGCTATCGCCGCTGTTAATAATTCTGTCGTTGCCAAGCCCCGCGTCGATTGTCGAATAGTTTCCGTAATTATAAATTTTGTCGTTGTTCGCAAGGGCGTTGATAAAGTATCCGTCGCCGAGATTATTTGTGAGCGTTTCAGCTTTCGACGTGCCCTGAATAATTTTCGGTCTCTCGAATAAAATTTCGTTGCCGTCCGCGTCGATAATCGTGTACTTGACGTCAATCGAAAGCCCCTTCAAAGTGACCGCGCCGCTACCGATATTAAAAGCAACGTCGCTACCGGAGGACGTCGAACTTTTTATGCTGCCCGAAGTAATTTGGAGCGTGTCATTTTCGCCAAAGCCGTAAATTAAATCTCTGCCGTCGCCGTTCGCGTATTGATAAACGATGGAACTTCCGCTGTTGTTAATCGTGTCGTTGCCCTTGCCGCCAATAATCGTGACGTTATCGCCGCTGTTAATAATTCTGTCGTTGCCGCCGCGCGCGTCGATTGTGGAGCCCGCGCTCGAACTTTTAAGCGTGTTTCTGCTGTCGGTGCCCTTGATATAATCGCCGTGAACTTTTTCGGTAAAGTCGATTGTAAAATTTTCGTCGGCGGCATTTTTCAAGGTGATTGACTCTTCGCCGATAGTGACAATCACGTCTGAATCACTCGTCGCCATGAAATAAGAGTCGCCGGAAATTTTCAGCGTGTCTTTTGCCGAAATCCCGTAAACAATGTCGTTGCCGTCGCCTTCGTCGTGTTTGATTATTTGTTCGCCGCCGTAAGCAAAGATAACGTCATCGCCCGCGCCGCCGTCTACCAAAACTTTCGCGCCGGAATTTGAAATGGTGTCGTTGCCGGCGTAAGTGGTGAGCGTCGTATTTGAATCGAAGTTCATGATAAAATCTGCGTCGGACGTCCCATTTTTCGGAGACGGATTAAAAATTTTCCCGTTGACATTCACCGAAGGAGCGTCCACAAATTTTATGGAGCCTTCACCAAACTGCAAAGTCAAATCGTTGCCGGAAACGACGGAGCCGGTAACCGAGCCGCCAATCAAATTTACAATGTCCGTCGGGTTGTAGCCGTAAACAGTGTCATTGCCGTCGCCTTCGGAATATTCGAGGACGACGAACTTAGAATTTTTATCCAGCTCAATAATATCATCGCCCGCGCCGCCAACAATCGTGACGTTATCGCCGCTGTTGGTGATTGTGTCGTCGCCGCCTTCGCCGCTCGCCGTGACATTGTCGTCAAGATTTTCGACGCTGAAACCAATTTCGCCGCCCGCGCTCTGTTTCGCGAGGTAGCGCATAAGCATGTAGCCGCCCGCGTAGTCCGGAGCATGAACGCCCGAAACACTTTTGTAGCCGGAAGACAAACTCAAAGCCTGTTCAAGCAAAGAATAATTCCCCGCCAAAGTTTTGATATCGCTCCTGCGCTGGTCGTCGATGCCGTGAGTAAGTTCAGCGACACCCTCTTTTATCAGCGAAGGCAATGCGTAAAAATAATTTATGTTCGCTGACATGACGGCATGAGTAAATTCGTGAGCAAGCACCCTGTCAAGATAAGTTTGCCCGGAAGTCGGATCGTAACCATTTTTATTTTCGGTGTTCACGTTGCTGTAATAATCCATGTTAATTCCGAAACCGAGCCACGCCGTCGATTGGTGAGTAGTGTCGTTGACGTAATAATAGGAGACAGTCCACGCAAGAGTGCCGGCATTATTTTCGATAAAGCCAATGTTAATTACGTCCGTCGTCGCCGAAGAATTTTCAGTGAATCCAAAATTATCACCGTAAGAAAGAGAAATCAAATCGAGCGCGCCCGAAGCCCACCAAGTATAAAGTGACTGCCACATAAATTTTTGGTTGGTCGTCAAGCTGTCGAACTCTAAATCCGTCCAGCTGTAATCGCTATTGTATTTGACGAGCTGGAAAGTCAAACCGTCCGCCACAAAATATCTGTCAGTAAAATCCGTGCGGAGTTCGCCGCTTTCCGGAACAATGTCAACAGCATTTTTGGAAGTATCGCCGCCGGCGTCCAGCCCGCTAATCGCGCCGGTGTCCTGGTTGCTCAAATCAATGCCGCAATAATTTTTTAGGAAGTCGTCCGCGCTCGCAGAATTTTTGCAATCGCTGACCATTTGTTCGATAACTTCTTGAATACTTTCAAAATTTGAGCAGGCTTGAATCGCCTCGTCAAGTGCTTCCGTTCCTTTTAAGGTTGTCGTATCTAGTGACGCCATGAATTTTTGTATGACGTCCTGTTGAGTGTATTCAGCCATTTTTTATCACTCCTTTGACGAAAATTGACGAAAATTTTTGAGGAGGGTCAATTTTTTATTTCGCGCACCAGCCAATCTCCGCGCCCATTCAAATTTAATTCGGTGTCGTGAATTTGAAAGAGCGTCGAACGATGACCGACGCTGATAATCGTCGTATTGGGTAGCTCGTCTTTTATCAGCTCGTACATTTCAATTTCGCGCGGCTCGTCCAGCGCGCTGGTCGCCTCGTCGAGGAAAATATAATCCGGCGCAGTCAACAGCACCCGCGCAAACGCAAGCCGCTGTTGTTCGCCAACCGATAAAATTCTGCTCCAATCGTCCACCGCGCCGAGTTTGTCCGTCAAATTTGGCAGGTCGACTTGTCGCAGAGTTTCTTTCAGTTTTTCGTCCGAAGGCGCATTTAATTCTGCGGCGGGGTAAATCAGCGCGCGCCGAAGTGTTCCCAGCGGCAGATAAGGTTTTTGCGGCAGGAACATCACGCGCGAATTTTCCGGCAGGGAAATTTTTCCCGAAGAGTACGCCCAAATCCCCGCCAAAGTTCTTAGCAGCGTCGACTTGCCGCAACCCGAAGCCCCCGTTACTAAAAGCGACTTGGAATTTTCCAGCGTCAAGGAAAGTTTTTTGAGGAGGTCTTTTCCATTCGGCAGGGCAATATCCAAATTTTCTATCGTCAATTTTTCTGCGGCATCTCTTTCAACGCGGCTCTTTACATTCTGAACTTGTTCGACGTGTTCCGTAAATCCGGCAAGACGATTTATCACCGCCGCAAGACTTGCTATCGTCGAATAAGAATCCACAAAATAACTCAACGCATCCTGCACGCGACCGAACGCCGACGTTGTCTGCATGAGCCCGCCGAGCTGCATTTCGTTTTTAAAATAACGAGGCGCGGCAAGAACCAGCGGGACAATTACCGCCAGCTGCGCGTAGCCGTTCACGTAAAAATTCAAGTGCTTGGTTTTCGTCATGAGCTTGCGGAAATTATCAATGACGCTTTTAAATCTGTCGATAAAATTTTCAGACTCCGACGCCTCCCCGCGATAAAAAGCAATGCTCTCCGAATTTTCGCGGACGCGCATCATGCTGAAACGAAAATCCGCCTCGTAACGTTGTTGGTCAAATTCCAGCCCGATTAATTTTCTGCCGACTTTGTGGACGAGCCACGTGCCCAGCCCCGAATAAATCAGCGAAAACCAAAACATGTAGCCGTAAATCACAATTTCGGTGCCGCCTAAATTTAAAGTGAACGAGCCCGATAATTCCCACAGCACGAAACTAAACGCGACGAGTGTCACGACTTGTTTTAGGAAACCGACAATTAACTGAAGTGTCAAGCCGACGAATGACGCAATGTCTTCTGAAATACGCTGGTCCGGGTTGTCCGTCGAGTTTTGCAAATGATAATAAGTTTGTCCGCGCATCCACGAGTTCAAATATTGTTGCGTCATCCACGTGCGCCATTTTATTTGCAGGAGCTGACGCAGGTACACCGCGTAAACCGCAATGAATATGTAACAGAAAGCCAGCCCCGTAAATTTTCCGATTAGCGGCCAAAACAAATCTTCCTGATAATTTTGCAAGGAGTTATAAAATTCATTGTACCACTGATTAATTTGCACGAGAAACCACACAGTCGCGAAGTTCAACCCGATAACGACTGCCAGCAACCCGCGCGCCTTCCATTTTTCTTCCGAAGACCAATAGCCTTTAAACAGCGTCCAGAATCCCCGAAATAAATTTCTTTTTCCCAAGAAAGAGACATCTCCCCTGCCTTCTATTTGTTAAAGATAACTTCGCATTCAAACATTCTGTTCCACGGATTTTTCACTTTGAAACCGCGCAGATATTTAAACGACGGCAAATTTTTTTCGGCAAACTCATTCATCAAACGGGTGCTTTCATTTTCGGCGAAGGCACGTTGCTCGGAATTTTTAAAGTCGTAGTAGCAAGACGGGTCGTTAAATTTTTCTACGAGTTCGTTGCCGACAATCGTGCGGACATTCGCCTGATAAGCCCAGTCGTCGAGATAACGGACGGACAAAAGTTTATTTTTCGCCTCCTCCTTCATATGGCGGGAAAGAATACCCGTAGCGAGAGCAAAGCCCGTCGAATTGGTTGCCGTGTTCCAGCCGGAATAACTCTGCAGTTTGTAAAGCAAATCTTTTTCCTGCAGAAGTTTCATGAGCGAATTATCGGAGCCGTTGGTGAAAGTAATATCCGCCACCCCGACGCGATAACCTTCCTTTATATTTTTATCGACGAGTTCCGCAAAATGTTTAGTACCTTTTCGCGGTTGAGAGTCCGGAACAATATTTTTTCCATTCGGATAGTTGTTGTGCCCCCAAAAACTTTCGCCGTTCGGATCCGTGTGGACGAGCAAGACAAAATCTGCGCGCTTGGGCGAAGGAATAATCATGCCGCCCGTGATTCTTACGGCGTCCCTAATCGAATTGCCTATGTGTTCGTCGGAAAAAGGCGGAACTGTGTCCGCGCCCGTGCCTTCGTTGTATTGGACATTCACGAAGGGAATATCTCCGCTCAACTCATTTACCGCGCGCGTGAACAGCAACAAATTAAATTCGTCGATACCGGCAAGCGATTGCACTTTGACTTTTGAAAAATCGCTCCGGTCAATGTATTTAAGGAGCTTGCGATTTTCCCTGTGCGTCTGACTAAGCGGCGCATTGTCGTCGCGCCCGATAACCAGGTAGTCAATAATTCCGTCGCGGGCAAAATCTACAAGCCTTGTTGTCATGGAAAAATTTTTGTCGCGGCGTGAAAACCAGTCGTTCAAAATTTCTTCGGGAATATTTTTTTCGTAGTAGTCCAGCTGATAAAGTTCGTCGTCGTTGAGAGTATCAATCTCCTGCTTATCCAAAAGCAACGTGTACGTGAAAATATCCGCACCGTATTTCGCGTAGTACTCCGGCTCTTCAATATCGCCGACAGTTCCATGAATAGGCGTGCGCATCAGCGAACCGAAGATATAAATTTTCATGTCCGGATTATTTTCGCGCAGATTTTTAAAACGTTCGACGCGAGAATCCAAAACCTCTTGAGAAAATTCATGCTTGCGCGAGGGAATCAATCCGCCGTACAGCATGGAATCCGAAGCAATGACCGCCGCTTTAGCCGAAGACGCATTTTTTTCGAGCCACGCCCAAAGTTTTTCGGGGTGCTCTTGAGAATTTTCGACGCCCAACAATTCTTTAGGCGGCAAAATAATTTCGTAGTCGAGTTGCCCGACAATTTCTGCGGTCTGTTTAAAAGAAACAGGTCTATCGTCGTGCGGCACGAAGATAATTTTTTCAGCGGCGGCAGCGACCGGTTTTGCAAAGTCTAATAAAAAAATCAGCGTCATTAAAATTGACAGCAGAAAAATTTTTTGCAAAGCAAACAGCTCCCAAATTTTTTCTAGGATAATAACACACTTCAAATATTTGCGCAAACTTTATTAAAAAAATTTTTCATGAAAAATTTTTTGCGAAAAAAAATAGGTCGTCAAAACGACCTTTCCAGCGTCAAGGGATAAGAGATAAGGGATAAGATTTTTTCTCTTAAAACTTTCCCCTTATCACTTACCCCTTACCACTTAAATGTTGTTCATTTTTCTGCCTTGCCATTCTTTCAATTCGGCGGGCAAATCAAATTGCATTAAAATCTTGTTGATAAGATGGTTAATGTGCGATTCAATTGACATATCCGTGTTGTAGAAAGTCATGACCGGCGGCATGATAATCACTCCCAAATCGGCAAGCTCCTTCATGTTTCTGAGGTGAACTTTGCTGAAAGGCATTTCACGCGGCACCAATACTAACTTTCGGTGTTCTTTAATGCAAACGTCCGCTGCGCGCAGTAGTAAATTGTCACTGTAACCATGAATAATTCCCGCAACAGTTTTCATCGTGCAGGGAACTATCACCATTCCTTCGACGATAAAACTTCCACTTGCTATCGACGCGTCCATTTCGTGCACATTGTAGACGACATCGGCAAGCCGGCTGATGCTGTAGACATCAAAATTAGTTTCGTCGCGAATTGCCAGTGAGCCTCCGTCGGTGATAATTAGGTGAGTCTCAACATCGTCAAATTTTTTTAGCCGCTGTAGAAGCTCCACCGCTATGACAATTCCGCTCGCGCCTGTTATTCCGATAATCAGCCGCATAAAAATCACCCCCGATTTATTTTTGCTAAGACCGCCTTCAACCTCCTATTGGCCTCCTGACAAAATTTAACCGATCCTAACTGTGTGAATAATTTTGAAGCCGCGCCCTTCGAGTTGCGATTTAATCTCGTCGAATTTATTCGCAATGTCTTCAAAACGGATAACCAAACTGTAAGTCTTTTCGCTTTGCTTGCAAGTAATTAAGCTGTCCAGATTTATTCCGTTGTCCCTGAAAACTTTTGCAACCTCCGCGATAACTCCGACCTTGTTATCCACTTCAACAGTCATGCGAATTTTTCCGCCGCTCGGCAAACCCATGACCTCTATGAAAGTTTTTAAAATATCCGTCGCCGTGATAATCCCAACGACAGTCCCGACTTGAGACACGACCGGCAACCCGCCGACTTTGTTCTGATACATAATCAACGCCGCCTCTTCAATCGTCGCGTCTTCGTTCACGGTGATAACCTTCCTCTGCATTATATCACGAACGCTGAGTTTGTCGAGAAGTGAGCGAATTTCAAATTTAGAAAGCGACGTCGCCGGCGAAGGAGCCACGCGCATAACATCTCTGTCGCTCAAATATCCGACAAGTTTCCCGCCGTCAACGATAATCATTCTGTGGAATTTATGTTTCTTCATCATTCTGTCGACTTCCCCAATGGTCGCGTCGCTCGTCATGGTAACAGGGTGCTTTGTCATTCTTTCAGCTACAAACAAACTTTCCAACCTCCCTTCAAAAAAAATTCTCCCGCCATTTTATAAGCTAATTTTAACTTTTTATTCCGCTATTGTCACGCTTTATTTTTCATTTCCCCAAAAAAATTTTTCAAACGTCGCTCTTAGTCCGGTTGCAGTCCGCACAAAGAATCTGACAATTTTCCGCAACAGTCCGCCCGCCCCTGCTCCAGGGTTTAATGTGATCCGCTTGCATGTCCTTCAGCTCAAAATGACGCCCGCACTTCGCGCAAGTCTTCCCCTGCCGATTGTACACCGCCTCCCTTATTTTACCACTAAACTGACGAATACTCAAATGCTGCTCCTTCCCGTCAAACAAGTATTCGTAAATCCCCCGCGTGTTCGTAATATCTTCGTCGTCAATCAAATCTTGAATGCGCTTTTCCATTTCGTCGGCGTCGTAATTAATTCCCTCGTACTTGTTATAAAAAATCCCCCACTCCTGACCTTTCATGGAAGGACGATAAACTTTAAACGTAACCTTCACCCACTCCATGACGTGACTAAAATATAACCACAGCTCATTACAATTTGTTTCGTGCTGGTGTTCCGCCATGTACTGTTCAATTTTTTTGCCTTGCTTGTCGCAAATCCAACGCAACGCCGCCTCCAAAAAATCCTGCCTGTTCGCCGAGCCCTTCAAATATTTTTTGTAGTCCTTCACAATGACTTCGCCATTATTTTTGCTGAAACATTTCTTCGCCGCGTTTAACCACGTGCCCGGCAATATCGCGTTGCGCAACTCCTGCGCGTTCAGCTCCGTGCCCGGCGTATTCAAAACTTTAAACCACTCCAAAGTTTCCTTGTCCGTGCCTTCGCAAACACAAACCCACAATTTATAATCCAGTATCTGATTTTTATCCCCCTCCGTCAAATTTCTGAAGCTGAAATAGTCAATCGAATATTCGTTGTTGACGTATTGGCAAATGCTTATCGTGCGCTGCTGCCCGTCCAAAAGTTCAAACGTCCCGTCATTTTTTCTAATCCAGTACATCGCCCCCAGCGGCAAACTTTTTTGCACGCTCTGTATGACCGCCTCGCGTCTCTTGCCGCTGTAAATAAATTCGCGCTGATACGGCGGACGAATGTTCAGCTTGCCGCCATATCCAAAGCAACCTTCCTCCGCGCTGTCGATATACCCTTCAACTACCTCGCGAACTGAAATTTCTTTGAGTTCATACTTCATTTGCTTTCCCCTCTTTCCGCATAAATCAACACCTCATCGCTTTTAATTTCCGCCAAAAATTTTTTATCTGAACTGCTCCCCGTTACAACATCAACGTGGCAATCTAATTTTTCTTCTAAATCCAAAATAAATGAAAAATATTGTAGCCCGCGCAAATTTCCGCGCTCAATCAAAAAATCAACGTCGCTTTCTTCGTCAGCTTCGCCGCGAGCGTACGAACCAAACAGCGAAATTTTTTTCACGCCGTATTTTTTTGCGATAGGCAAAACTTTTTCGCGTATCTGCTCAATCGTGTACATCTTCTTGCCTCCGCCGAATTAAAAGCCGCTTAAAAATATTTTTGCCGTTAATCTGCGGCGCAAATAAATCGTATTTGCTGTCTTTCCCGTGATTAGCACAGCCGACAATTTCAAACTGATTCGGATTATATTTATCGAGGAAAGTAATCGGCACGCCCATGACGCCAAAATAATCGCAGGGTATTTCCGCAGTCTTTGAAACTTCTATCGCGTCGTAGTTGTCATATTTCGGATATTTTTCCGGAGAATAATTGAACACCAAAAATATTTCTTCCTGCAATTTTTTCAGCGGGATATTCGTAAACCACGTGACGTTTCTAAATTTCACGAGTCCTTTTTCTGAATCGTAAACACCTTCCGCAAAAATTTTGTAATTACCCTTCGGCAAACTGAAATACGCATTTCCGTGAGCAAAACCGTAACCAAGCCACAATTTATTTTTCATAATCAACGGAAAAATTTCTTTGTAAGTTATCGCGTTAAAAGGAGCGACGATAACAAATTTTTTATCGTACTTCATCAGCTGGGCGACGTATTCGCGAAACAAACTGAAGGGCGGGTTCGTCACGACGACATCTGCCTCTTTCAAAATCTCGATACATTCCGCCGAACGAAAATCCCCGTTGCCTTTCAGCGGCGTGATAATTTCGGGATGCCCTTCGATAAATTGCTTGACATCGAGTAAATCTTCGCGCCCGTCGCCATTCCAATCCTTCAGCTCGGAAATTTCAACCTTGTAAGCAATTTCGTTTCGCGGACGCGAATAAAATTCCTCCATGCCCGGCAAAACAAGTTCGTTGCCGGAAATCGGGGAGCCGGAATAACAAGTGGCGATTAATTTTTTCAGCTCAAGCGCGTTAAAATTCATGGCGAAATACTTAAAAAAATCGCTCTCGTAAGGATCGTCGCAGTTGCAGAGAATAATTTTGCCGCGAAAAAATTTTCGATAATCTTCGTGACGCAGTTCGCGCTCAATGGTGTAGAACTCGTCCTTCTTCGCGCGCGCCGCCGAATTTAAATTTCTATTGCCCGCCAAAAAAATCACCGTCCAAAAATTTTTTTCAGTTTACCAAAGCCGAAAAATTTTGTAAAGGTACAAAGGTTGACTAGCGGCGTGCTTTTTATTATTATTTAGGGAATAGGGAGGGAATGACTTGACTAATTTTGAAGAGACAAATTTGAGTGAAAATTTTCAAGAAAAGATTTTTGACGGACTTAACCCGCCGCAAGTGGAGGCGGTGAAATGTTTGGAAGGACCACTGTTGATAGTGGCGGGCGCGGGTTCCGGCAAGACGCGGGTTTTGACTTGCCGCATTGCGAATTTGTTGGCGCATGGAGTGGAGCCGCGAGAAATTTTGGCAATAACTTTCACGAACAAAGCCGCCAACGAAATGAAATCGCGTATCGGAAAAATGATAGGCGATACGGCGCGGGCAACCTGGATAAGCACGTTTCATTCTTTTTGCGCGCGGGTTTTGAGGAAAGATATCGAAGTACTTGGAACTTACACAAAAAATTTCACGATTTACGACGCAAGCGACAGCAAAAATTTAATTAAGGAATGCATAACGGATCTTGGTTTGGACGCGGACAGATTTACGCACGTGCCGAAAATAATTTCGCGCGAAAAAAGTAATTTGGTGAACGCCGCCCAATACACCGAAAAAAGTTTGGAAGTGAAAGAGGGCGGGGATTATGTCACGCAGGTCGCAAAAATTTATACGGTCTACGAAAAAAGATTGGTCGACAACAACGCGCTGGACTTCGACGACTTGATTTCAGTGACCGAAAGAATTTTTAGGGAGCACCCCGAAGTTTGCGAAAAGTATCAAGACAGATTTCGTTACATCTCGATTGACGAGTACCAGGACACAAATTTGGCGCAGTATCGTTTGGTGAAACACCTTGCCGCGAAATACAAAAACATTTGCGTCGTCGGAGATGCTGACCAATCGATTTACGGTTTTCGCGGCGCGGACATGCGGAACATTTTAAATTTTGAAAAGGATTATCCGCAGGCAAAGATTATTCGGCTGGAACAAAACTACCGCTCGACGAAAATGATACTTGCTGCGGCGAACGGCGTCATTACGAATAATGTTATGCGTCCGGAAAAAAATCTTTGGACGGAAAAAGAACAGGGCAAGCAAGTTCGATTCATTCATTGCGTTTCTGACAAGACGGAGGCGGCGTTTGTTGCGCGCGAAATAAAAAAGCTCGTCACTCAAGAAAATGTACGCTACGACGAAATTGCAGTACTCTTCCGCACGAACGCGCAGTCACGAGAATTTGAAGAGAGATTTATTCAGGCGGATATACCTTATTTAGTTGTCGGCAGTCTGAAATTTTACGACCGCAAGGAAATTAAAGACATCGTTTCGTATTTGCGCCTGCTGATGAATCCGCGCGATAATGTCAGCTTTTTGAGAATAGTCAACGTGCCGCGTCGCGGGGTGGGTCCGATAAATTTAACGAGGCTCACGGAATTTGCCACGAGCAGAAACCTTGCGATATTCGACGTAATTTCCAACGACGAATTTTTATTTCAGGTGCCGCAACTTTCGCCGAAGGTCACCCAAAAACTGCGCGAATTTGCCGCGATGATTTTGAGTCTTTCGGCGTCGAAGGACAAGCTGCCGGTGCCCGCCATGATAGAAGCCGTGCTGAAGGAGTCGGGTTATTTGTCTTCGCTCACCGAAGGGGAAGAGGCAACAAAATTGGACAGTGCTTCCCGCGTCGATAACCTAAGCTCTTTTGTCAGCAGCGCGCAGGATTTTGCGGAGATGGAGCCGGAAGGAACGCTGGAAGATTTTTTGAATCACGTCGCACTGATAACGGACGTCGACGAAATAGAAGAGGAAAATTCTCGCGTCTCGTTAATGACTGTGCACGCGGCGAAAGGTTTGGAATATCCGACGGTCTTTTTGACGGGCATGGAAGAGGGGCTTTTCCCTCACCCCAGCGCGGCAACAGTTTCCGCAATGGAGGAAGAACGCCGCATTTGTTACGTTGCGATAACCCGCGCGGAAGAAAATCTTTATATCACCGCCGCCGGCGAACGAAGAAATTTTGGCAAGAGTTACGCCACGGAAGTTTCGCGCTTTGTTTACGAGATCCCGCGCGAATGTTTGGCGACTTTTTCTGAAAGACACTCCCTTAATTCAAATTTCCGCACCGCCTCGAACGCGGAGGCGATCCACGAACAAAAATATTATCCCGACCACAGAAATCGCCGCGCCGCCGTCGAAAAGATGAAGGCGAAAATTATTATGTCCGCCGCCAAAGAAAAAATCGATTGGCAGCCGGGTAATCAAGTACGCCACAAAAAATGGGGGCTCGGCACGGTTATGGACGTGCAAAACGACACGTTGAAAATTCTTTTCGCAAATCCGGAAATCGGCGAAAAAAATCTCAAGACAAAATTCGCGCCGATTGAAAAAATTTAAAGCCATGAACATTTCAGAAATCAAAGCGGAACTGATTCAACTCCGCAAGGAAATTAAAAAGCACAACAAAAAATATTACGAAGACGACGCACCGGAAATTTCGGACTTCGAGTACGATAAATTGATGAGCCGCTTGAAAAAAATCGAGGCGGATTATCCGGAATTTATCACGCCGACTTCGCCAACGCAAATGGTTGGAGGTTCCGCGCGCAGGACGGCGGGCAAACTTGTTCCGCACGACGTGCCGATGCTTTCGTTGCAGGACGTCTTCAGCCGCGAAGAAGTAGAAAATTTTGTGAACGACACGATAAAAAAAATCGACAATCCGGAATTTATCGTGGAAGAAAAAATCGACGGGCTGTCACTCGCCTTGCGTTATCGCAATGGTGAGTTTTTTCAAGCTGTGACTCGCGGCGACGGAATTTTTCAGGGCGAAGACGTGACGGAAAATGCGCGCGTCATCGAAGACGTTGTTCAAAAATTAATCGATACACCTGCTTATTTTGAAATTCGCGGTGAAGTTTACATGACGAAGAAAAATTTCACGGCGGTTAATTCTCGTCAAGAACTTTTGGGCTTAAAAACCTTCGCCAATCCGAGAAACTGCGCGGCGGGTACTCTTCGACAACTCGACAGCAGAATCGTTGCCGAGCGTCATTTGTCTATATTTGTTTTTAATCTTCAAGCCGTCGAAGGAATTAATATTCAGAGCCACACGGAAGCTTATGACTTCATGAGAAAAAATGGAATTAAAATTATTCATGACTATAAAATCTGCAGAAACTTTGACGAAGTTTGGGCGGCGGTCGAAAAAATCGGCGGCTATCGCGACGAACTCGAATACGATATTGACGGCGCGGTTATCAAGGTGAATAATTTTTCACAGCGCACCGAATTGGGGGCGACAAGTAAATTTCCGCGCTGGGCAATTGCTTATAAATATCCGCCGACAGAAAAGGAAACCGTCTTGAAAAAAATTGAATTGAGCGTCGGGCGCACCGGCAGAATCACCCCGACTGCGCTTTTTGAGCCCGTGACTTTGAACGGCACGAAAGTTGAGCGCGCGACGTTGCACAACCAGGATTTTATTGACGGGCTGGATATTCGCGTCGGCGACACGATAAAAGTTTATAAATCCGGAGAAATTATCCCGAAGGTCAGCGGCGTGAATCTCGACAAGCGTCCCGAAAATTCCACGCCGTTTAAAATTCCGGACGTTTGTCCCGCCTGTGGTCATAAGATTGAGCGCGAAGAAAACGCCGCAGATTTTCGTTGCGTGAATCCGAATTGCCCGGCGCAACTCGAAAATCACCTGCTGAATTTTGTCGGGCGCGCGGCGATGGACATTAAAGGGCTCGGCGAAAACGCGCTGCTGAAACTTATCGACGAAGGGTACATAAAAAATATTGCCGACGTTTACAAGCTGAAAACTTATCGCGACGAACTGATTGAGAAAAAAATTTTGGGGCGTGAAAAAAATACTGACAAGGTTCTCGCGGCGATTGACGAGAGCAAAAAAAATTCCCCCGTGAAACTTTTGACGGGGCTGGGGATTTTTGGCGTGGGCAGCGCGGCGGCGAAGGACTTGATTCAATATTTCGGCGGGCTTGAAGAAATTTCGCGGGCGACGGTTGAGGAATTGCAGAATGTTCCGGACGTCGGGGAAATTACCGCGCGGCATATCGCGGAATTTTTTTCGGACGAAGAAAATGTTTTGTTGCTTGCCGAATTAAAAAATCTCGGCTTGAATTTTAAATCGGAGATACCGAAAACGGAGGGGACTTCAAAAATTCGCGGCAAGAGTTTTGTTTTCACCGGAGAGCTTGAAAATTTCACGCGCGCCGAAGCGTCGAAACTTGTCGAAGAGCGCGGCGGGATTGTTCGCGGCAGTGTCAGCAAGCGCACAGATTTTGTCGTTGCCGGTGATTCCGCCGGCTCGAAACTCAAAAAAGCAAACGAACTCGGAATAAAAATTTTGAGTGAGACGGAATTTATTTTCATGTTTGGAGGAGAAAACTAAATGGCGGAAACTTTTGCTTTTGTCAACGAAATATTTTCCTTCGTGGTGCCGCTGTCGGATTTTTTTTGGGACTTCCCGAAAAATTTTGAGTGGTATAAAAATATTCCGGTACTGGGAAATTTTTCGCTGGCGTTAATCTGTATCGTTGGCGGAGGAATTTATTTCACGGTCATGACGCGGGGAATACAATTCACGTACTTTGTGAAAAGCTTGCGGGAATTGGCGAAAAGCGGCAATGAAAAGACGGGGATTTCGCCGCTGTCGTCGTTGCTGTTGAGTTCGGCAATGCGAATAGGTCCGGGCAACATGCTCGGCGTAATGGGCGCAATATCCGTCGGCGGCGCGGGCTCACTTTTTTGGATGTGGGTATCGGCTTGCTTTGCAATGGCAATGGCTTTCGCGGAATCAACTCTTGCCCAAATTTTTAAGGAGAAAAAAGACGACGAGTTTATCGGCGGACTTCCTTTCTACGGGCAAAAACTTTTGGGCGGCGTAAAATTCGTCGGGGTTTCTCTCTCGCTCCTCTACGTAACCTACGCGATGTTTAACCTTCCCGCGCAAGGCTACAACGTGATTTCGACAATCGAACAAATTGGAGCAACTGTCACCGGCGGCAAAATTTCCGGCGATATTTTTTCCGGAGTCGTCGCGATAATTTTATTGCTTGTCACGACGACCGTTGCTTTTGGCGGCATGAAAAGAGCCGTCAATTTAGTTAACAAACTCGTACCGTTCATGGCGATAACATATTTTTTTATTGTCGTCTTCCTCGTGATAAGCCACTTTGAGCTGATACCGTTTTTCTTCCGCGCGGTTTTGGTGGGCGCGTTTTCGCCTGAATCAATTTTGGGCGGCTCCTTCGGCGTCATGCTCATGCAGGGCGTCAAGCGCGGGCTTATGTCGAACGAGGCAGGGCAGGGCACAATCACAATGGCGGCGGCTTGCTCGAACGCAAAACACCCCTGTGAACAGGGATTGGTACAAGCAATCGGAGTTTTTATAGACACGATTGTAATTTGCACGTGCAGCGGCTTCGTTGTGGTGATGTCCTTTCTTTGGATGGGCGTGGACGAACAAGCCTGGCTTGCGTCGGGAATGTTGACGAGGTTTTTGACTTCCGCGCAAGCACTCGCGCCCGCCGGCTTTGAAAATTTCGTTGCATCTTTCTTTGCACTCTGCGTTGGTCTTTTCTCGTTCACGACTTTAATTGGGCTGATAAGTTTTTCGGAAGTTAGTATAAACATTATTTCGCGCGAAAAAAATGTTATTAATGCTGTTCGTGTAATCGGAATATTTTTTGCGGCTTTCGGAATTATTTGCGCGCTTGCGAAAATAAATCTCGGCAACATATGGGCGATAGGTGACTTGACGAATATTTTGATGATTTTCGCGAATTTGCCGCTTTTGGTTATTGGCACGAAGTATATTTTGCGGGCGACGCGTCACTACAAAATTCACGGCGGCAAGGATTTTAATTCAAGTGTTATCGGCTGGAAAAATAAATCTCTTTATTGGGATGATTTTAAGTGAAGGGAGTGGCCGCCCAAGGACGGGCGGCCGCCCGCATTTGGTCGCGTGATGCGACCTCTGCGGGCAGTTTTCTTTTGCTTCTTTTCTTTTGCGCCAAAAGAAAAGAAAGAAAAGAAGATTCTAGATTTAAAGAGGGGAAAAATTTCTATTTCCATTTTAGAATAAATCTGCTATAATGTGCGCGACTGTTTTTTGTTCAAAACATTTTACGAAAGGAAGTTTGTTTGTGGTGAAAAAGTTTTTCCTGTTGGTAATTCTGCTGGTCACGATGGTTTTGACAGGATGCGGCGGAGGCGCGGATAATAAACCCGCCGCCGATAAGCCCGCCGAAACTCCCGAAGCAAAGAAAATTGTCGTGGGTCTCGATGACGAATATCCGCCGATGGGCTTTAAAGATGAGAATAACCAAATTATCGGGTTCGACGTGGATCTCGCGAAAGAGGCGGCTAAACGTCTCGGCACCGAAGTCGAATTTAAGGCTATCGATTGGAACAGCAAAGAGGCCGAATTAAAATCCGGACGCATTGATGTCCTCTGGAACGGTCTCGATATTACCGAAGAACGCAAACAAAATATGCTCTTCAGCGATCCTTACATGGATAACCGCCAAATTGTTTTCGTTCGCAAGGGTGAGGATCAGGGTATCGCCGCTGAATCTGACTTGGCGGGAAAATCTATCGGCACTCAGGCCGGCTCCACCGCCGAAAATTATATCACCGGCAACAGCGCACTGAAAGACAGCTTTAAAGATTTTAAAACTTACGGAGATTATATCAGCGCGTTCATGGATTTGGAAAACGGCCGCCTCGACGCGGTTATTTGTGACGAAATTGTCGGTCGCTACTATATTTCCAAACACCCCGAAAAACTCGACGGGCTTGACGTGACTGTTGGTCCTGTCAGCGAATTTGGTATCGCCTTCGCAAAAGAAAATACCGAGCTGCGCGACAAAGTCCAAAAGGCTTTCGACGAGATTGTTGCCGACGGCACCGCGAAGAAAATTTCCGAGCAGTGGTTTGAAAAAGATTTAATCAAAGCCAAAAATGCTCAATGAAAATTTTTTTAGTCACCGGTAAGGAATTTTAATGGAAAGACTTTTTAACATGACGCTCCTGATAATGGAGGGAGCGGAAGTCACGCTGACAATTTTCCTCGTGACTTTGGCGTTAAGTTTGCCAATAGGTGGGCTGGCGGCTCTGGGAAGAATCTCCGGCTTTGCCCCGCTGCGTTACCTAATGGAATTTTACGTCTGGATAATGCGCGGCACCCCGTTAATGTTGCAACTCCTGTTCGTCTACTTCGCGTTGCCCATGTTCGGAATAATGTTGCCGGATATCGTGGCGGCGTTGCTGGCGTTCACGCTGAACTACGCGGCGTACTTCGCAGAAATTTTCCGCGCGGGCATCCAGGCAATACCAAAAGGACAGTACGAGGCGTCGCAGGCTCTGGGCCTGAAACATTGGCAGATGATGCGATATATAATTTTTCCACAAGTTTTGCGCGTGGTCTTGCCGCCAATCTCAAACGAAACAATAAATTTAGTGAAAGATACGTCACTGATTTATATCCTGGCAATGAATGACTTGTTGCGGGTGGCGCGGACAATCGTACAGCGTGAATTTGACATGACGCCTTTCGTTATCGCGGGAATATTTTATTTGGTAATGACTGCGTTTCTAACGTGGGTGTTCAAAAAATTGGAGCAACGCTACGGATCTTACGAAACTTGATAAAAAAATTTATGAAGAAGAGGAGGCTTGAAGTGGTGAAAAAAATATTGTTGAGTCTCCTCGTTTTCATGTTCATGATTTCAACGGGCGAGGCGGCAAATTTGGCGAACAGGGCGGAAATTCAAAGTATCCGCTACGATTACGGCGCGGGCACCGTCAGAATTATTCTCGACCTTACGAAAAAAATCGACTACCAAGAAACCAGCGCGGAAAATCCTTCGCGCTCTGTCATCTATATAAAAAATGCGTGGATTGATTCCGACGACGAGATTGAAGAAAAATTGGAGTCGACGGCGGCAAAACGAATGACTATTCGGCAAGTTAATCAGAACACCGTAGTTTTTACGGTGGAAACGATGGCGGCGATACATGTTTTCGGGCGCGAAGGCGGACCCAGCGGCTATCGTCTTTTTATCGACGTGGGCAATGCGCCTTTTCAAAAAACTGTTTAGCGCGTCGTTCGTTTCGTGAATCGGAAAATGTCTAACAAAAAAAGGAGGCTCAGGATGGTTAAAAAAATATTGCTAGGTCTCCTTATTTTTGTTTTCATGACTTCGATAGGCGAGGCTGCAAATTCTTCAAACCCTTCGGAAATTCAGAATTTAAGATACAGCTACGGCTCCGGCACTGTCAGAATTGTTTTGGATATGACGCAGAAAGTTGAGTACGAAGAAAACAGCGCGGAAAATCCTTCGCGGTCTATAATCGATATAAAAAATTCCCTGCTCAATCCGAACATTCAAAACGAAGTTGAATTGAAGTCGACCGCCGCGAAAAATCTCAAGATTGAACAGCGTAACTCTTCGACAGTCCGGCTTACTGTCGAAACTATGGCCGGGGTAAAAATTTTTTGGCTAAGCAATGAAGGCGGCGGCTATCGTCTTGTTATCGACGTGGGCAACGCGCCTTTCAAAGTCAATCCCGATTTGAACAACGATTCACAGCAGAAAATTACCGACGTCGAAAATAAAAATCCTCCCGCCACCAAAAAAGATCCTTCGACGGAAATTCCGATAACGATTGACCCGCCGAGCACGAGCGACCCGATTGAAAATATTTCTATTCCAAAAGGCAACGAGATAAAAATTTCAGCAACGCCCGAAATTCAAAACGTAAGGTACAGCGATACCCCGAATGCGTTTAGGATTGTGTTGGACGTCACCGAAAAAGTGGATATTAAAACTTTCACGCTGAAGAATCCTGCGCGCACTGTCTTCGATATAAAAAATGTCAGGATCGCAGGAGAAATTGACGACAGAGTAAAATGGTCGAAGAAAGAAAAAGCTGAACGCGAAATTAAACCGAAGTCCGATGCCGTCAAAAAAATTCGTCTTTCGCCGTTTGATAAGTCAACTACTCGTCTTGTCGTGGAAACTTCAAATTCGTTGAAGTTCGCTTGGCTGGAGGGCGGACCCAGCGGCTATCGTCTTGTTATCGACGTCGACAAGCCCGCTAAAAAAGAAAAGTCGAAGGATAAAAAAGAGCAGAAGACTAACGAAAAAGAAAAGGACAAGGACAAAAATACTTCCGACGACAAAAAAGATAAGCCCGCAAAAGATGACAGCACGCCCAAAGATTTAAGGGAAGATCTGAATAAAATCACCGCGCTCACGAATAAAACTATCGTCATAGATCCCGGGCACGGCGGCGGAGATTCGGGCGCGATTGGTCCGACGGGTGTCATGGAAAAAAATGTGACTCTTCGTGTTTCGTTGAAGCTGGAAAAACTTTTGCAGGACGAAGGCGCGATTGTGATTATGACTCGCCGCGTCGACAAAGCTGTTGCGCCTTCCGGTGACAAGGCGTCCGCTATCGAAGAACTTCAGTCGCGTTGCGCCGTCGCGAACATAAACAAGGCAGATATTTTCATTTCGGTTCACGCTGACAGTTTCACGAGACCGGACGCGAAGGGCACGACGGGTTATTATTACTCGAAGACCGAAGGACAGGCGTCGATAAAGCTGGCGGATTTTATTCGCAAAAATATCTGCGCGCTGCCCGGCAGGACAAGTCGCGGGACGAAACCTTGTAATTTTTACGTCGTCCGCAATACGGATATGCCCGCCACTCTGATTGAGCTTGCGTTTATCTCGAATCCCGAAGAGGAACAGTTTATGAACTCGGACGAAGGCGTTGAGCAACTTGCGCTGGCGATTTTCGACGGGATTGAAGATTATTTCGGCTGGGCTGAAAATAACAAATGAATTTTTGAAAACAAATGGGGAATGGGGAAAAAATCCCTGTTCCCTTAATTTTTTTGGAGGTGCAAAATTTTTATGAAAACAATTTTGACAGGTGACAGACCTACGGGGAAATTACATCTTGGGCATTACGTAGGGAGTTTGCGCGAACGTGTGCGGCTCCAAAATTCCGGAGAGTTCGACAAAATTTTTATCATGATAGCTGACGCGCAGGCGTTGACGGATCACGCGGGCACCCCCGCCGCCGTCCGCGAAAATATTTTTAACGTCGCGCTGGATTATCTTGCAGTCGGGCTTGACCCCGCAAAGTCGACGCTGTTCATTCAGTCGCAGGTCGCCGAACTTTTTGAGTTGACGGCTTATTACATGAACGTCGTCACGGTCGCGCGCCTCGAAAGAAATCCTACGGTGAAAAATGAAATCGCGCAGAAAAATTTTTCGACGAGCATCCCCGCCGGATTTTTGTGCTACCCGATTAGTCAGGCGGCGGATATCACGGCTTTCGACGCGAACATTGTCCCTGTCGGCGAAGACCAGGCACCCATGCTTGAGCAGACGCGCGAAATTGTCCGCAAGATGAATGAACTTTACGGGGAAATTTTGGTGGAGCCGGATATTTTGTTGCCGCAGAATCAAGTTTGCCGCCGCCTGCCCGGAATTGACGGCAAGGCGAAAATGAGTAAGACGCTCGGCAACTGCATTTATCTTAGCGACGATTCAAAGACCGTTGCCGCGAAGGTGAAGGACATGTACACGGATCCTTTGCACATTCGCGTTTCGGATCCCGGTCACCTTGAAGGCAACGTCGTCTTTACTTATCTGGATGCTTTTTGCGAAGACAAAGAGACCGTCGCCGAAATGAAGGAGCATTATCAGCGCGGAGGGCTCGGTGACGTCAAGGTTAAAAGATTTTTGACGGAAGTTTTGGAGGACATTTTGACGCCTATACGTAACCGCCGTGCAGAATACGAAAAAAATCCCGCCGAAGTCATGAAGATGCTCAAAGACGGAACGAAGGTTGCACGCGAAAAAGCCGCCGAAGTTTTGGGCAGAGTCAAGCGCGCCATGAAAATTAATTACTTCGATTGAAATTTCTTGAAAGAAAAAATAAAAATTCAGAAAATAATACTTTCATTTATCAAAAAGTTGTGGTAGTATTACAAAAGCAGGTGATGCGGGAGAAAAAATTTGAAAGGGAGTTTTTAAATGGCGACACTGTTAGAGAAGACAAGGAAAATTAACAAATTACTGCAGAGGTCGGAGAATGTTGAGTACGACGGCATATCAAAAATCTTGAGCAACATTCTTGACGCGAACGTTTACATCATGGACAAGAAGGGGGATATTCGCGGCTACGCTTTCACGGATAATTTTGAGTGCGAACTCATGATTGATAAAGTTATCCGCAAGGGAAAATTTCCGAAGCAGTATGTTCGCTGGCTGAACAGCTTGGACGAAACGCAACCCAATCGCAGGACGAAGAGCGGGCATTGCGCCTATGACGAAAAGTGCGAATGCGAATTTAACGGAAAAAATACGACGATTGTCCCGATTTTTGGAGTCGGGCGAAGAATCGGCACGCTGATAATCGCGCGCTATGACGAAGACTTCACGGACGATGACTTGTTGCTTGCCGAATACGGCGCGACTGTCGTGGGCATGGAGATGTTGCGCGACCACACGGAGAAAGTTGAGATTGAGGCGCGGAAGAAAGCTACCGTGCAAATTGCGCTGGCAACGTTGAGTTATTCGGAGGCGGAAGCGGCGATTAATATTCTCGGCGAACTCGACGGAAATGAAGGGCTCCTCGTCGCGTCGAAAATCGCTGACCGCGTCGGGATAACGCGCTCGGTTATTGTAAATGCTCTTAGGAAATTTGAATCTGCCGGCGTCATTGAATCCAAGTCTCTCGGCATGAAGGGCACCTACATAAAAGTTTTGAACGAGTACCTTATGGACGAAGTGCAAAAACTTCGCAGATAAAAAATAAAAATGGAGAGGTTAACATGAAAGTTTTGATTATTAACGGCTCACCGCACTCGAAAGGAAATGTTGCCGTTGCTTTGAACGAAATGATTAAAGTTTTCGACGCGGAAGGCGTTGAGCATAAACTTGTTCACGTCGGAAATAAAGTCGTGCGCGGCTGCATTGCGTGCAATAATTGTTTTAAAATCGGGCGTTGCGTTTTTGACGACGTGGTTAATGAAGTTGCGCCGATGTTCGAGGCGGCGGACGGGCTTGTTGTCGGCACGCCGGTTTATTATGCTTCGGCGAATGGCACGTTGATTTCTTTCTTGGACAGACTTTTTTTCAGCACGCCTTTCGACAAAAGAATGAAGGTCGGCGCGGGCGTTGTCGTTGCTCGGCGCGGAGGCACCACCGCCACTTTCGACGAGGTCAATAAATATTTTGCGATTAGTAACATGCCGATTGCGTCAAGCCAATATTGGAATAACGTTTTCGGGCTTGCGCAGGGCGATGCGAATCAAGACGCCGAAGGACTTCAGACGATGCGGACGCTTGCGAAAAATATGACGTTCTTGATGAAGAGTATCGCGCTCGGCAAAGAAAAGTTTGGCTTGCCCGAAAAAGAGCAACAAGTTTTTACGCACTTCATTCGGTAAAATTTTATGAGGTGCATTCAACCGAGTTACTTTAAAAATTTTAGCTGTGACGGGGAAATTTGCGGCTGTCGTTGTTGTAGAGATTGGCGGATTGTCGTCGACGACGACACCTACAAAAATTTTGAGACCCTTGCCGAAAATGAGCGCGAAGAAATTTTTTCAAAACTTGAGTGGGTTCGCGACGAAAATTCCGGCGTCGAGGTCATGGTTTTGAAATTGCGCGAAGACGGTCGTTGCTCCTTCCTTGACGACGATTCTCTTTGCAAGCTCCAAAAAAATCACGGCGAAAATTTTTTGACGGCGATTTGTCAAAGTTTTCCGCGCGTGACTTACAAGCTTGACGAGGAAAATTTTTTCCAGGCGATGACGATTACCTGCCCGCTTGCCGCGAATTTGATTCTCTTTCCGATTGAGCCGATAACTTTTGAGGAGGTTCACGAGGTCAGCGCGCGCGCGATTATCAGTTTCAAAAAAAAGTTGGCGCGCCCCGCCGAAGAAGTTTTCAAAATTCAAATGGACGCGGTGAAAATTTTGCAGGACAGAAATTTTTCGATAAACCGCCGGCTGAAAAACCTTTGCAAATTTTTTTACGGGGAAGATTTTCCGGACGCCGACTTTAATTTGGAGAGGCACGCCGAAGTTATCGTGGAGATTTTCAGCAAAACTTACGGGAAGATTTTAAACGAACAGCAGGCGGCGCATTTGCGAAAAAATTATTTAAGTTACCGCGACGAGATTTTAAAGCAGGTTCACGAAAATTTTAGTCACATGTTTGAAAATTATTTGGTCAACGAAATTTTTGTGCGCTGTTATCCTTTCGCCTTCAGCGACGACGAATTTCATAATTGCAAAATTTTCGTGACGGCGTTCAAAATTTTGGAGTTCTCCCTTGTTTTGACGGTTGTCGCGAAAAAAAGGTTGAATGTCGGCGATGTCACGACGCTGATTTATTCGGTGAACGATATGTTAGACCACAGTCGCGGCGGCATGGACGAGATAATCGAGTTTGCCACGAATTGCGACGCGAAAAATTTTGCCGCTTGTATTCTTGAAGATTGACGGAAACATTTTTGGCGAGGTGAGATTATGCTCCGTAAAAAAATTATCACCGGTCTTGCCATTGCGCTCGTTTTGGTGACGGGCTTTTGGCTTTACCGAATCAGCGCGAATGAAGATATTGTCGAATCTTACGAAGCCAAGCAACTGCCTTCGCGCAGCAAAATAGGTGCGCTGGACAAATTTTGGCAGAGCTACACCGGTGGCACGCGCCGCGCGCCCGTGAATTTTCGCGAAGCCCAAGCCGCCAGAGAGGGTATCAGCTCCGCGTATCGCTGGATGTTTTTTATGGACGCCGCGATTTTGGTTGCCGCAGGGGTTGTGTTTTTCAAGGTCAAGAAATAAAACGTCAACGATAAAAGGCATATCAACGAAAAATTTTTTAATCGTTGGTGTGCTTTTCTGTTTCACGAAAAATTTTTGAGAGGTGATTTGATGAATTGGACTTCGGAACAGAAAAAAGCTATTGACAGCCGAGAAAAAAATTTGCTTGTCGCCGCCGCCGCCGGTTCCGGAAAAACTGCCGTGCTTGTTGAGCGGATAACGCAAATGGTTGTTGAAGATAATTTCGACGTCGATAAAATGTTGATTGTCACTTTCACGAACGCCGCCGCGCAGGAAATGCGTTCGCGGATTCATAAATCTATCGCCGAAAAACTTGCCACTGCCGACGATTATGACTTGAGTGCACGGCTTGAAAGGCAGTCGATTCTTTTGAACGGCGCGTCGATAATGACTTTTCATGCGTTCTGCCTTTCGGTTTTGCGGCGGCATTTTTCAAAAATAGATCTTGAGCCGAATTTTCGGGAGGGCAACGAGCAGGAACTGAAACTTTTGCAGCAGGAGGTTATCAAGGAGCTTTTTGAGAGCAAATACGCCGCGCAGGACAAGGATTTTATAAAGTTCGCGGAAAATTTTGGCGGCGATGCTCACGGCGATTCGGATCTGCACGAATTAATTATCGCCCTGTACGATTTTTCGCAGAGCCGCCCTTATCCTGACGAGTGGCTGAATTCTCTTGCGGAGATTTACGAAAATCCGGACGCCGCGAAGATTGAGGGTGACGAGTCGTGGCTGGATTTTGTTATTGATTTTTCGGAGGCGCAGGCGAAAAATATTATCGATACTTGCCGCGAAGAGTGTATCGCCGCGAAAAATATTGCCGATGAAATTTCGCTGACTTATAAAATTAAAATCGGGGAGAAAAATTTTGAGGACGACTTGCGGATTTTTAACGGACTGCATGCCGCGAAAAATTTTTGGGACAAACTTCGCGAAAAACTTCGTGAAAAAATCAGTCTTTCCAGATTCGATGCCACAAGAAAATTTCCCGATAACTTGATTGAAATTAAAAATCGCTTACAAAAAATTCGCGAAGGTTACAAGAAACGCCTGGAAAATCTGCAAAAATTTGTTAGGGGCTCGAAAAGCGAACTCGTTGCCGAAATGAAAAACCTTGCGCCTTCCGTCCGTCAGCTCGCGAAAGTCACGATTGATTTTGAAAAAGCATTCGCCGCCGCGAAACGGGAGCGAAATATTATTGACTTCGACGACATGGAGCACCTTGCGCTGAAAATTTTCAACGTCGACAGCCACGTTGCCGCGACCTACCGCGAAAAATTTCAAGTCATCATGGTTGACGAGTACCAGGACACGAACGGCGTGCAGGAGGAGATTATCGGGAAAATCGTCGGCAGGAACAATTTTTTTGCCGTCGGTGACGTGAAACAATCGATTTATCGTTTTCGCAACGCCGACCCCGAAATTTTTTTGCAGAAGTACAAGAGTTATCCCGCGCACGACGAGAGCGAACGCATCGACCTTTCCAAAAATTTTCGCTCCCGCCGTCAGGTTGTCGACGCCGTGAATTTTATTTTTCGCCACCTTATGACTGAAGCCGCGACGGAAATTGATTACAACAAGGAGGCGGAACTTAATTTCGGCGCGACGAACGATTATCCCGCAGACAAAAATATTTTCGACGAGAACGCGGAATTTTATGCAATAGATCTCAAGAAAGAGACGAAAAAAAATCGGGACGAAGATGACGACGAGGAGGAAGACGACGACGCCGAAGAGCTGGACAATCTTGGGCTTGAGATTCAATTAATCGCCGAAAGAATTAATTCGATGATTCACGCCGAAAAAAAAGTTTGGGACAGTCAGAAAAAAATTTATCGCCCGCTTGAGTTTCGGGACATTGTAATTTTGGTTCGTGCGATTGACGGAAAAGCCACAAAAATTATTGACGTACTTCAGAAAAATCAAATTCCCGCGTACGCAGTCGACAAGGGCGGTTATTTTCAGGCTCCCGAAGTTCAAACGATTTTGAGTTTGCTTAGCGTGCTGGACAACGCGCGGCAGGATATTCCCCTTGCCGTCGTCATGCTCAGCCCGATTGGCGGATTCAGCGCGGAGGATTTGGCGCAGCTTAGAATCGGCAACAGAAAGGCGGATTTGTACACTTTGATTAGCGAAAATGTCCCCGCAGATCTCGTCGCGAAGTGCAAAAAGTTTTTAATTAAAATCAATCTTTGGCGTGAAAGGGCTCGTCAAGTCAGCGTGCCCGAACTTTTGAGCGCGATTTATCGTGAAACAGGCTACTACGATTATTTTGGCAGGACGCCCGAAGGGAAAATTCCGCAGGCAAATTTGCGCGTGCTGATTGACCGCGCCGCTGAATACGAGTCGACGGCTTTTCGCGGGCTGTCGAGATTTATTCAGTTTATCAAAAAAATTCGGGATCGCGGAAATGATCTTTCTGCGGCGCGCACTCTCGGCGAAAATGAAAACGTCGTCCGTATAATGACGATTCACAAGAGTAAGGGGCTTGAATTTCCCGTCGTTTTCGTCGCGCAGCTCGGCAAAAGATTCAACACGAAGGACATTAACGGCAAGCTCGTTATCCACCGCAAACTTGGCGTCGGGATTTTTCGGACGGAGATGACGGCGAAGGGCGCGGCGAACATTCCGACTTTTGCGCGGGAGATTATCCGGCGCAAGGCTAAACTCGAAATGCTGGCGGAGGAACTGCGGATTTTGTACGTGGCTTTCACTCGCGCGCGCGAAAAATTAATTTTGGTCGGCACTATCGACAACCGGAAATTCCTTGATTCAAATTTCGCCCATGAAAAAATTTCGACGTACGATATTCAAAATGTTACACGCCCGATTGATTGGCTGTTCATGGCGAAAGATTTTGCCGCTGACGTCATTAATTTTAAAATCGTCGATAAATTTGAGATTAACCTGCCGAAAATTGAAGAACTTGTTCCGGAAATTATGAATGACGCGGAAATTTTTGAGACCGTCGAAAAAATTCCGCCGTCGCCTCTGCAAAATATCCCCGCGAAACTTTCAGTCACCGAACTGAAACGCCGCATTGCCGAAGAAGATTTTCAGGTTGAAGATTTTATTTTGACGGCGGAAAGTAAATCCGACAAGCCGGAAATTTATCGCCGCCCGAATTTTTTGCAGAAAGTCGAGATGACCGGCGCGGAGTTCGGGACGATTATGCACAGCGTCATGCAACATTTGGATTTGCGCGGAAAACTTGACAGTCGCGGGATTTCTGCGCAGATTGATAAAATGATCGACGACAAAATTTTGACGGACGAACAGAGCCGCGCCGTCAAGAAAAATATCAGCCGAATAGAAAAATTTTTTGCGGGCGAACTCGGTCAAAAAATTCTCAACGCCGAAGAAATTTACCGCGAACTGCCGTTCAGCCACTACATAGACGCGGAAAAAATCGGCGGCGGAAAGATTTTCACGGGTGCCGCCGGCGAAAAAATTTTTATTCAAGGAATTATTGATTTGCTTTTTAAAGATACGGCTAGCGGAAAATGGATTCTGCTTGATTATAAAACCGACAGGAATAATTCTGACGAACATTTTCGCAGGGAGTACCGCGAGCAAATTAATTTTTATGTCCGCGCCGTCGAAACGCTGGTCGGCTTGAAAATCAGCGAGAAGTATCTTTATTTGCTGACCGTCGGGCGGCTGATTGACATGAGGGAAAATTTATGAAAGAGGAAAATTTTAAAGCTACACTCGAAAAAATGCGCACCGCTATCAATGAGCGGGACTACGAGAAATTAATTCAGCACGTCGACGTGAAAAAATTTTTGGACGAGGGTTATGACGAGGCGACGGATGAGCTTGCCAATCGTTGCGCGGAGTTTCACGAACTTTATCCGCACGATTTATTTTTCAAGTTCGGTTCGCGAATTTTGCGTTTCTACAACGATAAATTTCGCGGCGTGCATTTGGGATTTGTCACGCGCGTCATGAATGCCTACTTCGACAAAAATTTGACGCCGCCGAAAAATTTTGCCGCCAATCCGATAAATTTTTCTACCGTCGAGCTGTCGAAACTTTTGCGGGCTTTGTCTTCGGAAATAAAAAAAATTCACGTCGAAAATGATCGCGCCGTCGCTGAAATAAAAATTTCCGGCGATAATTCTTTCTACGGAAAAATTTTTGGCGCGCTGGATTTTAAATTTGAGTTCGTCGAAAATTCTGCGGGCGTCTGGAAACTAAAAAGAATCGTGAACTTGCGCGAATTGGTGCCGCCGGTTTTGGACATGGCGGAAAGATTTTGGCCCAGCGATTGGGATTTGGGGATAAAATTGTGAGCAACAAGGAAAGAATTGATATTTTGCTCGTCGAGAAAAATTTTTTCGACAGCCGCGCCCGTGCGAAGTCGATGATTATGATGGGAAAAATTCTCGTCGACAATCAGAAAATCGAAAAGGCGGGCACTCTTGTTTCACGCGACGCGGAAATTAAAATTCTCGGTGAGGAGATGCCTTTCGTGAGTCGCGGCGGATTCAAATTGCGGAAGGCTCTTGAAGTTTTTCAGCTGGACTTGCGCGGGAAAATCGCGGCGGATGTTGGCGCGTCGACCGGCGGTTTCACGGACTGCATGTTACAAAACGGCGCGAAAAAAGTTTACGCGATTGACGTCGGCTACGGACAACTTGCGTGGAAACTTCGGCAGGATAGCCGCGTTATAAATCTTGAGCGGACGAACATTCGCAACGTCACGCGCGAAATGATTCCCGACGTTTTAAATTTTGCGTCGATTGACGTGGCGTTTATTTCGCTTGACAAAGTTCTCCCCGTCGTTTTTAATTTGTTGGACGATTCGGGCGAAGTCGCCGCGCTGATTAAGCCGCAGTTCGAGGCGGGGCGCGAACACGTCGGCAAAAAAGGCGTCGTCAAGGATAAAAAAATTCACGCCGAAGTTATCGAACGCGTTTTGACTTTCGCGAGGAGTTTGGATTTTAAAATTTGCGGCTTAGATTTTTCGCCGATTAAAGGTCCCGAAGGCAATATCGAATATCTTGCGCACCTGTCGAAAAATTTTAGCGCGCCGGATTTCGATTTAAAAAATATTTTCGCGATTGTCAATTCAGCACACGATGAATTAGGGGTTAGAGATTAGAGATTAGGAGGAGAAAATTTATGTTGACTGACGTTGAGATTGCTCAACAGGCAAAAATCCAAAACATCACGGCAATTGCCGAAAGACTCGGCTTGACTGCCGACGACCTGGAACTTTACGGGAAGTTTAAGGCGAAAATTTCTAAGGAGGTTTGGCGGCGCGTCGAAAAAAATCCGAACGGGAAATTAATTTTGATGACGGCGATAACTCCAACTCCCGCCGGCGAAGGCAAAACTACCACGTCGATTGGGCTCGCTGATGCCTTCCACAAACTCGGCAAAAAAGTTTGCGTCGCTCTTCGTGAACCAAGTCTCGGTCCCTGTTTCGGGATTAAGGGCGGCGCGGCGGGCGGCGGCTACGCGCAGGTTGTGCCGATGGAGGATATTAATTTGCACTTCACCGGAGATTTTCACGCGCTGACGACTGCGCACAATCTCCTTGCCGCCGTTTTGGACAATCACTTGCAGCAGGGCAACGAGCTTAAAATTGACGTGCGTCGCGTCGTTTGGAAAAGAGTTTTGGATTTGAACGACCGCGCCTTGAGAAATATTGTCGTGGGGCTCGGCGGGAAGGCGAACGGCGTGCCGCGCGAAACAGGTTTTGATATAACTGTTGCGTCCGAAATGATGGCGATTCTCTGTTTGGCGGAAGACCTTGCCGATTTGAAAAATCGTCTCGGCAAAATTGTTGTCGCTTACGATTTTGAGGGCAAGCCGATTATCGCTGACGACTTGAAGGTTACGGGCTCGCTGACTTTGCTTTTGAAGGACGCGATTAAACCGAATTTGGTGCAGACTTTGGAAGGGACGCCCGCTTTGATTCACGGCGGACCTTTCGCGAACATTGCGCACGGCTGCAACTCTGTCACCGCCACAAAGTACGCGCTGAAACTTGCTGATATTGTCGTGACGGAGGCGGGTTTCGGCGCGGATCTCGGCGCGGAAAAATTTTTGGATATTAAATGCAGATTTAGCGGCTTGAGACCGGACGCGGTTGTTATCGTTGCGACAATTCGCGCGCTGAAAATGCACGGCGGCGTTGCGAAAAATAATCTCGCTGAACCGAACGTCGACGCGCTGAAAATCGGGCTGGAGAATCTGGAAAAGCATATCGAAAATATTTTGGGCTTCGGGTTGCCGCCGGTCGTCGCGCTGAATGCTTTTCCGACTGACACCGACGAAGAATTTCAGCTCGTCAAGAATTTTTGCGCGGAGAAAAATATTCGTTTCGCGCAGTCAAAAGTTTTTGCGGAAGGCGGCGCGGGCGGCATTGAACTTGCGCGGGCGGTCGAGTCTGCTTTTGCGGAGCCGACGAATTTTAAATTCACCTACGACGAAAATCAGAGCGTCAAGGAGAAAATTTTTGCCGTCGCCACGAAAATTTACGGCGCGGACGGGGTGAACTACTTGCCCGCCGCCGAAAAACAAATTGCCGAAATTGAAAGGCTTGGTTTTAAAAATTTGCCGATATGCGTCGCGAAAACGCAGTACTCACTTTCGGACGACGCCGCGAAAATTGGACGCCCGAAAAATTTTTCGGTGACTGTTCGCGAAGTAAAAATTTCTGCCGGCGCGGGGTTTATCGTCGTGCTTTTGGGAAATATTTTGACGATGCCGGGTTTGCCGAAAAGACCTGCCGCTGAAAAAATTGACATCACTCCCGACGGAATTATCAGCGGGCTTTTCTGAACGAGGACTCTTAAAAATTTTGGGCGAAAAAAATCCGCCGCAGGGATTAAAATTTTTTCTTGTGGCGGAAAAATTTTATTTGGTGTTGTTAGAATTTCTGTCGGGCGGTGCCATTATGTTGCCGTCAGAATCTCTCGGCGGCTCCGGACGATTTTTGTTATCGCTGTCGGAATTTCTACTGGGCGGCGCAATTACATTGCCGTTTTCATCTTTTTGAAGTTGGGGACGATTTTTCTTGTCGGTTTTGCCGTCGGAATTATTCCTGTCGGGCGGCGGCATCGGGTTGCCGTTTTCGTCCTTCGGGGGCTCCGGCGGGTTTTGCCTGTTCCTCGTTTTCTGCGAAGTTTTATCGACTGTATCTTGAGCTACTTTAATTTCCTTCGTGGATTTCGCATCGACGACGCTGATATTGCCCGCGAAAATTCCGAAGGCAAACGCACCAATCAAAGCACCGGTTAAAACTTTTTTCAATTTCATTTTTAAAAATCTCCTTTGAAGAATTTGGGCGCATTTTACGCCGCAAAAAAATTTTTGTCAATCCCATTAAGATTAGAATTTCATTAAAAATTTTTATACTTTCATTGAAAATTCATTAAAAATTTTCTGCAAATTTTAAAGGAAATTTTTTAGCAAAGTAGAATAGGAAAATTAAAATTTGAGAGGTCGGAAGGATTTTTGATTGGAGCGTGTTGGAATTGGCGATTAACACTTCGGGTTTTGGTTCGTATGATATTCGCGGAATTTATCCCGAAAGCATAAATCAGGAGCTTGCGTATCGTGTCGGCAGAGTTTTCCCCGAACTTTTCGACGCAAAAAAAGTTGTCGTCGGGCATGATATTCGTCTTTCCGGTCCGACACTTTTTGACGCCTTGACGCGCGGGCTGACTGAAGCCGGTTGCGACGTTTACGATGTCGGGCAATGCGGCACGGAGATGATTTATTTTGCGGCGGGCGCGAATAATTTTGACGGCGGGATTATGATTACTGCCTCCCACAACCCGAAAGAGTACAACGGCATGAAGTTCGTCAAAAAGGGCGTGCATCCCGTTTCACCGAAAACCGGGCTCCTCGATATAAAAGCCGCCGTCGAAAATGAAAACCGCGATTGGTCTTTCAAAAAGGCGACGGGTTCGATTTACAAGATTGATATTCTTCACGACTATATCAAGCGGCTTTTGTCGTACGTCGACGAAAAAAATCTGCGCCCGCTGAAAGTTGTCATGAACACCGGAAACGGCTCGGCAGGTCCGATTATCAACGAGATTGAAAAATTTTTGCCCTTCGAGTTCGTGAAGGTCTACAACAACGCAAATGGTTTCTTCCCGAACGGCGTCCCGAATCCCCTCCTTCAAGATGCGCGCGCGGAAACTTCGCGGGCTGTCGTCGAGAGCGGCGCGAATTGCGGGATTGCTTTTGACGGCGATTTCGATCGTTGTTTCCTCTTCGACGAAAAGGGCGGCTTTATCGAAGGCTGTTACATGGTCGGTTTTCTCGCGGAGGCTTTCCTGAAAAAAAATCGCGGCGAAAAAATTGTCTACGACCCGCGTGCCACGTGGAATACGATTGATATTGTCGAAAGTCACGGCGGAACACCCATTGTTTGTCGTTCCGGTCACTCCTACATGAAAGACGTTCTGCGCGCGGAAAATGCGATTTACGGCGGCGAAATGGCATCGCATCATTATTTCAGAGATTTTTATTTTTGCGACAGCGGAATGATTCCGTGGCTGTTGATTCTTGAGCTTTTGAGCAAGACCGATAAAAAACTTTCGCAGATTATGGGCGAAAGGATTGAGAAATTTCCTGTGTCCGGCGAAATTAATACAAAAGTTTCCGGCGTCGACAAAGTCAAAGAGATTATGGCGAAGGTCGAAGAAATTTACGGCAAACGCGGCGAAGTCAGCAAGATTGACGGGTTGAGCGTTGAGTTTTCGGATTGGCGTTTTAATCTGCGCGGCTCGCAGACTGAACCTTATATTAGACTGAATGTAGAATCGCGCGGCGATAAAATTTTAATGGAAAATAAAAGAGATGAACTTCTTGCGATTATTCGCGCTCAATAGTGGATAGGGATTAGAATTTCTCCTAAACCCCGGCAACTAGAGAGCGTGTTAAATAAATTTTACCAGAGGGGGATTTTTTAATGAAGAGCAAAACCGTTGTCAACCTTCCGTCTTTAATCAGCGATTACTACACTCTCGCACCGGATCCGGAAAACAAAACTCAAGGCGTGGCGTTCGGCACGTCCGGTCACAGAGGAAGTTCAAAGCTGCACAGTTTTAACGAACAGCACATACTCGCCATCGCGCAGGCGGTCTACGAATACCGCACCGCTGAAAAGATTCAAGGACCGCTTTACATTGGCGCGGACACCCACGCCCTTTCTGAACCCGCGTTGCGTTCTTGCGTCGAAGTTTTGGCGGCGAACGGCGTCGATATTATTTTGCAGGAAGATTTTAAACCCGTGCCGACTCCCGTCGTCAGCCGCATTATCCTCGCGCACAACTACGAGCGCAAAGAGGCTAAACAGGCGGACGGTATTGTTATCACGCCGAGCCATAATCCTCCTACCGACGGCGGAATTAAGTATGACCCGACGACAGGCGGCCCCGCCTCCGCTGAAACCACAAAGATAATTCAGAATCGCGCCAACGAAATTATCAAAGAGGGCGTCGACAAAGTTGTTAAGCGCGTCCCGTTTGAACGCGCCGTCAAAATGGATAACGTCCACTTCATGGATTACATGCGCCCCTACGTCGAGGCACTCGGCAGGGTTATCGACATGGACGCGGTTGCTAATTCCGGCTTGAACGTCGGCGCGGATCCTCTCGGCGGCTCCGGTATCTTCTATTGGGATCTGATTAACGAAGTCTACAAAATTAAAAAGCCCATTAACGTCGTCAACCCCAATATCGATTATACTTTCTCGTTTATGCCTCCTGACCACGACGGCAAAATTCGTATGGACTGCTCGTCGCCTTTCGCAATGGCAAACCTTATCGCGCTGAAAGATCAGTACGATATTGCGTTCGGCAATGACACTGACTACGACCGTCACGGAATTGTTACTCCGCAGGGGCTCATGAATCCGAATCATTATCTCGCCGTCGCAATAAAATATCTGTTCACAAATCGCCCGAACTGGAGCAAAGACGCAATGGTCGGTAAAACTCTGGTCTCAAGTTCTCTTATCGACAAAGTCGCGGCTGATATCGGGCGCAAACTCTGCGAAGTTCCCGTCGGCTTTAAATGGTTCGTCGACGGTCTGTTCGATGGCTCTATGGGCTTCGGCGGCGAAGAATCTGCGGGCGCGTCCTTCCTCTGCAAAGATGCAAGCGTTTGGACGACGGATAAAGACGGAATTATCATGGACTTGCTCGCCGTCGAAATTACCGCGAAGACCGGCAAGAATCCTTCCGAACACCACAAAGAACTTACTGACAAGTTCGGAGAATTTTTCTACGCGCGCAAAGATACCCCCGCCACTCCCGAACAAAAAGCCGCGCTCGGAAAACTTTCGCCCGAAAATCTTAAGGCTGATACCCTCGCCGGCGCACCTATCACCGGCAAATTCACGAAGGCTCCCGGCAACGGCGCATCTATCGGCGGCTTGAAAGTCGTCACCGATAAAGGCTGGTTCGCGGCGCGTCCTTCCGGCACAGAAGATATGTGCAAAGTTTACGCTGAAAGTTTCGTTAGCGCAGACCACCTCAAGCAAATTCAGAAAGAAGCTCAAGATATCGTCGCCTCCGTTGTGTGATAAAATTTTTTAGGCACATTCGTCCTCTATTTGTTCACATGAAGGGAGGAACGCAGTGACGGATGATATATGGACTTTTTTGAGTCATGCTGTGACTTTGATTACGGCGTGTAAATACTCGTGGAGTGCGTTTAAAATACTGCGCGAATGGTTTAAGATTTACAAAAAAAGTTCCCATAAACAACGACGCAAGTTAAAATGAGTCGTTGTTGTATCTGCTGACACTGCTAAGCGATGAAAATCGGAATTGTGTTTATAGTCGTCTTCACCTTGTGTGTCGTTTTCGGCAATGTTGTTGAAAATTGGTGGGATTGGCTCGCCGGATTGGTTTTCGGCTTGTCAATCTACCAGGTAGCACCAAAATTCCTTGAATACTTGCGACGTTAAAAATTTTTCTTTCAAATACGAAAGGAGTAAAAAAGCTATGGCGTTGACTTTAAAATCCGGTTTTAGTTTCGATTATGATAATCTTTTCGGCGAAGGTAAAGTTACTCAAGCCGACCTCGATTTTTACGCGGAAGATCTGAAAAAAGCTCACGAAGCTATGAAAGTTATGCGCAAGGATGGTTTCATTAAGGCTCACCTTTCCAAAGACGGCGCGCCCGAAAAAGTTTACTTCTCCAAACTCCCCTACGTCACCGAAGAAAACGGCAAACTCAATCTTAATTCGCCGGAGAGTATCAAAAAATTGCACGAGTTCACCGAACACCTGCGCAATAATATCGACACGGTCGTTTCGCTCGGCATCGGCGGCTCTTTTCTCGGCAACAAAGTGCTGTTCGATATTTTCTGCGGAGAATTTTGGAACACGTGGTCTAAGGAACAGCGCAAGGGCTTGCCGAAAGTTTATTTCAGCGGGCAGAATATTGACCCGCGCCGCACCGGCGACATAATCAATCACATTAAGGCAATGGCGGCAGTCACGAAGTCCCACGAAAACCGCAAGTACAAAGTCTGCTTGATTTGTATTTCAAAATCCGGCGGCACGCTCGACACAATGAGTAACTTTATGGTTATGTACGACGCCTTGACGAAATGCGAAGACGTCGAAGTCGAAGTCGTGGCGGTCACCGATCCGAACATGGAAAAGAAAACTCTGCTCAAGCAACTCGCCGTCGATAAGGGCTGGCCTACTTTTGCAGTGCCCGACGGCGTCGGCGGAAGGTTTACGGTTTTCTGCGAAGTCGGTCTTTCTACGGCTGCGGTTATCGGAATGGACATTGAAAAATTCCTCGAAGGCGCGAAGGCTATGGACGAGGCTTGCCAAAACGAAAATCTCTTTGAAAATCCGGCAATGCTCAACGCGGCTCTGAAGTTCGCGGCGTCTGAAAAACACGGGCGCAATATCGAAGTCATGATGCCTTACGGCGATTATCTCAAGTCCCTTTCCGAATGGTATATTCAGCTTTTGGCGGAGTCTCTCGGCAAACAATTCGATAAGGAAGGCAAGGAAGTTTGCTACGGTCGTACGCCGCTCGTCGCTGTCGGTACGACGGATATGCATTCGCAAACCCAACAGCACCAGGAAGGCGCGCTCGATAAAGTCGTTCAGTTCATTAAGGTTGAAAAGTGGGCTGACGATTTGACGATTCCGAACGTCTTCCCTGAATTTAAAAAGCTTGCAGATATTTCCGGCGTGACAATGAGTGAGGCACTGGAAGTTGCTCGCCAATCTAATGCGGACGCTCTGAAGTCCAACAAACGCTTTAACGCCTGCTTCACCTTGCCCGAACTGAATGAATTCCATCTCGGCGAACTCATGTACCTTTTGGCAATGTCCGTTGCTTACGAAGGAGAACTTTCCAACGTCGACGCTTTCAATCAGCCCGGCGTTGAGGCTTACAAGCGCATCATGGGTCCGAAACTCCAGGAAGTCAGAAAAGCTAAGGGCGTGTAATTTTCAAAATGATTTTGCAGGAACGCATCATTAAATAGATTTTTTGACCGGCGAAAAAATTTGCCGGTCTTTTTTGTTGCGCGGAAAGGGAATATGTGATAAATTATCAGCGAAAAAATTTTGGAAAGGAAGTTTGTTTTGGCTAAAAGGAAAACCATTCCCGCGATCTCCATCATAATCCCAATGTACAACACGGAAAAATATATCAGCGAGTGTCTTGAAAGTATCCTTGCACAGACTTTTGAGAACTATGAAGTTATTGTGGTTGACGATTGTTCAACGGATAATAGCGCGGCGATTGTTGAAAGTTATATTCCAAAATTCAGAAGGGGGGGGGTAGACAGACTGAATCTGCTCAAATTGAAAGTTAATTCAGGCGGTGCCGGCAAGCCCAGAAATAAAGGGTTGCGCTTTGCTTTGGGCGAATACGTTTTTTTCATGGACAGCGATGACTCGATGATGCGCGACGGGTTTGAAAAACTCTACCGCGCCGCCGAAAAATATGACGCCGATGTTATCCACTGTGACAAATGCTATCAAACTGAAGATGAAAATATTCCCACAGATAAATCTACCCTTAAAGAAAGGGTAAGGAATGCTGAAATTATTTCATCTCCCACTTATATGCCGGATGATCCGGTTGAGCGGGTGAAAAAATTTATGGAATGTAAGTTCAGTTGGGAGCCATGGAATCATCTTATTCGTCGGACTTTGTTGATTGAAAACGACATTAAATTTTCTAACTTGAGTATTGTGGACGATTCGCTGTTCAGTTTTTTTGTGATGTGCATGGCGGAAAAAATTATTTGTTTGCCGGAAGCTTTTTACATTTGGAGGAATAGGACGGATTCAAATAGCCGCGAAATTCTCGACGTTGCGAAAACTGTGCATCGCAGAGCCGGAGATATTTTTAAGCTGATAAACCACCTTGAAAAATTTTGTAACGAATTTGAACCTTTCAAAGAAAATATGGAATATAGATACGCGATTTTTGACTTTTTCAGAGAAGTGGGCGGGAATCCTCAAATGCTGGAGCTTTATTCAAAAATTCCTGCTCATTTGCTCGACGGGCTTGTTCGCAAAGAAATTGAACAGATTGAAGAAAAAGACGCATTGACCGCTTTTCTTTTTAGTAAAATGATCGCTCTCAACTTGGGAATTTTGCAACTTCAAGGTTATATTCAGCAAATGCAAACGCAGAATCAAAAAACTAATGAAAATATTTTTTAACGACAAGGAGAATATGTTTTGGCTAACAAGAAAAATATTCCTGCAGTTTCTGTTATAATCCCAATGTACAATATGGAAAAATATATCGATGAATGTCTCGACAGCGTGCTTGGACAAACTTTTGAGGACTACGAAGTTATTGTGGTTGACGATTGCTCGACGGATAACAGCGCGGCAATTGTTGAAAGTTATATTCCTAAATTCAGAGTGAGCGGCGTGGACAGGCTCCGGCTTGTAAAATCTCCGGCAAATTCCGGCGGGCGTCCGGGTGTGCCGAGAAATGTCGGTATGAGACTTTCGCACGGGGAATATCTGATGTTCGTGGACAGCGACGACGCAATTACAAAGAGCGCGCTCAAAGAACTTTACAAGGTTGCAAAAGATTTCGACGCCGAAGTTGTGCACTGCGAAAAATTTTTGTCGACTCAAGACGAAACTCTTTCGGGGCATAAAGGTTTTCAAGTGATGGCAATGAAAAAAACCGATTTCGTTACGAAACCGACGCTCTTCACTGAAAATCTTGCCGAGCGCGTGAAAATTTTCAGTTCAGATAAATTTGATTGGAGCTCCTACACAAATTTTGTGCGCAGGGATTTTGTAATGCAGAATGATTTAGAATTCCCCGACTATAAAGTTTGTGAAGACTCGGTGTTTTCTCTGTACCTGTTGTGCCTGGCAAAAAATTTTGTGCTCACTCCAACTGTCCATTACGTTTATCGAGACAGGCAAGACTCCGCGACAAAACCAAATCAATTGTCCGCCGAAGAAAGATTTCACAGATGGGGAGAGTTTTTCTTTCGCGGGATAACTCTTTTGGATAAATTCCTGGACAGATTTGCTTTCTTCCGCGAAAATATCGCCTACAAGTACGCGATTTACGATTTGCTGATGAAAACTAACAGCGGTCCCCTCCTCGACGTTTATTCTAAAATTCCTTCGGGGCAACTCGACAAATTAATTTCGTGGGAACTTTCAAAAGTCGAAGATAAAACGCCGCTGACGACTTTCTTTTTCAGCAGAATGAATATCTTTAATTTGAACGTCGTGCGACTTCAAGGTAGTCTTCGTCAAGAGCACTCGAAAGTTAAGCAATTAGAGGAACAGATCCAACAGCTGCAAATCCAACAACTCCAAAAATAATTTTAATCCGACCGACTAAAATGTTGCCGGTCATTTTTTTACTTGACATAAAATTTCATTGCGCCTATACTTAAAACGTTTGATTGACATTTAAAAAATTTTATTTCTTCAATAGGAGAAGACAGAATGTATTTGGCAGCAGTTTTAGAAATTTTGAGTTTGATACTTTCCAGAATTTTGCCGGTGGAACTTTCTTTCGAGAATGGCTTAATAGAAAACCTTCAAGTCATAGTCTTAATAGCGGGCGCAATTTTCAGCTTGAGTTTGTTTTTTCAGACAAGGGACGCACGATTAAAATGGTTCCAAATTTTTTGCGCGGCGGCATTTTTGCTGGTCACCTTCCGCGAATTGAGCTGGGGAAGAGTATTTTTCCCTATAGCCCAAGAAAATTTCGGTCCGGTCTTCGTCGACATGAAGGACTACCATTTCAGAATGCAAGTTTATTTTTTTATCGCGGTTTACGGAGCGGCGATGTTGTTTATACTTTTTAAATTTATCCCCGTCAAAAAATTCCTGCAGTGTAAATTTCCGACAAAAATTTTCGCGGTGCTGATTGTTGCTATCGTTTGCCAATACTTGGGCAAGCACGGATATTTTTTAGACAGAACGACGGGGCAAATGTTTGAGGAGCTTAACGAGCTGATTGCTTATTCTTGTTTCCCTGCGATATGCCTGCACTACCACAAAAATTTTAAATGAATGGAGGATAATACCTTTGGAAAAATTTTTCGACAGAATAAAAATCGCGGCATTGATATTTTTTGTCTGCGCGGGTTTCGGGATTTTTTATTGGCAGATTAAGCCGGTACAATCTGAACAAGTCGCGAATTGGGGAATGGCGGACGCGAAAGAAATTAATGTAAACTCCAAAGTCGGCGGGCGCGTGATTCAAATTTTGGCGGCGGAGGGTGACGCAGTCAGACAAGGACAGCTTTTGGCGAGAATCGACAGCGAATTTCAGGAGCCGCAACAGCGTCAGGCACAGGCCGCTATCGCCGCGCAGGTCGCCCAACTTCAACAGCTGATTATCTCCTCGAACGAAGCCGAAGGAACTTTGAACGCCGCACTTCAGAACGCGCAGGCTCAACTGAAACGCGCCGAAACTTCTATGAGACTTGCCGAGAAAAATGAATTGCGCTTCCGCGAACTGCTGAACCAATCCGCTATCGCCGAACAAACCTACGACACCTACAAAATGCAACTCGAAGATTCTCAAGCCGCCTACAATGCCGCCCTTGCCAACGTCGAAAGCGCGCGGGTTGCCCTGCTCAAAAACGAGGAGAACCGCGCCGCGCAGGACGCCTCACGTCAGCAAATTGAGTCGCTCAAAAGTCAACTCGAAAGCGTCAATTTGAATATCAAGGAGACGGAAATTTTGGCTCCCTTCGACGGAATTATTACGAAAAAATATGTGGAGGAAGGCGCGCTGATTTCAAGCAGTGTTCCCCTTTTTTCGATTCAAGACCCGAAAAATAATTGGGTTGACTTCAAAATTAAGGAGACTGAAATTAATAACTACAAGGTCGGCGAAAAATTTGATCTCACCGGACGCAACGGCACGCTGAAAATTTCTGGCACCGTCGAAAGTATTCGACGCAAGGCGGATTTTGCGACGCAGAAGGCTACTTCGGAACGCGGCGACACGGATATTATCGCCTTCAATGTAAAAATTCGCACGGACAGCGAAAATGTTTGGCCGGGCATGAGATTTACTATCGATGAAAAATGAAATTACTCAAATCATAAACGGGCGGCGCGTCCTGCTGATTTTAATTTTTTTGCCGTTAATTTACACGCTCTGTTTCATGACGATGTTTGCAAAAAATTTGCTGACTGAAGTGCCGATTATCGTCGTGAACCTGGACGACGGGACGCGCGGGCAAAAAATTCTGCGCGATTTATTAGATACACCCGAAGTAAAAATTATTTCAGTCGAAGATACGGCGGCAGATATTGATAAAAAAATTTTGGAGCTCGACGCGATTGGCGCGGCTGTCATCCCAAAAGATTTTTCACAAAAAATTTCTCGCGGAGAAAGTGTTTCGATTGAGCTGATTACCGACAACACGAATACGCTTTTGAGCAGCGTCGTTTCACGGGCGGTGCAGTCTGTCGTTTCGGCGAACAGCACGGAAATTTTAATCGACACGCGAATTTCCGCCGGCTGGAGTATTCAACAAGCGGAGAGTTCTTTTTTCAATTCGAGCACGAGAGTTTTTTATAACCCGACGTCCGGCTACACGGATTTTTTCATGACGATGATTATTCCGCACGCAGTACAAATTGCGATAGTCTTTTCTATTGCGCCGGCGATTGCCGAAGAAAGAATTTCCCGCCGCCGTGATTTTTTGGAGAAGCCGTTTAAAGTTCTCGGTACGAAACTTTTGGTTTATACCTTGTTTTCAACTTCGGTGGTGGCGATTTGTCTTTCGATTGGAATAAAATTTTTCGGGATGGTTTGTCGCGGAGATTTTTTCGCGATCGTTGCGATTTTGACGGCGTTTATTTTCGCGATGACTGCAGTTGCGATTTGCGCGGGCGCGTGGAACGAAGTCCCCTACAAGGCGACGCTCTGCGCGGTGGTGTATATTATGCCGTCGATTTTATTTACCGGCGCGCTTTGGCCGCGATATTCTATGGACAGTTTCAGCTTGTTCCTGTCGTATATCATGCCCATTGGTTACGCGTCGAACGACCTGCGCGATCTATTTTTGAAAGGTACGGCTATAAATTTGGAAGGTCACTTGGCAATTTTGATTTGTTTTGGAATGATTTTTTTCACCGCAAGTTTAATTGGCGTGAAGTTTACGGGGGGTTGCGAAGATGTTGGAGATAATCCGCCGCGAAACACTCTTTCTGATTAACGAACGGCGAATGATTTTGATCGCGCTTTTGACCGCGTCGAGCGCGTATATTTTGTTGTTCGGAAATTTATACAAGGAAAGACTTGTGCAAAATATTCCGGTGGCTGTCTGCGATTTGGACGGCTCGGCTTTGAGCAGGGAATTTACCCGGACGATTGCGGACACAGCACAATTTTCTTTCGTGGGCTACTTGTCGAGCGAAGTCGAGGCGGTAAAACTTTTGGAGCGGGGAGATGTTGCGATTGTTGCAGTCATACCCGAAAACTTTTCCCAAAATTTTTATACGCAACAGCCGACTGAAATTGCCATCCTGCAGGACGGCACGAACATTGCACAGCTAAATTATTCGCAGTCGCCGATTAATCATATCGTAGGAAATTTCACCGTGCAGTACAATCAGCAGGCGGCGGTCGCAAATTCGACGGCGGGAATTTCGTCCGCGCCCATGTCGACAAGTTCGAGGACGATAGGCAACAGCGTGCAGGGCTACTTAGAATTTTATACTTACGGAATAGTTTTGACGGTGGCGCACGCGGGAATAATGATGGCGTTCGGGATGTCGGTATTCGAGGACAAAAAAAATTCCGCGCTCTTCAAAAAATTTGGCGCGGTGAAATTAATTTTGACTAAGGAAATTTTTTATCTCGTGTTGAGTCTGTCTTCTGTGGCAATCGCGATAACAATGCTCGTGGTGTGTTTCGACGTAGTGTTTCGCGCAGAAATTTGGCAAATGTTTTTAATCAGCTCGGCACTTTTATTTGTCGCGGAAAATCTTGCGGGGTTGCTGGGAAATTTTTTCAAAAAATTTTTCTCGCTCGCACAATGCGTGCTGTTTTACTCGTTGCCTGCGGTTTTAACGGTGGGTTACGTTTGGCCCGAACACGGAATGCCCCCAACGATGAGATTTTTGGCGGCAATCCAGCCCATGCACTACGCGCTTTCAGATTTTCGGCGGCTTGCGCTGACGGGCGTCGATAAAATTTATTGGCAACACGTAGGAATTTTATTAGCCTTCGGAATTTGTTTCATGATTTTATTTTTTGCCCAGTCGAAGAAAATTTTAAACTCTGATGACAATTCCGAGCTTGTCCCAAAAACTTGCGACGACCAGCCACAAACTTAACCACGCCAAACAAAAAATTGTTGCGCTGAATTCCACGCTGACAAAGCCGTAGACTGTTTCTTGCCACAGCCAACCGTAAAATCCCGCCCCTTCAACTTGCAATGTCCACAGAAAAATTAGCGCGAAGTTCGACGCCAAAAAAAATAGTAGCGGATTTTTTCCGAGTGAGCTAATCGCTTGGAAGAAATTTTTTGTTTTCGGGGCGCGCTCGAACAAAAATAACAGCCCTGCCAACAAAATTATCGCGCCGCCGGAAGTTATCAGCGCGAACGGTGCCGTCCAAAGTTTTTTCGCGATTATGTCGACGAAACTCCACAGCCCGCCCACAAAAAAAATTCCCGCGCCGGAAGAAATTAACGACGAGATTTTTTTCCGCAGAGGCAGACCGCCAATTAAAATCCTTCCCGCGAAAAATCCGAACAGCATCGACGCCGCGCTTGCAACCGTGCCGTAAAGTCCTTCGGGGTCGTTCGTCGGCGCGTAGAGATGTTCCGCGCCGAAAATTAAATCCAATGCGTGGCTGATATTTTTTCCTTCGACAAAGGGCGCGTCCGGTGAATAGGCGTGAAAGCCCAGCGACGACAAAATTAACAGCACGAACGCCGCCGCTAAAATTTTCGCGTCAGTTTTCAAGACCTGCACGAAAAAAATTCCCAGCGCGTACGTCAGCGCAAGCCGCTGTAAAATTCCAAAGAATCTCATGTGTTCGACGGCACCCGCGAAAAAATCCGCGCCCGTGAAATTTTCCCACAAGACGTACGCAAAAATAGACGGCAATTCGTTAAATAAAATCCCGATTAAAAATAATAGTCCTGCGCGCCGAAAAATTTTTCTCAAGGAAGTTTTTTTGCGGCTGATTGAAACCGCTGACGACGCGCCCATTGCGAAGACAAAGCCCGGAAATGCCAGGTCGGCGAAGGTTATCCCTTCCCACTGCGCGTGCTGAAACAGCAGGTAAATTTCTCCGGGCGGCGAGTCGACGAAAATCATCACCGCTACCGCCAGCCCGCGCAGGACGTCAAGCGAAAAAATTCTTTCTTTGTTCATTAATTTTGTTCACTCAATCTCTTCGACCGGTCTGCGGTAATCAGCGCGGAAATAATTTCGTCAAGGTCGCCGTTCAAAACGCTGTCGAGTTTGTGGAGCGTCAAGCCGATTCGGTGATCCGTCACTCTCCCCTGCGGAAAATTATACGTCCTGATTCTTTCACTGCGGTCGCCGCTGCCGACTTGATTTTTTCTGTCGGCGGCAATCGCCTCCGCCTGTTCGCGGACGGCTAAATCTTTCACGCGGGCACGAAGGACGCGCATAGCCCTTTCCTTATTTTTGAGTTGGGATTTTTCGTCTTGACACTGCACGACAATCCCGCTGGGCAAGTGAGTAATTCTAATCGCAGTCTCGGTTTTGTTGACGTACTGCCCGCCCGCGCCGCTCGCGCAATAAGTGTCAATGCGAAGGTCTGCGGGATTAATTTCGACGTCGACTTCTTCGGCCTCCGGCAAAACTGCAACGGTAACCGCGCTCGTGTGAATCCTGCCGCTCGATTCGGTGACGGGCACGCGCTGAACGCGATGGGTTCCGCTCTCGTACTTCAGTTTGCTGTAAGCCCCCGCGCCGTCGACGGTGAAAGAAATTTCCTTAAAGCCGCCAATCGTCGTGGGATTTGAATCAACAATATCGACACGCCAACCTTGCCGCTCGGCGTAACGCGTGTACATTCTGAAGAGGTCGCCGGCAAAAAGTGCGGCCTCCTCCCCGCCGACGCCCCCGCGAATTTCCACGATAACATTTTTCTCGTCGTTGGGGTCGCGCGGCAAAAGTAAAATCGGCAATTCGTAATCCAATTCGGCTTTGGATTTTTTCAGCTCGGCAAGTTCTTCGGCTGCCAGGCTTTTTAATTCGTCATCCTCCGCAGTTTCGATTAAGGTTTTGTCTTCGTCGATTTGCGCGAGGATTTTTTTGTAGGCGCGGAATTTTTGAACAATGGGTTCCAGAGTCGAAAGCTCCCGCGTCAATTTTGTAAACCTTTCCACGTCCGCGACGATAGAGGGGTTGCCGAGTTGTGATTCTATTTCTCGAAATCTATCTTCAACTTTTTGTAACTTGTCCAGCAAAAAAATCTTCCTTTCAAAAATTTTGTGATTTACCGGAAGTTTAGCAGAGAAAAATTTTTTTGTAAAGGCAACGAATAATTTTACCTGAGCCGGAAAAAATTTGACGCGGTTTGCTCAATCGGGTACAATGCTTCAAAAATAATTGCTTGAGGGAAATTTTGATGGACACTTTTAAAATCGAAGGGATTGTTTTGCAGACGACGGACTTTGGCGACGCAAACAGGGTCGTCACGATTTTTTCGCGGGAGTTCGGAAAATTGGAGGCGAATGCTTACGGTTGCCGGCGTGCGCGAAATCCGATGTCCGGCGCGATGCAAATGTTCAATCACATTTCGGCGGAAGTCACTCAAGGTTTGAAGGTCGACACGATTCGCGACGCTGATATTATTCATTTTTACGGGAATTTGACGGCGGACATTGACAGGCTTGCGTACGCCGCCCTTTTTTTTGAGATTGTCAACAAGATGACTCTGCCCAAGCTCCCCGAAATAAATATTTTCAATCTGATTCTGAAGGCGTTGCCTGCGCTGAACGAGAGGAACCCCGAAATTGCCGCGCTCATTGCGTCTTGTCAGTTCATGGAGTTTAGCGGCATCCAGCTGAATTTTGAAAGGTGCGTTCACTGCGGAAACGAGATTGTCGGCGATGCGGTGTTGAGTTTCGCGGACGGCGGCGCGGTCTGCAAAAATTGTCTTGAGCCTTCGGAAAATTTTTTGAGCTACCCCGAAAATCTGCGGCTGACCTTTCAAGAAATTTTGATGTTCGATTGGAAAAAGGAAAGTCGTACAAATTTTAATCTGCGGCAAATTCGTTTGGCGGAGAAAATTTTTTTGGCTTACGTTCATTCGATTATCGGCAAGGAATTAAACGCGGTGAATTTTATTCGGCAACTGAAGTCTGTGGAAATTACCCGCGCTTGACGCCTTCGCAAGAAACTGTTAGACTATCAGCGGAAGAAATTTTCGTTATCCTGTTTGAAAGGAAGTATTTTTAATATGAAAGTTATTTTGCAGGAAGATGTTAAAAAAGTCGGCGCGAAAGGTGATATTGTCGAGGTGGCGGACGGCTACGGGCGCAATTATCTTTTGCCGCGCAAGCTCGCCGTCGAAGCGAACGTCGCCAATCTCCACACCGCGAAGACCAACGCCGAAAATAAGGCTCGCCGTGCACAGCAGGAGGCTGACGAGGCAAAACTTCTCGGCGCGCAGCTCGAAAAAATCAGCGTGCGCATCCCGATTAAAATCGGCAAGGACGGAAAACTTTTCGGCTCGGTAGGCGGCGGCGATGTCGCTAAGGCTCTCAAAAAGGATCGCAATTTGAATATCGACAAGCGCAAAATTTCCATCTCGGAAGAAGTCACGGGCATTGGCACTTACGAGGCGGTTATTAAACTTCACGCCGAAACCGTCATTAAAATGAAAGTCGAAGTCGTCGAGGCTTAAATCGTGTTCAAAAAATTATTCGGCGCAATCAGGCGCACATTCGGCGGCAAAAAAAATATCGCCGTGCAAGTTCGCAACGAAACAGAAATTGACCGCGAAATTTCCGCGCTGTATTCAATCGTCGTCGACGCGATGGGCTCTGACAGGTTGGTTTTGCAGGCAGGGAAAATGGACGCGCTCCGCTATCTTCGTTCGAGCGACCCGGGCGAAAGAATTTTGGCGTTGCGCAGAATTTTGGAGGAGAACCCAACTTTAAATCCCCCGCCTTCAAAATCTGAAATCCCTGCGGAAATTATTCGCCTGTCCGAACTTTTGGCGGACATGATAGCGCGGCGGCAGGTCGAAGATAAAATCGACAGGAAGGTTTCGGAAAAACTTGAGCACGATCATCAGGAATATATCAAGGATATTCGTTTGCAGATTCTGAAAGACGAAAAGCCCGATTCTGAAACTCCCTACGAGGCGAAAAAACGTGAGTACTTTGAAAAATTGGAAGAGGTCGAGCTGACTCAATCGGTCATGGAACTTTTGCGCCCGAAGTCCCTTGAGGATATTGTCGGGCAGGAGCGCGCCGTTAAATCTCTGCGCGCGAAACTTGCGTCACCGTATCCGCAACATTTAATTTTGTACGGACCGCCCGGCGTCGGGAAAACTACGGCGGCGCGGCTTGTGCTTGAGTCGGTAAAAACTTTGGCGACAAGCCCGTTTGATTCGGACGCGCCTTTTGTGGAGACGGACGGCACAACTTTACGCTGGGATCCGCGCGACATGACTAATCCCTTGCTCGGCTCCGTCCACGACCCGATTTATCAGGGCGCGCAGAAATCTCTTGCCGAAAGCGGTGTCCCCGAACCAAAACCCGGTCTTGTCACCGACGCGCACGGCGGAATTTTATTTATCGACGAGATTGGCGAAATGGATATTATGTTGCAAAATAAGTTGCTGAAGGTTTTGGAGGACAAGCGCGCGTTTTTTGAGTCCGCCTACTACGATCCGAGTGACGAGCGCGTCCCGCCGTATGTCAAGATGCTTTTCGAGAACGGCGCGCCGGCGGATTTCGTTTTGATTGGAGCGACGACCCGCGATTCAAGTTCGATAAACCCTGCGTTGCGTTCGCGCTGTGCTGAAATTTATTTTGAGCCGCTGACTCCCGCGCACATTATCGAGATTGTGAAGAACGCCGCCGAAAAATTGGACGTCGACCTTGAAGAGGGCGTCCCCGAAATTATCAGCGAATACACAATCGAAGGGCGCAAGGCGATTAATATTTTGGCCGATGCTTACAGTCTCGCGTTGCAGGACGAAGAAAACGAAATTCAGCACGAAGACGGCAAGCCCTATAATCCCGACGATTTTCCGCGCGAAAAAATTAAAAAGCAACACATTTACGAAGTCGCGCAGGTCAGCAGGCTCTTTCAGTACGTCACGAAGAAGGCTTCGGCGAAACCGGCAGTCGGTCATATTTTCGGGCTGGGCGTTAGCGGCTTTATCGGCTCGGTTATCGAAATTGAGGCGGTTGTTTTTCCGGCGGCGGAAAAGGGAAAAGGCACGATTCGTTTTAACGAAACTGCCGGCTCTATGGCGAAAGATTCCGTGTTTAATGCGGCGTCGGTCTTGCGGCGCGTGACAGGCAAAGATATTCACGATTACGACGTACACATAAACGTTATCGGCGGCGGGAATATCGACGGACCCAGCGCGGGCACGGCTATCTTGTCAGTTTTAATCAGCGCGGTTACCGGAAAAAAGATTCGTCAAGATGTCGCGGTTACCGGCGAAATTTCCATTCAAGGCAGAGTTCGTCCGGTAGGCGGTGTTTTTGAGAAGGCTTACGGCGCGAAACAGGCGGGCATTAAATCTCTTGTTATCCCGAAGGAAAATTCCAAAGACATTCCGCGTTGGCATCTCGGCTTGAAAATTCATCCGGTGGAGACGGCGGAAGAGGCTTTCAAGTGGATTTTTGAAGAGGAGATAAATTTTGTCGAAGACGAAGTAAAAAAAGAGGAACCCGCGCCAAAACGCAAGAGGGCTCCGAAAAAAATTCAGCTCGAAAAAAAATCTTCGGACGCCGCCGAAAAAATTATCGAGGACATTGCCTCGACTACGGTCAGCTCCGAAGAACTACAAATGCTTATCGACAAGGAGTAAGCGGTAAGGGATAAGTGGTGAGGGATAAGACTTTCTTTCCCTTTTCCCCTTATCCCTCTCAATGATGGTGGGAGATTTCGGTGCCGCGAATGGCTTTAATCGCTGCCGCAACATCTTCCGCGCCGTAAATCGCAGAACCCGCAACCAAAACATTCGCGCCCGCCTCACGAACAAGCACGGAAGTTTCAGCGTTAATCCCGCCGTCAACTTCGATATCGCATTCGGTTTCCATTTCTTCAATCATGTGATAAAGCATGTGAATTTTACCGAGCATGGACTCGATAAATTTTTGCCCGCCGTAGCCGGGATTGACGGTCATTATCAAAACCATTTCTACATCTTCGATAAGCTCTTCGACCATAGAAAGAGAAGTGCCCGGATTTATGGCGACGCCCGCCTTGCAACCGCACTCGTGTATTTGCTGAATGACGCGGTGAGCATGGCGCGCGGCCTCCGCGTGAAAAGTGATAATGTCGGCTCCGGCGTCGGCAAAACTTTTTATTTGAGTTTCGGGGTGCTCCGTCATCAAGTGCACGTCAAAAACGGCGTCGGAAAATTTTCTGAGACACTTCACCACAGGAGAACCGAGAGTGATATTCGGCACAAAAGTCCCGTCCATGACGTCAATGTGAATGTATTCAGCTCCGGCGTCGGTGACTTTTTTTATCTCGTCCGCCAAATGAGCAAAGTCCGCCGACAAAATCGACGGCGCAATAATCGTTGCCATGAAAAAAATTCCTCCTCGAATAATTCTCCTTGAAGTTTATGACATTTGCCGAAAGTTGTCAACGCAAAAAATTTTTTATGGAAGGAAGGCGCGTAATTTGAAAATAAATTTTGTTTGCTGGGGAAATATTTGCCGCTCGCCTATGGCTGAATTTGTCATGAAACGTTTGATTGACGAGGCGGGCTTGTCCGAAAAAATTTTTGTTGCGTCTTCGGGCTGTCATGCGTCCGTCGGCACGCCTATCGCCGGCGGCACCTGCCACGAACTCAAAAAGCACAACATCCCTTTTAATTATCGCACGTCGAAACAACTTGAGCGGGCGGACTACAAAAATTTTGATTACATTATCGGAATGGACGCCGGCAACGTTCGCGACATAAAAAAAATTTTCGGGGGCGACCCCGATAAAAAAGTTTTCTTGATGATGAATTTTGTCGGCGAAAACCGCGACGTCGACGACCCGTATATTACCGACGACTACGCGACGACTTTTGCGGACGTCTGACGCGGCTGCAACGCCCTGTTAAAAATTTTGAAGTGATTATTTTTTTTCTAATCCCTAAGCTCTAACAAGTTCGTAACCGGCGTCGTCAATGACCTTCGCAAAATCGTCAAGGGAAATTTCTTTCGTCGAAGTAATCGCCGCGCTGTTGTTTTCAAGGCTGACTTCGACGTCGGTGACGCCGTCCATTTTCGCAAGCGCGTCGTGAACGTGTTTAACGCAGTGTTTGCACATCATGCCATCGATTTTCAGATTAGTTTTCAAATTTGTTACCTCCTCAAAATTTATCGCGTCGAGATTTTCAATTTTGACCTGCGCGGAAATTTTTTGAGCCGTCGAATTTTCAGCGCGTTCGACCTTGAAAAATTTCAACCTAAGCGCATTCAAAACGACACACACACTTGACATACTCATAGCCGCCGCGCCAATCATCGGCGAAAGTTTCCAGCCGAACGCCGGATAAAAAACGCCCGCCGCCAACGGAATGCAAACGACGTTGTAGAAAAACGCCCAAAATAAATTTTCCTTGATATTTTTCATGACCGCCTTGCTCAACCGAATCGCGCTGACCGCGTCCAACAAATCATTGCGAACAAGAACGGCGTCCGCGCTTTCAATCGCAACATCTGTGCCCGCGCCAATCGCCATGCCCAAATCAGCCTTTACGAGAGCCGGCGCGTCGTTTATCCCGTCGCCGATCATCGCAACTTTTTTTCCGGCGGCTTGCAGTTTAGAAATTTCGTCCGCCTTGCCTTCGGGCAGAACTTCCGCGACAAAATTTTCAATCCCGATTTTTTCGGCAATATTTTTCGCCGCACCGCTATTATCCCCCGTCAACATGACGACGTCAATACCCAAATGCTTAAAATTTTCGACGGCGACGACGGAATTTTTTTTCTCGACGTCAGCGGCGGCGATAATCCCCAAAATTTTTTTATCGCTTGCAAAAATGATCGGCGTCTTACCTTCGTCCGCAAGGGAAATAATTTTTTCGTGAACCGCGTCGAGATTGAAACCCAGCTCCGCCAAAAATTTTTCGTTCCCTCCGTAATAATTCACGCCGGAAATTTCCGCCTTGACGCCCCTGCCGAAAATCGCCGCGAAATTTTTCATCTCCTGCGGCGAAATTTTTTTGTCTTCGGCGAATTTAACAACGGCTTCGGCTAAAGGGTGTTCGCTTTTTGTTTCGAGACCGGCGGCAATTTTTATCAGCTCCTGCGCGTCGCCGCCGAAAGTCACCACGTCCGTGACGAAAGGTTTGCCCTCAGTAAGCGTGCCCGTTTTGTCGACGACGACCGTGTTAATTTCGTGCGCCGTCTCCAGAGCCTCGCCGGACTTAATCAAAATTCCATGTTCCGCGCCCTTGCCCGTGCCAACCATAATCGCAACCGGCGTGGCAAGCCCCAGCGCGCAGGGACAACTTATCACGAGAATAGAAATCGAAATCGAGAAAGCAAACTCAATCGTCGCGCCGCTAATCAGCCAAAAAATTCCCGCCGCAACCGAAATAAAAATCACCGCCGGCACAAAAATCCCCGCGATTTTATCGGCAGTCTTGGCAATCGGAGCCTTGCTCGCGCTCGCCTCCTCGACGAGAGAAATAATTTTGCTGATTGTCGTATCGCCGCCGACTTTTTCCGCGCGAAACTTCAGAAAGCCGCTCTTGTTAATCGTTCCACTCGTGACTTTGTCGCCGACAGTTTTGTTGACGGGAAGACTCTCGCCGGTTATCGCGGACTCGTCGACGGAAGTTTCACCCTCGATAACAATTCCGTCCGCCGCAAAACTTTCGCCCGGTCGAATCAAAATTTCATCGCCGATAATCAATTCTTCGACGGGGATATTAATTTCGACACCGCCGCGCAAAACGTTCGCGGTTTTCGGCGCAAGATTAATCAGAGACTCAACGGCTTTGGTAGTGCTGCCCTTCGCGCGCGCCTCGAAAAATTTCCCGACGGTGATTAAAGTTACAATCATGCCCGCCGATTCAAAATAGAGGTTGCGGCTGTATTCGTCGACAACATAAAAATCGCCATGCCCCAGCCCCTGCCCGATTCTGATTAGCGCGAACGCCCCGAACGCCGCCGCCGCCATTGAGCCGAGACCAACCAAGCTGTCCATGTTCGGCGCGCCGCGAAAAAGATTTTTAAAGCCGTTGACGTAATATTTTCGGTTGAGGTACATAATCGGCAGGACAAGCAAAAACTGTACGAAAGCGAACGTCACGGAATTTTCGCGCCCGTCAAAAATTTCAGCGACGATTTTTGGAACGGGCAGCCCGAAAATTTCCGCGAACATCGAATGCATCGCAATGTAAATCGTCGGTATCAAAAAAAATATCGACCACGCGAGCCGAGTTTTCATTTCGGAAATCTCAACGTCGATCGTCCGCGTAGCCGAATTTTTTTGAGCAGAAGTTTTTTGAGCCGGAGAATTTTTCAGCGACGCGCCATAGCCCGCGTTTATGACGGCGTCAATAATTTTTTCGCTTGAGATACTTGCGTCGTGTTTAACCTGCATGCTGTTAGTCAAAAGGTTGACGCTGACATTATCCGCGCCGACAATTTTCGCGACGGCTTTTTCCACGCGCGCACTGCACGCCGAGCAACTCATTCCGGTTACATTATAAATTTCCTTCGTCAAAAAAAATCAATCCCAACCGTCTTTAACTATAAAAATATGTCCGCCTTTTCCGTCCGAATTTCTTTCAACCCTGTCGAGAATTTTACCGGCAGCCTCCTCAACTTTGTTTATTTTTTTTTATTCTTCTTTTCGGCGTCCTTACTCTTTTTTTCGGCGTCCTTTATGCTCTTTTCGACGGCGGCGTCAAACTTTTTGTAAAAATCTTCGCAAGCTTTTTTATAGCCCTTAGCATCTTTTTTAATATCCCCGCTCTGCGTCGTGAGCACGTACATTAAATTGCCGTCTTGCGCGTTCTGAATCTCGAAGAAAAATTGAACCTTCTTGATATTATTTGCGGTCGTCACCGTAACGAAAGCGTCCGCATATTTTTTTACGTGCTCGCCATAAACTTTGCGCGCCTCCGCGTCAGACAAAACAGTTATGTCGACGCCGGTTTCTTTCCGAATGTTCGCCGCGATCTCTTCGTAAGGAATCACATAACAGCGGGCGACGTTGCCAGCCTCGAACATTATTTGCGTGAGTTCATCGCGGGTAGGCTCGGCGTCTTCAGTTTTGTAGTGCATAGGCAACGCAACGGCAAGACGTTTAACCGCGCTGATATTCGCGTCTTCGGTTATGTCCTCCTTGAACGCCGCAAAAGCAGCAGTCGTCGTAAAAAGACAAGCGGCAATTATCAACAGACTAAAAAATTTTTTCACAACTCAATCCTCCAAACATCTGTAAACAAAAGCGGCAATCGCGGCACCAACCAACGGACCAATTATGAACACCGGCAGACAATCGAGGGGACCGCCATTGCCGGCAGACGCCATGACTACCGCCGGACCAAAACTGCGCGCAGGATTAACCGAAGTGCCGGTCAGCCCGATACCGAGAATGTGGACGCCGACCAAAGTCAAACCGATTATCAGCCCGCCAAAGGAGCCGTGTTTCGCCTTATCGGAAGTGACACCCAAAATATTTATCACAAAGATAAACGTCAGGACAATCTCAACCATAAGCCCGGCAACTGAACTGCCATGAACGCCGGCAAGTCCGTTTGTGCCGAGCCCGCCCGTCATATCGGGGACGTCGCCCGCAATAAAAATCGTCGCCAAAATTTCCGCACCAATCCACGCGCCTATACATTGCGCGATAACGTAGTAGACGAAATCTTTTGTGGTCATTCTGCCGCTTAAAAGCACGCCCAAAGATACGGCGGGATTAATGTGACAGCCGGAAATATTTCCGATTGAATAAGCCATCGCCACAATCGACAGCCCAAAAGCAAACGCCGTCAAAATGTAGCCGCTGCCCAACACAGCATCACAGCCGACGAGCATTGCGGTGCCACAGCCGAGCACGACCAAAACCATTGTGCCGATACATTCAGCAACATACTTTTTCATAAAAAACCAACCTCTTTTAAAAAATTTATTCTATCAAGTTGTGATTTTTAAGAGCAGTTTTAAGTTTTTCCAAATTCGCCGGTTCAATCTCACTCAAAGGCATCCTAAGCCCGCCGACGTTCCAGCCCATCAATTTCATCGCGGCTTTAACGGGAATCGGATTGACTTCACAGAAAAGCGCGTCGATTAAATCATTGTAATCCACTTGAAGTTTCGCCGCAACTTCCGCTTTTCCTTCAAAGAAAAGTTGACACATTAAGTGAGTGTCCTTCGGCGCGACGTTCGACAAAACGGAAATGACGCCCTTGCCGCCGAGCGAAAGTATCGGGATAATTTGATCGTCGTTGCCGGAATAAATATCCAGCTCGTCACCGCAGGCTTTACGCGTGCGCAGGATAGACGACAAATCCCCGTTCGCCTCCTTCGTGGCGACAATGTTGGGGTGTTTGGAAAGTTTAACGTAAGTTTCGGGCTTGATATTGACGCCGGTGCGCGAAGGTACATTGTAAATAATCATCGGGATATTCACGTTGTCGGCAATTTTCGTGTAGTGAGCAACTAGCCCGTTTTGCGTGCACTTGTTGTAATACGGCGTGACCAAAAGCAGAGCGTCCGCGCCGACTTTTTCCGCGTACTGTGAAAGTTGAATGGCGTAGCGCGTATCATTCGAGCCGGTTCCCGCGACGACGGGCACACGCTTTTTCACGTGGTCGACGGCAAATTTTATCGCCGCCTTGTGTTCTTCGTCGCTAAGTGTCGCAGATTCACCGGTGGTACCCGTGATAACAATCGCGTCCGTTCCGTTTTTAATTTGGTCGTCGATAATCCTGCCGAGCTCCGCGAAATTAATTTTGTCCTCTGAATCAAACGGCGTAACAATCGCCACGCCCGCGCCCGTAAAAATTGTCTTCTTCATAAAAATCCTCCTAAAAAATTTTTTTTAAAGTCCGCCTGTGGTTCTCGCAGTCCAAACGTCAAAAGCGTACTGGTTGATATTGTCTTCGACGGAGCCGGGCTGAATTATTCCGCTGTAGCCCTGCGAATTACGGAAATGGAAAGGTTCGCCGGGCGCGTCGCTCCAAATGTGGTAGTCCACGTAAACCGTGATATTGCCCATTGCTTTAATCTTCACGTCGTAAGAGCGATAGTTGGGGTTGAAATTAAAAGTGTCAGTCAAAGCATAAGCGTCAAGCCCGCTCGTGTAGGTGCCCACGTAAAATTCAGGGGACAGGCGATTGAAATTTGAATTGTTAAAATTCGCGGGCGGCGTGTTGTCAAAATTCGCGGGCGGCGCGGCGGGAAGTGTTTCATTTTTCGCGGCAAGATTTTCGCGCTTGACTTCGTTGGAATTTTTGTCATAGTAAATTATCGCGGTGACTTCGTCGTCGTCGTTGTATTCTTTCGTGAAGCCGTGATAATTAAATCCCTTGTCATTAATCTCAATCTTGTCGCCGCCCGTGCCGTAATATTCTTGACCGGTTTCGCGGCGTTTTTCGTCGTGCTTGTAACGACATTCAGCCGCGCCGAGTTTCGACGCCGTGACGAGATTATTTTCTTTGCCGTAGAAGACCATTTTGGAAAGGTTGCCGAAATTATCGCGCTCGTACTCAATTTTTACGACGTTATCGCCGAATAAATTTTTGCTCAACGCAATGGGCGAGTCGTCCGTCGCGAAAGAGGCAATGGAAGAAATCCAGCCCTCCGGCGTGTAACCAAATTCAAACGAGGCAATATTTCCCCAATCCTTTATGCCTTCAGCCTGCTCGTCCTTGCCGAGAAAAGAAATTTTTTTGACGCGGTCGGTGCCGCCCTCGTAAGTGTAGCGGGTGATCGCCGCCGCGCTCATCGACGTCAAAGATTTATCCAGCTCCAAACTCACGCTGCCTTTGTCCTTTAACATGTCGTCCGTGCCGAAATGTTTTACTTCGACGACGCGCCCTTTATCGTCAAGCTTGAAAGTTGTCTTCGCGATGCCGTTATCCGCAAGTTTCAGCGCGCCGTCTTTGCCGAGATTGGAAATTTCCGTCAGCGTATCAAAATTTTTGTCGTACTTCAGTTGAAGTTCGTATTCACCGCTACTTGAAGTCACGCGGTTGCCGCCCTCGTCCGCGAAAGCAATTTTCGTCAAGTCACCTTTGTCGTCGTAAGTGAAAAACATCTGCGAATATCCGCGAAGAAGATTCGACTGGTTGCCCTCGTTGTCGTAGAGATAAGCGACCGCCGGATTTTTTCCGTCCTCGTTAATTTTGTAGCCGATTGTGTAAGCGTAATAGTAGCCGGGCGTCGCCGCCATGCGCGAATTTTTGAAGTTGTACCGCCTTTGGTTGTTCGTGTATTCGACGGTGACGGCAGAAAAACTGTAGCGTCTGCCCAAAGTGTCCTGCCAATTGATGCTGATTGGACTGCCGCCCTGCATCGCCGTAATTTTGCTAAGCTGATTATTTTCGTTGAAGTCAACTTTATAGACGACGCCCAAAATTTGCGCTTGCTCGTCGTTTAGCTTGTTCCGCACGAGAAAAATTCCGTTCGGTTGCATTTTTAAATCGCCGTAGTAACCCGGACTCTGCAAAGTTTCAAACTCAAGGCTTGCGGAATTTGAATCACCGGAACTTGAATCAGAGTCGCCGCCACAGCCCGCAACAATCAGCGTGCAAAAAATTATCAGAAATATTTTCAGCGGGAAAGGTTTTTTCATGGTAATCTCCTATCTCGAATTGTAGTCGACTTTTTTCGCCGGCGTCAAGGTTTCAAGTTTCGCGTTGACGAATGGAAAAATTGCCGCCGCCGTGACTTCGTGGTTGTTGAGGAAAGCCGAATGCCACGCCTTAGGTACGACACACAGCCGAGAATTTTGAATCATTTGGTGCGCCGCCAATACCGTGACAACGGGTGCGTGATCATCTTCGTCGCCGACAACCAAAAGCACGGGACATTTTATTTTGCTGAAAGTTTCTTCGCCGACAGCCATCTTACTCCAAAAATTCATATACGTGTCACAAAATTCCTGCCAACGTTCCGGCTCCGGCATGATAGTCTTTTCGTAGTCGACGAACGCCGAATCAATTTTCGCAAGGTCTTCAACCTTCATTTCGCCGGAAAAAAATCCCGCCTCCAAAGTTCCCGCGCCAATCGCCGCAATTCTGTCAACACGTTCAGGATAGAGCGCGGCAATTTCGTAGGCAGTATATGCGCCGTCGCTGAAACCGAGAATCTGAACTTTCTTTTCGCCCGCCGCGTCGAGGACGGCAAGCGCGTCGTCAGCTTTCTGCTTGTATGTCAGCGGGGAGTGTCCAATTTCCGAACGCCCATGCCCGCGCGTCGACATAACTATAACCCTATGATTTTTCAGCTCGTCAAGAATTTTTCCGAGCTCGTAGGGGCTGCCGACTCCTCCGCCGTGCAAAATCAAAATCGGTTCGCCCTTGCCGTAAACTTCATAATAAATTTTCGCGTCGTCTGCTTGCGCGTACTTGCCGATTTTCAAATTATCTCCGTAGGGAGTTTTGACGCCCTGCGCGTCGCCCTGCATAAAATATCTTGCCGCGTCGACAGTCCCGCCGCCAAGCAAACTTAAACTCAACAAGCCGATTAAAAATTTTTTCTTCATGACAAAATCCTCCACAGAAAATTTCGTATCAAGCAATACTGTTATTTTGAATCCCTCCTCCCTATCCACTAATCTCTAGTCACTTAGACAGCGGGTTTAATACTGCCGAAAATTTCTGCGTTCTCCTTAATAACACTCTCGTTGCCGAAAACGCAAATGTTATTCTGATTCATGCAGGCGGCGATAATTTTTTCAAGCGCACGAATATTTTCCTGGCGCGTGCTCAAAATTTCGTCACGAGTTTTTTGACGGTCTTCGTAAGTAATTCCGCGCAGGCAAAGGTCTGCGGCAAGTTGTCCCTTTATCGAAGGAGTGAGCGGGTGATCAATTTTACTCATCGTGCCGATAATGTACTTGTCCATTTCGCGATCAGACACGTCGAAATTTTTCAGAAAGTCCGCCGTCTTGTCGAAAACTTCCAGCGTGCCCTTCAAGTTCGGATCTCTGTACGAGCCGAAAAACATCGAGCCCGAACGATTGAAACGAACGAACGCGCCGTAAGCCCCGCCCTGCACGCGGATTTTCAGCCAAAAATATTCGTAGCGTAAAATAGTTTCCAAAACACTCAACTGCCCGCTAAATTCATAGCCGAGATTTATAAAATTCGCGCCCTTGCCGACGTACTGCACGCGACTTTGAGAATAAAGCCCTTCATTCTTCGGCTTGAGCAGATAATCATAATGAGCAACAGGGTATTCGTCCACCGGCAACGCTTTCAAAATTTTTGCAAGGTGCGGACGAAATTCCTTGTAGAGTTCTTCCGGCGCAGTGACACTGACAACAAGCCCGTTGCGATTCAAAAGGCGATTATAGACGTCGTTCAAATCCTCAACGAGCGAATCAAACTTCTCGTCAAAATTTTTCAGCAGGTCTTTCAAAAATTCATTGAACGGCAAAATCGAATCATTGTTATAAGCTCCCGCCGTCGATTGGTACGATTCCACGCGCGAAGAAATAATCGTCGACGCGCTGTTCTGCAAATTGAGTTCGATACCAATTTGTTCCTCTTCGATAATTTCGCGGACGCGTTTTTTGTTCGTGAAAATCGTCTCCGTAAAAATCTCCTTGAGTATTTCGCTCATGTCGGCAAGTTTCGTTTTGAGTGCCTTCGCATAAATTTTCAGGCGCGGCATAAAAGAATTCGGCTCGCCCTTTTTTAAATCGGCGCGCAGGACTGTCCCGAAGCCGCCGATATTTAAGTTGACGAGATTCGCAAGATCTTCGTAGCTGTGGCGGCGGGTATCGACGCGCCCAAGAAGTTCGTTAAGCAAATAGGCGTGGAAAATTTTTTTCTGCGGAACCTTCAGCGCGTCAAAGTAAAACGTCAAATAAATTATCCCGTGCGTGTCCACGTGGCTAAACAAAATTCTCGTGCCGTCAAGGTCGCGGAAAGTCAACGGAAGTTTTTCAGCCTCCTTGCGAATGTCGTCGAGCTTAAGCAGGGGAATTTTTTCGAGAGTTTCGGGAGTTTCAGGGCTCTGCTGACGAATTTTTAAATTCTTCGCGGTTTCAATGACGTCGGAAATTTCTTCGGCGGTCATCTTCGATTTAACGGCGGCAAGTTTTTCAGCCTGCGCGGCGTCACGATTTTTCGCAACGTTTTTATCCGGCTTAAGCGTAATCAAAACTTTGTGCGGGTTGTCGATAAAATATTTCTGCAGGAGATTTTCAAAATAATTTTTCTGCAAGCCGTCCTTCATCTTCTGCAAGTCGTCTTCGTAGCGAAGATAAACATTCGGGTCGCCGTCGTAAAGCCACGTGCGAAGACTGCGCAGACCGTAAATTAAACCCTTCGGCGCAAGACCAAAATCCGCCTCGCGAAGTCTGAACTCAATCAAATTTATCGACGCCTGCAACAAAGTTTTATCGATACCGTTTTCGACGAGCTTTTTCATTTCGGAAATGACGAGGTCGAAAAATTTTTCGGCGCGGTCTTTTTCGGATCCGTTCAGCGTCACATTAAACGCGGGCTGGCACAAATCTTCTTCAAGCCCGCTGTCGACGTCCTTGCCGAGTTTAGAATCAATCAGAATTTTTTTGAGCGGCGCGGCGGGCGTCGTGAAGAGCGCGTGATTTAAAATCTCAAGCCCAAGAATCGTCGTCGAGTCTTTAATATCGCCCGTCAAAAAATTCAGCGACAAGAAAGTTTTTTCGTCAGTGGGCTCCTCTTCGCCGACGGGGTAGACATCTTCGACGCGTTTCATCTCCGAAAAAATCGGCTGCTGCAAAATTTCCGAGTCGACATCAATTTTTTCAAACGCCGATAAATATTCGCGGTCAAGGTACTCAAGTTGCTCGTCAATATCGACGTCGCCATAAAGATAAATGTAACTGTTCGACGGGTGATAAAATTTTCTGTGGAAGTCCGCAAAATCTTCCTGCGTCAAATTGGGAATTGCTTCGGGGTCGCCGCCGGATTCAAAGCCGTAACAATTCTGCGGAAAAAGTTCGTGCATGGATTTTCTGCCGAGAATAGCATCCGGCGAAGAGAGCGCGCCTTTCATTTCGTTATAGACGACGCCGCTGTAAATCAACGGGGCGTCGGGATTTTCTATTTCGTAGTGCCAACCTTCCTGCATTAAAATTTCCGGCGTGTAAATCATCGCGGGATTAAAAACCGCGTCAAGGTAAACGTCTTCGAGATTGCGAAAATCTTTTGCGTTGCGGCTGGCGACGGGATAAACTGTTTTATCGGGATAAGTCATCGCGTTGAGGAAAGTATTCAGCGAGCCCTTGATAAGTTCGACGAACGGTTCTTTCAGCGGATATTTTTTCGAGCCGCAAAGGGTGGAGTGTTCGACGATATGAGCGACGCCGGTATCATCTTTGGGCGGCGTGCGAAAAGCGATATAAAAAACTTTGTTGTCGTCATCTGCGGCGACGTAAAAAAGTTTCGCGCCGGTCTTGACGTGTTTAAATTCGTAAGTTTTCGCGGAAATTTCTGCGACTTCGGAAATTTTTTCGAGACGAAATCCGTAAACTTCATCATTAATTTTCAAACTCATAAAATCACTCCTAAAAAAATTCTTTCAACATTATAGCATAGCGCGGGAAATTTTCTACAAATTTTTAAGAGACCGCACAAGTGGCAAGGGATTAGGGACTAGTGTGAAGAGGAAAGTGGCCGCCCAAGGATGGGCGGCCGCCCGCATTTGGTCGCGTGATGCGACCTCTGCGGGCAGTTTTCTTTTGCTACTTTTCTTTTGCGCCAAAAGAAAAGTGAGGAAAAAAATTTTAGAAAGAAAAAGATTCTCTAGCCCCTAGCCCCTGAAAACTAATCTTTAGAAACTTTTGCGCCAAAAGAAAAGTAGATGTTCATTCAAAAGAGAAAAAAATTTTAGAAAGAAAAAGATTCTCTAGCTCCTAGCCCCTGAAAACTAATCTTTAGAAACTTTTGCGCCAAAAGAAAAGTAGATGTTCATTCAAAAGAGGAAAAAAATTTTAGAAAGAAACGAATTAGGAATTAGAAATCATCTCTTCCAAAATATTTGCCGAATCCTCAACGCAACCGATACAAGGACGAAGATTTTGACTGCGAATTTCTCTGCAATTAATCGCGCCGACTTTTTCGCGAAACTTTTTTTCAAATTCGGCGTGAAGTTTTTCCGCTTGAGCATCCCCGAATTTTGCCGACAAAACCAATTCCGCCGCACACACCGCGCCGCATTTAATCTTCCTGCCGCCGGAATATGGAGCGGCAATTTTTTTTGCCTCCTCGTGAGAAATCCCCGCGTCGTCGCAAAAAGCACACATGACCGACTGCGAACAGCTGTAAGGTCCTTTCATATAGTCGACTGCCTGCAAAGTTTTAGCTCCCATTTTTTTAGCTCCCCTTAAAAAATTTTTCTCAATTATAATTCTCAGGCGCGGCGGCGGCAAGAAAAACTTTCCTAAACTTTAAGCTTGACAGACTTTTCCGGGTGTGTTAGACTTGCGCCGTTAAGCAGAAGCCGAAACTTCTCACCTGCCGACCTTGATTGTGTTGGTGAGGTTCAAAAATTTTCGCGCAGGATTTTTTGCGCGACGGTTTGGAAGTTCAGGCGGCTGCATTGCCGCTTATATTTTTTTATCGAACGCGCCACAGGAGGTGTCCTACAATTAGCAAAGAAAGTCTGAGAATCAACGAAGAGATTCATATTCGTGAAGTCCGAGTGACCAGCGCGAACGGCGAGCAACTTGGTATCATGTTGACGAGAGACGCACTTAGACTTGCCGAAGAGCAGCACCTGGATCTTGTAGAGGTTGCGCCTAAGGCAAGACCGCCCGTCTGTCGAATTATGGACTTTGGCAAGTATCGCTACGAGCAACAAAAACGCGATAAGGAAGCGCGCAAGAAACAAAAGGTCGTTACAATTAAAGAAGTCAAGCTTAGACCGAATATCGAACAGCACGATTTTGACGTTAAGTTAAAAAATGCGCAACGGTTCATTGAGGAAGGCAACAAGGTCAAGGTGACGATAATGTTTCGCGGGCGTGAGTTGTCGCATCCCGAAATCGGCAGCGCAGTTCTTGACAAGATGGCAAGCGCATTGGGCGATACGGTGAGCGTTGAACGCGGGGCGAAACTCGAAGGAAAAAATATGACCATGATTCTCTCTCCGAAGGCGCAGAGTGCAAAGAAAAGTTCAAAAGGAGGAGCAACTAATGCCCAAAATCAAAACGCATCGAGCGACAGCCAAACGCTTTAAAGTCACCGGCGGCGGCGAATTTAAACGCTTTAAGGCTTATAAAAGTCATATCCTGGAGAAGAAAACCCCGAAGCGCAAGAGAAATCTCCGTAAAGCAACTTTGGCGTCAGCGGCGGATCGTTCGCGCGTCAAGAAAATGCTTCCGTATGCATAAGGAGGGTTTCTAAGTGCCAAGAGTAAAAACAGGCGTCACTGCACACGCACGCCATAAAAAAATTCTTAAGCTTGCGAAGGGTTATCGCGGCGCAAGAAGTAAACAATTCAAAAAAGCCAATGAATCCATTATGAAGGCGGGCTATTATGCTCACCGTGACCGTCGCGTCAAAAAGCGTGAGTTCCGTCGTCTTTGGATAGCCCGCATTAATGCGGCGGCGCGTATCAATGGAATTTCTTACAGCAGACTTATTTGCGGCTTGACGAAAGCCGGCGTCTCTGTGGATAGAAAAATGATGGCAGAGCTTGCTGTTTCGGACGCGGTTGCCTTCACCAAACTCGTTGAGATTGCTAAACAAAATATTTAGTTTGACATCTTCTTTTCTTTTGGCGAAAAAGTTTCTAGAGATTAGTTTTTAGGGACTAGGGATTAGGGAAAGTTTTTCTCCATAAACTCTATCTCCTAATCCCTTTCCTCTAAAATTCTTTTCTCTTTTGAATGAGCATTCTTCTTTTCTTTTGGCGCAAAAGAAAAGAAGCAAAAGAAAACTGCCCGCAGAGGTCGCATCACGCGACCAAATGCGGGCGGCCCGTCCTTGGGCGGCCTCTTTTTTTGCAGATTGGGTTAAAGTTTTTAGCGGTGGATTAATTCAAATTTGACGTCTGATTCAAAAAGCCTGTTCCAAATAAATTTCGCGTTGACGTCTTTCAAAAAAGTTCCGCGCGGCAAAATAATATTCTCGTCGGCAAATTTCAAAATCAAATCGGAAGCTAAAATAGAAACACCGTCGCGCCTGCCGTCGAGTTTATTCGCATTGCCTTCGCCGGGTACTGTCCAGATTAAACCGTTGGCAAGCTGTGTCCGGATATTCGATTGGTAAACCCAGTCGTCAAGGTAGCGCGTCATTAAAAGCTCGTTCACGTCGTTGGCGTCCATGAACTTCGTCAAAACTCCCGCGCCGATTAAAAATCCGGAGCTGTTCGACGCCGTGTTCCAGCCGCTGTAAGCGCGAATTTTGAATTGAAGATTATTTCTCTTGAGGCGAAGCATCAGCGCATTGTCCGCGCCGTTAGAGGTGGCAACGTCCGCCACGCCCACCGCGTAACCTTTTTCAACGAGATTGTTCAGCGTTTTAATGAAAGGTCTCGTGCCGCGACGGGGTCCGGTCGTATTTTTTTTGCTGCCCGCCTCAAAAGTTTTGCCGTTGTAATTTGTGTTGACGGCGACGACAAAATCTGCGCGTTCGTTCGCGGGAATCTGCAAAGCTCCAATCGAAATTATCGCGCCTTCAACAGACTCCTTGATAGTCTCGTTGCCGTATCGCGGAAAAGTTTCGCCGCCCTTGCCCGCGTTGTACTCGACGGAAACGAAAGGAACTTCGTGCAAGTCTTCGTTAATCGCGCGGGAAATCATGAGCATGCCCAGTTCGTCCGCGCCGGACATGACTTGACAACGATATTTACCGAGATCCGCGCTGTACTCCGTCAAATGGCGGCTCTCAAGATGAGTTTGCGAAAACCTTGCGCTGTCATCACAGCCCAGCAAAAAATAATTGAAGACTCCCGCGCGCGTCAAGTCGATAAAAAATTTGTTGGCGTTGTAATTTCTTTCGCGGCGACCAAACCAATCGTCAAGCGCGTATTGCGGAATTTCCTTTTCAAAATTCGCGAGCTTCTTCTTTTCGCCGGAAGAAAGTTTTTCGGTTTCCGCCTTGTCCTTCAAAGCCGTGTAGTTGAAAATCATTTGCCCGTACTTTTTATAATATTCGGGCTCTGCACTTGAACCGGTATAAGTGGGCGTGCGCATAATCGTCCCCAACGCATAAATCGGCAGGTAGGGAAAATTTTCGTGGAGCTGTTGAAATTTTTGGGCGCGCTCCATAATTTTTTCCGCGCTGAAATTGTGTTGACGCGAGCCGACCAAACTCCCGTAAAGCATGGCGTCCGTCGAAATGACGATAGAATTTGCGTCGGGCGCATTTTTTTCGAGCCACGTCCAAAGTTCGTCGGGGTTGCCGAATTTATCCGCGCTTGCTCCTGTACCCAAAAGTTCTTCGGGCGGCGAAATAATTTCGTAGCCGAGTTTTTCCGCCACTTCGACGGTCTGGCTCAAATTAACCGGGCGATTGTCGATTGGAATGTAAATAATCTTTTTCCCGTTGCCTAAGGGCGCGGCGAAAGTCACCGCAGAAAAAATCATCACTCCCAGCAACGCCGCTAAAAAAAATGTCAATCTATTCAAAATATCACTCCCTTTTTAAGTGGAAAGTGGAAAGGGGAAAGTTTTAAGAAAAAATCTTACTGCTTATCCCTTACCACTTACCACTTATCCCTTTGTAAAGATGCTCTGCATTTTCGGTAGTGTACTGCGCGACAAACTCCAGCTCCTCCCCGCGAAGTTCGGCAATTTTTTTCGCGACGTCGACGACAAACGCGGGCTCGTTTCTTTTTCCGCGATTGGGCACGGGCGCGAGATACGGCGCGTCAGTTTCGATTAAAAGCATTTCGCGCGGCGCGGCTTTGACAATTTCGGGGAGCTTGGCGGAATTTTTGAAAGTCAAAGGACCGTCGACGCCGATAAGCCAGCCGAGTTTCCACACTTCGCGCGCCATCTCCAAGCTGCCGGAATAACAATGCAGGACGCCACGAAGTCCGCGCGCCTCCGTCTTTAAAATTTTCAGCGCATCGCCGTGCGCCTCCCGCTCGTGAATACAAACGGGCAAATTCAGTTGGCGGGCAATATCCAGTTGACGAATAAAAATTTTTTGCTGAAGAAGTCTTGCGCCCGAATCTTTTTCCCAATAATAATCCAGCCCGATTTCTCCGATAGCGACAACTTTTTTTTGCGCGGCGAGTTCGATAATTTTTTCGACGGAATTTTTTTCCTCGAAGTCCGAAATTTCTTCGGGGTGTATGCCCACGCCGGCGAACATTCCTGAAAATTTTTCGGCAAGCGCAACAACGGCGGCAGAACTCTTCAGCGTGTCACCAAAATTTATCACGCGGCTAACCCCCAATTCATTCGCGCGCCTCCAAACTTCGGCAAGGTCAGCTGAAAATTTCTCGTCGTTCAGATGGCAATGCGTGTCCACAAAATTCAAAACGGCAGTCACTCCTTTACAAGTTCGAGTTTGATTGTTAAAATTACTTTATCAGAAATAAAAGATTTTGTAAAGAATCAAAGGAGATTTTCAAATGGAATCAATCGTAAAGGATATGTCGTTGGCTCGTAGCGGGCACGACAAAATTAATTGGGTGAAAAATTTTATGCCGGTGATGTCGGCAATCGAGAGGGAGTTTTCTCAATCGAAACCTTTCGCCGGAAAAAAAATCGCGCTTAGTCTCCACGTCGAGGCGAAGACGGCTTACTTGACGAAGGTTTTAAAAAATGCGGGCGCGGAAGTTATTTTGACGGGCTGCAATCCTCTTTCCACGCAGGACGACGTTGCCGCCGCGCTTGTCGAAGACGGGATAAAAGTTTTCGCGATTCACGGCTGCACCGAAGAGGAGTACAATAATTTTATCGAGCGCGCGATTATTTTTGAGCCGGATATTTTTATTGACGACGGCGGCGACTTCGTGAATCTCCTCTTGACGAAACACCGCGAAGTTATTCCGAAAATTTTGGGCGGCTCCGAAGAAACTACCACCGGCGTTTATCGTCTTCGGGCTCTCGAAAAGCGTGGCGAACTTCCTTTCCCGATGATAGCCGCCAACGACGCTTACTGCAAATATCTTTTTGATAATCGTTACGGTACGGGGCAATCGACGTGGGACGGAATTATGCGCACGACCAATCTTGTTGTTGCCGGAAAAAATGTCGTCATTGCCGGCTACGGCTGGTGCGGCAAGGGCGCGGCGATGCGTGCTAAGGGGCTCGGCGCAAACGTCATTGTCACTGAAGTGGATCCGATTAAGGCGATTGAGGCTGTCTTCGACGGTTTCAGAGTTATGCCCATGATTGACGCCGCGAAGGTTGGCGATATTTTCTTGACGCTCACCGGCGACAAGGACGTTATTACCGGCGAACATTTCCCCTTGATGAAAAATGGCGTTGTGCTTGCGAACTCCGGACACTTCGACATAGAAATAAACATTCCCCAGCTGGAAAAAATTTCCGTCAGCCGCAAAAAAGTTCGTCACAATATCGAAGAATTTTTGCAGAGCGACGGCAGAAAAATTTATCTGCTTGCTGAAGGGCGGCTGGTGAATCTTGCGTCCGGCGACGGGCACCCTGCAGAAATTATGGATTTAAGTTTTGCCGTTCAGTTTTTCAGCGCGGCGCATATTCTCCACAACCACGCGAAACTTGAAAACAAAGTTTATCTTATGCCCGACGAAATTAACAAGAGGATTGCCGAAATTAAACTTGCTTCAACCGGCGTAAAGATTGACTCGCTTACGGAGGAGCAAAAAATTTATCAAAGAGCGGCGTAAGACCCCAGCTTTAGCTATGGGGATATAAGCCGCAACAAGGTAAGCGCATAGAGAAATTTGTGCGTAGAGAGGACTTGCAATCCTCCCCTACTGCCTGAATT
>CAJOFR010000009.1 GCA_905234195.1 uncultured Selenomonadaceae bacterium
GAAGTTTCTCTCGAATCGGGAGCAAACAGCACAATTTTTGCGGGTAGCGGCGATGACGTCATTAATGTTGGCGACAAAAGTTATGCGCGCTACGACGATTATTTCAGCGTCGGCGACGGAAATAATTTTGTCAACGACGACGATGTTTTAGGCTCGACGATTGTCAGTGGCAGTGGAAACGATACGATTATCACGGGCGGCTACGGCTCTTCGATTGACGTGGGCGCGGGCAATAATTCAGTCACGATTAACAGCGGCGGCAACAGTACAATCAGCGCGGGCGACGGAAATGATTATGTCACGATTGCCGGTTCGGCGTCAGAAAACCTTATCGACGTGGGCGCGGGCGACAATACAGTTTATGGCGGGCTCGGCACGAATACGGTGACAGCAGGCTACGGCAATGACAGCGTGACGATTGGCGGCGGCTATGTCAGCGTCGGTCACGGCGACAACGAAGTTTCTCTCGAATCGGGAGCAAACAGCACAATTTTCGCGGGCAGTGGCGACGACACAATCAGAGTCGGCGATAAAAGTTATGCCCGTTACAGAAATTTGATTTACACGCGCGGCGGAAATAATTTTATCGACAACAGCAACGTTCAGAATTCGACGATAGCGGCGGGTAGCGGCAACGATACGATTGTTTCAAGCGGTGCTAATTCTTCGATTAACGCGGGCGACGGCAACAACAATATCACGCTGAACGGCGGCTATAATACCGTTATCACCGGCGCGGGCGACGACACAATCACTTTCGAGAGCAGCAACAACGTTATACTTTTCGGCGGCGGTCATGACGTCTTTTATAATTACGGTAAAGACAATCACATAAAATTCGTGGACGGCACAAAGGAAAATGATATCCAGCTTTTGCAGACGGCGGACGGCGATCCCGTGCTTTGGGATACGGTCAGGGGCGGCACGATAACTTTAGTCGGCGCGTCGAGTTTCAGTTTCGTTTTGGATACCTACAGCGCGGAAGAAACTATTATCTCCGGAATTGATGCAGACGATTTGGACGAAGTGATTATCGACGCAACTTTGCCAGGCGGTGCGTCAATCAAAGGCAGTGCGTTGACTTTAACGACGAAGTTCACTGACACGACGATTAATCTTTTGACAACATACGGCTCCGAAGTCACGAAGGTGGACGCCTCCAAACTTTCAAAGCCCGTCGAAATTATCGGCAACACTCTCAGCAATTCGATTAAGGGCGGCAAGGGTGCTGATACGATTTACGGAATGTCCGGCAACGATACGATGATTGGCGGCAGCGGCAAAGATATTTTCGTCCACAAGCGCGGCAATGATGTTATCACGGATTACGCGGCGGGGCAGGATAAAATCCGGCTGACCGACGTGGGGATTACAAGTTCTTCGCTGAAGGGTTCGGATATTATCTTAACGACGAACGAAGGCACTATCCTCGTCAAGAAAATGAAGGACAAAAAAATTACCGTGATTGACGCTGACGGTAACGAGACCTCTCAAGTTTACGGGCGGTTTAATTACAGTTCCGATAAGTCCGAAATAATTTTGGCGTCGACTTTCACGGGCAGTCTTGTATCTTCGGATTATGATTCGAGCGTTGAAAAAATCGATGCGTCCGTCGTCAAGAAGGCTATCAAAATTTACGGCAACGACAACGACAACAAGATTATCGGCAACGCGAAAAACGATTTGATATACGGCGGCGAAGGTAACGATTCGATTTACGGCGGGAAGGGCGCGGATAAAATTTATGGCGACGCCGGCAACGATTCGATTTACGGCGGCGCGGGCAATGATATTCTTTACGGAGGCGCGGACGATGATTTCTTGAGCGGCGACGAAGGCAATGACAAACTTTACGGCGAGGCGGGCAATGATATTATCAACGGCGGCGCAGGCAAAGACATGATTTGGGGCGGCGACGGCAACGACTCAATTTTCGGCGGAGATGCCGCTGATAAAATTTACGGCGACAACGGCGACGACACACTTTGGGGCGGCGCGGATAATGACACGCTCACCGGCGGCAATGGCAACGACGTTTTCATTCACAGCGACGGAAAAGATGTTATCACCGATTATAAAACCGGGCAGGACAAAATTAAATTTGTCGACGCATCGTTAATCTCCTCCACGATAAAGGGGTCGGATATTGTCATGACGACGGACAAGGGTACGCTTACCGTGAAGGGCGGCAAGAATAAATTAATCACGGTGATTGATTCCGACGGCAACGAGTCCACGCAAATTTATGGGCTGTTCAATTACAACTCGGACAAAACTGCGATAAGTTTGACCTCGGCTTTCAGCGGGACACTCACCGCCGACGATTATTATTCGACCGTCGAGACAATCAACATGACGAAGGTTGCGAAGGCGTCGAAAGTTTACGGCAACGACAACGACAATTCGATTATCGGCAGCGCGAAGGTTGATACGATTTACGGCGGCGGCGGCAATGATACAATCGACGGCGGAAAATCGAATGACGTGCTCTTCGGTGACGACGGCGACGATACTTTGATTGGCGGCGCGGGGAATGACACGCTTACCGGCGGCGACGGATCAGACACCTTCGTTTACGCGAACGGCGACGGCAAGGACATAATCACGGATTACACTTCAGGCGAAGACACGATAAAAATCACGAAGGGGAAAATTTCCAAGACGACGTACAGCGGAAATAATGTCGTCTTCACGATTGGCAGCGGCACTATCACGGTGAAGGACGGCAAGGACAAAGAAATTACAATCGTCGACGCGAGCGGCAACACGACGACTGAAACTTATTCCAAGTTTGTTTCGACGCCGCCTAAGCTTTGGTTTGACGACGATAATAATTTTGTCACGAACGACGCAAAAATTTCTGACGTCGAAGAAACTACCGAGACGAATTATTCTGTCGGCAACGTCGAAAATAATTCCGTCTTAACGGAGCTTGTACAAGAAAAAGATTATCAGCTTACCTACAGCGCAAAATAATTTACTCGATGAAATAAAAATTCTGCGCGGTGAAAAAATCTGCGCGAAGAAAAATTTTTTGGCAACGTCCTCGAAAAATTTCGGGGACGTTTTTTTATAAATATTCTGCAAAAAAAACTTGCGGGGGGGGGTAGCTGTGTTATACTTTCGGTCAGCAGTGCAATGGAGGTGTTCATGTGGATAATCAGAAGAAAAAATTTACAAGTTTTGGTATTTTAATAGCTGTTTTGGTTCTCGTATCTGCTGGAGTTGTATTTTCTCTGCCACCCCAGAAAATCAATCAAGAAACTTTGAAAGCCGCACGAGAAAAATTGGAAATTGAAAGAGCTGAAAAAGTAAAAAAGTATTTTGACGACGGAATGGAATATATTAAAAACGGGCAATATGCACAGGCAAAAGATAAATTTGAAGAATTAATGAAACTTACGCCTGATGACGATAAAGTATATTTTCAACTGGGAATAGTTTATAGCAATTTGAAGGAATATAATAAGGCAAGAGTAATGTTCCAAAAGGTCACGGAACTTGATTCGAATAATGTCGAGGCTTATTATGAAATTGCTCTGATTCACAGGAACGCAGAAGAATATGACAAAGCAAAGGAAACATTTCAGAAGATCGCGGAAATTGATCCAAATAACGATAAAGCTTATTTTGAGCTGGGAAAAATTTATTTCGAGTCAGACAAAGATTACATAACTTCCATGAGCATGTTTAAGAAGGCTACGGAGATTAATCCGCAAAATTATTTGGCTCATTATAATCTTGGCAGTTCCTACTTCAATCAGAAGGATTATACCAACGCCATTGAAGAATATGAAAAGGTTTTGAATCTTAAACCCGATGACGATATGTCATATGCTCAACTTGCCTCTGCCTATTCGAGTTTAGGTAATTACAACGAAGCTCTAAAAAACATAAATAAAGCTCTTGAAATGAATCCAAAGAATGAATCAGCCGTGAAGATTAAGGGAACAATATTAACTGCCGTGAATAAGCAAGCCAAAATTCAAAATCAACAGGCTCAAAACAATCAACCTAAAAGTAAATCATCTCAAAAACAAAATTCCAAAAATAGTTCCCCTTACTTCTGCGACGTAAAGGGAATTGGCAGAGTTAAAGGCACTATGCAAAACGGTATCGGTATGGCGGTTTGTAGGATCTCTGAAAGAGAAACCTTTACAGGGGGAATTATAGGAACAACCTTGAGAAGTAGTGGAAAATATGTTGTGTTAGATGTAGTGATAACCAGCAATTTAAATGAAACGACCGCAATTACCAGTAGCAGATTATTTCTAATTGATGAAAATGGCAGAAAATATTCGGTCGAATCCGAAGTTCATAAACAAATTAACATTTATGAAATGAATGATTATTTCATTCAGTACCAAGATATAAATCCGGGTTTGACAAAAGGAATGGGGATTATCTTCGATGTACCGCGCAATTTAAACGTAAATAACGCATACTTGGAATATGAATTTAGAGTTGAAGGATTTCTGGGTTTGCCAGGTGAAAAAACTGTAACAACACCTGTCAGAGTGGAAATTGTTCAGTAGTGATCTAAGGGTTTTAAAAATATGTTGAAAAAGATTTTTACGTCTGCACGATCAAGAGAAAAATAAATTCGTTGAAAATGAAATTTTGGGAGAGTTCTAAAAAATTCAGCGTCCTCAAAATTCGGGGACGCTTTTTTTTAAAATTTTTCCTCTTCGGGTTTTCGCATGCGCATGGAATTTATCGCGATTAACGTCGAAAAAATCGCCACGCCCGCGAATGCCATCAGCGGCGTGAAAATCAGCGTCGAAGTTTCCGGCGCGGTCATCATCGCCGCAGGGACGAGCAACAGCCACGACACGTACGCAATGCGCCGATTTATTTTTATCAAGTCGGCCGCCTTCGTCGCGATATTCCGGATTATCAAAAATTTTTCCGGCGAAGGGATTTCAATATCAAGTTTCAAATTGTCACTGCCCTCGTTCAAAACAAGTGAGCCGTCTTGCAAATGAACGGCGACGTCCGCATTAAACAGCGCGGGCAAATCTCGAAACTCATTGCCGATAACCGCGACGGTTTGTCTTTTCGCGCGCATAATCTGAACTTCGCGCGCCTTGTCCTCCGGCGAAAGGTTTGCCTTTATCGCGTCGACGCTGAGATTTTTCGCGATACCTTTTGCAGTTTTTTTGCCGGAGGCGGTGAGCAAAACAGTCTCAAGCTTTTTCCTCTTTAGCATGGAAAGAAATTCTTTCGTGCGCGGATTAATGTCGTCCTTCAGCGCGATAATCCCGCGCGCCATATTTCCCATGCCGAGCAAAAGAACGGTCTTGCCATGCACCGCGAGCTGATCCATTTTGTTGAAGAGATTGACGCTGACGGAAACTCCTTGATTAGCCACCCACTGCGGATTGCCGACGCGAATAGGCGAGCCGTTCAAAATAGCTTCGACGCCACTGCCGGGAATTTCGTTGAAGGCAGCGACGGGTTGCAGGCGAAGAGCACGATTAACCGCCGCGTCATAAATTTTTTGCCCAAGAATATGAGAGGCGTTTTGTTCGGCGATAGCGCAGAATGACAGCAACGACGATTGAGTCAGCCCTTCGGGAAATAAATCCGTCACAAAATAATTTCCGTCCGTCACGAATTTATTCATGGGCACCGCCACCGTGTCCACCTCCGCCAAAGTCAAAAGCGAATCCGGATTGTTCAATTTTATTTCTTCTTCTTCGGCGACTCTTTCCGCAAGACGAATCACCAAAATTTTCGACAGCATCAAACAGACCGGCGAAAAGGCAATGAATATCGTGAGCGCAACTTGAATTGCCGGCTCTTCACCGCGCAGAAAAAATAAGTACACAAAAAAAATTATCGACGTGAACAAGTCCAGCAAAAAAAATAATTTTATCCTCATCTTTAATCACCGTTCTGAAAATTTTTTGCCGAAGGTTATTATAACATTTATCGAAAAATATTTCTCAAAAAATTTTCGCACGAAAAAGTTTTTTTGTGATAAAATGTCATACGTAAGGGGCGCAAAAAATTTGACTTGCCGCAACTTGTAGGTTATAATCAAATGTATTGACGGAGGGTCTGTTATGGAAGCGAGTATTGGAAGTGTTTTGGACAATAGCAGTAACACCGACGAATATGCCAAGTACGATTCGCTGACTGACGAAGAGATTATTGCCGAAATAAAAGATAATATGAATACTTCCGCGATGGAATATTTAATTCACAGGTACAGGAGTTTTGTCAGAGCTAAAGCACGTTCGTATTTTCTGATCGGTGCGGATCGCGAAGATATTATTCAGGAGGGCATGATTGGTTTTTATAAAGCCGTGAGGGATTTTAAGAGCGACAAACTTTCTTCCTTTCACGCCTTCGCTGAACTGTGTGTGACACGACAAATAATCACTGCGATAAAAACTGCGACGCGCCAAAAACATATTCCGCTGAATTCTTATGTGTCTTTGAATAAACCGATTTACGACGAAGATTCTGACCGAACTCTTTTGGACGTAATTTCAGGCGTCAAGGTTGCCGACCCGGAAGAGCTTGTCATAAGCCGCGAAGAATTTTTGGCTATCGAAAAGAAAATGGAAGAGATTCTGAGTGACCTTGAGTGGCAGGTTTTGATGGCTTACCTTGACGGAAAATCTTATCAGGAAATCGCCGCCGGCTTGAATCGTCACGTTAAGTCGATTGATAACGCGCTGCAACGTGTTAAAAGAAAACTCGAACGCTATGTCGCCAGCCGCAGTGAGGCAATCGATATCGGGACGGTTTATCGCGGTCTTTCCACAATCGACAGGCGGTTGAAATCTCACGAGGATAATTTGCCGCCGCTAATCGATTAGAAAAATCTCGTCGCGGAAAATTTCTGCAACGGGATTTTTTTATCGCCTGTCTTTCCAGCGCGCCTGGAGGGATTTTTTTATTTCGCCTTCCCGCCCAATGTCCGTCGGGAAATAATATCGCGCGGTCTTCCGAGAATCAGGCAGGTATTGTTGCTCGACGAAATGATTTTCAAAATCGTGAGGATACTTGTAGCCTTTGCCGTGCCCGAAAAATTTTGAACCCTTATAGCTCGTGTCGCGCAGGTGCAAGGGAATTTCGTCGACATCGCGATTATTTTTCACGTCCTCCAGCGCAGAATCAATCGCAAGGTAAGCGGCGTTGCTCTTCGGCGCGCCGGCAATGTAAGTGACCGCCTGTGCAAGGGGTATTCGCGCTTCGGGCAGCCCGACGAACTGCGCAACTTGAGCCGCCGCATTCGCCACAACCAAAGCCATAGGATCCGCGTTGCCGACATCTTCCGCCGCGCAAATCACAATCCGTCGCGCGATAAAATTTAAATCCTCCCCGCCGTCAATCATCTTCGCCAAATAATAAATTGCCGCGTCCGCGTCACTGCCGCGCATGCTCTTAATAAAAGCCGACGCCGTGTCGTAATGGTTATCGCCCTTCTTGTCGTACTTGCGTATTCTTTCGCCGAGAACTTCGCGCAGATTTTCAAGCGTCACTCCATTTTCAAAGGCCGCCTGCTCCAACAAATTCAAAGCAATTCGTGCGTCGCCGTCCGCAAAATCCGCAATGACTTCCAACGCTTTTTCTTCGACGGGCAAATTTTTAAACTCCACGTCAATCGCCTGCCGAAGAATTTTTTTTATCTCGTCGACAGTCAATTTTGAGAGCCGGACAATTTTTACGCGACTCAACAACGCTCCGTTGACCTCGAAGAAAGGATTTTCCGTCGTCGCCCCAATCAGAATCAGCCGCCCGTCTTCAACGTACGGCAACAAAAAATCCTGCTGCCCCTTGTTAAAGCGGTGAATCTCGTCGATAAATAAAATTGTCCGCCGCCGATAAAAGCTCCGCTGATCCTCCGCCTCCTTGACAATCCCGCGCAGTTCAGAAATCCCGGAAAGAGCCGCGTTGATTTTCACGAAGTTGCTTTCCGTCGTGTTGGCAATTATTTTCGCAAGGGACGTCTTGCCGGTGCCGGGCGCGCCATAAAAAATCATGGAGGGGATTTTTCCCTGCTCAATCATGCGACCGAGCGCGCCGCGCAAAATTTTTTCCTGCCCGACAAAATCGCTCAACTTTTGCGGGCGCATTTTTTCGGCAAGCGGCTGATAATTTTTGCCCTCCGAAATTTCCGTCGCCTCAAATAAATTCATCTAAAAATCCCCCGTCGAACCGAAACCGCCTTGACGTTTTTGACCGACGCCAATTTTATCGCCGTCCGCCGTCAAATATTTTTGAAAGACCCCCTGCGCGATACGCATGCCCTTTTTAATTTCAAAGTCACCGCCAAAACTCGTCAGCGGCACAAAAATTTGCTCGTGATAATCCGCGTCAATCACCCCCACGCCATTCGCCAAAAATAAATTGTGCTTGACGGCGAGGCTCGAACGAATATAAATCAGCAAAACTTCGTCGGGCAACATAAAAGCTTTGAGACCCGTCGGCACGAGAGAAATTTTTTCGCCGGAAATCAAAACTTCCTCCGCCGCGCACAAATCGTAGCCCGCGCTGAAAGCCGTCTTCCTCTTCGGCAAAATTATTCCGCGCTCCTCGTAGCCGCCCAGAATCTCAAAGCCCCGAATTTTTTTCGTAATCAATTATTCTTTCGCGTCGTCTTCGCGCTCGGATTTTTCATTCATGTTCAAAGTTTTGGTCGGCGTGATCGTGGAAATCGCGTGCTTGTAAATCATCTGCTGCTTGCCCATCGATTCGATAATCACCGTGAAGTTATCAAAGCCGCGCACCATGCCCTTGAGCTGAAAACCGTTGACGAGGTGAACGACGACCATGACGTTTTCTTTACGCGCCTGGTTCAAAAAGTTGTCCTGAATGTTGATAATTTTTGTTGCCATTTCAGAAATCTCCTTTAAAATATTTTAGCCGGACTTGCCGACAATTTAAACGACGTTGAAAAATTTTATGTAGCTCATTCGCCGATACCACGTAAGCTGACGTTTCGCAAAATTCCTCGTGGCGCGGCTGACCTTCGCTACGGTTTCTTCAAGAGTCATTTCGCCGCGAAGGTACTCCAGAGTTTCCTTGTAGCCGATACCGAACATCGCCTGCGCGTCCGGACGAACACCGCTTGCCAAAAGATTTTTCACCTCTTCGACAAGCCCGCTATCGAACATTTTTTTTGTCCGCGCGTCGATTCTTTCGTAAAGTTCCGCGCGATTCATAGTCAGCCCGATAATTTGCGCGTCGTACTTCAGCTCGCCGGTCTCCGCGAAAAATTTTTCGGTACTCTTGCAATTTTTGTCCGCGTCAAATTTGTAGCCTTCAACCAAAGCTTGAATGTAAAGACCCGTGCCGCCGACGACGATTGGAATTTTTTTTCGCGAATTAATTTCCGTGATTAACTTCGACGCCCGCCCGACAAACTCCACGACGCTGAATTTTTCTTCGGGCTCCAGAATGTCAATCAAATGATGTTTAACTCGACGACGCTCCGCAAGGCTCGGTTTGGCTGTGCCGACGTTGAAATTTTTGTAGACCGCCATTGAGTCAGCTGAAATTATTTCCGTGTTCAAAAATTCCGCAAGCCACAACGCCAATGAACTTTTTCCCGTCGCCGTCGCTCCCAAAATCACGAAGACTTTTTCTTTCGGCGAATCACTCAAGCTAAGTGATTGTATCGAATTTAAAATTTTTGTCAAGTCGAATGGTTCTGCGGCAAATTCTTTTACAACGTTACGCATCCAAATTCAGAGACTCGCCCGGCTTGACGATATGGACGGTCGCATTTTTGACGAGGGCTTTGAATTTTTCGGGATCCTGCTTGATAACGTCCCACGTGTTGTAATGAACGGGGATAACATTTTTCGCGTTGAGGAACTCGACGGCTTTTGCGGCGTCCTCCGGTCCCATTGTGTAGTGTCCGCCAATCGGCAAAATGGCGTAGTCAATTTGGTCGCGTTCGCCAATGAGTTTCATATCGCCGAAAAGACAAGTGTCACCCGCGAAATAAATCACCTTGCCGCCGATACCGACGACGTAGCCGCAGGGAGTGCCGCCCGCAATTCCCGCGCTGTGAAAAGCCGGTACCATTCTCACGAAACCGAAAGGCAAATTGAGAGTGCCGCCGAGATTCATGCCGATAGTTTTGACGACTTCTCCGCCAAAATCCGTGACTTCGGGTATGCCGATAGTAACCGCGTCGTTGTTGTCGAGGATAGCATCGGCGTCGCCTATGTGGTCAGAATGCGCATGCGAAATCAAAATGTAATCCGCTTTAATTTCTTCAGGCTTAATCGTCGCCGCCGGGTTGCCCGTCAAAAAAGGATCGAACACAAGTTTATATTTTCCGTCGTCCAGCTGAAAACAAGCGTGCCCATAATAATTGAAAGTCAACAAATTAATCCCTCCTTAAAAAATTCTACAGACCTTACGTGCTTAAATTCGATACGCTATAGAAAATTTCCTTCAATCTTTCAACAAATGCTTGCTCGTATAATTTCCGACCTGCTTTGAAATATTTTCGGCGGCGTTCTTCGCGGACTTCAGAAAAGCTTCGTCGCTCGCGTCCTCGTAACCTTTGCTCGGCTTGCGGTGTTTGAGAGCCTGCCCGATAAAATTATGGCGGAACAGGACAACGCCGCTATCGACCTTGACAAATTGCAAGCTGACTACCGTCGCAAAAATCGTGCGCTCCGTTCTCGGAATAGCTCCAAAAATTCCGACGCCGATATGATGAGAGCCGACGCCAATCCCAATTCCAGGATCAATCCCCGCAGTATCGCCTGAAGTTTTCGTCAACCCCAAGCCGCGAATTTCGCAACGAACAACATAATCCGCGCCAATCTTTTTAAAATCGTCCATGTTCAGCGCGGAAATATCCCCCGTGCCTCCGGAAGTCGGCGGGCTGATAATCAAAAGCTCGCCTATGTCCGCCGCGCCCGAAGTTTCCAAAGTCTTTGTGTCGAAAATTTTTTCCTCGTTCGTGGCGTTCACGATGTCGAAAATTTTTTTCTTGTCGAGTTGATTAATCAGCAAGCCGCGAAAATATTTTGGCGCGTCGAGTTCGACAAACTCCGTGCTGTCAAAAATTTCGACGGCGATTTTAATTTTCTTTTCGGGCGGAATTTCTTTCGTCTTCGCAAAAGCCGCGCCGTGAACAATCAAAATTAAAATCAAACCCAACGCGAAAATTTTTTTAGTCATGACAAAACTCCTCCTTGATTTTTTTGCACGCCGCGTAGTTCAGCGCGTGAAAATCCCGGCGGCTTATTTTATCCGTCAAAAATTTTTCGTAATACTCGTCTACGTTACAAAAAATCGGGCGGCTGTAATAAATTTTGCAAAGCTTAGTTTCTTCGTCGAAATTTTTGCAGACCCCGTCGCCGCGATTTAAATCCACAGACAAAACTGACCGCCACACATTTTGACAGCACAAGCCGCAACAATCGCATTGAAATTTTTCTTCAGCCATAAACTCACCACTTAATATTTCTGTGTCGAAATTTTATTCCGGCGATTGCGATTAGGAACACAAAAATTTCCAGCCTGCCTAAGATTAAAATTCCCGCGCAGAAAATTTTTCCGAACAGCGGCAGGTGCAAAAAATTTTCCGCGTCGCAAATACCCGGAAACACCCCGACGTTCGTTAGGCACGCCGCCGACATTGCCACCGCCTCTGAAAATTTTATTCCGCAAAAACTCAACGCCATTGCGCAGATAAAAAGCGTCACCGACGAGAGGAAGAAGAACGCCAAAATTCTCCCGACAATCTCCGGCGGCACGACGATGCCATTCACTCTGATTCTTGAAATCATGTGCGGGTGCATTGTGTGTTTCAGTTCGGTTGCCGTGACTTTCGCCAAAACCACCGCGCGCATCATTTTCAGCCCGCCCGTCACCGAACCCATACAGCCGCCGATTATCGCCGTGAAAAAAATCAAAAACCTGTCGAAGTCATGAAAACTTTCAACGTTCGTCAAATTTATTCCCGTCGTGCTCAAAAAAGATATGGCGTGGAAAATCGAATAACGAAAGGCGTCGTTGCCGTCAAGGATAATCCCGCGCCGATATGTGGTGAACATCACCAGCCCGACGCACAAAAAAATTATCAGCAGACTTGCTTTTACTTCAGAGTTCCTGAAAAAATATCCGACGTTGTAAAAAATATTTCGCTTAAGTCTTTTGACGTAACGACCTGCGCGCTGAAAAATATTCCCCTCCTGCACAGTTTCGGGCGGGGGAATTGTGACGATAAGGCGATGATAAAAGAGCAAGTTCCCGCAAGCCAAGAGCATGGAAAAAGCCGCCGCGTACTCCACGAAAATATTTCCGCGACCGGGAAAAAAATCCCCGCCGCCCGTCGAGGTACAACGCATCGCCATCAAAAAGGCATCCCAAAAATTCAGCCCCGCCGCCTTAAACGAAATGAAACTTATCGCCGTCAACAGCACGTAAATTCCTACAATGCGCCGCGTGATTAAATTCATTTGCCCGAAAGCCGAGCTGAAACTTTGTCCGCCGTGCAAGCTCAAATCCAAACCGAAACAGCCGCTGACTTTTGGCATTGTCGTTGCGAGCATGACAAGGAAAATCAACGAGCCGAACCACATTAACAAACTTTGCCACAGCCGCAAAAAATACGGCGCATTTTTCGGCAAGAGCGACACGCCCGCCGAAGTTAAATCCGAAATTGTTTCGAGGAGCGTCGCGGAAATTGATAGCCCGCCGAATAAAAATATCGGTATCATCGCGATTGCGGCGACCAACGGATAAATTAAAAGCATTGTCGTTGCGGACGCCGACAAAGTTAATCGGCGGCTGTGTCCTCTTCCGAGCCGCAAGAAAAAAATTCCGCCGACGAGCGTCCACATTCCGAACGCCAAGAAAAAAATTGCCGCCTCCGGTTCAAAATCAAAAGCCACACAGTAAATTATCATCGGGATAAGAATTAGCGAAAAGGCGGTGAGGACATTTCCCAGCAGGTTGAAAATTATTTTCTTGTCCATAATTAAATTTCTCAATGAAAAAATTTTTAATCGGCGATATTTTACAACACTTCGCGCAAAATAAAAAGCGGTCGGCGAAAATTTTCGCTAACCACTTTTTTTATTAACGTCTCGAAAAATTTTTACGTGTTTGCAGGATTTGCGGCAGGCGCGGGCGTCGCGGGTGCAGGAGTTTCCGGCGCGGGAGCCGCCATATTTGTAGTCACCGAGCCTTTGACTGCGGCGTTTGCTGCCTCTATTGCCTGGTGCGCGCGGTCAATCGAAAGACCCAGCGTGCGCAAAACTCTGTCGGGGTTGTGGAAGCCCATACCATTTTCAGCGGCAACCCAATCCCAATACCATTGCGCTTCACGAACAAGCAGACGCGCTCCGGCAAGTTGTTCGTCAGTAGCACCGGCGGCTTTCGCGGCCTGAATCGTCGTGTGGGCTTTCGCGGTAGTTTCGCCGGCAATGCGCTGGATTTTGAAAGTGTTGTCGTGAATTGTCTTTACGCGCGCGACTAAAGTTTCTGCGGATTCGTCATGGCATTTCAAGCAAGATTGTTCGGTAGTCTTGAGCGGCGAAGTCATCCAGTGGGAAGTATACTTCTGCCCGTTTTCGCGCATGTATGGCATATGACAATCAACGCAAGTAACTCCGGCGTCGGCGTGCACACTAAGTTGCCAGCACTCGAAGTCGGGGTGTTGAGCCTTCAACATTCTCGCGCCGCTGTCGGGGTGCGTCCAGTCTCCGGTAAAACCTTTCGCGTGTCCGTCTTGATAGTAGCTCCATTCGGATTCGGCGTCAAAACCATTCGCATAAGGCATGTGTACGCGCCCGTCTTCCGCCGTGAAATAATATTCGGTGTGACATTGTGCGCAGACATACGCGCGCATTTCGTTGTGCGTCGCCTTGCTCACGTCGATACCCTTTTCAGCCATAGACTCGATAAAGCCCTGATTGTATACGCGCAAAAACATTGTGTCGGGGTCGTGGCAGGACGAGCAACCAAACCATTCGTCATCTTTAATCGGCGCGGCAATTTCGTCGAAGGGTTTAGAGGCGTAATCCCAACCGCTTTCCTTGAAATAAACGTCGTACATGTAGGAGCCTTTGCAGGTTATGCAGGAGCCTTTTTGTCCGGGGCGGCGTTTGGATTCGAGAATATCTTGCCCGGCGTACCAGTGCCCTCTGTCGTCGTCGTACTGAATAGAAAATTTGTAGCCCTTGAAGAGTTCGAGCTGTTCGGGCTGTTCGGTTAAGTGGGAGTTACCCGCCTGCGCGCCGCCAAAACCTGTCGGGCTGGGGTCGCCTCTCATGTTCATCTTAAAGGAATTGAATTGCAATGGATAGGCTTCCGCATAAGCCATTCTCGTTAATTTTTGATCGTCGGGAATTTTTGCAAGTTCAAATTTCGTGGCGGGTTTGGCAATTCCTATTCTGATAACGACGAACACGAATACAAAAAACGCCAATCCCAAAACCAACGCTCCCGCCAAATATTTTTGTAACCTAGTCAATTTTTATACCCCCTTCCAAATGATTTGAGCCGTGCGCGATTCTGCTGTGACACTTCATGCAGTCGGAATTGCCGCTCGGTTGATTGTTCAAGTAAACGTAAGACATTGTGGATTCGTGGCAGCGCAGACAATTTTGGTTGACCATTTTCCGCGCGTCGCCGTCGAGTTTTATGCGCTCCGGATAATCGCGAATCACTTCGTGGTACATATCAACCATGCCCGTGCGTCCTTTTTCAATAAGGTAATGCGGAAAATTATCATGCGGCAGGTGACATTCTATGCAGTCCAATTCTCTGTGGCTGGATACCGCAAAAGTTGCCGCCTCGTGTTGCATTGAATGACATTGCCCGCAAAAAGTTTTCGTGCCGGTCGCGTGCAACATCAGATTCGCGAAACAGACGAACACCGCGCCAATTACAAAACCGCCCGCAAGAAATTTCAGCGCATTACTTTTTAAGCACTCTTTAATTTTCATCCCGCTCCCTCCTTTTTCAGATTTTTAATTTTTAAATTGCCAAAAATTTTTTTTAGTGTAGTGGCCGTCATGGATGACGGCCTTGCCCGCGCTGATTGCGTGATGCAATCTCAGCGGGCGATTTTTTCTTTGTTACTTTCTTTTTTCTAAAAAAAGAAAGTAAATCTCAAATTTCAAAAAGGGAAAAATTTTTTTATCGCAATCAAAGTTCCGAAACAAATTATCGAAACGCTGAACCAAAGTAGCCAAATGAAAGGTTTCGTGCTGACCGTCGAAGTTATCGGCAAATTTGAAAGTTCGTCGAGCGTCGGCAAAATCTCCAGCCGCGCCTTCGTCAAGTCTCCGGAAATCCCCGTAAGCCTCACGCGCCGCCGCCCGTCAAAAATTTCAACCGACTTGGAATTGCCGCCGTCCGCAGTCACGATTATCAACAGCTGAATTTTTTTGGAAACATTCCCGTCAGAAATTTCGATGGTTGCCGTCGCGCGAACGGGATTATTTTTTTTGTCGTAATCAATCTGCGCGCCGGTGAAGGTGTACAAAAATTCGCCGTCCATTTCCAGTTTGTCACGAGTCAAAATAATTTCCTGCGCGTCAAGATTTTTCGGGTGCGGGGCAACGTAGACATCGCCGCCAAAAGTTTTCAGAATCGCCGGCTCGCGGGCAGCATCTTCGCCATTGCCGCGCAGTTTCGTCAGCGCACGAACCTCCTGCCCGTCAATTTCGTAGACGTAAAATTTTTGCCGCGCGTCCTCCTCCAAAATCTGCCCGCCGTAAATAATTTTGTGACCGGCAATTTCAAATTCAACGCCTTTGGAAAATTCCTGCGTGACAGTTTCGCCGCGAGAAGAAATCACAATCGCCGCAAGCCCCAAAATAAATCCGACGTGCGCGATTTTTCCGCCGAGACTTATCATGCGCCCGAACTTCACGAAAGAATAAATCACCAGCGCGAATAAAATTGCAGCTATGGGCGCGGTGCTCTTGACGTAGAAATTTTCATCGACCGCCGCCGGTTGTCCGACGAGTTGCGTTAAAAGCGGCATGGACATTCCCAGCCAAACAATCGCCGCGATAAAAATCAACAGCAACGAACTCAACAGGATTATGAACGCCGGTTCGGCGAAGGTCTCGTACATTTTGCCCTGCGGAAAATTTTTTGCCTTGACGAAAATTATTGCAAGCCCGCCGATTAAAATTATTGCGTTGGCTACGGAAATTGCCAGCCCGATATTTGAGCCCGCGAAGGAGTGTACGGAAAAATCTCCCAAAATTCCCGACCGCGTTAAAAATGTTCCGTAGATAACCGAAGAGTACGCGAACACCGCCGCAATGTGCGCGACGGGCAGGACTGCAGATTTTTTTTGCGCTAAGTTTATCAGGTGCAAGAGTACCGCCGTCAAGAGCCAGGGAACAAGCGAAGAATTTTCTACGGGATCCCATCCCCAATAGCCTCCCCAGCCCAAAACTTTGTAAGCCCAGTAGCCGCCGACGAATATTCCCGCGCCCAAAAAACTCCACGCAAGCAACGTCCATTTTCGCGCAGGTTCCAGCCAAATTTTCGACTTCGCGTCTACCAAAAGACTTCCCAAGCTCAAGGAGATTGGCACGGCTAACAGCGCGTAGCCCACGAAAATTATTGGCGGGTGAATCGCCATCCAAAAATCTTGCAACAGCGGATTCAAGCCGACGCCTTCGACGACTGTCACCGGATTTTCAGCGAAGGGGCTTTTCGACAGCACGAGGAAAATTAAAATGCTCTGCAGGAAAAAATATATCGCCAGTGATTTTTCGTGCGCCCGCCGAAAAACTAACACGACGCCCGCTATTGCGTGAATCAACAGCCAAAACAGAAAGGAGCCTTGTTGCCCCGCCCAGAACGCCGAAATTTTGTACATTGTCGGCAGTTGCGTCGACGAATAGCCCGCGACGTACTCGACGCTGAAATCGTTCGCGAAAATTAAAATCCACAGGTACAGACTTGCCGCGACGATTAACGACATTGACGCCGCCGCCGCGAGTCTGATTTTTTTTGTAGAAGATTTTGTTTTCAAAGAGCAAAGGAGCATTGCCGCCAACGCCGCGACAAATCCGCCCGCTAAAAATAGATTTCCTGTCAACAGCATCCCCCCTTTCGCGGCGTGAACGGAATTTCTAAACTAGTCAAGATAAACGTAAAACTGTTCAAAATTTCTTCAGCTGTATGATTTTTCAATTCAAGCCAAAAAATTCCCAGCTGTTCGAGTTGCCTTTTACTTTGTTCGCTCAATGTATCTGCGACGAAAACTTTAGAATCCCTTGCGATTACCATATCGGCAGACTCTGGATTGCCACGCCCCATCAACTTAACTTCGCAAAAATACTCTTTGAAATTTTTGTCATAGAGTTTAAAATCAACTTCACGGTCAAAAATTTTCGTTTTGTCTCTCACAAAATGTTCCGCGTTATAGTGTTTGGGTTCGACACCGCACAAATTACAGAGTTTAACCAACAGAGGCTTTTCAACCTTTTTACCGATAGTCGACCATGCGCCGCCGCGAAGAGAAATTTTTTTCGTTGCCAGCGCATTTAAAACAATTAAACTTTCCGACAGCGTCAATTCGACTGATACGCTGCCTTTGCTGATTTTAATTTGAACATTCAAATCATTTGTTTTGTCCGTTTCAAGTTGTCGAATTAAATTTTTCAAGTAACTATAATTTTTGTTAGCGACATCAATGACAATTTCTTTGGCTGCGCTACCATAAATATTCGTGACAGTTTTTACATTCATGCCGGAATAGATTGCAATTTCATCTTTATTGTACTCGTCGCTTAGAAAAAATTTTTTGTACCAATCCAAGTTTATTTTATCGTCGTTAAGTTTCGCGTCTACAATCTTCTTGAAAAAATCCAACGTGAAGTCTAAAAATTTCGTGTTAATGTCATTGATAATTTCCTGTCGATAATCCGCGCCGTTGAGTAACTTTTCAACAGTAGCATCGATGACTTGTGATTCAAAGCTGAACATAATTATTTTCCTCATTGATTAACGCGCAAAATTTTTCATCTTGTTCACAGAGAATCGGAATACGCCCCATTTCTATTGCAACTTCACCAAAAGTTCCGGAACCCGCAAACGGATCCAAAACGACATCGCCGCGAAAGGAATAATACTTTAAGATTCGTCGGCAAAGTTCTTTCGGAAAAACTGCGGGATGATTTTTATTCGACGTGGGTGAAATGTACCAACAATTTGAAGATTCAAAGTCCTCGTCATTGGCGGCGGATTTGTCGTACAGTGCGATATTTTTATCTAAAAGAAATGGCGCGTCTTTTCTGTAAACCATTATGCTTTCGTTTATGCAGTTCGGCTTGTAACTCAACGGCATGTGTGTTTGTTGATAGCCGCCGTTACGATTTTTAACAGAAGACTCCGGTTTTATCCACTGAATCTCGTCGACGAAATAAAATCCGGCTCTCGTCAAAATATTGTGGAAATCAAAATGTATAGGATAACGCGTGCTTTCAAATTCGCGGCCGGGTCTTTTGGAAATTACCGGCGAAACATTGTAGATTATAAATCTGCCGTCCTCCAAAACTCTTTGACAAGCCACAAGGGTTTTATGCATGGTATTCAGATAATCTTGATATGAATGATAATTCGAATAAGTCCGTGCGTTGTAATAAGGGGGCGAAGTAAAAATAAGTTGCACTGAATTTTTTTCAAGCTTCTGTAAAGTTTCAATATTGTCCCCTTGCAACAAAATTGGCGCGGAATATTTGACATTGTGAAGGATTTTTTTTCGCGTCTGCCGATAATCATAATACCTGCGCATTTTATCCAGAACTTCGTTGTTAAAAAATTTTTTTATCTCATCGCCCAGCTCTTCAAAATTTTTGTTGATTTTCCCTTTATAGAGACAAGTTCTGTACATTTGGTAGACTAGCTCCATAAATCCACACCCGTAAACATTTTTTTTGATGAACTCCAAAATAATTTTGTCGTTTGTTTGCCTGCCTATAGAGGAAACAATTTCACGTTTCAGTTCAATATCGTCGACGGTGTTGTAAAGTTCCATCAGAATTTTTAAATTGTCGTCGCCCTTAATCAGGCCGAGTCTTTTTATTTTTGTAACGGTGTAGCTCATGATTTGTAAAGCTCCTTAAGCCGGAGGTTTTTGCCCTTCGTATTTGGAAGGACACTTGATTAAAAGTTTTTTCGCGTGAAAGGAACTGTCCGCCGCGTCGTATTTCCCCACCGCAACAATGTGATAGGCGTCGTCGAATTGGTCAGGCTTTATTCCGTCGAATTTAACTTTCATCGTTTCGCCGGTGACTTCGTCCAGGAGCGAAAAAGTAAATTCGTCGCAAGTCTGTTGTTGAGTAAAATTTTTGTCGCGCAGACCTTTCACTTGCACGTTGTTTGAAGAGGCGACCGCTTCCGCAATGCTGACGTAGGGCGTGACACTTTCAGTCAGATTCATTCCGGCGAAGACGACGAACCCAAGCAACAGCGCGGCCAAAAAAATTTTTCTCATGACGCCACCTCCTCCAAAATTTTCAGAAATTATACCACCGAATTATTTTATTTGCGGTTGCCTAAGCAACGCCTTTGTAAATATTTTTTCAGTTTCCATTTTCGCAAAAATCTGTTATAATTCAAAAAAAAGATAGCCCGGAAAATTTTGTGAGGGGGAAATTTTTTATGAGTGAAATCGTTCTTTATTACACGCGTGCGGGGCACGTTGAAAATATTCATCGCGGCGATGTGGTTGCCGTGAATTGTGCGGGGAAAATTATTTCGTCCGTCGGCAATGCGCATCTGCCGATGTTTTGGCGTTCGGCGGCGAAACCTTTTCAAGCTCTGCCCTTCGTGAAAAATGGCGGGCTCGAAAAATATAATATCTCGCAGGAAGAATTGGCGGTGCTTGTTTCGTCACACAGCGGCGAAGAAAATCACGTTGCCCTTGTTCGCGGAATTTTGTCGAAACTCGGGCTCGACGAATCTGTTTTGGATTGCGGGACAATTCGTCCGATGAGCGGAAAGGTCTACAAAAATATTATCGCGCACGGCGAAAAACTTTTGCCCGTCCACAATGCTTGCTCCGGAAAACATTCGCAGATAATCGCGCTGGCAATTATGCTCGGCGTCCCCTACGAAGGCTACACCCGCCCCGAACACGAGGCGCAGAAATTAATTTTTAAGCACGTGGCTATGGCGTCGAAGATGCCCGAAGACAAATTGGAAATTGGGATTGACGGCTGTGGCGTTCCGGTTTTTTATCTGCCGATTTATAACATGGCTCTTGCCTACGCGCGCCTTTCCACTCCTAAGCTCGGCGATTGGAAGGACTACGAAGACGCCGCGACAAAAATTCGTGACGCCATGAGCACTTACCCGCAGGTTGTTTCAGGCACCGGCAGAATTGATTGCGCCGTACCCGAAATTACGAAGGGCAGGATTATCGCGAAGATTGGCTCCGACGCGGTTTATTGTCTTGCCGTCAAAGATGGAGATCTCGGAATTACTTTCAAGATTGAGGACGGGAGTTTTGCCGCTGTCACTCCTATGGTCATTGCCGTGCTGAAGCATCTCGATTTGTTGACGAAGGAAGAGGCGGCGGCTCTCGACGAAAAATTCCCCCCGATTTTGAAAAATCATCGCGGCGAAGTTATCGGCACTATCGAAACTGTTTTTTAGAAAAGCTTTTTCGTTTTGAAATTTCGTTTTGAAGTCTACTTTCTTTTTTTTAGAAAAAAGAATCTCCCGCCTTTACGCGCGGGAAATTTGCAAGTTTGGAATAATTTTTGGAGATTTTAACTTTGAAAAAGACAATATTTGAAATGTTGAAGAATGCCGACGGCTGTTTTGTTTCGGGGGAAAATATCGCCGACAAGCTGAAAGTTTCGCGAACCGCCATTTGGAAACATATTCAACAACTTAGAAAACGCGGCTACGACATTGAAAGCAGCGAACGGCGCGGCTATAAACTAAAAGACGTTCCGGATTTAATCACGCCGGATATTGTTCAGAGCGGGCTTGAAACAAAATTTATCGGGCAAGATTCGCGGATGGTCTACGAAGATTCTACGGACTCGACGAACGAACTTGCGAAGAGGCTGGCTTATCACGGCGCGGAAAATGGTACTGTCGTTATCGCTGAAAAACAAACCGGCGGCAAAGGTCGGCTGGAGAGGAAATTTTTTTCGCCGCCCGGCACGGGAATTTATTTTTCGCTGATTCTTCGTCCGAACTGTAATCCGAAAGACGCCGCGAAATTTACTTTGCTGGCGGCGGCTGCTGTCGCTGAAAGCATGAAAAAATTTAACCTGCGCGCCGAAATTAAATGGCCGAATGATATTTTGTACGACGGGCGGAAAATTGTCGGGATTCTCACGGAAATGAGCGCGTCGATTGAGCAGGTTAATTATATCGTCGTCGGCGTCGGCATAAACGTAAACGAGAGGCGCGAAAATTTTCCCGCTGATCTCCAAAAAGTTGCGGCGTCACTTGCTGAGATGAACGGCGGCAAAAATTTAAACCGCGCAGATTTTTTCCGCACGGTTCTTGAGGAATTTGAGAGGCTTTATATTTTTGCAGAAACAGAAAATTTTGACGAAGTCTTCAAAATTTGGCGCGCGTATAATATCACGCTGGGGAAACAGATAAAAATTATCGCCGCTGATTCTGGCGAAACTTTCACGGGGATTGCCGTTGACATTAACGAAAACGGCGCGTTGGTTGTCGATACGGAAGACGGGCGGCGGGTAGTTTACGCCGGCGACGTCTCCATAAGAGAAACTAGGGACTAGAGACTAGTACGAATAAAAAAGAGGCCGCCCAAGGACGGGCGGCCGCCCACATTTGGTCGCGTGATGCGACCTCTGCGGGCAGTTTTCTTTTGCTACTTTTCTTTTGCGACCAAAAGAAAAGTAGATGCCAGATTTAAAGAGAGAAAAAATTTTAGAAGAAAAAAGCGTCCCCAGTCGCTAATCTCTAAAAACTTACCCCTTAAAACTATCCACTATTTCGCGGGCGGCCTTGCCCGTTATGTGTTCAATCTCCAGCACGAGCACAACAAGCGCGTTCAGCTTGCCGTAAATTTCTTGCGCGCGGTGTTCGGCACTTTCGTTTGGAGAATATTTATCGGCGAGGAGTTCAAGCCCGCGAATTTTTTCGGGGTCTTCATTATCCTCGACGATTTTTATTTTGCCAAAAGCAATCGCGCTGGTGTAATAGCTCGTAAATTTTTCGGGAACAACTTCGTGGCGGTCGACGACGCAAAAAGAAACTCTGTCGTTGCGTTTTATCGCGTCGATTTTGTGTCCGGTCTTCGCGCAATGAAAATAAATTTTGCCGCCGGCAACGGCGTAATTAATCGGCACGGCGTAGCCGTAATCGTCGTCACCGGCAAGGGCAAGCACGCCATAAAGACCTTCCCGCAAAATTTTTTCGGCGGTTTCTTTTTTCAGCTCGCATTTTGTGCGGCGCATACTTCGGAACATTTTAGACTACCTTCCCGCAGAAACGCCGTCTTCGATAATTTTTTCAAGCTTGCCGCTCTCGTGCTCGGCGGTCTCGATTTTGAAAAGTTCGTTGCGACATTCCTGCAAGCCCTTTATCGCCGAATCAATTTGCTTTATCGTGAGCAGTTCGCTACCTTCGACGATTTTTTTCAGCGAAAGACGGCAGCTGTTGGAAATTTTTTCGCGCAACTCTGTACGTTTTTTCTTGCGCTTGTTTATTTCCGCCTGCAAACTTAAAACTTCTTCCATTGTGTGAACCGCTGCCATGTAGTCATATTTCATCTGCGGCGATAAAGAAATCGTGCGCCCTTCAGCTGAAATTTCTCCCACGTCCAACGCGTCTTTGAATCTTTCAACTATTGTTGCCATACTAACCACCTTTGCACTTCAAAAATTCTGAAAAAACTTTTTTAATATTTTAGCACTAAATTTTAAAAGCGCAAATAAAAATTTCTGTAGAAGGCATCGTCGAAAGTATTTCTTAATTTCGATTAGTCCCCGACTTCGCCGGGAATATCCATAATCGCTTCAACGCCACGATGTCCCGTGCGAATCCTCACGGCGTCTTCCAACTCGTAGACAAAAATTTTTCCGTCACCAAATTCGCCCGTACGCAAAACTTTTTGCGCGACTTCCAAAACTTTTTCGACCGGAATTTCACACACGACCGTTTCAAGCTTAATTTTCGGCACGAGATTAACTTCATATTCGCGCCCGCGATAAACTTCCTTGTGTCCGCGCTGCGTACCGCAACCATAAACTTGACTGACGGTCATGCCGCGCACGCCGATTTTGTTTAGAGCCTCCTTCAGGTCTTCGAGTTTGGAAGAGCGCGTGATTATGTCTATCTTGGTAATTTTTCTGTCCATGTGCTCACCGCCTTAATTTTGCGAACTCGATACGCTCGGAAAAATTCTCACCGTATCCAACTCGGAGCCACCAATAAAACTCGGCGCGCCCGCAAATAATCCGGCATTATAACCGCGCTCGCCGTGTTCAGTCAGATCAAGACCGGTAATTTCTTCTTCGTCGTTCGCACGCAACGCAACAATCGCATTAACAACTTTGTAAAGAACGGTCGAGCCGACGACCGCCAAAATCACCGCCACGACGATTGAAATAATCTGCGCAATAAAAAGTTCGGTTTCGCCGTAGAAAAGTCCGTTCGCTCCGTCGGGATTAACCGCCGTCGTTGCCCAAAGCCCCGTAGCGACCGCGCCCCACATGCCGCCGACACCGTGCACGCCAAACGCGTCAAGCGAATCATCGTAGCCGAATCGCTCCTTGATAATTGCGACCGCCGTGTAGCAGATGCCGCCGCCGATAAAACCAATTGCGATGCTCGGCAGGACAGTCACATAGCCCGCAGCAGGAGTTATCGCCACAAGCCCCGCGACCGCTCCGGATACCGCGCCCAAAATTGTCGGCTTGCCGCTACGAATCCATTCAACCAGCACCCAGCCGAGTAATCCCGCCGCCGCCGCGACTTGCGTCACGAGGAAAGCATTTGCCGCCAATTCATTTGCACCGAGCGCAGAGCCTGCATTGAAACCAAACCACCCGATCCAGAGAATCGCCGCGCCGAGTACCGTCATTGGAATATTGTGCGGAACTATCGCCGATTTTCCATAGCCACGACGTTTACCAAGCAAAATACAAATCGTTAAGCCGCTCACTCCGCTCAAAATGTGAATCACCAGCCCGCCCGCGAAATCGAGCGCGCCCAGTTGTGACAGAAATCCGCCGCCCCAAACCCAATGCGCCATCGGATTGTAAATGAACACCGCCCAAAGTAACATCAGCAACACAAAGCCTTTGAATTTCATGCGCTCGGCAAATGCGCCCGTTATCAGCGCGGGAGTCAACGCAGCAAACATGCACTGGAACGCTACAAATGCAAGTTCGGGAATCGTGCCGCCTTCAAGCAGGTTATATCCCACACCCGACAAGCCGACTTTTGACAAGTCACCGATTAGCCCGCTCACGTCCGGACCAAATGCCAGCGTATATCCAATTAAAATAAACTCAACGCTGACCATGCCCAAAATAAACATCGACTGCATTATCGTCGTCAAAACATTTTTGCTCCGAACCATTCCTCCGTAGAAAAGAGCGACTGCCGGCGTCATTATGAAAACCAACGCCGCGCTTATCATTACCCACGCTGTATCTCCGCTATTCATGACAATCACTACCTAACTAAAAATCTTTATCAGCTGACACCGGAATTATATCATAACAAAAAAGAATGTAAATCCCGAAAACCGTTGTATCATGGTATACATTTGTCGGCGCGTTCACTCCCGAAAAAAAGTTATTCGCGCCGGTTTTATTATTCGCCGAAAAAAAACGGCGATATTTTTTTTGACAGGAATTTTTTGCAAGGAGGAGGTTGTCATGCCGGTAAAAATCGGTAGCAGTTACGTTTCGGAGGCGGCGTACAGTTACGCGAAAGCACAAGCCGAAGAAAATTCGGAGGGCAGTGTTTTGAAAATCTTGTCGGAAAAATTTCCCAATCTTAAATTCAGCGTGGGGACGGCTCCTTTTTCCGGCGCGGGTCTGAATAACGTTTCGATTTCGCCAAAAATTTTGCGCGAAATGGAAAATAATCCCGACAAAAAAATTGAGTACGAGGCTCTGATTTACGACATCGCGAATTTAAATCCGACGCGCAACTCAACTGTTCAATCGGCGGGATTTATTATCGGGGACGACGGCGGGCTACGCGGCTGGAGTATTTCTAAGAGCGGCGACGATTCTAAACGACACTCAACCGCGCTGAACAAGAAGGATAAAAAATTTTGGTGGGAAAAAATTTTGGACAAGCCCGATAAAAAAATTACTGAAGCCGCCGAAATTGATTTGTCTGAAGAAAAAACGAAGGGCAAGGTTGCTTTTAATCAGTCTAAGCGCGCCAGGCAACTTGCCGCTGCAAATTCTGCGGACGATGTAAAATTTGTGTTGAGTCTTCTCGAAACTGATTTGAGTGATTGCGAAGAGGGCGTCAAGAACGAAATGTGCGACGAGGACGAAGTTAAAAAGGTCAAGGCGATGATTGAGCGCGCTCAACAAAAAATGAACGAGGTCAGCGGCGAAAACAAAAAAAATATTCCCGCGCAGGGAAATTTTTCGCCGGTCGACGTCCTGATTTAAACTGAAAGGGTGATTCAAATGCCAACTATTCGACAAATGTACAACGGCGTCTACACGAACTACAAAAACACTTTTATAAACGGGCAACTTTATCGTTCGAGCCCGTTGCTGAAAAATTCTGCACCGCCCACTCAAAATATTTACTCGTTGCGGAGTAATTACAGTGCTCTGCTTTCGAGCTACGACACCACTAAAAATAAATTCTACAGCGAACTTGATGACACGATGGCTAATCTCAAAAGTTCCGCCGCCAAAATAAAAAATTACGACTTCGACGTCGGTAAAGATGCCGTCACGAGGAGTCAGACTTTCGACGGGAAGGGCAACCGCGTCACAAAGACGACGTACAGCGGCGAGCTCACGAATGCTTTAAAGTCTGTTGAAAGTTTTGTCAGCGACTACAATGACGCAATAAATTTTTTCAGCGACAACAGTTCAGTTTCAAAACGCGTCGGCAGAATGGCGGTAAATTTTGGCGATACGATTTACCGCGCGGCGAATTACCAATCGATTGGGCTTGTCGTGGAGAGCGACGGCAAAATGAAAATTGACGAAGACAGACTTGTCGACGCGATAACTACCAACCCGAATAAAGTTTCAAGGATTTTGGGGCGCGACGGGCTTGCCGGAAAAGCCGAAAGTCATATCGCTACGGCGAGCGCGATGAGCGGCAGATTTTTCCCGACGGCGGCAACGATGTTGGGTAGCGATTTTGCAAAGGCGTCAATTTACACGAACCGCGCCTTTCTGAATATGAATTCTTATTCGAGTATCGGCAATCTTTTAAATTTGCTTTGGTGATTTTTTCTTCTAAAATTTTTTCTATTTTTAAATCTAGCATCTACTTTTCTTTTGATCGCAAAAGAAAAGTAGCAAAAGAAAACTGCCCGCAGAGGTCGCATCACGCGACCAAATGCGGGCGGCCGTGGGCGGCCTCTCTCTTATTACTATTAACTTATCACTTAAAGCTAGCTGACGTCGACACGGACAACGCCGTCAATTCGCTTTATCGCGTCCACGACAATGACGCTCTTTAAGCCGCGATGGTTATAAACTTCAAAGTCAATGCACAAAATATCGGAATGATCTTCGTCCGCCTTCACCTTGACGCCACGAACCTTCAGCTGCAAATCGTCGATACAAGAACTGATATGCATAAGTTGCCCGGGCTTGTCCTTCGTGCGGACGGTGAGATATAAATTTTGCTCGTGCATAACCCATTCGTCAATACGCGAAAGAGTTCCCAGCGTCGCGAAAATCAAACCGGTTGTGAACAGCGCGCCCGAATAATAGCCCGCGCCGACTGCAAGACCGACGCCCGACACCGCCCAAATACAAGCAGCCGTCGTCAAGCCGGTGACAGTTAAACCTTCTTTCATTATCGCGCCCGCGCCGAGAAAACCAATTCCGCTGACGACTTGCGCCGCCAATCTTGCAGGGTCAGCGTTCGTGCGCCCTTCGACTTTAAAATATAAAGCCTCGCTCAAAACCATTATCAGGCACGAACCGAGACACACCAGGACGTTTGTACGAAGCCCCGCCGATTTTCGCCGGCTCTGTCTTTCGTAGCCTATGACGCCGCCCAAAATGCAGGCAAGCGTCAATCTCAAAAAAAGTTCCCATTCTGAAATCACGAGCAATCACCGATTTTTAGTTGGTAGTGGTTAGGGGATAGGGGCTAGTTTTTTGTTCGCTAACCGCTAATCCCTATCCACTAATCACTGATTTAAAATTGCATTGAAGGTCGAAATAATTTGCTGACCATAAGTATTACCCGGCACTGCCCAGCGTCCGTTTAAATCCTGCCAATTTCCGAGCGTGCGCGAGCCGTAAGCATCACGGACGACATTATAGCGCGGGTCAACGATAGCCGTAGTGGGTTTTCTCGTCGAAGAATAAGCGAGCAAGTGCTGAATATGCGCGCGAACTCCGAGTTGGGGATGAGAAAAATAAACGCCCTTCACGTAGGCCGAAGTGGTGCCGAGCCCGCAATAATTATTTTGGTCGGGAGTGACTGTGCCGCCGTAGCGGAAAAATCCCGTTTCGACCAAAGCTTGAGCAAAGGCGACGTCGGGGCGAATCCCTTCGCGCTGCCCTTCCTCGTAATAATAAGCAACAATCTCTTCAGGCGAAACATTCAACGCGGGATTAGGATTGTGTCTCAAAAGATAACTGACACACTGACTTTGACTTGCCATAGGAGTTCCGCTTATCGACGGATCGTAAGGCGATACGGTCTTCGGTACAGAAAAATCACCGGCTTGCGAATAATCAGAGACGTCATATCTGGGCGAAGAAATTCCGGACTCGGTGACCGGCTGATTAACCGGCGACATTCTGAACCTCGTCGTGTCTATGCTGGAAGAGAAATTCGGATCCTTTTTTTCTTCGGTCGTGATTCCGCGAACATAAACCGCTTTTCTGGCGACTCTGGAAGAAGAACCGGAACTATTATTCAAATTATTTTCAACTGCCGCCGCATTGTTCGTCGGCAATTCGATATTCATATCACTTTCGGAAAAATCGCGCGTTTCCGATTTCGTTGCAACTTGGGGATCGTGTATTCTTTTTGCATCTGCATTAATCGGAAGCGAAACCGCGAACATACCAACTGCCGCCGCTGCTATCACTTTTTTTAATCGCATATAATTCAAAACGAAACACCTCATTAAAATTTTTTATGAAAGATTTTTTTGCGCGGAACGAAAATTTTTCCGCGAAGTCTCCTAAAATTCACCACCTTCTCTTTAAAATCAAAAATCGCCATTTATTTTAAGACTCCTAATCATCTTTGTCAAGTTTCCTTTAAAATTTAAAAATTTGTTATGGGGAAAGAGATCAGCGGTTAGTATAAAGAGGAGAGTGGCCGCCCAAGGATGGGCGGCCGCCCGCATTTGGTCGCGTGACGCGACCTCTGCGGGCAGTTTTCTTTTGCTACTTTTCTTTTGCGGTCAAAAGAAAAGTAGATGCTAGATTTAAAGAGAGAAAAATTTTTCTAAACGCTAAAAACTTTTTCAAGCAGTTGACAAAGAATTTGTTGCGTGTAAAATTATGAAAGGGGTTTCATAAAATTAAATTTCTTAACCGGAAAATAAAGGAATTAGATTTTTTTCGACGAAGTTCAGTTCTGTAGAAATTTTTTATTTTTGACGAGGAGGGTAAGCCGTGATTAAGCTGACTAAATTCAATTCGGATTCGAGGAAAAAAGGGGAGTTTATTTTAAACGCAGAAGTTATTCAGACTGTGGAAGAAACTCCCGACACCGTGATAACTCTGATGAACGAGAAAAAATTTATCGTTGAAGAGTCGGCAGAAGAGGTCGTGCGCCGCGTCATGAAATATCGTCGTGCGCTTAGGCAATACTAATTTCGGAGGAATAAATTATGGCTGAAGAAGAAAAGGAAGTAGAGGCTGCCGAACCTAAGAAAAAATCACCGATAATTTTAATCGTGGTTTTAGTCGTGGTCGGGCTGGCTCTCGCCGCCGGTATCTCCATTTTCGTGACGACAAAAATTATGGCAGATGCGCAGGTGGATGACGGCGAAGACAGCGGGCGTCACAGCGACCCTGGAATTTTTTTGAAACTCGGCGACCCGAAAGAGGGTATCCTGGTTAATGTGGGCGGACCGCGCGGCGGAAAATATCTTAAAGCCGGCATCGTCCTCGAAGTCAATCCCAGCAAGAAAACCGTTATCAACGAAGAGACACACGTTTTCTTGCCGGACGTGGAAATTAAAGTCATGGATATAACTACGCATTTTCTGCGCTCCACAAAAATTGAAGACTTCGACGCTACAAAACAGGACGAGCTGAAAAAACAACTCAAGGACGCTTTGAATGCAGAGCTGGGCAACGGCTCAATCTACGACGTTTATATTACCAGTTTCTTGTTGCAGTAATTCCGACAATTAACCTTGAATCATAAAAAGGATGTGGTGAAGATTGCCGGGTGATGTATTAAGTCAAGCTGAAATAGATGCCCTGCTTGCCGCAGTTCAGCAGGGCGACGTAGACGCCGACACTATGAAACAGGACGCCGACGCCAGAAAAGTTAAAGTCTACGATTTTAAGCGGCCGGATAAATTTTCTAAAGACCAAATCCGTACGCTTTACATGTTGCACGAAAGTTTCGCGCGCCTTTTAAACACGTACCTAAGCACTCATTTGAGGACGCTGGTTAATGTTGACGTGGCGTCCGTCGAACAGCTCACTTATCAAGAATTTGTACAATCAATGGCAAATCCCAGCGTTATCAGCGTGCTCGGCGTCCCGCCGCTGAAGGGAAATATTATCGTTGAAATTGGTACGGAAATTGCTTTTTCTTTTATCGACAGAGTTTTCGGAGGCGACGGCACAACTTCAATTAAAACCCGCGTGCTGACGGATATTGAAGATGCCGTAATGCGCCGTTTCGTAAACACTGCAATGACTCATTTTAAAGAGGCGTGGGCAAATGTCGTCGTTATAAATCCTTTCCTCGAAACGACAGAATCTAATCCCCAGTTCACGCAAATAGTTCCGCCTTCGGATATGGTCGTCATTATCACAATGCAAATAAAACTCGGCGAAACCGAAGGCATGATGAATATCTGTATTCCCTATCTCGTTTTGGAGCCGATTATGTCAAAATTGACGACAACTTTTTGGGTGGCGTCATCTATCTCGAAAAATGATTCGGGCGACGATATCGCGGTTATCAGATCGAAATTGGATAGAACCGAAGTCCCGTTTATCGTCGAAATTGGCGGCGTGCAAATCACTATCCGCGAATTTCTGACTTTGGGTTTCGGCGACGTGCTACAGCTGACTACGAAGGTTAAAGACGATTTTCCCTGCAGAGTCGGCAGCAATGCAAAGTTTTACTGCCGCCCGGGTACTTTCGGCAAAAAAATGGCAGTTCAAATAACTAGAGTTGTAAACCCTGATGGGGAGGAGGACACTTGATGTATGACGAAGGGTTATCACAGGCTGAAATTGATGCAATGTTAGCGGCAGCAGCAGGTGGCGGCGACTCCGGCGGGGGTGACGACGGCGGCGGCTCCTCCGGCGGCGAAGATTTTGATACAGTTCTTTCGGAAATTGAAATTGACGCGCTCGGCGAAATCGGTAATATTTCTATGGGTAGCGCGGCAACCACTCTTTCCACGCTCCTGAATCAAAAAGTCTCAATCACAACCCCAAAAGTTTCCGTCGCGACGATGAATATTATCCAGGAAAGTTATCCGATGCCTTATCTCGTCGTCGAAGTCGGTTACACAATCGGTATCGACGGAAATAATGTCCTTGCAATTCAAGCAAGCGACGCGGCGATTATCGCTGACCTTATGATGGGCGGCGACGGCACCAATCCCGATCAAGGGCTTAACGAAATTCACATGAGCGCGGTCGGCGAAGCAATGAACCAGATGATGGGCGCGGTTGCCACGAGCCTTTCGACGATGTTCGCGAAAAAAATAGATATTTCTCCGCCTATTGTCAACCTCGTCGATTTCGGTAAAGAGGAAGTCATTACCGAGATGGCGAAGAATACCGACCCGATTGTTCGCGTTTCCTTCCGCATGGAAGTCGACGGCTTGATTGACAGCGAGATTATGCAGATTCTGCCGGTGAACGTGGCAAAAGACATGGTTGAATCGCTAATGGGAGGCGCAATGGGAGGAGACGAGCCCGCACCTTCGCCGGACACGCCGCCGCCCCCCGAACCTGTAGCACCGCCGCCGCCGCCACCGCAGGCAGCACCGCCCCCGCCGCAGGCACCCCCGCAACAACCTTACGGCGCGCCGCCCCCGCAACAACCTTATCCGCCGCCGCAATATCCGCCGCAACAACCTTACGGACCCCCGCCGCCGGGCTACGGCTACCCGCCGCAAATGCAACCAAACGTCGTGACGAATATGCCGGTGTCCCCCGCGCAGTTCACGCCGCTTTCAATGGAGCCCGTGCAAGTCAACGAAGCAAATATCGGCTTGATTCTCGACGTGCCGTTGCAGGTTACGGTGGAGTTGGGCAGGACGAAAAAATCTATCAAGGAAATTTTGGAGCTGGCAAACGGTTCAATAGTCGAGCTGGATAAATTGGCAGGTGAGCCGGTAGAAATTCAAGTCAACGGGCAGTATCTTGCTAAAGGTGAAGTTGTCGTCATTGACGAAAATTTCGGCGTAAGGATAACTGAAATTGCCTCGCCCGCCGAACGCGCCGCCCGCATAAAATATTAAAATTCCATTAAAAATTTTCTTAGGTTCCAAAAGCTTAATCCGAAAAACCAAAATACTCTTGCCGATTTTAAATCAATCGGTTATAATGTTGAAGACTACTTTAGAAGAAGAAAAATTTTTTGTTAATTAATTTTCTAACAGGGAGAGATGAACTATGGCTGTACGAGTGTTGGTCGTTGATGACGCGGCATTCATGAGAATGATGGTTAAGGATATTTTGACTAAAAATGGTTATGAAGTCGTCGGCGAGGCCGAAAACGGCATGAAGGCCGTCGAGAAATACAAGGACTTGCACCCCGATTTGACGACGATGGATATTACCATGCCGGAAATGGACGGGATTTCCGCCGTTAAGGCGATAAGAAAAATTGATCCTAACGCAAAAATCGTAATGTGCAGCGCGATGGGTCAGCAGGCGATGGTTATTGAAGCTATTCAAGCCGGCGCGCGTGACTTTATCGTTAAGCCGTTCCAGGCGGATCGCGTGCTTGAAGCGGTGCGTAAAGCTGTCGGCTGATGAATCAAAAATTAAAAATTTGTCTGCCGGTTTTTATCGCGCTTTTGTGCGTGTTTTTAAGTTTTGGCTGTGAGACTGCGGAAGCTGTCGGCGGGTATTTGGAGGGCTACGAAGAAGTTCAACCGAAACCTACCGCAGTTTCCTGGTGGTCTACCTTCGCTTACCTCTTGAGCTTGATTGCCGTCTTTGCGGTGGTGGTCGTCATGGCGTATTTCACGGCTAAATTTATCGGCGGACGTTTCAACGCGCGGATGTCGACAGGCGGCGGCAAGGTGTTGGAAAATTTACCGCTGGGACCTAATCGCTCTGTCTGCATAGTTGAAATGGCCGGCAGAGTATTTTTATTAGGCGTGACTGAAGGCAGCATTACACTCCTTAGCGAAATTACCGACAGCAATACTATAGAAAATCTGCGCGAAAAAAATCTCGCGGCGAACGATATTTTCTACAAGGACTTTGGCTCCGTTTCGGACTTAGTGCAAAAAATTCCGCCGCTCTTCAAGAAAAAGTGACTTGTACCTAGTGGCAAGAGATAAGCGGTAAGTTTTAAGAGAAAAGAAAATCTTTCCTCTTAGCCCTTTTCCCTTATCCCTTAAAAAGGAGCATTATCGGCTTGAATCGAAGTTTTTTCATTTTTTGCGTCGTCGGAATTTTAATCGCGCTGACAAACGCGGCGGGAGCCGAACCCCTAATCCCGAACATTAACATTGAAGTCGGCACGGCGGAAGAACCACAGCAAGTTTCGTCCACGCTACAAGTTATCGCGGTGCTGACAATTTTGACGATTGTGCCGGGAATTTTAATCATGACGACTTCTTTCGTCAGAATCGTCGTGGTTATCGGTTTCTTGCGTAACGCTCTCGCAACTCAAAACGTGCCGCCCAACCAAGTCATTTTGGGGCTGGCAATGTTCCTGACGTTTTACATAATGTCGCCGTATTGGAGCCAAGCAAACGACAACGGCATACAACCTTACCTGAACGGAGAAATTTCACAGGAAGAGGCGTTGACCAATACCATTGCCCCGATACGCGAATTTATGTTTCGACAAACGAGAGAATCAGATTTAGCGTTGTTCGTGAATTTGGCGGACGCCGAAAGACCGAACACCCAAGACGACGTTTCAACTTTCGTTTTAGTTCCGGCGTTTATGATAAGCGAACTTAAGACGGGTTTTCAAATCGGATTCATGATTTACGTGCCGTTTATCGTCATTGATATGATCGTCGCGACGACGCTAATGTCAATGGGTATGATGATGTTGCCGCCGGTCATGATTTCACTGCCGTTTAAAATTTTGCTGTTCGTCATGATAGACGGCTGGCATTTGCTGATAAGTTCGTTGATTGTAAGTTTCAGGTGATTGAAAATGTCTGGAGATTTAGTAATACAAATCGGGCAGGAAGCGTTAATGGTCGTGCTGATTGTTTCCGCGCCCATGCTCGGTCTCGGTTTAACCGTCGGCTTGATGGTCAGCGTCTTTCAAGCAACGACTTCTATTCAAGAGCAGACGCTGGCGTTTATTCCGAAAATAATTGCAGTGTTCGTGGCGATTTTGATTTTTGGACCCTGGATGTTGAGTTTGATGACGGAATTTTGCATGGGGATTTTTGTAAATCTTCCCGCGCGAATCAGCTGACTGGTGGCAAGGGATAAGTGGCAAGGGATAAGATTCTTTTCCCTAATCCCTTAACCCTTTCCCCTTAAAATAAGGGAGTCGACGTTTTGACGGAGATTGATTTTTATGACGTACTGCAAGGACAAGTTGCCGCCTTCTTACTCGTGCTGACACGCATGAGCGGAATTTTTTTTATCTCGCCATTTTTCGGCAGCATGAACGTCCCAATTCAGTTGCGCGCAGGAGCGGCGGTCGCAATGACGATTCTAATATTCCCCGTCATTGTCAGCGAACAAGTAGTCACCGCGCCGGAAACAATTTTAATGTTCACCGGAACAATCGCGCAAGAACTCTTCGTGGGCTGGCTAATCGGCTTCGTGGCGTTCGTCGCGCTTTCAGCAATAAATATGTCCGGAAAAATTATGGATATGCAGGTAGGTTTTTCCGTCGCAAATGTTATGGATCCAACTTCCGGTCAGCAAGCCCCGCTTATCGGAAGTTTTCTTTATAATTTGTCGGTGATTTACTTCCTCGTCGTGAACGGACACCACATGATTATCGCGGCGGTCGTCGAAAGTTTCAGGCGCGTGCCTCTCGATTCAGTCGTTTGGAATCCCGCGCTTGCAAACTATGTCGGCGATATAACGGCGGCAGTTTTTTTGACGGGAATGAAAATCGCAATGCCCGTGACTTTCGCAATTTTAATCACGAATGTTGGAATGGGTATCCTCGCGCGGACGATGCCGCAGATGAATATTTTTGTCGTCGGTATCCCCATGCACTTAATGATTGGAATTTTTATGTTGGCGATGCTCCTGCCGTTTTACGTTTTGTTTTTGGATGTGATGTTTAATGAGATGTACTCTAATATTTCCACAGCAATCCGCCTTATTAGTGAATAGGGATAAGGAATTAGAAAAAAGCTTACCCCTTGCCACTTGCCACTTGCCACTTAATTTCGATTTGCAGAGGTTCGCGGAGGGCGGAGACAAAACCGAAGAGCCTACCGATAAAAAACGCCGCGACGCTCGCAAAAAGGGACAGGTCGCAAAAAGTCAGGAGCTGAACGCCGCGTTCGTTTTGCTCGCCGGATTTTTCGTCATAAAAGTTTTGTGGGAATATATCTACGGAAATATCGCGGGCTATTCGGCGTACATTTTTTCAAACCTTGCAACCTTCAGCATATCAACGGAATCGATAACGGAATTATTTTTGGGAATAATGATGCTCCTCGCGAAAACCGCCTTCCCAATCATGCTGGGGATTTTGATTTTCGCGCTGGGAATAAATTTTTTTCAAGTCGGACTTATGATCTCAACGGAAAAGCTTGAGCCGAAACTCGATAACCTCAACCCGATTAACGGTTTCGGCAGAATTTTTTCTAAACGTTCGCTCGTCGAACTGCTTAAATCTCTTTTCAAAATTCTCGTCATAGGATTTTTTCTGTACCTGTATTTGAAAGACGAGATACCTTTCATGCCGTATTTCATTTATTACGATTTGCCGCACAGCCTGGCGGAAATCGCGGACAAAATTTTCGTCATGGCGTTTCAAGTTATCGGCGTGATAATGGTGCTCGCCGTCGCGGACTACGCCTATCAAACGTGGCAGACAACGCAGGATTTGATGATGACTAAACAGGAAGTCAAGGACGAGTACAAACAAACCGAAGGTGACCCGCAAATTAAGGGCAAGATTAAACAAAAGCAACGTCAAATGGCAATGTCGAGAATGATGCAGGAAGTTCCGAAGGCGGACGTCATTGTTACCAACCCGACGCATTTGGCAGTTGCGCTTTTGTATCAGCCGGGCATGACTGCGCCGGTTGTTTTGGCGAAAGGGCAGGATTTGGTTGCTCAAAGAATAAAGGAAGTGGCGCGGGAAAATAATATCATGATTGTCGAAAATAAACCGTTGGCGCGCGCACTTTATGACGCCGTCGAAGTGGGCGGCACTGTCCCGAACGAGCTTTACAAAGGTGTTGCGGAAATTTTGGCGTACGTCTACAGAATCAAGAAAAAGAACGTCAACCAATCGCGGGCGGCGTGAAGGCAGGGAATTAATTTTGTTTGAAAAATTTGTTTGTACGATAACGCAAGAAAATTTCTCCGAGCAAGTGGAAATTCTTCAACGCGAACTGGAAAAAACTAAAACCACCCCGAAAGAAATTAATCGCGGGCAGTTGCTTTTGGAGGAAACTTTTTTTCGGCTGAAAAAAAATTCCGGCGTAGAAAATTTTGAGGCGACGGTCGAGCTGAAAAAAAGATTCGGCGACGTGAATTTACAAATCACCGCGAAGGGCGAAGAGTATAACCCGATTATTTCGCTCACGGATTATTCTACCGAAGACGAAGATTATTTCAGCGTAATTATTTTAAAAGCCAACCGCGACAAAATGGGCTACTCCCGCCACTCCGGTTGCAATGTCGTTTCTATAAAAGTTCACGAGTCGGGTAGCCATCAAGTCCGCAATACTTTTATCGGTTTGTTTTTGGGAATAGTGCTCGGAATTTTGCTGAAAGAATTTGTAGACCCGTTTATACTCCGGCTGATTGAAGTCAATTTTATCGACGCGTTCAGGCAAATGTTTTTGAACGCGCTGGGAATGATTGCCGGCTTGTTAATTTTTTTCTCGGTTATCGCGGGAATAACCGGCATGTCAAAGACGGCGGACGTCGGCAAAATCGGAATAAAGTTCGTCGGAATTTCGTTGACAATGATGCTTGTCAGCGTATTCCTTGCTTTAAATGTCGGGCTGATTTTTTTTCAAGAACCGATGCCGGAATTAATGTCGGCGGTATCTTCGCAGGTGAACGACGTCTCGGAAATTGAAAAGTTTTCGATAAGAAAAACTATTGTCGGAATTGTCCCGGGAAATATCGTCGAGCCGCTGATAACCGGAAATATTTTGCAAGTGCTCTTCCTCGCGGTATTCTTCGGCGTCGTCATAAACCAACTGGGCGAAAAAGCGGCAATAGCAATGGAAGTTATCCAGTTCATGAATCATTTTTGCTTGGGCGTTATGAGATTAATCGTCAAAGTAATTCCGCTGATTGTTTGCCTGTCAATGATGACGCTGATTTTTCACACGGGGCTTGCAGGAGTTATCACCTTCGGAAAATTAATTTTGGTGCAATTTCTCAGCATACCGACTATTTTTTTGGTGTCGTGCGTGGCGATTTTATTTTTCGGAAAAATTTCGCCGGTGCCCTTCGTGAAAAAACTTTTGGGATTTATCGCGATACCTTTTTCGACGAGCAGTTCAAACGCAAGCTTGCCGGACACCTTGAAGGTCAGCACGAGAGGTCTGGGAATAAACACGCAGCTTGCCTCTTTCGCAATCCCCGTCGGAATACAAATGAACTCCACCGGAAATATTTTTTATCTCACGATACCAACTTTTTTTATGGCGAGCGTCTACGGAATAAATTGGACGGAAGAATTACTCGTGACGATGTTCTTTTCAATTTTTTTGGTAGCACTCTCAACGCCCACAGTGCCCGGCGCGGGAATTATTTGCATGGCGTCGATTTTTGCGACGGCGGGTATCCCAATGGGCGCGGTCATGGTGATTTTGTGCGTCGATTCGATAATCGACATGCTTGATACAGTGTCGAACGTCGTCTGCGATATTCTGTCAACTTTCTTGCTGGCGAAAAGTGAAAATATGGTTGACGAAAAAATTTATCTGTCGTAAAGTTAAAGGGAGTGCAATGAATTACGGCAGTGTGAAGGTGGGAATTTGTTTTGTTTAAAAAATTTTCTTGTACGATGACTCGGGAAAATTTTGTCGAGCAGCGGAAAATTCTTCAGCACGAACTGGAAAAAACTAAAATCACTCCGGAAGAAATTGATCGCGGGCAGTTGCTTTTGGAGGAAATTCTTTTTCGGCTGGAAAAAAATTTCGGCGTGGAAAATTTTGAGGCAAAGGTCGAAATCATAAAAAAATTCGGCGACGTGAATTTGAGAATCACCTCGAAGGGCGAGGAGTACAACCCGATTATTGCGCTCACGGATTATTCCGAAGAAGACGAAGATTATTTCAGTGTAATTATTTTAAAAGCCAACAACGACAAAATGGGCTACTCCCGCAAGAACGGTCGCAATATCGTTTTAATCAGAGTGCACACGTCCGGCGGCAGTCAAGTCAGAAAAACTTTTGCCGGTTTGTTTTTGGGAATGGTGCTCGGATTTTTGCTGAAAGAATTTTTTGGACCCGAAGTAATTTCTTTTATTGAGACGTATTTGGTTGAGTCAGTCCGCACAATGTTTTTAAATGCGCTGAAAATGATAGCCGGCTTGCTGATTTTTTTCTCGGTTATCGCGGGAATAACCGGCATGTCAAAGACGGCGGATGTCGGCAAAATCGGATTGAAGTTGCTGGGAATTTCTGTCGCGGTTATGGCGGTAAACACATTGGCACCTATGGCTTTGGGACTGGCTTTTTTTCAAGAGCCCTTGACCGGATTGGCATCCGCCCTGCCGCCGCGCAGTGAAACAGATTTTTCGGCGTCAAATTTTGCATTGAGAGATTTGTTTGTCGGGATTGTGCCTGACAGCATTGTTGCGCCGCTGATAACCGGAAATGTTTTGCAAGTGCTCTTCCTCGCGGTGTTCTTCGGCTTTATCTTAAACAAGCTCGGCGAAAAATCCACAATGGCAATGGAAACTATAAAGTTCATGAATCATTTTTGCATGGAAGTAATGTTGGTCATTATCAAGGTGATTCCGCTGGTCGTTTGCCTTTCGATGATGATGCTGATGTTTCATACCGGATTAGACAGCATTGTAACTTTAGGAAAATTTATTCTCGTCTCGGCATTTAGCGTGCTGTTTGTTTTTTTTGTAGCCTTCGTTGCAATTTTGTTTTTCGGAAAAATTTCGCCAATGCCCTTCGTGAAAAAACTTTTGGGATTTATCGCGATACCTTTTTCGACGAGCAGTTCAAACGCTTGTTTGCCGGACACTCTGACACTTTGCACGGATAAGCTGGGAATAAATCCGCAACTTTCCTCCTTCTCAATTCCGGTCGGTATCCAAATAAACGCGGCGGGAAATTGTTTCTATATCGCCCTGCCGGCTTTTTTAATGGCGAAAGTTTTTGGCGTGGACGTGGACGAAGATTTTCTCGTGACGGTTTTCTTTTCGGCGTTCCTAATGGCAATTTCCATGCCCACAGTGCCCGGCGTGGGTATCCTTTGCTTGGGCTACATGCTGACGGCAATCGGAGTGCCCGCCGGCGCAGTCATGATTATCCTTTGCATAGATCCGATACTTGATATGACTTACACGGTGACAAACGTCGTCTGCGATGTTACTACAACTTTTTTGCTGGCGAAAAGTGAAAATATGGTTGACGAAAAAGTTTATCTGTCGTAAAGTTAGCAGGGAGGTTCGTTAAAATGAAAAAAATTTTTACGTTGATTCTTATGGTTGCTTTTTTAATCGTTCCAATTTCGGCTTTCGCTGAAAAAAATGACGAAACAGTTACTCGAATAATTTTGGTGAGGCACGGCGAAACCGACTACAACAAGGCGAAACGCTATCAAGGTTGGACGGATATTCCGCTGAACGAAAACGGACTTGCTCAAGCGGATTTGCTTGCCGAAGGGCTGAAAGATTTTCCCATTGACGTTTTTATTTCCAGCCCGCTGCAACGCGCGTACGTCACTACGCAAAAATGCGCCGCACTTCAAGGCAAGGAGATAGCCTACACCGATCCGCGTTTCCGCGAAATAAATTACGGCGATTGGTCTAAACAGTACTTTGCCGATTTGCGAAAGAATTACCCTGACCAATTTAAGCTGTGGGAAAAAATGCCCTGGCTTGTCGTCCTCCCGAACGGCGAAAGTTTAAAAGACGTCCAGAATCGCGCGCGCGAGGCTCTTAACGAAGTTGTCATGCGCTATCCCGGAAAAACTATCCTTATCGGCGCGCACAGTTACGTTAATATCGTGCTCCTGTGCAGTGTTTTGGATATCGGGCTTGATCATTTTAATCAGATACCGCAAAGTAATACCTGCGTCAATGTTTTGGAATACAAGGACGGAGCTTGGCGCGTCGTGCTCATGAATTCCACAACTCATTTGAAACGTTTGTACTAAAAAATTTTTTACAAAAGGGGCGATGTAAATGGCCGCACCGGAAGAAAGTTTAGCCGGCGAACCGCTGTCGCTGGGGTCATTCATTCAAAAATACAGCGACGTCATAATCGCGGTGACTCTCGTCATGATCGTCATAATGATGATTATTCCGTTGCCGACCGCGCTTTTGGACGTCCTCATTTGCCTAAACATAACAATTGCGCTCGTCGTCGTCATGAGCGCGATTTACAATGAAGAGGCATTGGATTTATCGGTCTTTCCATCGCTGCTTTTGGTCACTACGCTTTTTCGATTGGCGTTGAATATTTCTTCGACGCGCTTGATTTTGATAAACGGCTACGCGGGCGAAGTTATCACGGCGTTTGGAAATTTCGTCGTCGGCGGCAATCCCGTCGTCGGCTTTATCATGTTTATAATTTTGGTCATCATAAATTTTATTGTTATCACGAAGGGCTCGGAGCGCGTCGCTGAAGTTTCCGCGCGTTTTACTTTGGACGCGATGCCCGGTAAGCAGATGTCGATTGACGCGGACTTGAATCAAGGCGCGATAACCGACGAGGAGGCGAAAGTTCGCCGCCAAAAAATTCAGCGCGAAGCAGACTTCTTCGGCGCAATGGACGGTGCTTCAAAGTTCGTCAAGGGTGACGCTATCGCCGCGATTATTATCATGTTGATAAATATCGGCGGCGGCTTTGTCATTGGTATGGTGCAGAGAAATCTGGAGGCAGTCGACGCTCTTCAAACTTATACGCTGTTGACTGTCGGCGAAGGTCTCGTCAGCCAAATTCCCGCGCTGTTAATTTCGACGGCAACGGGTATTATTGTCACTCGCGCCGCGTCTGAAGGAAATCTCGGCAACGATATTGTTAAACAGCTTTTCAACAACGAGAGGATTTTCTTTATTAACAGCGGCGTCTTGACGATGCTCGCGATTGTTCCCGGACTGCCCGGCGTTCCGTTTTTCTGCCTTGCATGTCTTTGCGCGTTTATCGGCTACAATCTCCGCAAAAAATCTGCCGTCACCGAAGAACAGCACGAAGAAGAAAAGCAGACTCAAGAAAAAGCAGAGGCTACCCGTCCGGAAAATATTGTTTCGCTCTTGCAGGTTGACCCGATGGAATTGGAAATTGGTTACTCGTTAATTCCGCTGGTTGATACCGGACAGGGCGGCGACCTCCTCGACAGAATTGTTATGATTCGTCGGCAATGCGCCCTCGAACTCGGTTTGGTTGTCCCCACGATTCGTATCCGCGACAACATTCAAATTAAACCGAACTCCTACATAATTAAACTCAAGGGCATGGAAATTGCGCGCGGTGAACTCATGCTTGACCACTTCCTTGCAATGAACTCCGGCACGGTTTTTGAAGAAGTCCCGGGAATTGAAACGGTTGAGCCGGCGTTCGGACTGCCCGCGCTGTGGATTCCCGAAAGCGAACGCGAACAGGCAGAGCTGAACGGCTACACGGTCGTTGACGCGGTTTCCGTGCTCGCCACGCATTTGACGGAAGTCATTAAGCAACACGCGTCGGAAATTCTTGGACGTCAGGAAACTCAAAATCTTATCGACAACCTTGCAAAAACTCATCAGTCACTCGTGCAAGAAGTCGTGCCCGAACTTTTGGGCGTCGGCGAAGTTCAAAAAGTGCTCGCCTATCTTTTGGACGAGAGAATTTCTATTCGCGATATGGCTACGATTATGGAAGTGCTTTCGGATTATGCGCGCGTCACGAAGGACCCCGAAATTCTCACGGAGTACGTCCGCCACGCGCTGGCAAGGCAAATTACTCAACTCGTCGTGCAGGGGAATACGTTGCCTTGTATCACGCTTGACCCTGCGCTTGAAAACAGAATTGCCGGCGGCGTCCAGCGCACGGATCACGGCTCTTACGTCAACCTGGATCCCGATTCGATGCGCCGTATGATTTCTTCGCTGAATGCCGAACTGGAAAAGCTGACAAACATGGGTTATCCGCCCGTCGTCTTGACAAGTCCGGCTGTTCGTCTGTACTTCAGAAAACTCGTCGCGCGTTCGGTGCCGGGTGTCACGATTGTTTCTCATGCTGAAATTAATCAGTCGGTTGAAATTCAAATTCTCGGCGTCGTCAGATTGTAATTTTGAAATTTTTACATAAAGCTGGAAAACCGGAGGTTCTTCAATGCAGATAAAAATTTTTAAAGCCGGCACCATGAAGGATGCAATGGCGGCAATGAAAGCAGAACTCGGCTCGGACGCCGTCATACTGCACAGCAAAAAATACAGGGAAGGCGGGCTTTTGGGATTGGGCAGCAGGGAAGTTGTCGAGATAACTGCCGCGATTGAAGAGTCCTCCCTCCCGAAAAAAGATGTTGAGGCGCGCCCCGCCCAAATAAAAGGCTCGGCGTTCAGCGCGGCTTTGGCGAAGTACAAAACCAGCGGCACAGCGCAGGGCGTCGCTCAAGCGGAAAAAAATTTGGAGCCGCCGCCGCCGAAAGTCACCGCGCCGCCTAAAAAAAATCCCGCGCCCGTTCGTCCACCCGCGCCCAGTTTCGCGGAAGTTTTGGACGACGCAGAAAAAAATCCGCCGGCAGAAAAAATCCCGCAGATGAGGAACGCGCCCGATAAACCCGCCCCCAAAATCGAAAAGCCGGTCTTTGAAAAAATTTCAAAAGCCGCGCCGCCGCCCATCGAAGAAGTTGAGGAAGTTCAGCCGCCGCCCGTCGAGGAAGTCGAGGAAGTTCCGCCGCCGCCCGTCGAAGAAATCGAGGAAGTACAGCCGTCGCCCGTCGAAGAAGTAGAGGAAGTTCAGTCGCCGCCCGTCGAGGAAGTTGAGGAAGTACAACCGCCGCCCGTCGAAGAAGTTGAGGAAGTACAGCCGCCGCCCGTCGAGGAAGTTGAGGAAGTACAGCCGCCACCCGTCGAGGAAGTTGAGGAAGTACAGCCGCCGCCCGTCGAAGAAGTTGAGGAAGTTCAGCCGCCGCCCGTCGAAGAGGTTGAAGAAGTACAGCCGCCACCCGTCGAGGAAGTTGAGGAAGTACAGCCGCCGCCCGTCGAAGAGGTTGAGGAAGTTCAGCCGCCGCCCGTCGAAAAAGCTCCGAAGGTAAAACCTGCGCGCCCGCAAAAATCTTCGCAGGTGAGGAACGCGCCCGACAAAGAGGAAATTCCGCCCGCCGCTGAAAAAATCCCTTCCGCTGAAGAAAAAATTCCTGCTACTGAAAAAATTCCCGTCGAAGAAATTCCGCAGGAGGAACAGCCGCAACCTTCGGAACAAGTCCCGCCCGCGCAACAGCCGCCGCCACAATCCCAGTACGGCGCGGAAATGACGCCCGAACAAATGACACAGGCACAGGCGATGATGTTCGCGCAGTTCAATCAAATGCAAATGATGCAGATGATGCAACAGGCGATTTATCAGACGCAGGCGACACAAGTTCAGATTCAGGAGATGCAGGCGCAAGCGCAAATGCAAGCGCAATCAATTCCACAGGCGCGCGAAATTCAAAACCCGCGCGAGCCTGTTCGGGCGGAAAATTTTTCTCGACAAGAAGAAGAGGAAATCGACGAATCAAGCGCGGAACAAATTAAAATTAAGAAACTCGAAAAAGAAATTTCCCAAATGAAAGCTCTCCTTGCCGAAGTTTTGGGCAGAGGCAAGAAAAAAAGCGGGCTGTCTCTTCATGAAGCCCTGCGCCGTCAGGAAGTCGAGGAAAGTATTTTGTCGGAGATGGCAACCACTTCTGTCGCCGGTGAAACTCTCGTCGACAGCCAATCCATGTCCGCGCGCAATACGCTGACAAATTATCTTAACGAGCATTTAAAATTTTCCGAAGGCATCAGACTGAATCGTCACGGCGCAAGAATCGCCGCCCTGCTAGGCACAACCGGAGTCGGCAAAACTACCACGCTTGCAAAAATCGCCGCGAAGTTCGTCTTGGAGCAGGGAATAAATGCCGCGTTAATTACCGCTGACACCTACAGAATTTCCGCCGTCGACCAGCTGAAAACTTATTCGGATATTTTGGGGTTGCCGCTGGAAATTGTTTATAACCCGACGGAACTTGGGGAGGCGATTGACCGCCACAAGGACAAGGATTTAATTTTGATTGACACCGCCGGACGCAGTCAGCAGAATGAATATCAAATGCGCGAGCTGGGAGATTTTTTGAAAGTCAATCCGCGAATCGAAAAGCACCTCGTCATTAGTGCGACGACTAAGCTCACCGACGCGCGGGAGATTATGAAAAAATTTGCCGCAGTCAGCCCGGAAAAAATTGTCTTGACGAAAATTGACGAGACCGGCAGTCTTGGAATGATAATTAATTTGCTGAAGGACGTAAAAATTTCGCTGTCGTACATAACCACCGGACAGAGTGTGCCGGACGATATTGAGTCGGCAAGCGCGGAAATTTTGGCAGACTTGTTGTTGAAAAAGATCACCGTTTAGTTTCGCGAGGTACATGTGATGACGGATCAGGCAACGATGCTTAGAATTTTGGTCGAGGAACGACGCGAGGGGGAAATAGAAGCGCAAACGATAGGAAATTTAAATTTGGACGTCGGAAAAAATACGCGGGTTATCGCGGTGACGAGCGGCAAGGGCGGCGTCGGCAAAACTAACTTGGCTGTAAATTTGGCTATCGGTTTGCAAATGTGGGGCAGAAAAGTTTTGCTGATTGACGCGGATGTCGGCATGGCGAACGTGAATGTTTTGATGGGTTGCTTGACGAACAAGAGCTTGCTGGATCTCCTGGACGACGAAGTTGAATTGAAAGACGTCGTCGAAAACGGCTTGAAGGGTGTCAAATATATTTCCGGCGTCGCGAAAATCGAAAAGACTTTGAATTTGAATCGTGCGGACCAGAAAAAAATTCACGAGAAGTTAAGCCGCTGTTCTGAAATTGCCGACACGATTATTATCGACACGGGCGCGGGGCTTGGGCGGCAAGTCATTGAGTTTGTTCTTGCCGCGCAGGAAGTTTTGCTCGTCACAACACCGGAGCCGACTGCCCTTGCCGATGCTTACGCCGTCATAAAAGCTTACAGCAAGTACACCGACAAGCGCGGCATTCAGCTTATCGTCAATCGGATTCGTGACGAGGCGGAATGCTGGGAAGTTGCGGAGCGTCTGAATCAGACGACGAAAAAATTTTTGAACTTCACGATTAATTGTCTCGGCTACGTCTACGAAGACCGCGCGGTTATCGACGCGGTAAAAAATCAGGAGCCGTTCCTGCTGAAAAAGCCGAACTCTCCTGCGGCGCGTTGTGTCACTGAAATTATAAAAAGCTTGCTGACAGGGGAAGACATGGAGTCAGTTTCAAAAGGTTGGCAGGGATTTTTGGACAGGCTTTTGGGTCATTGAAGTTTCAACAGATATTCGCGAGGTGAAAAAGAAAAAATAAATCGTAAAAAACACAAAGTCAGTTTTAGTATCGCGGCTCGTGTTTTTTTTGACGAAAATGTCATTGACGAATTTGACGAAAATCACAGTTATCGGGAAGATTGATGGAATGCTGGCAGTTGTTTATACCGAACGCGGAGAAAGAAACAGGATTATCTCGGCGCGACGTGCAAGCAGGGAGGAGGAGGAATTGTATTATGAGCAATTTTGTTACTAAAAATATCCCGCCGTTGACTGAAGAAGAAATTGCCGAAATTGAGGCTTTAAAAAATATGAGTTACGATGAAATTGATTACAGTGACATTCCGCCGTTGACTGAAGAAGAAATTAAAAGGTTTAGGGCAAATATTCTTCGCAAAAAAAATTTGAAAAAAGTTGCAAGCTAAAAATTAAAAAATCCCCGACAAAAATTTTGACGGGGGATTTTTTATTTGCGTTCTTCAATTTAAGTCCGGACGTAATTTTTTTGCTTCGCCCAAATAAATATGGACGATATCCCGTTGCTTTTTATCCAGGTCTGCCAAAACCAAAACCCTTATGCATTTTTGCAAGCTCCCTTCGACTTCCATTTCTTGCGCGTCGAACAGCGGGATTAATCTGAAGGCGTCGATTTGTCTGACTCCTGCGGCGGGGAATGCCGCCGTTAAATCTTTGGTCACCGAAAAAATTATCGCGCCCACGTTTTCTATTTCCATTTCATTCGCCGACATTATGTTTGTTACTAAAAGTTGCGCCGCCTGTAAAATTTCTTCCCGCGAATTTTCTTCGACAGTTATCGCGCCTCTTATTCCGCGCAGTGCCATTGAATCCACTCCCCATAAAATTTTTTTCAGTCTAACACACGTTTTTTTTTTATGCAAGAAATTTTTGCTTGCCTGTAGCGGCGGCGTGGGTTAAAATTTAGTAAAAAATTTTGCGGGCTGATTTTATGAACGAGATTTTAAAAAATGTGCTGATAATAAAATTGAGCGCGATTGGCGACGTGATTCACGCATTGCCGGTGAGCTACGCGATTAAGGAAACTTTTCCCTCCGCGCGGGTGACGTGGGTCGTTGAACCGCCCGCTTACGATTTAATCAAAATGAATCCCTGCGTCGACAGAATAATTTTATTTCGCAAGAAGGAGTTTAAAACTTTCGGCGGGCTCTTGAAAAATTTTCTTCCCTTCAGAAAAGAAATTCAGCTGGAAAATTACGACGCCGTTTTGGATTTGCAAGGGCTTTTTAAATCTGCGGCGATCGCCTTTTTCGCGAAGTCTCCCCAAAAATTCGGCACGTGCAACATGCGCGAAATGAGCGACAAAATTTCCACGCCGGTTATCGGCGAAAATTCCGAAGGTCATATCGTCGACCGCTACCTCGATACGGCGCGCGCTATCGGTTGCAAAATCGGCAAGGTCGTCTTTCCGCTGGAAGTGCCGCCCGAAGAAATCAGGAAGGCGGACGCAATTACCGAGCACGCCGGTCTTCGGAAAGGCAACCCCTACGTTATTTTTGCAATAGGCGCGAATTGGGCGAACAAACGCTGGCCGACGGAAAGTTTTGCCGAGCTTAGCGATTGGTTTTATAATTTGAACGTCGTACCCGTAATGATTGGCAGCGGCGCGGTTGACGAACAGCGCGCGGCGGAAATTGAGTCGCTGATAGAAATTCCTCCGATTAATCTTGTCGGCAAAACGAATCTGATGCAACTGACGCACGTTATAAAAAATGCGCGGCTGGTTATCGGCGGCGACACCGGCACCGTTCATCTTGCGGCGGGGCTCGGCGTGCGGGTTGTCATGCTCATGGGACCGACGGACGCCAATAGAAATGGACCTTACGGGCAAAAACAAAATGCTGTAGAAGTTAATCGGGAGTGCAGGGGCTGTTGGCAGCGTGCTTGTCCGAAGGGGGAAGATTGTCTTGCCGCGATAACCGTCCAATTTGTAGAGAGATTAGTGGATAGAGATTAGTGGCTAGGGTTTAGTTTTTTTCTAATCTCTAATCCCTAAAAAAGAAGGGAGGCGCAGAAGTTGCTTGAAATTTATAAATCACAAGAATCAGGGCACCTCGAAAAATTAACGCTGAAAACTTTGGAGAAAGGCGCGTGGATAAATATAGTCGACCCCACGCCTTACGAACTGAAGGAAGTCAGCACGCTAACGAACGTCGAGCCGGATTTTCTGCGCTCGGCACTCGACGACGAGGAACGCTCTCATATCGACGTCGAAGACGATTCCATAATGATTTTGACGAATGTTCCCGTCGTCTACGAAGAGGAAAGCTACGACACCTTGCCGCTCGCCGTCATCTTGACAAAAAAATATATAATCACCATTTGCCTTGAAGAAACTCCCGTCATTGCCAGCTTTAACGAACGGACTGCGCGGCTCTTCCACACGTACAAGCGGACGCAATTTCTCTTTGAAATTCTGTATCGCTCGGCGACGTTTTATCTGCGGTACCTCCGGCAAATAAATAAACTCTCGGACGAAATTGAAGACCAGCTCCGCGAATCCATGCACAACGAAGATATTTTGCGGCTTATGGAATTGCAGAAGGGCTTGACTTATTTTAATGCGGCTCTTCGTTCAAATGACGCCGTGCTCGAAAAAATTATGCGCCTCCGCACAAATCGCACGCTCGAAGGAATTTTGGAGATATACGAGGAAGATGAAGACCTGCTCGAAGATGTCATTATCGAAAACAAACAGGCGCGGGAGATGGTTGAAATGTACAGCCAAATTCTCTCGCGCATGGCGGATACTTTTTCTTCGATTATCTCGAACAATCAGAACAAGGTTATGAAATTTTTGGCGGCGGTGACAATTATTATCGCCGTGCCTACAGTTATCGCAAGTTTCTTCGGAATGAATGTCCCCGTGCCGCTTGAAGGCAACTCTTACGGATTTACGATAGTCATGGTGATAGCGACAATAGCGTCGACAATCGCGGCGTACTTCTTCTGGAAAAATCGAATGTTTTAAAAAAATTTTGATTGGGGGAATTTTTTATGGCGGATTATTACGAAGCTTGTCCTCGTTGCGGCAGGACGAACTTTGGAGAAATTTTGCACTGCAGTCGTTGCGGTACGGAGTTTTGTACGAAATGCAAAGGCAAGCGCACTCTTCCCGACGGCACCGCTTACGAATGTTGTCCGCGTTGTGGTGCAGAGATTGACGAAGACGAAGATACGGTTTACGTCGTCGTGACCGAAAAAGAAAATCGAGCAAAAAGATTTTCGCGCGATTAAATTTTTTTGTACTCGGCGGCTAATTTTTTGAAGAGCGGCAGAGATCTTTCAATCGTCTCGGTTTTGATGCAATACGCCGCGCGGAAATATCCCGGGCAACCGAAGTCCGCGCCTGGCACAAGGAGCAAGTCAAATTTTTTCGCGCGCTCACAAAAAGCGTAGTCGTCATCTTCAAGGGCTTTAGGGAAAAGATAAAACGCGCCCTGCGGCTTGACGCACTCAAAGCCCGCGTCGATTAGTCCGTTGTACAAAAGTTTTGCGTTGCGTTCGTAAATCGAAATGTCCGAAGGTTTACCCGCGCACTTCGCAATAACCAACTGCCAAAGTGAAGGCGCGTTGACGTGTGTCAAAACTCTGGCCGCGCCCGCGACCGCGCCGAAAATTTTCCCGAAGTCCTCCACCGCGTCCGGAACGACGATATAACCAATGCGCTCGCCGGGCAACGAAAAAGATTTGCTGTAAGAATAACAAACAATCGTATTATCGTAAAAATGCGGGACGTAGGGGACTTCGACGCCGTAGGAAATTTCTCGATAAGGCTCGTCGGAGATTATGAAAATCGCGTGCCCAAATTCTTTAGACTTGTCGTTCAAAATGGCGGCAAGTTTTTTTATCGTCGACTCCGAATAAATTGCGCCGCTGGGATTGTTCGGAGAATTGATTATTACGGCTTTTGTGTTCGGCGACAAAATTTTTTCAAACTCGTCGAAATTAATCTGCCAATCTTGCGGCTGGGCAGGCACAACTTTCAGCTGCGCGCCGACAGATTCGACAAAGCATTTGTATTCGGGAAAATACGGGGCAAAAGTTATGAACTCGTCGTCTTTTTCGGCAAGGGCTTTAAAAGAAATGGTGATAGCCGCCGCCGCGCCCGCCGTGATAAAAATATTTTTGCCGGCAAAGTTCGTGGCGAAACGGTCATTAATACTTTTGGCAAGGGTTTCGCGAACTTGAGGGTTGCCCGGCGCGACGGTGTAGCCGTGCACTGCGGAAGGCTCATAAGTCTGCAAAATTTCTATCGCCGCATCGCGAACAAAGTCCGGCGTCGGAACATTCGGGTTGCCCAAACTGAAGTCAAAAATATTTTCTTCGCCGACTTCCAGCGCGCGCTTGCGACCAAACTCAAAAATCGTCCTTATCGTGGATTTTTTCGTACCGAGTTCGTACATTTTTTCTGAAACCAAAATTAATCACTCCTAAAATTTTTTCCAATCTTACCACAAGAAAAAGATTTTTTAAAGCAAAAAAATTCCTGCAGGATTTATTGGAGATTCATTTAATTATTCGGCGGGGGGCGATATTTATGAGGAAAATTTTTTCGACGATACTTGCAATATTTTTCGTGGCGGCGAATTTTTCAATCGGGCAAGCGGCGGCCGTGCGGCTGGCTGATACAAACGCAGAAAGTTTGCTCGGCGTGATAAACACCGTTCTTTCTTTCGACACGATACAGCAGAAAGCTGCCGTCGTGACCACGAATTTGCAGAGGGTGGACAACGCGGAACTTGCACAGCAGGGAATGAACGGCTTGGGTTGTCAATACGGCGTGAAAAATTCTTCGACACCCAAAGGCGAAATTTTGTTCGTGACCGACAGTCAAGGTTACGTCGTTGCCATGAAAATAACGAACTACGGAAACGATGACACGACGGCTATGGGTTTGGTTATGGCGGCGACTTTTTTCAGCTTGGGCATGAACGAAAACGAAATGGATCAAATACTCAACAACTTTAAAGAGGAAGGCGCGTTGGGCAGTTCAAGCGCGTGGTGCAGTGCAAAAAATCGGAATATCGTCATGATTACGAACGGCGGGGCAAATGCGCAGGCTGTTTTGGTTGCGAGCGACCAACGCGGCTGAAAAATTTTTCCTGCGCAAAAAAACTCTTCCGAAGGTGGAGGAGTTTTTTTTATTGGCAATTCGCGCAGATTTCGGTATAATGTAGAAAAATTTTTGGAGGGATTGTCATGATGGATTTGTTGGAGCTGATGCGTTCGCGCAGGAGTGTCCGCCAATACACCGAAGAAAAAATTTCCGACGAGCAAATAAAAAATATTTTGAGTGCGGCGTTGCTTGCGCCTTCCGGTCACTCAAAATATCCCTGTGAATTTATCGTCGTGAAAAATCGTGAGACGCTGGAAAAAATGTCCCACTGCCGCGTTGGTGTCGCGAAGATGCTGACTCAAGCCGCCACCGCCGTCGTTGTCATTGCCGACCGCGAAAAGTCTGATACGATTGTTGAAGATTGTTCCGTTGCGATGATGAACATGGAGTTAATGGCAAGCGCGCAGGGCATTGGCAACTGCTGGATTCAAGTGCGCGGGCGCGAAGCGGAAAATAATTCTCCCAGTGAAAATTATCTGCGCGAAATTTTGAACTTCCCCGAAAATTTTTCGTGCCAATCAATTTTATCGCTGGGCATCCCCGCGAAACAGCCGCGTCAACGCGAATTGGAAAAGCTCAAGTTTGAAAAAGTTCACGAGGAAAAATTTTGAGTGACAGTTAATTCAAAAGTCGTGCCCTTGTCAAGTTCGCTGTCGACGCTGATTTTAATTTCGTGCTTATCGGCTATCCACTTCGCTATCGAAAGACCGAGACCGGCGGAAATTTTTTCGTCGTCGAACTTCGTGCGTGACTTGTCGACGCGGAAAAATCTGTCGAAAATTTTTTGCCTGTCCTCGAAAGAAATCCCGATACCCTTATCAATAAATTTCACCGTCGCCGTTTGATTTTCAACAGCCATTTCGATTTTAACTTCGTCGTTGCTGTATTTCAGGGCGTTGTCGAGAAAAATCGCGAACAGCTTTTTCAAAAGTTCAGGGTCGCCGCTCGTTTCAAACTCCTTTTCGCAAATAAACTTGACGCGCGGATTTTTGAAACGCTTGACGACAGAATTTATCAGCTCCCGAATTTCGACGGGCGATTTATTCAGCGGCTGGGTCTCCTGGTCCGCGCGCGCAAGGAACAGCATACTTTCGACGAGGTACTGCATATTTTGCGCGGAATTTTTAATCGACGCGGCGGACTCTTCGAGCAACTCCTTGTCTTCTGCGCCGTAAAGTTCGAGCATTTCGGCGTAGCCGCGAATAACGGTTATCGGCGTGCGCAGTTCGTGGGAGGCGTCGGCAATAAATCTCTGTTGCCGCGTGAAACTTTCTTCGAGGCGGTCAAGCATTTTGTTAAAGCTCTTCGAAAGTTTGCTGACTTCGTCGCCGGATTTTTCGACGTCAAGTCTTTTGTCCAGGTTGCCTGCAGAAATTTCGCGGGCGGTTTCGGTGACGTGTTTCAGCGGTTTTAAAATTCGGCGGCTCAAAAGATAGCCCGCCGCCATTGCCAAACCCAAGCCGATAACGTCGACAAAAAAAATCGTCCACAAAAGATAGCGGATAAAATCTTTTTCAAAGGTTATCGTCTTGAAAAATTGGAAGTGAAAAATTTTCCCGCCGACTTCAAGCGGCAAGTCTTTGTAGTAAAAAAAGGAGTGGGGCGTTTCGACGAGTTTATATTCATTGCTCGCCCAAAAAGGCGGGTCGTTCCGGACGTACTTCAAAAATTTTTCAGTGTTGGGTATGTAAGGATTTGTATCGGTGATAACTTTTCCGGACTCGTCAACCACGCGAAAAACCACGCTCGGCATGACGGTGCCCAGCCGATAAAAATTTTCGTCGATAGCGTTCAGTTCACGAACCTTTTGTGTTGTCCTTTCGATTGAGATATCCAGCGCGCGCTCCGCCTGGTGGTGAAAGACGTAATAAACTCCGGCGGTTGTGCCCACGTTCGTGACAATCAGCGTGACGAACAAAATCAGCGCGTAAGTCAAGCTTATCTGCGAAGAGAGTTTGAACCTTCTGCGGAAATTTGAAAAGCGTGTTTGAAAATTTAGGTGGGAGTTTTCTGCTTCAATCGCGTATGACATAGCCGACGCCTCGTGTTGTGTGAATATATTTTTCGCCGAAACGATCGTCAATCTTTGAACGGAGGTAGCTTATGTAGACGTCCACGACGTTGGTATTTCCCATGTAATCGTAGCCCCAAACTTTTTGCAGAATCTGGTCGCGCGTGAGGACGTTCCTTTTGTTTTCGACGAGATATTGCAGAAGTTCGTACTCCTTGTGAGTAAGCTCGACACTTTCGCCTTTTACGGTGACTTCGCAGCGTTCGGGATAGAGAATCATATTTTTGACGATATAACGACGCCCGTCATCTTCGCGGATTCTTTCGTTATAGCGTTTGATTGTGCCGCGCACTCTCGCCATGAGTTCTTCGAGTGAAAAAGGTTTTGTGACGTAATCATTTGCGCCCAAGTCCAGCCCTTCGACTTTATCTTTGACTTCGTCGAGGGCGGTGAGCATGATAATGGGGACGTCGCTGACTTCGCGAACTTTCCGGCAAATTTCCATGCCGTCCATTTCCGGCAACATGACATCGAGCAAAACTAAATCGTATTTTTCTTGAACGATACGTTCGTAAGCGCGCCTGCCGTTGCGTTCGGTTGCGGTCTGGAAACCTTCTTTCGTCAAGGATATTTGTAAAAATTTCGCGATACTTTTTTCGTCTTCGACAATGAAAATTTTTGCGGGCTCTTCCATAAAAAGCACCTCCTGCCTTTTCACGATAAAAACTTCTTCCGCGATTATGATACCTTAAATCGGCGATAATTTAAATACTTCGGAGAATTTTTTAATGAAATTTTAATGTTTTTTCCTTTTAAAATGTTTTCCTCTTTTGAATGAACATCTTCTTTTCTTTTGGCGCAAAAGAAAAGAAGCAAAAGAAAACTGCCCGCAGAGGTCGCATCACGCGACCAAATGCGGATCCCTGTGCGGCCTCTCTCCTCCTTCAAATGAAATCTTTAAAAAGGAGATTAATTATGGCAACAGCACAACAGGTTATAAAAAATTTTATGGGCGCGCTGGATACCACGACGCTAAAATCTACGGCGGCTCTCGACGCGGCCGTCAAGTCCGTCTCAAATTTTTCAAGCTGGTCTGAACTGACAAATACGCTCGTCAAAGATTGCAAGGCGTATGGCGGCGACTACCAAAACTTTTTGAAAAATGCTTGCGGAATAATTTTGAACAACGACGACACCGGAGCGATAAGCGGCTCGGACGCCGGCGGCTCCACTGCAAAAACCGCCGCAAGCATCGTTCCGGAAACAGGCGCGTGGAAATATCCCGCCTCGAACAGTTTTACAATCGAAGGGCTCACCGTCACCATGCCCGCCAAAAATAAACTTGACGACAGCCAAAAATTTATCGTCGGCGCGCTTTACAGCTGGTGGGTCAAAGAATCGCTCGACTTGATAAAAAATTCTTTTGGGTTTACTTTCAAGGAAAGCGGTACCTCCGTGAAAAAAATCGACGTGCAATTTTATAACAAGAACGACGGAAATTTTGCTTCGATTTCCTACGGCTCCTCGAAAAAAACTACAAAGCTCACGCTGAAAATTAATATGCGCTATTACAGCGACATCGACCAAAATAATCCGAACGGCTCCGCAAGCAAGGCGTCAAAGTTTCTCGACAGGACGATTGTCCACGAAATTACTCATGCTGTCATGGCGGCGAACATTGATTATTTTAGCAGACTGCCGACGGTTTTTAAGGAGGGCGCGGCGGAATTGATTCACGGTATCGACGACGCCCGCTACGATTTGATTAAAAGTTTGGCGAGTAATTCTTCAAGCCTGCAGAGCGCGATTAAGGGGAGCAACACGGCAACTTACGCGGCGGGTTATATTTTGCTTAGGTATTTGGCGAAACAGGCGGCGGAAAATCGTGACCCTTCCAAAAATATTTCTGTCGAAGAAATTTTTTCGGACGACACAATTTCCGGAACTTCCGCGCGGGATATTTTCACCTACGACGGCGGCAATGACGTTATCAAAAAATTTACGAGCGGCACCGCTGAAAAAAGCGACGTGCTGGATATTTCGGGGGAGATTTCAAAAATCACGCGCTCTTCAGGGAAATTGGTTTTCACCGTGAAAAATAAAGGCACGCTCACCGTTGAGGCGGGGACGAACACCGACAAAGCCATTCAGTATTACAACAACTCGAACAAGATGACCGTCGCGAAGTTCGGCAACTCGACGAGCGCGAATAAATTTACTTACGACAGCGGCGTTGATTTTTATTTCGGCGGGAGCAAAAAAGATACGCTGGTTGCAAGCGGCAAGGACGACGTCGAAATTAATTTGGCTGACGAAAAATTTTCCGGCGTTGAGATTATTGACGCGAAAAATTCTTCGGGGAAAAATTTTTTGGCGGGGGATTCTGCGGAAAACAAAATTCTCGGCGGCAAAGGAACTTCGACACTTTGGGGCGGCGGCGGTTCGTCGAATGATACTTTGATTGGCGGGAGCGGCGAAAATATTTTTTGGTACGGGCTCGGCGAAGGCAACGACGTCATTCAAAGCGCGAAGAACAGCGACACGGTGAATTTATACAACGTCCGCCTGGAGGATCTGACTTTTGCCGGCGCGTCGGGGAATAATTTGCTTTTGAGTACGGCGTCCGGAAATTTGACGATTAAGGGCGCGGCTTGCCCGATTGTTCAGCTTGCCGACGGTTCCGCTTATCAGTACGACCGCAGTAAAAAAATTTGGAACGAGAAATAATTTTGGAAAGGAATTTTTATGAATCGCAGAAATTTTATTCGCAACGGGCTGATTGGCGTCGCGGGCGCGGCGGCTGTTGCGGGCGGCGGGATTTTTTATTATGTCAACCGTCCGGAATTTGGGCGGCTGCCTTCAGGTGACAGGCTGAAAAAAATTTTGAACTCCCCGCATTATTTTACGGATCACTTTGAATGTTTGACGCCGGTGCGAGTCATGGCGGAAAATTCCGGCGGCGAAAATCGTATCGTGGCGACGGTGAAATTTTTGTTCGCTGACAAGTCTGCTTTAAGTCCGCCCGGTTCCGTGCCGACTGCGAAGACAAATTTACGCGCGATAGATTCCAATCTTGACTGCGCGGTTTGGATGGGGCATTCGACGATTTATTTGCAACTTGCCGGCAAAAAAATTTTACTTGACCCGGTTTTTTCGTCGTACGCCTCGCCGATATTTTTTGTGAATCGTGCGTTCGAGGGCAGTAACATTTATTCGGCGGAAGATTTTCCGGAGCTGGACATTTTGGCGATAACTCACGACCATTGGGATCATTTGGATTATCCCAGCGTCATGGCACTCAAGCCGAAAATTAAAACGGTGCTGTGTCCTTTGGGCGTCGGCGAATATTTCGAGCAGTGGGGGTTTCCTCCCGAAAAAATTATTGAAGAGGATTGGGATTCGGTGATAGACTTCGGAAATAATTTCACCGTGCACATTTTGACGAGCCAACATTTTTCCGGACGCATGCTGAAACAAAATCCGACAGAGTGGTGTAGTTTTGCTTTTATCACGCCGCGCAGAAAAATTTTTTGTAGCGGCGACGGCGGATATAATGATCACTTCAAAAAGATTGGCGAAAAATTTGGCGGCTTTGATTTTGCGTTCATGGAGAACGGGCAGTACAACGAGGCTTGGCATGCGATTCACATGTTGCCGAATGAAACTGCCGCCGCTTCGGAAGATATTCGCGCGAAAAAAGTTGTCCCCATTCACGCGGGAAAATTCGCGCTGTCCCGTCACGCCTGGAATGACCCCTACAAAGACTTGACGGCGGAGAGTGCCGGGAAAAAATATCAGCTCTTGACGCCGCGCATTGGTGAGCTGATTGATTTTACTCAGGAGCAAAATTTTTCGCAGTGGTTCATTTGAAAATCTCTTGACAATGTACAAGACAGGCGTATCATTTTCAGCAGATTGAATTAAGGAGAATTTTTGATGACTAAAGTTATCGTGATTGGCGGCGGTCCTGCGGGAATGATGTCCGCTATTCGTGCGGCTGAAGGCGGCGCGCAGGTCACTCTTTTTGAAAAAATGAATCGTCTCGGGCGAAAGTTGAGTATCACCGGCAAAGGGCGTTGCAATTTGACGAACGCCGCTGACACCGCCGAAATTATCAAGAACATTCCCCGCAACGGAAAATTTTTATTCAGCGCGCTGGAAAATTTCACCGCCGTCGACACCGTGAATTTTTTTGAGTCTCTCGGCTTGAAGACGAAACACGAGCGCGGCAACAGGATTTTTCCCGAAAGTGACAACGCCGCCGAAGTTATCGACGTCCTTTCAAAAAAATTGGCAGTCCTTAACGTCGAGGTCAAACTTAATGCGCGCGTCGACGAAATTATTTCCGACGATAAAAAAGTTCGCGGCGTCGAAGTCAACGGAAAATTTTTTGAGGCGGACGCAATTATTTTGGCGACGGGCGGCGCATCTTATCCGGCTACGGGCTCAACCGGCGACGGCTTTAAATTTTCGCGCGAACTCGGTCACACCGTCACGGAAATTTTGCCCGCGCTCGTGCCCCTCGAAATTGAAGAAGACTTCGTGAAATCTCTGCAAGGTCTTTCGTTGCGAAATGTCCGCGTCTCTTTAATTTCGGACGGGCAAAAAATTTCGGAACTCTTCGGCGAAATGTTGTTCACCCACTTTGGAGTTTCGGGTCCGGTAATTTTGACACTCAGCCGCCAAGTCGCAAAACTTTTGTCCGAAAAAAAATTCGTCGAGCTGCTCATAAACTTAAAGCCGGCGTTGACACCGGAGCAACTCAACGCAAGAGTACTGCGCGATTTTGAAAAGTTCAAGCGCAAAACGATCAAGAATGCTCTCGTCGAACTCTTGCCGGGAAAATTAATCCCTGTCGTTTTAGATTTATCGTACCTGGACGAAGAAAGACGCGTCGACGAAATCACGAAGGAAGAACGCCGAAGATTGATAGAAGTCCTGCGCGGCTTGCCCTTGACCGTGACGAAGACGCGCCCGCTGGACGAGGCGATAGTTACTTCGGGCGGCGTGGCGGTGAAAGAAATAAATCCCAAAACGATGCAGTCGAAAATCGTTTCAGGATTATTTATCGTCGGTGAAGTCGCGGACGTGGACGGCAACACCGGCGGATTTAATTTACAAGCGGCGTGGGCAATGGGCAATGCCGCCGGAAAATTTGCCGCCGAATTTAAATCTTGAACTCGTGCACGGCGACTTGCATATCCTGCGACAATTCCGTTAAAGTTTTGCTGTCTTCGGAAATTTCCACGATACTCCCCGCCTGTTCGGCAGTCGCCATAGAAATACTTTCCATCTTCTCGGAAATTTCGGCGGACATCTTAGAAATTTTTTCCGTGCGGTCGACAATATCCAGAATCGGCGCGCGCAAGTCACTGATTATTTGCATGACTTGTTGGGAATTTTCCTCCGCCTGCTGAATCATATTAACAATCTCGTGGAAAGACTGCCCTGTTGCCGCGACGTTGTTGCGCCCCTCTTCGACGCGCTGATAACCCGTGCGCATCGTGACGACGGCTTTTTCTGTCGTCTCCTGAATATTTTCGATAATGCTACCGATACGCTGAACGGATTGTTGGGAACCTTCCGCCAGCTTGCGAACTTCGTCAGCGACAACCGCAAAACCGCGCCCGTGTTCGCCGGCGCGCGCCGCCTCTATCGCCGCATTGAGCGCAAGCAAATTCGTCTGCTCGGCTATCCCCGAAATAACTTCGACGATTGAGCCAATCTCTTTGGAATTTTCGCCCAGCTCCTGAACAATGCGCGCAGATTCTTCGACGGCGGCGGCAATCTCGTGCATTTGACGAACAGTCTCGTTGGCAGTCTCGTTGCCGATAACCGCCTGCTTTGAAGTTTGCTGGACGCTCTCAAGACCGGCTTTCATCGCGGCGATTGACTGTTCGACACTCGTTTCCATTTGCTTGACGCGAATTTCTGTATCGCTGACAGCCTCCTTTTGCTCGGAAACATTTTCGGTTGCGCTGGCTACGGAGAACGCGACATTTTGAATCAGCTCGCCGGATTTATTTACGCTGTCCTGCATTTTTTCAGAGCTGTCCGAAATTTTTTTGGAGGCGGCTTGAATATTTTTTAGCACCTTGCGCATATGTTGCATGACGGAATTAAATTGCTCGGCTATTGTCCCGAACTCGTCCGTTGAATCGCTGTGAACGTCGTGCGACAAATCACTCTGTGCGGCTTTTTCGGTGACGGAAACAATTTGCGTGACGGAGTGTCGAATATCTTTCGCGAGGAAATACAAAATGCCGACGACAAACAAAAGAATCACAGCGATAACAATCCCCATGATATGAATCAAAGTCGTGAAACTGTCGAAAGTTTTTTCGGAGGAGTCCACCGCGTCGTGCAAACCCTTCGTGCATTCAGCGACGTCCTCATTCATTGCGGCAAAAATTTCGTCGTACGCCCTGTCAACGTCGCTGTCGAGGAAGGCAACACAAGCCTCGTTATCGCCGGACGAAATTAATCTGTCAAGCTGATTGAGTTTGGCTTTGTAATTTTCCCAGAGCCGCAACTCGTTATCAATCATCGCCTGGTCGTGCTGAAGTTCGGCTTCGGTTTCGTAGACGCCGTTGTTTATAACTTGCTGGTACGTCTGAAAATTTTCGTCCGTGCTTTTGATTGTTTTATCGCGCTCGGCAATCCAAGTTGAATGATTCGGCGTGCCCATTGTCGCGATAGTGAAGTAGACCGCCCTTTGCGTATCGGAAATATTTTTTGAAATCGCGTTGACAGTCGTACTTGAGTCCAGCCAATCTCTTACGTTGGAACGGTCGCCGCTTAAACTCATAAAAGAAAAATTTATGAACAACCCGAATCCCGCAACCAGAACAAAAACTATTCCGAAAGAACCGATAAGTTTTTTTGTAAGTGTCAGCCCTTTCATTTTTTTCACTCCTCAATTTAAAATTTAGAGGAATATTCTTGAAAAAATAGTTTGTTCCTGCTTGACCGGCAGTTAGTTTTCAGGGATTAGCGGCTAGGGAAGTTTTTTTTCTTCTAAAATTTTTTCTCTCTTTAAGTATGACTCTTCTTTTCTTTTGGCGCAAAAGAAAAGAAGCAAAAGAAAACTGCCCGCAGAGGTCGCATCACGCGACCAAATGCGGGCGGCCGCACATCCCTGTGCCTTTCACACTAACCCCTAATCGCTAATCTATAGTCATGCGCCTTGCCACTGCCCCGACGAGCGATTATATCTGTACCGCCCGCCGTCCGAAGTCCACACCGCACAACTTAAATTGTCCGTGTTGTTCACCGTGATATTCGAGCCGCTGTTCAAGGAAAGAGTGAACCCCGTGCTCGTCATGGCAGTCGAAGTAATTTCGCTCAAGCTGACGTCGTAGAGGCTGATAACGTCGTTGTAAGAAGAATTATTGATGACGTCGTTGCCGTCGTTTTTCCCGACAAGGAACATGTCGACGCCGTCGCCGCCAATCAAATTATCAGCCGTGCCGTCGTACTGCCCGCCCCACAGCGTCGAGTTGCCGCTGCCCGCGCGAATTTCGTTGTTGCCCGAATTTCCGATAAGAGTATCATTGCCCGAAGAGCCGCTCGCGTTTATGTTCGCAATGTACAAATAACTGACACCGTTCGAGCCGTCAAGGCGAATGTCGTGTGAATTTGCGTCGTGGGTGCCGTTTTGAAGATTGAGCGTGCCGAATTGCGCAAGCCCGTAATATTTTATGTTCTCGTAGTAAGTTATGTTCGTGGCGGAGCTGTCGGCAATTTTCGCGCTGTAAAAAGTGGAGCCGTCGCCCGAATATAAAATCGCGTCGTCGCCGGAATAAGAATTGGTGTTCACCGTCATTGTGTAGCCGTTCTGCGCGCGGAACGTCAAAATATTATTCGAGCGGCTGACGGTGAAATTTTCCGGCAAAATCGCGGCATCTGAATTGCTCGCCATGCCGCTGGTAAAATCGACGACGACATCATTTCCCGCGCCGGTGAACCTGAAATAATCTTTCGCACTGCCGCCAACAAGAGTATCATTGCCGCCGTTGCCGCCCCAAAGAGTTGATTCGCCGCTGCCCGCGCGAATGTAATTGTTGCCGGAATTTCCCGCAAGGTAATCATTTCCCGAAGAGCTCGCCGCGTTTATGTTCGCAATGTAAAGATAGCTGACGCCGTCGCTGCCATCCAGCCAAACGCTGTGATTCAAATAGTCGTTTAAAATATTCAGCGTGCCGAACTGACTCAAGCCGTAATATTTTATCCCGTTGTAGTAGGTTATTTCTGTGGCGGTGCTATCGGCAATTTTCGCGCTGTAAAAAGTGGAGCCGTCGCCCGAATATAAAATTGCATCGTCGCTTGAGTTCGTGTTGGTGACGAGACGCATTTGGTTGCCGTTGGACGCCGTGAAGAAAACGTCGTAGCCGCTGCGTGTCGCCGTCGAAAATCCATTGTACAAAACAATGACGTCGGAGTTTGAAGCCATGCCCGAAGTAAAAGTTGAAACGGTGTCATTGCCGTAGCCGCCATACATGACATATTCGCGCGCACTGCCCAAAGAAATTCTGTTGCTGCCCAGCGAACCTTCGACGGTGACATTTTGCGCGCCGTCGTAAATTCTGACATAATCGTTATCGCGCCCGCCGTCCAGCCAAATATTTGAACTGCTCTCGTAAATGTAAACGGAGTCTGCGCCGTCGCCGCTGTGGATCGTGCCGTAATTGCTGTTGACTTCGATGACGTCGGCCCCCTCGTTGCCGTAAATCTCAACGTAGGTATCGCCTTTGCTGTAAATATCGTCGTCGCCCTCTTCAGTGTTCACGTAAACATATCTGCTGCTTTCGCTGTAAACATAATCGTCGCCACTGCCGCCGTAAATTTTTACGTCGTACGAAGAATAATTGCGGATGGTGTCATCGCCGCTGCCGCCGTCGAGCGAAACATAATCGACCTCTTTATTAATGATTGTGTCCCTGCCGCCGTAGCCCCTTACTCTGTCGTATGCGTAATAACGTCTGTTATAAAGGTAGTCGTCGTCGCTGGTGCCTTCCAGAACGGAAACGAAACGCTGAAGATCAAAATTAAAATCTGCCATGAAAATCAAACTTCCTTCCCAAAAAATCTTAACAATTTTTTCTGGAGGAAGGATAACATAATTATTTTTATCGCGCAATATTTTTGCGGCTTTTTTAATAAAACTTTAATCTTGCGATTTAAAACGAAGAGGTCTTGCGGAATTGACGTGCTTATTTAAAATTGTTATACTTCAGTAAGGAGATGATAGTTTTGAAAAATGATAATCTGGTGTCATTTTTTTTGGACGCGATTAATTTTTTCGGGAAGGATTCTTTCACGACACTTGACGCTGTTCTTGCCGCGAAGTCTTTGGATTTTTCTTCCGCCGAGAAATATTTTTCCAACGGTGAGTACGTTTATTGGAACATGCGCAGTTTTTTGTTGGCGGGCGCAAAAGTCGGCGCGCTCTCTTTCAAGGACGGAAGGTTTTGCGCCGTCGACGTGACTGCCCGCAAAAAAGAATGGTTGCAAGAAATCGTACAGCTTTTTAAATTTCAAAATCAAAGCAACAAAACCGAAGTCGATACCGCCGCGCAGGAAAGGCAGAAGAAAAAAGCGGAAGAGTTGTGGAAAAATTTTCAGCCGCTGCCGAATCGTCGCGGGTTTTTGCTCGTGAACCGCAACTACCCTTTGCCCGAAGACTACGCGCCCGAATCTTTGGTCGTGGTTTATTTTTTGAGACCGCATTTTCTGCAGATCTCTGAAGATTTTAAAATGAATCGCGTTGCTTACGAGGCGGCGAATGAAATGTTTATCGCGGCGGCGCAGGAAAATCTTTCGGGCTTTCTTCTGCTGTCGGCTTTTCGCGGTCGAAAAGAGCAGGAAAAAATTTTCAAGAGTGCCGTTACAGGCTACGCGGCAATGCCCGGCACGAGTGAGCACGAAACGGGGCTGGCGATGGATATTTCCGCAGAGATCGGAGACGATACTTTTTTTGAGGACACGCCGCATTTTGATTGGCTTTTGAAAAATTCGTGGCGGTACGGTTTTATTTTGCGCTACCCCGAAGGAAAAGAAAAATTCACCGGAGTTTTTTACGAGCCGAATCATTTTCGTTTTGTCGGACGCGCGGCGGCGAAAGAAATATTTGAGCGCGGGCTTTCCTTCGAGGAATATTGCGCCGAAAAGGGCGATTAAAATTTCTATGAAACTTCCCCACTACGAAGATATTTTCAACACACCTTTTCAAAATCTAGTCATGGTCGCCGTAACTGCTGCTGTATATTTAATTTTCCTCCCGATTGATTTAATTGTCGGGAAATTTTTTTGGTGTTACAATCGCATAACCGAAAAGATCCCCAAAAATGTGGAGTGGTGCATAATTTTGGGTTGCGGCTACATTGAAACGGGCATGATTAATTTGCGGTTGGATACCGCGCTGAAACTCCACGAAGAAAATCCCGACGTCAAGTTTTTTATTTCCGGCACGGACGAGGGCGAAAATTATTCAGAGACGAGATATATGAAGAACTACCTCCGCGAAAGAGGACTCGACACCGATTTAATGCACTGCGACGGGCGCGGGTTTTCGACTATCGCCACTTTTTTGAACGCGAAAAATTTTGGGATAAGAAGGGCGGCGATTGTCACCAGCGATTTTCATTTAATCCGTTGCGTGATTTTTGCGCGCATGCTCGGAATAGACGCCTACGGTTATCCGACAAAACTCATCTTCAGAAGATACCGCTGGAGATATTGGTTACGAGATAAATTTTCTTTTTATTGGAACCTGCCAAAAATTTTCAAACTCATATCGTCTGACGCTTAGCGAGACCGGCAAAAAGCCCGCCCATTTTTACAAGCTCCTCGTAAGTTCCGCTTTCAATAATGTGACCTTTGTCCAAAACGATAATTCGATCTGCGTTGCGAATCGTGGAAAGTCGATGAGCTACAACAATGCGCGTGGCTTTCATTTTTTCCAGGCTCCTCGTCACAATTGCCTGCGTGTGGTTATCCAGCGCGCTGGTTGCCTCGTCGAAAATAATTATCGCAGGATTCAGCGCGATAGCCTTCGCGATAAGTATCCTTTGTCTTTGTCCGCCGGAAATATTCGTACTGCCTTCGCTGACAATGGTTTGCATACCCATAGGCATTTGGCGGATGTCGTCGGCAATTCCGGCACTCTCCGCCGCCCGCCAAGCATCCTCCAACGTCAAATTATTATCGCCCGCAATGTTCGTGAAGATTGTCCCGGGCATCAGCTGACCATTTTGCAAGACAACTCCCATTTGCGCACGAACAGACGCCAAATCCAATTCGGATAAATCTTGCTCGTCGTAATAAATTTCTCCGCTTTTCGGCGTCTCGAATCCCAAAAGCAAGCGCAGGAGGGTTGACTTGCCGCAGCCGCTTTTCCCGACGATAGCAACATTTTCGCCCGCGTTTATTTTGAAACTCATATTGTCGACGACGTTGGGCGCGTCCTCCTCGTAAGAGAAAACAAGCTGCCGAACTTCAATAGCTCCGCTGAAAACATCCGCCTCCAATTTTTCGGCAGTGCTTTCAGTTTCCGTCTCGATAAAAGGTTTCAGATTGTCAATGGAAGGTTTCCAGAAGATTATCTCTTCAAAGGCGGGAATGATATTGTTCATCGCCAAATTAAAAGCAACGTAGGCAGTCTGAAAGGCAATGAACGTGGCGTAGGTAAAATCAGAGTTGTTCGCGAGCACTTCTTGAAAGACGACGACGTAGAGAATCAGCGAAGCAAAAATCGGCTGAATCGAATTTAAAATCGTGTTGTAATTTTGCAACCAGCGTACTTTATAATTCCAGTGCCATTCTTCCTTAAACTTATTTCCCCAGAGGGCGTAGGCTTGTTCTTCCGAGCCGCGTATACGAAATTTCAGCAGACCGGAAATAATTTGCTGGAAGACGCCGGCAGTTGCGTTGCGCGCAGAAATCATGATGCGTTGAGAAATTATCAGCTTGCGGAAAATTACAAAACTCAAGACGCCGTAAACCAACCATATCGCCAAAGAAACAGCGGTGAGTTCGACGCTGTAAAAGCACATCAAAATAATATTCCAGAACGCGAAAAGAGAATCCAGCAGGATAGCAACTTGCCCGCCCTCGAAAATTGATTCGATAATGTCGCGAATATCGCGCAGGCGGCTGGCTAAATCGCCGACCAAATATTTTCGGAAAAAACTCGTCGGCAAATTTAAAATCCTTCCGAAAATCGCCGACTCCGCAGAAGTATCCAATTGCACCGATAATCTTAGAATTGCTATTGTTCGCACAGCGATAAACGAAGTCGTGGCGAATCCCGCAACCAGCGCAACTTGTGTGATTGTCGCCATGCCTTCCCTGTCTAAAATCGGGATTATGTCGCTGAAAAGTGTTTCGGTTATTATTGGCGTGACGAGCGAAGTCAGACCGATAAAGATGCTCACGAAAAAAATTGTCCGCCAATCCATTTGCCAACAGTGCTTGAAAAGGAAGATTAAAAAATTTTTGAGAGTCAATTTATCTTTTGGCAAGCCCGCGTAAAAAAGAAAAGCTGTCCCGTCAATCTGCGCGGCAACTTCGTCATCGATAACGACGCCGTCGGGATTGTTCACCGTCGCCATAATGTAACGGTCGTGCTTTTGCGGAAGAAACATTGCAACTTCGCGGCTCTTCCCGTAAAAACCCATGATAACCCCGCAGTCCGAGCGGTGCCAATTTTTTTCCAGCTCGATGCGGCGAATATACATCCCGTTTTTTTGAACAAGCCGACGAATCACGCCGAACTGCCCAAGTTTTTTTATTATGCGATCCGGAATCGAAAAATTATTTCCAATTTCCATTTTCAGAGCCTTAGCCGCGCGCTGCACAACAAAAATCCCCACGTCGAGCACGGGATTATTAGAAGTAGTACTAATTTCAGCATGGGCGTTTTCGTTGACGAGAGCTGCAAGAGTTTTTTCGACGAGACGCTTTTTTTGATTTTCGCGATATTCAATTTTCGTGGCAAGTTTTTTATCTTCGACTTTAAAGTGCGCGCCGAGCGCGGTAGACAAAATACTTTCGTTATCGATAAATTTTTCTATCAAAGCGTCGCGGTCTTCGGAGCCGTCCAAAAAAGAACCGTCCAGCCAACTCAAAGGAGTTTCGTCGCCGTAATTCGCCATGAGTTTGAAAAAAGGCAAATTAACAGCTCCCGCGAACCAAATTTTTGCCAGCGAAATAAATTCTTCTTCGGGACAATCCGAAAAAGACACGAGTTCAAATTCTAAATCTTCGGAGGCGTAAATCATCACGTCGACTATTTCAAATTCGTCAAGCGAAGGAAAAGCCGCCTCCCCCGCTGAAATTTCCATCATAAAAATTTGGCGGAAGGAACTTTTTTCTCGCGTGATAATATTGACGTCCGCTTTGCCGGAAATTATTTTTGCGAAGGCATTTTCGTCAGACAAAATGAAACGTTGTCCCGCAGCGAGATGCAATTTTTTTCCTCCTTTCTTAATCGACGACATTTGCGCTTTCGCGTTCAGCGTCCTCAATCAGCCGACGATATGCGCCGTCATTTTTAATCATGTCGCGGTGAGTGCCGCGCTCCACGACTTTTCCGCGATTCAAAACTATAATTTCGTCCGCGTCGCGAATGGTAGAAAGTCTGTGCGCGATAATTATGCACGTGCAACCGCGCCGGCGAATATTTTCAAGGCATTTTTGTTCGGTGAGAGGATCGAGCGCGCTGGTCGCCTCGTCCAATATCAAAATCGAAGGGTTGTTCGCCAAAGCGCGAGCAATCTCCAAACGCTGACGTTGCCCGCCGCTGAAATTTACGCCGCCTTCCGCAACCTCCGCTTCGTAGTTCCCGCTAAGTTTAATTATATCGTCGTGAATGCAAGCATCTTTCGCCGCACGAATGACGTCTTCCTTTGAAATGGAATTGTCGAAGAGAGAAATATTTTCGCGGACGGTGCCGGTTATCTGAAAAATATCCTGGTCAACCGAAGAAAGAGAATTGACGATAACCGCGCGGGAAATTTCGCGACGCTTGACGCCGTCGAAGAGAATTTCGCCGGACCATTCTTCATAAAGCCCTACGATAATTTTTGCCAGCGTCGATTTTCCGCTGCCGGAGACGCCGATTATCGCCACGCAATGCCCGGGTTCCAAATGCATGTTGAAATTTTCAATCAAGGGAGGGTCAAGCGGATTGTAGCCGAAGCTGATATTTTTCAAGGTGACTTCGCCGGAAAGACGAAAGCCCGAAAATTTAATGTCCTGCTTTTCCGGATAATTCAAATCGTCGACGGGATAGCGTAGGACGTCGTCAAGGTTGCGCATTCTCATTTCGGTATAACGGAGCGTGGAATTAAACAGCAATAATTTTTGCAACGGCTCTTGACATTTTGCGAGGAGGTTTGTGAAAGCGACGTATATGCCCGCCGTCATGACGCCTTCCATTATCGAAAAGCCGCCGACCGTCATAATCAGCGCGCCGGTTATGCTGGTGAGGAGTTGCGGCAAAAATTTTACCTTAGCCGTGAAAAATTGTTTCTCCTGCGAGGCGGAAGTTATTGAGGCGTGATAGCCCGCCCACTGCGCGAATAAATCCATCTCTGTGCCGTTCGCCTTGACGCTTTCTATTGTCGACAGCCCGTTCATTATCACGCCGAAAGATCTCCCCTTGTCCTTTTGGATTCTCATTTCAAAATCCGTGAGCCGTTGCCGCAAATACATAATCAGCCCGATATTGACGAAACTTGCTAAAAGCCCGATAATCGTCATCGAAATGCTGTATTGCAGGAGCAAGAGCAAATAAAAAATCGCTATGAAAACGTCAAGGGAGGCGGGCGCGGCGAACCCCGACAAAACTCTTGCGTTTATCTCGTTGAATTGTATTCGCGCGGCAATGTCCGCCGAATATCTCTGTTGAAAAAATGCGAGCGGCAATTTTAAAACGTGCCAAAAAAATTTATTCGAGTCGGCGAGCGTCAATTTTTTCTGCCAGTTCGTGAGAATAGCCGCCCGCACCCAATTCATTATCGCCGTCAGCGCGAAGGCGATCAGCATTGCGACGAATAAATTTCCCGCCCAGTCGACGTGCTTTAGTGTTAAAATCTCGTCGAGAAAAATTTGTTGGAAGACCGGCAACGCAAGCCCGGGCAAAATCATGCATAGACCGAGCAAAAAAATAAAAATCATCGCGTTTTTGTCTTCGATTAATTTTGCGACAACCGCGCTCCCGACGTCGTAAGGCTGTCCCATTTTTTGAAAGTCCGCCGAAGGTTTCAGCGCAATAAATTTTTCGTCGTAAGAGTCTTTAAATTTTTCGAGGGAAATAAATTCTTGTCCTCTTTCCGGATTATTTATGCGCACTTCATTTTCGGAGAAGTCTTCCACGACAACAAAGCGGCTGTTTTTAAAAGCGGCAATGAGCGGAAAATTTTGCCCCTTGAGATTTTCGACATTGCCTTCGTGAATTTCAGCGGAGCACTTGTATTTTTGAGCCGCCTTGAGAATATTTTCTATCTTGCTGCCGTCGCGACTTATCCCGCATTCTTGACGAAGTTTTTCAAGAGGCACCCAACACCCGTAAAAAGCGAGCACCATTGCCAAAGCCGCCGCGCCGCTTTCCATAATTTCCGCCTGCAAAATCGTGGGCACTTCGACATAATTCCCACGAGAAAATATTCTGCTGATTATCATCCGGAATTTTGCCATCGCCTTAATTGCTCCTTAACCACTGACTAAATTTGTAGAAAACTTTTTCAATCGGCGGTCGTCTGTCAATAACAATAAACCCCGTGCAAAAAGTTCCGGGCGTGACTTTTTTATTTCTACCCAAGTTTGAAGTCCAAAGATAGCCCGAATCAGAATCAGGGTCTTCGACAAGCTCGAAACTCACTTCAATCGAGGCACCTTTATTTTTGTTCATTATGTACTGCGCAAGTTGCGGGTTGCCTGTTTCCATTGACATTTTCTCTATAGTTGAAGGATAAACCGTTACTTCCTTGACGACTGCTACAAGATTTCCCGTCTGCGATGTATCCACGCCGTTAGGTGCAAGCTGAATGGACATATCTTTTTCAACGCGCTTTCCATTTTCCAGAGGAATATAAAAAACTCCGCTCAAATCGTCGCGCCCCTGTGTTATGCGAATCGTGCAAATTGTATCGCCCTTAGAAATTAAACTGCCTTCCTTGATATATATTTCGTCAACAATTCCGTCGTAATCGCTGTAAATGTTATCCTCCAGGACTTGATGATAATTTTTGGCGTCGTAGGAATAACGCTTTCTTGTAAAGTCAGCACTATTTTCCGCCGTGTTCATGTCGTATTGAGATACGCGCACGTCGGCTTCCTCTATGTTATCCAGAGTGGCGATAAGATCCCACTTGTGTATAGTGTCGCCTTTTCTGACGTGGACTTTACTAATTTTGCCTTCCGCCATGTGAGATACTTTGCCGATACCCGCCGAATCCAAAATCAATCCGTAGCCTTCCACCCTTTCAGTGAAGGAGCCCAAAACAGTCCAGGCGATAATTGCAAGGCACAAAACCCCAATCGCAATTAACCCAATCCAATTAATCGGATCCGTCACGCGAATCATCGTATCGATTTTTTCGGGGGAGCGCAGTTCGTTTTCGCTGTCAATGTTCAAGATTTTTCAGCCCCTTCCAATTCGATTGTAGCTTTCATTCCGTTTTCTAATCCCTTAGTGCCCGAAGTTATGACTATGTCTCCGGCTTTAAGTCCCTTTAAAATTTCCGTGTATTTGCCGTCCGAAAAACCTACCTCAACTTTTCGACGGCTTATTGTCCTGTCGTCATTGTAGACGAAAACCGAAATTGATTCTCCCAAAATTAATGCGCGTGTCGGAATGGAAAGACAACGGTGCGGATTTTGCGAACGTAGCACGGTATCGCCGAAGGTATGTGGCGTTAAAAAGTTTTTGTCGTTGTCAATGCGGAAGAAAATATCTCTGACCCATGCCGATTCAGAAAGTGGAGGGAAAATTTCTATAACCGTCGCCATTATTTTTTCGTGGCTCTCATTTTTCGTGGCATTGAAACCGAAATCGCCGGTATTGAAGGTGCGCAAATGTTCCAGAAAACCTTCGTCTATGTGGACGCTAAAATTTTGCCCTTCGCTTATTCGGCGGGCATCCCTGTCAGAAAACCTGAAGTCAAAATAAAGATAACGATAGTTGCCTATTCGCGCTAAAGGAGTATTTGCGGCAACGTACGTGCCGACTTGGTGATACAAAGTAAGGACATTGCCGTCTATGGGCGCGGTAACTTTTTGGTGCGAAGATTTTATGAGGAGGCGTTCAAGTTTTGTTTTCGTCATGTTCAAGTTTGCCTGCGCCGCCGAGTGAGCCGCCTTAGCCTCGTCGACGTCTTTTGCAGACGCCGCGTTATTTTCCAGCAAGAACTCGTAACGTTGAAGATTATTTTCCGCGCGGCTAAGTTCCGACTCCGCTTTAGCAATGTTACTTTTCGCCTCTTCGATTTCCAGCGGGAGATCTTCATTTTCCAAAACGAAAATCACGTCGCCTTTTCGGACACGAGAATTTTTTGGAGCGGGGTTGTCGACGATTCTGCCGTCGACGTGCGCAATAACGTCCGTAACGTCTTTTGAATAAATGTTAATCGTGTCCAACCCTAGGGAGGGAAAGATGTTGCGCACTTCGGCTTTTTCGCCGCGCAGTTTTGAAACTCCGGTCGCTACTTTCTGTTCGATTTGGGATTCGTTGACTTTGTTGACGTAAGCCCCGTAGAGGACGAACGCCACAATAATCAGCATGACGAGGAGTAAGCCTGCAATAAAATATCTTCTCATGGAGAAAGTCCTTCCGAAAAATTTTTATGTAGTTTCAAGTTTTCCAAACTGAATGTGATAGAGGTTGCTGTAGAGTCCGCCGCGCTCCAAAAGTTCGTGGTGAGTGCCGTGCTCGCAAATTTTTCCCTTGTCGACAACAAAAATCTGATCCGCGTCAAAAATCGTGCTGAGTCTGTGAGCGATAACAAAGCTCGTCCGCCCGACCATGAGTTCGTCGAGTGCCGCCTGGACAATTTTTTCGCTCTCGGTATCAAGCGCGCTGGTTGCCTCGTCCAAAATTAAAATCTGCGGGTTCTTCAGCATTGCGCGGGCGATTGCCATGCGCTGACGTTGTCCGCCGCTAAGATTTAATCCGCGTTCGCCGATTTTCGTTTGATAGCCCTGCGGCAAGTCCAAAATAAAATCATGGGCGTTGGCAGCCTGCGCCGCCGCGATAACTTCTTCGTCCGTCGCGTCCAGCCGACCGTAGCGAATATTTTCCATGACGGTCGTCGAAAACAGAAGCGTCTCCTGCGGAACAATTCCGATTTGTTCACGAAGAGAATTTAAAGTCACGTCGCGAATGTCGTAGCCGTCGATTTTAATTGCGCCGCCTTGCACGTCGTAGAATCTCGGAATTAAATTTGCGATTGTAGATTTCCCCGCGCCGCTCGGACCGACGAACGCGATCATTTGCCCGGGGTGCACGTCGAAGCTGACATTTTCCAGCGCGTTGTGTTTATCGTCGTAGGAAAAAGTTATGTTCTCCGCAGTGACTTGCCCGCGAACTTTAGGCAAGGTGACCGCGCCGATTTTATCGGTGACAGTTTCTTTCATATCGAGCACGGAAAAAATTCTGTCAATAGCCGCCATTGCCTGCTGCATCCTGCCATAAATTCGCGAAAGTCTTTTGACGGGATTGGCAAGGTTGACGGCGTAGGTGAGGAAGGCGACGAGCGCGCCGGCGGACATGATTCCGTTGACGACTTCATAGCCGCCGAACCACACGATTAAAGTTACAGCCAACGCCGCCAAAAATTCAACGGTCGGCGTGAGCAAACTCGTCAGCTGAACATTTTTCATCACGGCGCGAAAATTTAAATTGTTCTCGACTTGAAAGCGTTTAATCTCGTAGTCTTCACGCACAAAAGATTTCACGACGCGCACCGAAGAAATACTTTCCTGCAACAGCGCGGTAATGTCCGCCATTTTTTCTTGAATCAGAGTGCCCGCGCGTTTTATTTTGCGCCCGAAAATTCTCATGGCGTAGCCGACCATAGGCACGGTGATTAAAGTCAGCAAAGTTAATTTCCAATCGATATACAGCATTAAAACGATAGAGCCGATTAAAATTGCGGCTTCGGTAAAAAGTTCGATAAGGTTATCGACGAGCGCGGCTTGGATTGCGGCGACGTCGTTCGTGACGTAGCTCATTGTTTCGCCGGTTTGGTGCTTGTCGAAGTAAGCCATAGGCATGCGCTGAAATTTTCGGAACATGACTTCGCGGACGTCAACAACGACGCGCTGCCCGATATAAGAAACTAAATATGATTGCCAATAATAGAAAAATCCGCGAATAGCGAAAACCACGACGATACTCACCGAAATGACATTCAGCATCGCCATATCGCGTTCGGCAAGGACTTTGTCAATCATGTCTTTGATAATCCACGGCAGGTACAAATTTGCGCCCGACGCGACGATTATGCAGATTATCGCAAGCCCCAGCCGCCCCAGATAGGGTTTGATATAATTTAAAAGTCGACGATAATTTTTCATGTCAAATATTTTCTAAGTAAAATTCTTTCAACTCCATATCATTTGCTTCCAACTCATTCTGAATAATCTCAATGATTTTTTCGTAAGCAAACTTACGTCCTTGATAAAATTCTTCGTTTGGATTTTCGGCGGCGTCTTTCATTGCGTCATTTGCATTATCTAAAATTAATGCGATAATATATTTTATGGCTGCGCCGGATAACACTTCAGTTTCTTCCGTCATGAAAAACCCTCCTAAAACATCAGTTTTTGCTCCCAATCTGCGTCGTAGCCATAATCTTTTTCATCTCTGTTGTAAACGGCAAGGCGATTGTTTATCGTGTCGAGAACTTCATAATAGGCAAGCTTTCTTCCCGCATTAAATTCACAATTATTTTTTTTGTTATCACCAACGGCAATATCGGCATCTTTAACTATTTGAGAAACCATATGCCTGAAAAATTTTTCAGTAATTTCTCCCTTCAAAATTTTTCGCCTCTCTTCCGTAATTCTTCTTCACGATTTCGGATTGACTCCTCTGCGTTTTTTATTTCTTTAGCCAATGCTTTATATCGCCCTGCCTCTTAAGTTCGGGTTGCGCATTCCAACCCGGATAAAAAAGTGTCGGGTTTGCGATTTTCGCCTTATGTATTTCGACAACTTTTTTTAAGCTGCGAATCCCTTTACGCAACGCATTTGCCGTTTGATTTTTTATGGCATCTTCTGAAAAAAGTTGCAGGTTTATCGTCAAGAAATTTCACCTCCGGCGACTTCGAGAATTTTTTTCGCGACACGTGACGCCGCGCCCGGTTCTCCAAGTTTCGCGCAGGAAGTTTTTAAATCGGCGACAACTTTTTCACGATTTTTTTCGCCGCAATAAAGTTTTGAAATTTCCTCGACAATTTTTTCTGCAGTTACTTCGTCCTGCAAAAGTTCCGGCTGAATTTTTTTGCCCATTAAAATATTCGGCAGACTGAAGTTATCGATTTTGACGAGCATTTTCCCGATAAAATAATTCAGCCGCGCCATTTTGTACAGCACGACGCACGGCAGCCCCAACAACGCCGCCTCCATGACGACCGTGCCCGAAGTTGCCATCGCCGCGTCGGCAATGTGCATTAAATCGTAGCGTTGGCTTTTCGTTAAAGTCACGTCCACTTTTGCGGCGGAAATCATTTGTCGGATTTTTGATTCGTCCACGTTATCGGCGAGCGGCAAAAAAAATCTTGCGGGCTTTTGCGCCGACAAAATTTTCACCGCGTCCAACATTGCCGGCAAAATTAATTTTATTTCCTGTCGGCGGCTGCCCGGCAACAAAAGTATGACGTGCTCCGATTCTCTGACGCCGAAATAATCTCGCGCTTCGGTTACAGAAAAACCCGGCTTGACTGTATCGACGAGCGGGTTTCCGAAGAAAGAAATTTTTGCGCCCGCCGCCTCGTAAACCGGCAACTCAAAAGGAAATATCGCGATAAATTCATCGGCGATTTTCGCGCAGTCCGCCGCCCTGCCTTTTCGCCACGCCCACGCTGAAGGCGGAATATACGACAAAATTTTAACGCCGAATTTTTTTACACGACTCGCCAGCCGCCAATTAAAATCCGGATAATCAATCAAAACAAGCAAGTCCGGTTTTTCCTCGCGAATAATTTCCGTCAGTTCGTCCAGCAATTTAAAAATTCTGCGGAGATTTTTCACGACCTCGACGACGCCCATTACGTTATAATCTTTGTAGTCGCGGACGAGACGTACGCCCGCCGCGCTCATTTTTTCGCCGCCGAAGCCGAAAAGCTCGGTTGAAGGCGACAATTTTTTTATTTCGCGAGCTAAACTTGCGCCGTGAATATCCCCCGACACCTCGCCTGCAGACAACATTATTTTCAAAACTTCCGCCTCCAAACAAATTCCAAACTAAAAGTCTATCGGCTCAATCTTCCTGCCAATATACGAAAGCAAAGCCTTTTTTTCAAAGTCACGGACGTCTTGCGGCACATTTACTTTCAATGTGGCATTCAAAAGTGTTATCAAGGCGTAAGGTTCAAGTTCGCGTTCGTAGTGCTCGATAATTTTTTCGTCCTTCGTATTGAAATAAGTCTGTGCAAAAAATTTCCAGATTGCGCCGGAAATTTTTTTCGGTCCCGCATCTTCGATATTGTGTTTTTCGCGCAAATGATAGAAAAAATAAATCCACGAGACGTCAAAAATCGGATGCCCACTGCCAATTTCGCCCATGTCAATCATGACGAACTGTCCGTCCTTCAAAAGAACATTGCACAGATTTAAATCGCCGTGAGAAAAATTTTTGCATTCAGGAACGGCCTCCAGAGCCCTCCGCACAAGATCGCGCTCCTCCGCGCTGTAAATTTTCACCTTTTCCGCTTGAGAAATTCTCTGCTGTTTAAAGCTGGGCGCGTCAATTTCGATACGGTGTTGCTCCTTCACGAACTCGGCAAACCTGCGCGAATACTCCTCCATATTTTCCGGGTCGTCAAGAATAGTTTGCTCAAGGGTTTTCGCGTCAATCATCTCGTAGACAATCCCGAAACTTTCTCCGCATTTTACGACGTCATAAGAAATTGCCGTGCTCAATCCTTTCAGGAAGGCATCTTGACTTTTTTCGCGCTCCTTTTGCACATCTTCAAGCGTCCAGTTTTCTCTATAGACCTTCAAAATATTTTCTTTGTCGAGTCTGTAGACGATGCCCGAAGTTCCTCGCCCAAGTTTTGCAAGCCCGTCGACGGAAATTTTTCTGAACGCCCTTTGCACGTCTAAAATTTTCGTCATTGCCGTCATTTCAAAGATATCGTAGACGGCGGGAGTGACTTCGCGGATTTTCATTTTGTCCTTGAAAATTTTGGCGAACCTTAGAAAAATCCTAAGCCCCGCGCTGGAAACGTAATTTATTTTCGACAAATCAAAAACTATTTCGTCCGCCGTGCACTGCCCTGAGATTTTTTCAACCTGCGCGCTAAAATTTTCAGCGTTATCGCCGTCGATTCTTCCTTCCGGAAAAAAAATCAGCGTGTTGTTTTTAAACGTATGCTCCATAAAATTTCACATTGCGACAATCGCAATCCCTTTCTCGTCAGCAAAAGCAACGGTATTTTCCCTATCAACAAGCAAAGTTTTATCAGCCTCAATGGCAAGCGCGGTTGCTCCCACTTCCGCCATAACTTCGACAGTCCTGCGCCCGACGGTCGGCACGTCGAAACGATTATCCTGTTTCGGCTTAGAAACTTTCGTGACGACTGCGCCGCCATTTGCCAGTTTGCCGCCGCGTCTTATGCATTCGTCAGTTCCCTCTATAGCTTCGAGAGCCATGACCGCGCGGCTTTTCACGACGACAGTTTGACCGACGTCGAGGCGACCGAGCTCCTTAGCGATCATGAAACCAAATTCCATATCTTGACGTTCGGACGAAGAGGGGACGCGGCTTGAAATTTGTCCGCGACGCGGCATTAATTTACGAATAAGTGCAGTTTGGTCGAAAGCCTGAAAGCCCGACTTCGCCAACTCTCTGACGAATCTCATCATGATTGTATCGTCACTGCGATCCGGCAAGGAAGTAATAAGCTGCAACATTCTGGAATCGGGTTGAACTTTTCCGTTGAACAATAATTCCTTTGTGACCTTTCCAATCATGGTAACCTTTTGAACTTGTTTTTCTTTAAGGTAGCCGAGTATCGCGTCGAGGTGAGCGACGCTGATTGATTTAAAATCTGTTGAGAACTCTGCAATTTGAGAATCAGTTTCCGGCAAGAGTCCGACTGCGTAAACTTCGTAGCCGAGTTGAGCGGCCGCCCTTGCGCACTCTACCGGTAATTTTCCTTCTCCTGCCAACAGTCCCAATCTTTCCATTAAAAATACCTCCATTTTAGTTTTCAGGGACAAGGGATAAGGGTTAAGATTTTCTTTTCTCTTAAAACTTACCACTTTCCCCTTGCCACTAGTCAATGTCACGGCGTTCACGACAAATACCGCGCTCCGCATTCCTTAAGAACCTCAAAAAATGCTCAATCTCTTCGCAAGAATCAACTTCTTGTTCGATTACGGCGATAGCCTCCGCCAAACTCAAGCCCGAACGATACAAAATTTTATAAGCTTTTTTAATCAGGCGGCGCGATTCCAGCGGAACACCTGCGCGCGAAATTCCAACGTTATTCAAGCCGACAGCCCTTGCGGGGTGCCCGTCAACAGTGGTGTAGGGGACAACATCTTGAACAAGTTTACTCATGCCGCCGACCATAGCATTGCGCCCGATTTTAACGAACTGATGAACGCCCGCCATTCCGCCGATAACGACGCGGTCTTCAACAGTCGCATGCCCCGCACAGCTTGCCAAATTCGACATGATAACATGGTTGCCCAAAACGCAATTATGAGCCACGTGAATATAAGCCATTAAAAGACAATCACTGCCGACACGAGTTTCATTGCCCTCGCCGGTCGCGCGGTGGATTGTCGCGCCTTCACGGACAACAGTCCTATCGCCGATAAAGGTATAGCTGCGCTCGCCTTTGAATTTTAGATCTTGTGGAATTTCGCCGACGGAGGCGAACTGAAAAATTCTGCAGTCCTTGCCTATTGTCGTCCACTTTGCAATAACCGCATGTGGACCGATATTTGAGCCGTCGCCGATTTCGACTTCATCGCCAATCACGCAGTACGGACCAATCGTGACATTTTTGCCGATTCTTGCACTCGGCGAAACAACCGCGCTTGCGTGAATGAACGATTCATCTCTATTTTCCGGTTTTGTCATTTTCTCCTGACTCCCGTTTCATGGAAATAAAATTTATCCTTCATTTAATTGCCTCGCTGTGTTTCAAAGCAAATTTAAAATCAGCCGCCGCGACAAGTTGGTCTGCAACATAGCCGTCGGAGTGAAGTACGCCGAAATCGCCGCGAACTTTTACAATTTCCGCTTTGGTAATCAAGGTATCGCCGGGCACGATAGGTTTTTTAAATTTTATGTTATCCATTCCGCCGAACAGCGCGATTTTTCCGCGATGTTCTTCGGGATAAAGCATGGCAACGCCGCCGACTTGCGCCATTGCTTCGAGCACGAGGACGCCCGGCATAATCGGGCAGCCGGGAAAATGTCCGGCGAACTGCGGCTCGTTCATTGTGATATTTTTCAGACCGGTTGCCGATTTAAACGGGGCGATTTCCAAAATTCTGTCCACAAGGAGCATAGGCGGACGATGCGGCAAAATTTTCATAATCTCTTCAATCTCAAGTACCATAATTTCTCTCCTCTTGCATTTGGTAATTTTATTTAAGAAATTTTTTAATCCCTAATCTCTAGAAAAAGTCTGCGTAAATTTTTTTGGCAAGACGTGAATTGAGGGCATGACCGGACGCCGCCGCGATTATGTGGCACTGCAAAAAACCGGCAAGCCTTAAATCTCCAATGACGTCTAAAATTTTATGACGGACGAGCTCATCTTTGTAACGCAGTTCGTTCAGCCAACCTTCGTCGTTGTAGACGATAACATTTTCGATAGTTCCGCCGCGCCCCAAGCCCATTGCGCGGAGGGCATCAATTTCTTTTTCGTAAGCGATAGTGCGCGCAGGAGCAATTTCTTTTCGGTAAATCTCTTCGGTTATCTCAAAATCTTCGTACTGCACGCCGATAAGCGGGTGGGGATTAATCGAAGTGAAACTGACTCGAAAACCGTCGTAGGGCAGGGCGATAATAAATTTCTTGCCGCCGTCTTCGTCGACGCGATAAATTTTTTCCGGCTTAATCTCGTGACGATTTGCCGACTGCTCAAAAATTCCCGCCGACTTTATCATTTCAAAAAAGCCGATTGAATTTCCGTCCAACACCGGCGGCTCTTCGGCAGTCAATTCAATTTCGCAATTATCTATTCCGCAGACGCTAAGCGCGCTCATAAGGTGTTCGACGGTGAAAACTTTCGCGCCGTTTTCTTCAAGTGTCGTCGCCCTTAAAGTTGAAGTGACATTGTTCGCCGTCGCGTGAATTTTCGGCTTGTCGTCCAGATCTGTCCTCACGAAAATTATTCCCGTGTCAATTTCGGCGGGCTTAATTTTCATTTGCACTTCAACGCCGGAGTGCAGACCTATTCCGATTTTTTCAACCGGACTTTTCAAAGTTCTCTGTCTCTGCAAAATTCCGCTCCCCTTCAAAAAATTTTCGTACATTATATCATTATTTGTTCGCAACGTCGACAATTTTTAAAAAATTATCGCGCAGTTTATTCGAGAAAAATTTTTTTCGCCTCGTAATAATTCGCAAAAAATTAATAACCTAATTGACAGAAAAATTTTGTCAAGGTAAAATATTTGCCGTGAAATAAATTGTTCCTCTAAAATTTTTAATGAACGCTCGGAGATTTTTACGATGAGAAAAATGTTACCGAATATCTGCACGGCGGCGAATTTGTTTTTCGGAATGTGCTCTATCCTTTCGACTTACGAGGGAAATTTTTTTTACGGCTCGGTTTTTATTTTGCTCGCGCTCATTGCGGATGGAATGGACGGACGAGTTGCGCGCGCGTTGGGCGTCGCCTCGGAGTTCGGCAAGGAAATGGATTCGCTATGTGATTTGGGCTCCTTCGGAATTGCGCCGGCGTTTTTGGCTTACGCTTTTTGCCTGCACAATTTCGGGCAGCTGGGACAGGCGGCGGCAATAATTTTCGCGCTGTGCGGAATGTGGCGGCTCGCTCGTTTTAATGTCAGCACAGGAGTAGTGCACGGATTTTTCATGGGGCTGGCAATTCCGGCGGGCGGCTGTATCGTCGCTTCGTCCACCCTCCTTTTCACGGAAATGAGGATTCAACCGGAAAATTTTAGCACGGTCTACCCAATCACGATAATTGTTATAGCTTACCTCATGGTCAGCCACGTTCATTATCCCGATTTTAAGGGCGACGGGGAAAAAATTTTCCTTGCCTCCAAAATTTTCGCGGCGGCTATGTTCGCGGCAATAGTCTTCGTGACTTTTTGGACGGCTCCCGTTGAAGGAGTATTGACGGCGATTTTTTCAACTTATGCGGTCTTCGGCATCGTCAATTCTCTTTTAACTTTAATGAATCGCGAAGTTTAGGGTTTCAACAGGTGATTAAAATGGCGGAAAAAATTTCATTGAAAAAAAATAAAGACGACCCCGATGCTCAAATTCAAGCCGTCAATGAAAAACTCGATTTTTTAATCAACGAAATCAGAGAAATCAAAATTGAAATGAATCGTCTGCAAGCAAGCAACGACGACAAAATGTACAAGCTGGATTCGAGAATTTACAGCGTTTGCAGTTCGTTAAAGGAGCAGGTTTATAAACTTGAGTCGAAGGTCTACGAAGGCAACTCGGATTTGCGCAACAGCATTTACCATTTGGATACGAGGGTTTATCAAAATGCCGGAGACTTGAAGGAAGGAATTAAAAACCTGCAAAACAAAATGAGTTATTCGCGTTTCCTGGACAATATTTTGCCGTGGTCGCCGCTGATTATTGCGGGAGGAACTATTTGGGTGATGGTGATGCATGCAATTCTTAGTTAATGTCAAAAAAATTTTCGTGGATGGGAGCAAGTAAATGTTTAATTATCCGTTAGACGTGTTGATGGTGCCGCTGCAGGTGGTGCTTTTTCTATTCACGATGTATTTTTTTGTGATAGGTTTCTGCGGAATGTGGCGGCGTTCCGAGAAAAAAATTATGACGCCGCAAAAAAAATTCGCCGTGATAGTTGCGGCGCACAATGAAAGTTCGGTTATTGGTCAGCTGATAAAAAATCTGCACTCCCTGAAATATCCGCAAGAACTCTACGACATTTACGTTATCGCCGATAATTGCAAGGACAACACTGCAGAAATTGCCCGCGACGCCGGCGCGATTGTCATGACGAGAATCGACGAGGAGAAGAAAAGCAAGGGGTTCGCGCTGGAATGGATGTTCGAGCGGCTTTTTGAAATGGAAAAGGACGGAAAAATTTACGACGCCGTTGCGATTTTCGACGCCGATAATCTCGTACACCCGAATTTTTTAATGGAGATGAACAACCGCCTTTTGAAGGGCGACAAAATTATTCAAGGGTTCCTCGACGCGAAAAATCCATACGACACTTGGGTTTCGGGAACGTTCGCGATAGCTTTTTGGGTTATCGACCACGTATCTCACCTTGCCAAAACGAATATCGGACTTTCGGCGGTGCTCGGCGGGACCGGAATGTGTATCACGATTGACGTTTTGAAAAAATATGGTTGGCGCGCGACGTGCCTGACTGAAGATATGGAATTTACAATGAAATCGCTGACCGAAGGAATCAAGACGACGTGGGCGCATGACGCGATTGTTTACGACGAAAAGCCGCTGACTTTTGCGCAGTCGTGGACGCAGAGGAAACGCTGGGCGCAAGGGCAGTTCGACGTTGCGCACAGATTTATTCCGGTGATGTTGCGCGAGGGCTGGCGGCGAAAAGATATTCGGATCTGGGACGGCTGCATTTATCTTTTGCAACCGCATTTTCTGATGCTGTCGGCGTTCTTCCTGTCAATGGGCTACCTGCAACTTTTGGTGGGGACGCTGTACACAAATATTTATTCCGTCATGCCGTCGCAGATAATGACGGCGATAATGGTAGGGCAATATCTTTTGCCGATGATAATTTTGATAAAAGTTCGCGCGCGCCTGAAGTCGTGGTTTTATTTGCTGTTGTACCCGCTGTTTATTTACACTTGGTTGCCGATAATTTTTTTGGGATTCATTCACCGCAACGAACACGAGTGGGCGCACACGAAACACACCCGCTCCATGAGCTATGACGACCTGAAAAATTTTGAAGGACGCGGATAATTAGTGGATAGGGATTAGGGGCAAGAGATTTTATTTTTTAAACCTGTCGAAAAAAACCATAAAATTATATCCCCTGCCAAAGTATACGTCAATAGAGGAAAAATTTTCTGTCCCCTAATCTCTAAAAACTAATCCCCAGAAAAAGGGCGTTGGTGCTGAAAATTTTTTCCTTGTCGGCGTCACTGAGCGGAAGACGATTTATAAAATTAATCGCGACGTCCGGCGAACTCCACGGGCTGTCAGTCCCGAAAAGAATTTTCCCCGCGCCAAAAATTTTTACGAACTTCATAAAACTATTTTCGTCAAGCAGTTTCAAATCCTCCGCCCTCCAAAAAAAATCTGCGCGCGCAGGAATTTCCCCCGTAGAAAAAGAAGTGTCCATAAAAATTTCAGTGCCGGCAAGTTCCGTCAAAACTTCGTCCCAATTTTTCCAGCCGCCCATGTGAGCCAACACAAATTTGAAATTTCCAATCTCCTCGACAACATGACGCGCCATCTTCGGGCTACAACGAACGACGCCCGGAAATCCAATGTCAAGCCCGGCATGAGTGACAACAATTAAATCGAGTTCGGCGGCGCGATAAAATATCCGCAGAAATTTTTCGTCGTCAAGGTCGACGTCCTGATAAACGGGGTGAATTTTAATCCCCTTGAAGCCGAGATTTTTCACGCGGGCAAGTTCCGCGCTGAAGTTTTCAAAATCCGGATGCATGCACGCGAAAGACAAAATCCCCCGCTCAAAAAATTTTTCGTTGAGTTTAGCGGCAGAGTCGTTAATTTTTTCAACTTGGTGGGTGTTCGTGGCGACAGGCAAAATTATCGACAGGTCAACGCCAAAATTTTTCATCGAATTCAAAAGACCGTCCAAAGTTCCGTCAGTGAAAGCGCGGGACTTACTTTTTTTGCTCAAGTTTTCGATAACACCGGCGGCAATTTTTTCCGGAAAAACATGCGTGTGAAAATCAATTATCATTTTTTCGCGCTCCTCAAAATTATTTTATACTCTTTAATTGTAATAGCTAATATGATATAATTCTTTTGCGATGAAATCAAATTTTTTGAAAGGAAGTTTTTTAAAATGTCACGGAAAATTTTTGTCGCGCTGATTTTTATTTTAGCGGCGTTCGTCGGCGGCAATCTTGTCACGAAAAATATTTGCAGCGCGTCGATGCCGTATAGTGAAATGTCTTTGGGAGGAATTACTTACGAATCAACTTACAGCGATTTAATCAGAACTTACGGGCGTCCTACGTATCAAAATCCCGGCGTTGAGCACGAGGCTGAATGTCATTACGGCAACGACGTAAAAATTTTTTACAACAGTTTCCAGAATAAAATAAACACCGTCATTGTCACCGCGAACAACGGCTGGGCAACCCCGCGCGGGCTTACCGTCGGCATGAATATTTCTACCGCGCTGGATTTATACGGCAGTCCGGAGTACAGCAAATCCGGCGCGTTCAAAACGGCGTACTGCTACTTCCATAAAACTTTTGACAGGCAGAACAACAGGACGATAATTGATTCGGGATTTTTGATTGTGTTCAACAAAAGCAGCGGGAAGATTTTGGAGTTGAGCATTCGCGGAAGCAATTCTATGGTAGGTTTCGACGAAGTTTATCAAGACATAATCGGCTACATGGTAAACGAATAAACGAGAGGAAAATTTTTCAAGATGAAACTTGCATTATTGATTTTATATTTTTTGGTTTTAATCGGCATTGGACTTTATTGCCGGAGACATTCGACGGACGTCGACGGGTTTGTTTTGGGCGGGCGCAGTGTCGGTCCTTGGCTGACTGCTTTTGCTTATGGCACGAGTTATTTTTCGGCGGTCGTGTTCGTCGGCTACGCGGGGCAATTCGGCTGGCGTTATGGAATTGCGGCGACGTGGGCAGGTATCGGCAACGCGCTTATCGGTTCGCTAATGGCGTGGTTCATTCTCGGCAGGCGCACGAGAATCATGAGCCAACATCTTGATTCAGCGACAATGCCGCAATTTTTTGGAAAACGTTTCGGTTCCAACGCACTGAAAATCGGCGCGTCGATGATAATTTTTATTTTCATGATACCTTACACCGCCTCGCTTTACAACGGACTTTCGCGGCTGTTCGGTATGGCTTTTGGAATAAACTACTCGGTTTGCATTTTAACGATGGCAGTTTTGACGGCGATTTACGTCGTGGCGGGCGGCTACATGGCAACGGCAATTAACGACTTCATTCAAGGAATGGTCATGCTTGTCGGAATTGTCGCGGTGATTTATGCGGTGCTCGAATCAAAAGGCGGATTCATGACGGCACTCGACGGACTTGCACGTGTCACCGACGAAAAAGTTGCGACGACGCCCGGGATATTCGCCTCGTTTTTCGGACCGGATCCGCTGAATTTATTGTTCGTCGTAATTTTAACTTCGCTGGGCACGTGGGGGCTGCCGCAGATGGTTCAAAAGTTTTACGCCATAAAAAACGAACAGTCAATTCAAAAGGGCACGATAATTTCTACAATGTTCGCGTTCGTCGTGGCGGGCGGCTGTTATTTTTTGGGAGGCTTCGGCAGATTATTTTCAGACCAAGTGGATATCGCAAGAGAAGGTTTCGATTCGATAGTACCGACGATGCTTTCCGGGCTGTCCAGCGGAATGATTGCGCTCGTCGTAATTTTGGTGCTCTCGGCGTCAATGTCAACGCTGTCATCTTTGGTCATTGCGTCCAGCTCCACTTTGACACTCGATTTAATAAAAGACAACCTGGTAAAAAATATGAGCCAATCCAAACAAGTTTTATTCATGCGCGGATTAATCGTCGTGTTCATTGCAATTTCCGCAGTGCTCGCGCTGATTCAGTACAGTAGCTCGGTGAATTTTATCGCGCAGCTGATGGGAATTTCGTGGGGCGCAATGGCGGGAGCGTTCCTTGCGCCGTTCATGTATTCGCTTTACTGGAAAAAAGTCACAACGGCATCTTGCTGGGCGTGCTTTTTGTTCGGAACGGTTTTAATGACGGCGAACATGCTGATACGTCCGGAGTTCCCGCCGATAATGCAATCGCCAATCAACAGCGGCGCGATAGCAATGCTCGCCGGATTGATAATTGTGCCGGTCGTCAGCGCGTTCACCGCAAAGCCGGACAAAGATCTTGTTGACAACGCCTTTGCCTGCTACGAAAAAGAAATGACTGTTCCGCAGAGTGTGGCTCTCGGCAAAAAATAATATCCAAAAAAATAAAGCCCTTTCCACCTTTAGCGAAAAGGGCTTTGTTTGCAGATTGAGGGGTTGCCTTGTTAGGATAAAAAAATCCCTCCAAAAATTTTTTAGTCGTCAAACAACGAAGAAATTGCACTGCCCGCACTTGAGCCGCCGGAGTTCGGACCCGGCAACAAGCTCTGAATCCAACTGCCGAAATTGCCGGTGTTGCGTGTCTGAATCAAAACGACGCCGGGACCTCTGAATCGACAGACGAGCATTTCACCGGACTTGAAACTTGAAAACCAACCGTTGGACGCTTGTTCAATTTTGTAATCCATATAATCAGGCCACGCGACAAGATGAGCGTTGTCGACCACGACTTCTTGCCCGTCTTCGAGATTTATCGGGTGAATCATTCCGTAGCTGCTGACAAAGAGCGTGCCCCTGCCGGTGATATTCAAAATGAAAAAACCTTCGCCGGAAAGAAAACCTTTAGCCAAATTTTGCATCTTCGTGCTGACTTCAATATCCTCTGTACCCGCCAAAAATCCGTTCTTCTGAACCATCATTCCGTAGGAGCCGTCAAGTTCAATGTCGGTAATTCCGCCGGGTATCGCGTGCCCGAAAAGTACTCTGCCGTCTCCGCGCTTAGCGACCATTTCTTGAAAGAAAAAACTTTCGTCAGCGAGGAAAGACCTTGCCAGCCCGCTCAAAAATCCGCCGACGCCGTTGCCGGGCATGGTGCCTTCAATGTCTATCGTCGTATCCATAGCGATCATCGCGTCGGACTCCGCTTTGATTCTTTCGCCGCGTTTCAGGAAACATCTCACGACGGGAAAAGCTTCCGGGTACAAAATTTCGTACTTCAAATTATCCACCTCCGCGCCTATTATACAAAATTATTTTTAGAATATCATTAAGCGCGCAAAAATTTTTCTTCCCTGCGGCGGTAAACTTGATTGACAACGCGCTGGATTAAATTTATAATTTTGACAAATCAGTTATTTTTTTTAAGGAGAGTGCGATAATGGCGGAAAAGAAAAAAGTTAAAATTATGGAGACTGTCCTGCGTGACGGTCATCAATCGTTGTGCGCGACACGTATGCGCTATCGCCAAATGGAACCGATGCTTGCGAGTCTCGACGCAGTTGGCTACAAAGCCCTTGAAGCTTGGGGCGGCGCGACTTTCGATACCTGCCTGCGTTTTTTGGACGAAGACCCCTGGAAACGTCTCGACAAACTCAAGGCCAACCTCAAGAAAACTCCTATTCAAATGCTTTTGCGCGGACAAAATCTTTTGGGCTACAATCATTATTCAAATGACGTCGTCGAAAAATTTGTTCGTTGCGCCTCCAAACACGGTATTGGCGTCTTCAGAATTTTTGACGCGCTCAACGACGTCCGCAACCTGCGCGTAGCAATTAAGGCCGCGCTGGAATGTCCCGAAAAGCCCGAAGTGCAAGGTTGTTTGGTTTACACGATAAGCCCCGTGCACAGCAACGAAACTTTTGTCAAACTTGCGGTCGAGCTGAAGGAAATGGGTTGCCACTCAATTTGCATTAAGGATATGTCGGGCTTGCTCGCGCCTTATGTTGCTTACGACCTCGTCACGAAACTCAAAGCGGCTCTCGGCGATACTCCCGTTGAGTTGCACACGCATTGCACGTCGGGATTCGGTCACGCTACGTACATTAAGGCGATTGAGGCGGGCGTCGATATTATTGACTGCGCGCTTTCCCCGTTCTCCAGCGACACAAGCCAGCCCTGCACGGAAACAATTTTGGCGATGCTCGAAGGCAGCAAACATGAACAAATTGATATTCCTGCAGTTGCCGTTAATCGCGACGAAAGTGGCACGCTCGACCGTCAAGCCCTCACGCCGATTGCGAAACATTTTCTCGGCGTCAAACAGGAACTTATAAAAGAGTTCGGGCTTAAAGGTTATTTCGACGTCAACCCGAATGTTCTTGATTTCCAAATTCCAGGCGGTATGCTCTCCAATCTCGTCAACCAGCTCAAAGAGGCGGGCGCGGAGGATAAATATCAGGAGCTCCTCGACGAAATGCCGCGCGTCCGTGCAGACGCAGGCTACCCGCCGCTCGTCACGCCGTCCAGCCAGATTGTCGGCACGATGGCTACAATGAATGTTTTGACCGGCGAACGCTACAAGATGATTCCGAACGAATTTAAAGATATGGTTCGCGGGAAGTTTGGTCGCACGCCCGTGCCGGTTGACCGCGAATTTATCACGAAGACTTTGGGGATTCCCGAAGATCAAATTATTGAAGACTGCTCGGTTGAAGATGCGAAGGCAGAAACTTTTGCGCAGTTCAAGGACGAACTTATGGATAAAGGTTTCCTCAATCCTACCGAAGAAGATGTTTTGAGTTATGCTCTCTTCCCGCAAGTCGCCGAAGAATTTTTCAAGAAACATTACAAACAAGTTACCGCCTACAAACGTTAATTTAGAAATTAGTTTTTAGAGATTTTTTCTACTCCCTAATCACTAATCCCTAGTCCCTTATTCCTTATCCCTTGATAAGGAGCTCTTCTTTTCTTTTGGCGCAAAAGAAAAGAAGCAAAAGAAAACTGCCCGCAGAGGTCGCATCACGCGACCAAATGCGGGCGGCCCCTTGAGCGGCCTCTCTTTTTCAGAGATTATCTTGACGGAAATAATTTCCGGCGTCCTCCGTGACGCATTTTTTTATTTCAAGCTGTAACATTATCCCGGAAATTTCGTCAACGGGAATATCGTCAACCTTCATTAAAATTTCGTCAAGAGTTATCGGCTCGCCTAAAGGTATCGCATCGAGAATCCTCTTTTCGTTTTCGTCGAGCTCAATTTTTTTCGCGGATTCAAAATTATTTTCGTGCTGAATTTTCGCCTCAAGATTATAAAATTCCAAAACGTCCTGCGCATTTTTAATCAAGGTCGCGCCGTCACGAATCAGCTCGTTGCAGCCGACACTCATTCGCGCGTCAACATTGCCTGGAATAGAAAAAACGTCGCGCCCGTATTCTCCGGCAAAGGAAGAAGTGATCAGCGCGCCGCTTTTTTTCGCCGCCTCGACGACAACCACGCCGCGACTAAGCCCCGCGATAATCCTGTTGCGCGTCGGGAAAGTGTTCTTGTTCGGAACCATGCTCGGCTTAAATTCCGTCATGACAATCCCGCTGTCGGCTATCTCGTCGAAAAAATTTCTGCGTTCGCGCGAAAAAGTAAGAGCAATTCCTCCGCCGATAACCGCAACCGTTCTGCCGGTCTTCATGGCTCCGCGATGGGCAAAGGTGTCAATCCCGCGCGCCGCTCCGCTGACCACAGTCAAGCCCGCCTCCGCAAGATCCCGCGAAATGGAGAAGGCAACTTTTTCGCCGTACCTCGTGTAATTTCTTGTGCCGACAATCGCAATTCTTTCGGCTAAGGGTTCCAAAATTCCGCGATAATAAAAAACGGCGGGCGGCGTCGAAATTTCCTTCAGAATCGGCGGATAATCTTTGTCGACGATACTGCACACGCCGATATTTTTTTCGTCGCAGAAGTCTATCAGTTTTTCGACGGCTTCGGGATTTTCCTGCCGAAATTTTATGAGAGAATCGACAGCCCGCGAACGCAGTTTAGATTTTTCCAGGTCGACGCGCTCCGCGTGCCAGGCCGCCTCCGCACTGCCGAAAAAATTTATCAAATGCTTTATGCTCTGATTCCCCAAATTGTCGGTCGCGCTCAAAACCGCAATGTAATATTTTTCCAATTAAACCGCCCCTTCCGAAAAGATATTATACCGAAAATCGGCGACTTGTGCTATAATAGAAAAAAAATTTTGGGAGGTGATTTGGTGTCGACGAAAATTTTTTTGCGCGTCCATTTTTACGATACCGACGAAATGGGCGTCGTGCACCACTCAAATTACATTCGCTGGTTTGAAACAGGGCGCGTTGAATTTTTGCGCGCGATTGGAATTACTCTGCGCGAAATGATGGACGACGGGATTTTGTTCCCGATAACCGAAGTCAGCGCGAAATATTTCAGCCCCGCGCGTTTTGATGACGAATTGGAAATTGAGACGACGCCGCTTGAATTGACGAAAGTCAAAATGGAATTCAATTACAAAATTCGTCGACGCGGCGAAAAAAAAATTTTGGTGGAAGGTTACAGCAAAAACGTTTTCACGAACATGACGACCGGAAAAATTTCCCGTCTGCCCGAAAAATATTTTTCTAAACTCGAAACAGCTATCGCCGCCGAAAAAATTTTGCCGTCATAGGCAGGAATTTTTTAAGTTTTCGTGTATTTCTAAGGGAATAAAATTTTTAGAAGGGAACTCGTCTTATGGAACAAGAAAATTTTATCCAAGAGGTTGGCTGGCAGAAATTTAAAGCGGACGACTACAGCTACGAAAAAGTTCGTGCGTTCGTTGAGAATTCGTTGGAGGATTTGGAAATTTCGCCAAAAATTCAGCTGAAGGTTATGCTCGGCTTTGAAGAAACTATGGAGAACATTATAAACTACGCCTACAGCGACCCGGAAGTTTTTTGTCCCGTTTGGTTGAAATTGACAAAGACAAATGAAAAACTCTCTCTTGATATGGTAGATTACGGGGTTCCTTTTGATCCGTTGGCACAGGAGGACGCTCGCCCGAAGGAAAAAAATTTGCAGGATCGCAGACTCGGCGGCTATGGTATCCATTTGTTGAAGGCAACTTTTTCTGAAGTCGGTTACGTCTACGAAAATTTTAAAGGACAAATGGCGAATCACTTGACCTTGACGATTAATTTGTAGGAGCGACGTTATGAGAAAGCTCAACATTCGTCAAAAGTTGCGACTTTTGGTACTTGCGGGCGGTCTGTTGGGATTCACTTTTTTTGGGATATTATCCCTGTCGCATGTGTGGGATCTCTGGAAGGCGATTGACGAGCGTAGCGTTATCTTAGGCGAAAGATTTGGAATTCGCGTGGGATATTTCGTGAACAAAGAGGAAAAGGATCGCCTAATGGAAATGTCACGCTTGAGAGCGGGGCTTATGGCGTATGACTTAAAGTCTATTCAGTCAGAATTGTCCTATATGGCGCGAAAACTTTCCGAGATTCTCCAATCGCCGCAGAATTATAAACCGCGTGTGTTGCCTAATGCGGTTTATGAAAATGTGCACGGTGGGATGCCTTACGTTCATTTCGCTCCCGAATTGGTTGCGCACGGAGCGGATGACAACTTGCTCGCGGAAATTCATCTTGTCTCGAATATTGCTGACGGCGTAGCTTCTTTTGTCTATCGACATATTAATTATTACCCTTGTGTATTTGTAGGATCGCGAAAGGGCTATATAATACGGGCTGACGCGATCGCAGACGACAAATTGGTTCCTCTTGCAAGATCCGCGTGGCGATTTTCTTACGACCCCCGTAATCGTGATTGGTACATTGCCGGCAAAGAAAGCAAGGAGCCGGTTTTTACCGACGTGTACTATTCGACGTCCGGAACACCTTGTTTTTCGTGTGCGGTCTCCTACGAAGACGCAGAGGGCTTTGCCGGAGTGGTAGGCTGTGACATTAATATGCAAGGCGTCAACGAATTGTTGAAACGTACTTCATTTAGCGATAAGTCAGTGAGTTTGGTGCTCGGCGCAAAAGGGGAAGTCCTTGCCTCTAATCAAACGGAAGGTCTTTTGAGTTTCGTGGACATTTACAGCGATTTGCGCAAGGCTAAAGGTGAACCGGAACTCGCCGCTATTGCAGAGAGAATGGTCAAAGGCGAAGAAGGTTTCAGCATTTTTAAGATGGACGGCAAAGAATATTGCATAGCCTTTTCCCCGATTGAAGAGACAGGCTGGAGTTTTGCCACGCTGATAGCCAGGGACGATTTAATGAGACCGGCTGTGAAGGCATTGCAGAAAAGCACTGAACAAATGGAAAAGTTCCGCCGCTCTTTGGCGATGAACCTTTTAGGATTTTTGGTGTGCTCGGCGGTTTTCGTCGGTCTTTTGTTGAGAATTCCATACGTAGTCAGCGGGAAGGTCGCGAAAGATTTTTCCGAACCAATTACGAAACTTGAAGAAGGCGTCCAGGAAATTTCAAAGGGCAACCTGGAAGAAAGTATCGACATAAGAACCGGCGACGAATTTGAACACCTTGCCGCGTGTTTTAATGTAATGGCTCACGATCTGAAAGTGTACATGGAAAATCTCGCTATCGTCACTGCGGAAAAGGAACAGACCGCCGCAGAACTCAACGTGGCGACGAATATTCAGCACGATATGTTGCCGAATATTTTCCCGCCTTTCCCGAATCGCCACGAAATTGACCTTTATGCCGTCATGCACCCCGCGAAGGAGGTCGGCGGAGATTTTTACGACTTCTACTTTATCAACGAAAATCGTGTCGTGATAACTATCGCGGACGTTTCAGATAAAGGAGTTCCCGCCGCGTTGTTCATGGTCATTTCAAAAACTTTGCTGAAAAATTTCTTGATGATGGAGAAAGAAGACAACGACTTGACGCGGGCAGTGGAGAGCGCGAACGATCAACTTTGTCAGAGCAACAAGGAGGATATGTTTGTAACAGTCTTCACAGGGGTTCTTGACGTGAAGACCGGAGAATTCAGCTACATTAACGCCGGTCACAACCCGCCGCTCGTTCGTCACGGGCAGGAAGGTTTTTCTTATCTGCCTTCCGTCAAAAAAAGCCCAATGCTCGGCGTGATGCCCGGGATATCTTTTGCGAAACAGACTATAAAACTTTCGCCCGGCGATGCGATTTTCTTGTACACCGACGGCGTAACAGAGGCTATGGACGCGGAAAAAAATATGTTCACCGAAAAAGGGCTGAAGGATGCGCTGAATAAACAGCCGCCTGAAATTAAGGCAGAAGAACTTATAGCGAACATGGAAAACGCGATTCGTAGACACGTGAAAAATGCGGAGCAATCTGATGATATAACAATGCTTACTTTAAAATTTTTGGGTTAAATTTAAATTTTTGGAGGTATCATTCATGGCAAACGAACAACTTCTTCAGTACGAGATGAAAAAGAAAAATGATTGGACGGTTTGGATTCTCAAAGGGCGTCTTGACAGGACGACGGGCCCCGCAGCCGGAGACGACGGCACAAAATTGTTGGACGAAAATTCCAGCGTGGCGGTAAATCTTGCGGAATTGAGCTATATTTCCAGCGCGGGCTTGAGGGTGATTCTGCGCCTTGCGAAAAAGGCGAAAGCGGACGGCAAAAAATTCGCGCTGTGTGCTCCTGTGGGCATGGTCAAGGAAGTTTTGGAAGAGGCTTCAATGAATGTCTTTGTTGATATTTTTGATTCCGAAGAAGAATTGACTTGATAAAATATTTTTGAAAGGAGAGTAGCCGTATTTTTTTCTTGATTAATCGAGAAAGAAATACGGTAAATTTTTTTCAGTCAACTACCCACGTCTAAAGACGCGGGCTTGTCCATACCATAAACTGTCTTTACAGCTAGCGAAGTTCAAACGCTACTGCTCCTTCGTAGGTCAGACATCATCGGGCGGTTGACTGCGCCCGTTTAACTTTAAGGATTTACCCTAAAGTTGTTATTTTTTCAAAATGTGGTTTATCTTCACCGCTTATCCACAGAGTACCGAGTAGCTGAATGTTCATTGCACCTATTCTGTCGTCGTTTGACCGGTAACCGCATTGGCAAATATATTCATGAGTATGGTGGTGGCGATTAGCTTTATTGATATTGCCACATTTTGGACAACGCTGACTGGTATAACATGCTGACACTTTCAAAACTTCACTGCAAATTGCGTGTGCTTTATAAGCTAAAAATTGTTCCAGCTGATAAAAAGCCCACGACCTTAAATCGTTATTGGCTTTACTTCCACGATTCAAGTTAAATTCTTCAAATGATATACCGGTTAAATCTTCCAGGACAAAAAGACTATTAGAGCCGTATTTTTCAACGAGTGTCTTAGACAAGCACCTTGTCAAATTCTTCAAAGTTTTTGGTAACGGGAATATGTAAGTACCAAATACCTTTAAGATTGAGAAGTTTAGCCGTTCCCAATTTCCACGAACCGTCAAGATATTCAGACCAAAAATCACCTGCAAATCTAACTTTTGTACGCTTATCTAACGTGTTAATCGACAACAACGAGCTATTTTCGACAAAACTGTAATCACGGTCACGCACCAAATCACATTGTGGACGGCGGAATAATACAGGTTTAAAAAGCCATTCAAGCGTCTCGTGTTTCTGTACTAACTGCGTTTGCGTAGCTTTATAGCGAGCAGTAGCAGTGCGAAAAGTAGATTGTGCCAGTTGAGATTTTAAGGAAAATTTATAGCGAACTTCGCGGTAAAGAACTTTGTTAAGTTTTGCCGAGTTAAGTTCAAAATCGTTATCAAAAATGTATTGAGAAACGAAATTACAGGCTTGACGGTATTGCTCGGACATTTGCTTAAACATAGCGGCTTGTTCGGCATTAACGTAAAGACGAATCTTGATAGTTTTGGTAAGGTTCTGCATTTTTGCACCTCCTTTCAAAATTATTTCAACACAGACATTTTATCAATCAACAAGAAAGGAAGTGTGCGGCGTCTCCTCCCATGACTAAAGTCGTGGGTCTCCAACGCCTAATACTATGAAACTTAACATACGTTGGCGGGTCATGCTTTTGGCAATTTCGTCGAATACTTTAACGGTGTTGGCTCTGTTTGTGCTCTCCTTTTTGGGAATTTATGCAATGAGCCAAATTTTGGACGGCTGGCAAAAAAGCATGAACATTGGATCAGTTGAAAATACTTCGATTCTTTTGAAAGAGGAAACTGAATTTAGACTTGCCAATATCGCTCAAGTAAAGGCGACGGCAATAGATGTGGCAATGGAAGATCATATCGACGACGTAGAAATGATAGCTGCCAAAATGAATACCATCTTAAAAAATCCGCAAAATTATTTGCCGCGTACCCTTCCGGATATAGCAGTGGACGGCGTCCAAGTTGAAGTTCCCTATATTTTTTACGCGCCCGAGCTTTTGCAAAAAGGTATCAGTCCGGAGCTACAAGAAGAAATTAGTTTGGTCTCGAATATCGTAGACGAGCTTAGATCTCTTGCCATAAATGATAGAGGCTATTCGGCGGGGTATTTCATTGGCTCCAAAAACGGATATTCTATTTGCGTTGATTCTTTTCAAGAACCGATGTACAAAATTTTTACTGAAGACTTTATTGGGAAATATGACCCAAGGAAAAGAAATTGGTATGAATCTGCGGAGACGTCCGGTCGAGCTGTAGTCACGGATTTTTATACGGACATTACAGGGGTTCCCGTTTTTAGCGTTGCCATTCCATATTACGACGCACAGGGATTTGCCGGAGTCGCGGGAGTTGACTGCAGTATCACGTCTTTCGATGAACACATAGAAGATACTACCGTCGGCCACACAAATTTTAATATCGTGATAAACAACGAGGGAAAAATTTTATTTTCCTCCAGAAAAGAAGGACAGCTTGTTGCGGACGTCTTGCAGAGGGATTTGAGGGAGTCCGAAGAAGAAACCCTGTCTCTAGCCGCGAAACGTATGGTGGCGGGAGGAACCGGCACTACACAAGTTACGGTGGACGACAAAGAATATTATCTTGCCTACGCGCCCATTTCTTCCGTAGGCTGGAGTTTTGGAACTTTGGTAGCGGTGGAAGAAGTCCAAAGACCTATCGTCGCCGTGCGCGCGTCCATTGAAGATCAATTTAAAACTTTCCGCGCCTGGATGCAACCGACTGTCGAAAACTTTCAGAGGAGCACCTATTCAATTTTAATCGCCTTGTCCGCGACAATGCTTGCTCTCGGTTTTTGGTTGTCCGGCAGATTTTCTAAGCCGATTTTAGAACTTTCGGACAGCGTGAGGAAAATTGCAAGCGGTAATCTCGACGTAAAAGCTAAAGTGGATACGGGCGACGAGATTGGACACCTTGCCGAATGTTTCAACGACATGACTGACAATCTGAAGGAACAAATAAAAAATCTTTCCATAGTCACCGCTGAAAAAGAACGCATTGCCACAGAATTAAAAGTTGCGACCGGAATTCAGGCGGGCATGTTGCCGCAGATTTTCCCGAAGTCAATGAGCAAAGATAAATTCGATTTGTTCGCGACAATGAACCCCGCAAAGGAAGTCGGCGGAGATTTTTATGACTTCTATTTTGTTGACGACGACCATTTAATCGTTACAATCGCGGACGTTTCGGATAAGGGCGTGCCCGCCGCGCTTTTCATGGTTATTTCCAAAACTATCCTAAGAAATAATGCGCTGACTTTTTCCAACAAAAGCCTTGCCGATGTCGTGGAGCGCGCGAATGACCAGCTTTGCGAAGGCAACGACGAGGGAATGTTCGTGACGGTTTTCATTGCGCAAATAAATTTCAAGACGGGCGAATTAATTTACGTCAACGCGGGACACAATCCGCCGCTGATTCGTCACGGAGCGGACAAAAAATTTTCCTACCTGCCGCAAGTAAAAAAATCCCCCATGCTTGGTGTTGGCAAGGGGATTCATTTTCCGCAGAACACTTTCAATTTGGATAAAGGCGATGTCCTTTTCATGTACACCGACGGCGTGACCGAAGCCATGAACAAAAAACGAGAGCTTTTCACGGAAGAACGCCTCAAAGAGAATTTGAATCAGCTGGATAAAAATTTTAGCGCGGAAAAAATAATTGATGCCGTGCAGGAAAATATTCATGAGCACGTTCAAGGCGCGGAGCAGTCTGACGATATTACGATGCTTGCCGTCGTCTATGACTAGTGTTTAGAGTTTAGGGATTAGGGGCTAGAGATTTTTTCTTTACAAAAATTTTTTCTCTCTTTAAATCTAGCATCTTCTTTTCTTTTGGCGCAAAAGAAAAGAAGCAAAAGAAAACTGCCCGCAGAGGTCCCAAATGCGGGCGGCCGCACATCCCTGTGCGGCCTCTCTTTTATTTTCACGCCGGAGACTAGGGATAAGTTTTTTTTTATTCCCTTATCACTAGTCACTATCAACTACAATGCCGCGCTTTTCTTTCTCGACAATCTCTTTTTGATAGTGGAAACACTCTTCAGCAATCTTGCCATTCAAAATTAACAGGCAAATTAAATTCGGAATAGCCATCAAGCCGTTCATCGTGTCCGAAAAATTCCAGACAATGTCCAAAGTTTGCGTCGCGCCGATAAAGGTTATGCAACTGAAAAGCGCGCGATAAGTATAAATAACTTTGCGGTTGCTGATAAGATATTCAAGAGACTTTTCGCCGTAATATTCCCAGCCCAAAATCGTCGAGTAGGCAAAAAGCGCAAGGGCAACCGACACAATATATTTCGCGCCTTCGCCGTAAACCGTGCTGAATGCAAGAATCGTCAGCTGCGCGCCCGAAACAAGCTTGCCGCTTTCAGGATCAACCGCGCCGAGCATACCCGAACTTGCGATAACCAAGCCGGTCAACATACAAATAATCATCGTATCAAAAAAAGTTCCGGTCATGTTGACGTAGCCTTGACGGGAGGCATGGTCAGTCCTCGCGGCGGCGGCGGCTATCGGCGCGGAACCAAGTCCCGCCTCGTTCGAGAAAACACCGCGCGCCACGCCCCAGCGCATCGCCGTCAACATGGAGGCAACAATAGAGCCGCCAATACCGCCCGCAACAGCTTCAGTCGAGAAAGCCATTTTGAACATTATCACAAGCCCGCCAGGAACATTTTCAAAATTAACTATGATAATTATCACCGTGAAGAGCAGATAAAAAAACGCCATGCTCGGCACGATAAAGCTGGAGACTTTGCCGATTGAGTGAACGCCGCGCATTAAAACCGCCAGCGAAAAAATTACAAGAATAATTCCCGTTATCCAGTCCGGCCAGCCGAAACTTGATTCAAATGCCGCGCTGATTGAGTTTGCCTGCGTCATGTTGCCTATGCCGAACGACGCGCAGACCGCGAAGAAAGCGAACGCCGCCGCCATGACTTTGCCTAAGGTTCCGCCAATGCCGTTTTTCATGGCGTACATGGGGCCGCCCGCCATTTCGCCGACGGAATTTGTTTCGCGATATTTCACCGCCAAAACCGATTCTCCGTATTTTGTCGAGAGCCCGAACGCCGCGCTAATCCACATCCAAATAATTGCGCCCGGTCCGCCGAGTACCATTGCAGTTGCCACGCCGACAATATTTCCCGTGCCGACTGTCGCCGAAAGTGCCGTCATCAACGACTGAAAAGGCGAAAGGTCGCCTTCGTGTTGAGCTTTTTTCTGCGTAATCATTTTCACCGCGTAAATTAAATTTATCCACGGCAAAAATTTCAGCCGGATTGTCAAAAAGATACCCGTGCCGACGAGAAGTGCCAGCATTATCGGTCCCCAGACAAAATCGTTGACGTCGTTTAGCAGTTGCGACAAATCCATTAAAATTTCCTCCTTGTGTAAAATTATATTTCAAAGGTTACAAAATTCCCTTCGTCGAGGGAACGCCTGTAACTTTCGCGTCGTGAGCGGCGGCAATCCTAAGCGCGTGACCCAGTGCCTTAAAAATCGCCTCCACTTTGTGATGAGAATTTTTCCCGTGAAAAATTTTAACGTGCATCGTCAAGCCCGCATTGAACGCAAGCGCGCGCAGAAACTCTTCAGTCAGCTCCGTGTCAAAATTTCCAATCGTGGGCGCGAGTTCTCCGGCGTCGTACACCAAAAAAGGTCTGCCGCTGATATCCAAACTTACAAGAGCCAAAGTTTCGTCCATAGGCAGAAAAAAACTTCCGTAGCGATTAATTCCGCGCTTGTCACCGAGCGCATTTTTTATTGCCGCGCCCAAAGCAATCCCGATATCTTCGACGCTGTGATGTCCGTCGACTTCGAGATCCCCTTTGCAATCGACGTTTAAATCAAATTGCCCGTGCGCCGCAAAAAGATTCAGCATGTGATTAAAAAACCCGATACCCGAATCAATTTGCGCCTTGCCGCCGCCGTCAAGATTTATTTCGACGCTGATTTTAGTTTCGTTTGTTTCGCGAAAAATTTTTCCGACGCGCATTTATCTGCCCTCCAAAAAATTTTTTATCGTGGAAAAAACTTCGTCGTTCTCCAGGCGCGTGCCGATTGAAATTCGCAAGCAATTTTTCAAGCCCGCCGCGTCCGGCGAAAAATATCTGACGCCAATCCCCAGCGACTCAAGGTGCTCATTCAGTTCAGCCGCGCGAGCAAGACGAATCAAAATAAAATTCGTGTTCGACGGAAAAACTTCGACGCCGTCCAGCGAACTCAACCGCCCTGCCATTCTTTGACGTTCGGCGACAATCATTTGTATACGCGGAATAAATTCATCGCGCATCTGATAAATTATGTCCGCCGCCGCGAGGCTGAGGGTGTTCATGTGGTACGGCATAAAAGTTTTTGAAATCATCTTCGTGACTTCGGCTTGGGCGATCATGTAGCCGACGCGCGCGCCCGCCATTCCGTACGCCTTAGAAAAAGTTCGTGCGACAATCAAGTTAGGATATTTCGCGACGAGATTCACCGCGCTCCTGCCGTAAAATTCCACGTAGGCTTCGTCGAGCAGGAAGGCGCAATCAATCGACGCGGCAATTTTTTCAACCTGCGCGATAGTCAGCGCGTTGCCGGTGGGGTTGTTGGGGTTGCAGACGACGGCAAGACTAGCATTGACTTCGCGTATTTTTTTTATGAACTCGTCAACATTCAAGTCAAATTTTTCGTCGAGGTCGAAGGGCGCGGCCTGAGCCTCCGCCGCCTTCGCGTAAATTTTGTACATAGAAAAACTCGGTTGCGGGTAGACGATAGTCTTATCGCCGCCGCCGAAGGCGTGAAAAATTTTTTCTATAATTTCGCTGGAGCCGCCGCCGATTAAAATTTGCGACTTGTCGACGGAAAAATTTTTGGCTATCTGTTCGACGAGCGAATAATATTCTTCATTTGGGTAACGATTAAACGCGACGTAAGACAGCCGATTAATTACGCGCTCTTCGACGAGCGGCGGCAAGTTCAGCGTCGACTCATTCGCGTTGACTTTGATGCGATAATCTTTTTCGACTCCGTCATAAGACGGCATTTTTTCCAAATCTTTTCTGTAATTCAGCATAACAACTTCCAACCTCTAATCCCTAGTTACCAGGCTTTGATACCTTCCTTATCGGGCATGATATTTTTATCGAAAACAGGTTCGTCGACTCCGCGCTTTTTCTGCGAAACATAATCGTCAAGCGCAATGAAAGCGTACTTGCCGAGCCGCGCGATAGCGTAAAGGTTCGTCAAGCAGAGGAAGCCCATAAATAAATCCGCGCTTTCCCAAACAAGACCTAAGTCCGCAAAACTGCCGAACAAAACCATAAGAACAACACCGCACCTAAAAATATTCATGGCGTTTCTTGCAATCGCGCTGGGCAAAAATCCGGACTCGTCGCCCTCAAAAAAAGCGATATTGACTTCGCCGTAATAATAGTTGCCGACAATCGAACTGAAGGCGAAGAGAAAAACTATTATCGCCAAAATATGCGGCGCAAAACTTCCGTAGACGCTGGCAAGGGACGCTTGCACGAGAGAAACGCCCGTCAACATACCGCCGACAGCGTAAATATCCGTGAGCAAAATCGAAAACGCCGTTGCCGAACAAACAAGCCACGTATCGACGTAGACGCCGAAAGACTGAATCAGACCTTGACGCGCGGGGTGTTTACCCGAAGCAGTGGCAGCCGCATTCGGCACGGAACCTTCGCCCGCCTCGTTGGAGAACAAGCCGCGCCGTACGCCCGTCATGAAAACCACGCCTATTCCTCCGCCCACCGCCGATTGAGGCGTGAAGGCGTCGTGGATTATCAGCGCGAACATTGCCGGAACTTTGTCGATATTCATGATGACGATTATTAGAGCTGACAACAAATAAAGTCCCGCCATGCTCGGCACTAACATTTCCGTGAATTTTGCAATTCGTGTCGCGCCGCCGAAAATTATCGCCGCCGTTAAAATTGCCACAGTCACCGCCGTTATCGCTTTGCTGAATCCGAACGCCGTTTCGACAGATTGCACGATTGTATTTGCTTGCACTGAAACATAAATTAATCCGAACGTTATAGAAATTAAAATTGCGAAAAGTTTTGCGATTTTTGGTTGGCGCAGTGCGTTTTTCAGATAATAAGCAGGTCCTCCGAAAAATGCTCCGTCTCCGCGAGGAATTTTATAAATCTGCGCGAGTGTGCTCTCAACAAAACCGGTAGCACAGCCGATAAACGCGACAATCCACATCCAAAAAACTGCGCCGGGTCCTCCGGTAACAATCGCAATGGCAACGCCCGCAATATTCCCGACACCGACGCGCGACGCCGTCGAAACACAAAAAGCTTGAAAGGCACTAATCTCCTTGCCGGTAGTTTTCATGCCCGCGCTCCCGAAAATTAATTTCACCATTTCGCCGAGCATTCTAAGCTGAACAAATTTTGTTCGCAACGTAAAAAAAATCCCCAAGCCGATCAACGCGATAATAATAACGTAAGTCCAAAGCACATCGTTGACGGCATTAATTAGCGTGTGTAAAATCCCCATAAAAAACCCCTTCCCGATACTTATAAAACCCGTACAATTATAACACAAAAGTTGGGAAGGGGGAATATTTTATTTAGATTTTTGCGCGCTGGCGGGCGGCTTCGGAAATAATTATCGCGGCGGAAGTGGCGACGTTCAGACTTTCAGCCGAGCCGGACATGGGGATAAAAATTTTTTCTGCCGCGCCGAAAATCTCCGCCGAAACTCCGCTTGCCTCACTGCCGAAGACCACCGCAGATTTTTTCGTGAAATCGTGGTTGAAATAAAATTCCGCCGAAGTGTCCAACGCCGCCGCCAATACTTCCACGCCGGAAAATTTCATCGCCCGCAAAAATTCTTGCCGCGACAATTTTATTATCGGCAGGGTGAAAATTGCGCCCATAGACGCGCGCACGACTTTCGGGTTAAAAATTTCCGCCGAATCCTCCAGCAAAACGACTCCGCATCCAAAAGCCTCCGCCGTTCGCAAAATTGTCCCGACGTTGCCGGCGTCGTGTACCGCGTCCATTGCCACGACCAAAAATTTTTTCAGCACGTCTTCGAGCGCAGAAAATTTTTGTCGCACGACGAGCAGAACCCCTTGCGGGGTTTTCGTGTCGCTGATTTTTTCAAAGTCCCGCTCCGAAATTTCGTACATTGGCGCGATTTTTTCCAGCCGCCCCAATAATTTTTCGGCGCGCGCAGATTTTAGAAAGTCCGCCGTGAAAAATCCGAACTCGACCTGCGAAAAATCCGCCGCCATTTCGCACAGCCGCAACCCTTCCGCGACGAACAAGTTTAATTCCGCGCGGAATTTTTTCAGCTTGAGTTTCTGCGCGATTTTTAATTTTGCCCGTGACAATTCAAGCCGCCTCGAAAGATTTTACGAAGTTCGTCAGCTCGGCGGTGAGGTCGTCCAGCGTCGCGGCGTAATTAAATTCCTGCGCGATAGAATTAATTTCCCGCTCCAGTTCGTCGAAAGTCAAGCCGGATGATTCTGCGGCGTCAAAAATTTTCCCGTCGACTTCCCCGCAAAAATCCACGAGCCGATTATAAAAAATGTTATAACGATTCTCAAAAAGAATGTGCGTCCAATATTTCCACAGCCCCATTTTCAACGCGGGGAGATTTTCAAACTCGACGGAATTAAAATTAATCGCCGCGCTAATTTCGATCTGATTCAAGTCACGCTTTGCCCAATCGATAATCGCGTTTTCGTTGGAAAATTTTTCGTCGGGGGGGAGCTTGCCTATTTCCTGCACGACGATATTTCTCATGACGTTGACGAAGGGCAGGTTAAAATAATTCGTGGCGGCGGCTCGACAAATTTCCCGCTCGTGTCCCGTCAAATTTCCGCAGGGATTAATTTCCTTGTGCCGCAAAAATTTTTCAACACTCATTTTCAAAACTCCAATCTTTTTTCTAATTTTAAACGGCGGCGGGGATTTTGGCAAGAAAAAAATCCTCCTGCGTCTAAGGCAAGGAGGAAACTTACAATGGTTTCAAGAACAATTTATGATACGCAAGCCGCTCGTCAGCAAACTCGCGGTATCAACGAATTTATTAAACGAATGAATCGGTTGTTTTAAAAAGTTTTCTCCCCCGAAGAGGAGCTTCGATGGTAGTTTATACCTTCCCTAACACGCAATCTGTTTTCAGATTTGCGGTATCGGCAAATTTATTAAACGAATGAATCGGTTGTTTTAAAAAGCTTCCTCCTCCAATCCGTAGAGGAGGTTCGATGGTAGTAAATTTTATAATAACGCAGAAATGCTTTCTTGCACTCTGCGATATCACCTTGAGTTGAATGAATGAATAAATTTAGATGAGTGCGGGGCAGAGACCGCCGACTTTTGCCGACGATCCCACCCAAGTTTGTTTTTCACTACCTGTTTCTAGTGGCCGGCGTCCGGAAACTAATCCCTAACCCCTGACCACTAATTTCTAATTACTGGAGCAAGCTAAGGACTGCAGATGCATTCTGATTAGCCTGCGCAAGCATCGATTGTGCCGCCTGCAAGAGGACGTTGTTCTTCGTGTAAGTTGTCATCTCTTTTGCCATATCGGCATCGCGGATTGAACTTTCGGCCGCTTGCGTGTTCTCAGCGGACGTCGTCAAGTTGCTGGAGGTGTATTCGAGTCTTGCTTCGATTGCGCCAATCGTCGTCTGCTGATCGAGAGCTTTTGCAAGAGCGTTGTCGAGTGCTGAAACCGCCGCATTCGCACGTTCTTGAGTTGTAACTTGAATCGTGGAGCCATCCGAACCCTTCAAACCGAGAGCTTCTGCACGCATATCACTCAAACCAACAGAAATTGATTGACTTGCCCCCGCGCCGACATGCAATTTCAGCGAATAATCTTCGGACTTGTTCGCCGCAAAAATAGTCGTCTTGAAAGCGTTGAGGAACTCATTAGTCGTCTTTTTAACTTGACCTTCGCTGTTGCTTATGCTGATATTCAAGCCGGAAATTTGATTGCTGAGCCCGGACTTTAACGCCGTAACAGTAAGACCTTTTTCGTTGTCGGCAGTGTAGGTCATATCATTTGCCGCACTGAGACCAATATCATTGCCGGAATGAACGAGCGATCCGCCTGCAACTGAAGTTAAATAAGCAACCGCATAGTTCACGGATAAAGTCGGAGTTGTGCCGCCTGCGAGAGGAAGGTAGCCTTCAGTAATGTACGTCGCCGCGAGGCTGGACGGAGCGTAGGCCGCGCCCGCCTGATTCGTTACAGCAGAACCAGAGACTGCCGTCGCTATACCTCCGCCATTGACAGAGCCGTCTGTTGTGCTTGCAGTTGCTACAGTCAATGTCGGTGTCTCGTTCGGGGTGGTGGCTGTACTGCTAACTCGTGCAGTAGTAATGGTTGCTTTGAGTGAGTTATTGATTGCCGTCGAAAGTGAAGCATTGTTGCCACCGTTGGAATCAATGAAAAATTGTCCTGCCGCAGTATCCGAATCGAAAGAAAACTTAGCAAGATTTTGGATAGAGTTGCCCAGATCATTCGCCATATTTTTTACTAACGCCGGATCAAGCTCGCCCAGTCCCTTATCCGTAGTACTATTCGTTGAAAATGTATACGTTTTAGTATCGGAAGCCCCCGTATCGTCATAAACGGTAAACGTGAAAGAAGCTGATACCGTTCCTGTACTGGCGGAAGATTTTAATTTGGTAGCTTCCAAAGTTTTTTGGATGTCATTTTTCAAAAACTCAATAGCTTTACCGGTGTTATAAACATAACTGGTTGTCGAATCGGAACCGATTAAATCATTTTCGGCGAGGACACGCGCAGATTTAGAAGTTTTGATATCGTCTGCAGTCTTTCCACCCTTCATCACGCTTATGAGTTTTCCTTCGCCCGTCGTGTCGTTTGTAATTTGGGTAGTTGCAGTAGCAGTTGTCACGTCAGTAATTTCCATGAGGTTTGCCGGTCCGAAAACCCTGCCCGCGTCGAGACCATTAAGGTTGCTGAAAATATCTTCAAGCGTCGAGTTTCCAACGGTATAGGTTGTGCTATAGGTCTGCCCGTCCTTAACGAAAGATGCGGTCACTTTGTCTGTGGAAGAAATTTCGAGACTTTCACCTTTGCGATTCTTCAAGCTAACCAGAGTATCTGCACCGTTGGTATCCTTTGCAAGAGACTGATTTGTAATTGCGGTATAGGTTGCGTCACCCGCTTGAGCCTTTGAACCCTCGACGAGATATTTGCCATTGAACGTAACAAGAGCGTTGTCGTCAATCTGGTCGATGAATTGATCAATTTCTTTTTGAATAGTTTTGCGGTCATCGTCAGTATTGGTATCGGTTGCCGCGTTAATTGCTTTTTCCTTAAGGGTTTTAAGAATTTCGATTGTGCTGGAGACCGCGCCTTCAGCAGTTTTCATCATGCTGGAGCCGTTTTGGGTGTTTTGATTCGCCTGGTCGAGAGCACGAATCTGGACACGCATGCGCTCGGAAATAGCGTACCCCGAAGCGTCATCTTGTGCGCTGTTGATTTTCATACCGCTGGAAACTTTAGCGAGAGATTTCTGTAATGCGCTGCTGTTGCTGTTAAGAGTATTCAAAGTACGAACCGCAGCCATGTTGTTTTTAACTACCATTGCCATTTTAATTTCCTCCTTGGCTATCTCTGTAGATAATGTATCCTTACAGCGGATCCTTCCGCCGATAATAGGTAAGCCTTGACAAAATTCCGACCGTCGTCGAAATTCCTTCGAGCCGCCACGCGTATGCGGTCGACGCCAAAAACTCACGTATTAACTTTTTTTGGATACTACCATCGAAGAATTAAAATGACAGGAGCTCGCAACACAACTGCGGTTCGCCGTCAATATGTAACGGGCTTTCAAACCAACCCGCTTTTTTTTATTTTTGTTCGCCGAAATTTTAACTTCCGGTCTTTGAAAACTATATCGAATATTTTTTCGGGGAACTTAAGCATTTTTTTTAAAAAAGTTAAAAATTTTTTTGCGGGCGGAAATTTTGCTGGTATAATCAGAATTATTCGGACTAAGGGGGAGAAAATTTTGATTGACGAAAAAAAAATCGCGTTCATTACGTGCGTGAACAGCGATTATTGGTACGACGAGTGCGTTTTGTATTTGAGGCACTTGAAAATTCCGGAGGGCATGACCGCTGAAATTATTCCGGTGCGCGGCGCGGCGTCAATGACTGCCGGATATAATTCCGCGATGAAAAATTCCGACGCGAAGTACAAAATTTATCTGCACCAAGATACTTTTATCGTGAACAAAAATTTGGTTGCCGACCTGCTGAAAATTTTCGCCGATAAGTCAATCGGCGTCGTTGGGGTTATCGGTTGCATGAGCTTGCCGAAAACCGGCGTGTGGTGGGACGGCTTGCGGACTGTTGGCAGGGTCTTGCACGCCTGCGAGCCCGAAAGTGTCGTTGATTCGGAGTGCGCCGAGCCCGAAGGGGATTTTCAAGATGTCGAGTCTGTTGACGGGCTTTTTTTGGCGACGCAGTACGATTTATTTTGGCGGGAAGATTTATTCGACGGCTGGCATTTGTATGACACGTCGCTTTGCAAGGAGATGCAACGCGCGGGCTATCGTGTTGTCGTGCCGAATCAGTCTGCGGATTTTTGGTGCATTCATTGCCCGAAGGAAAAGCCGCTTGATCCGAATTATCGCAAGTACCAAAAAATTTTTCTGCGCGAATACGGCTCCGAACTCCACCCGGAAGTCTAGTGACTAGGGATTAGTAAAAGTAAAAGGAGGCCGTCATGGATGACGGCCATGCCCGCGCTGATTGCGTGATGCAATCTCAGCGGGCGTTTTTCTTTTGCTACTTTTCTTTTCCAGATGCTAAATTTAAAAAGAGAAAAAATTTTTAGAAAAAAAAATCTCTAACCCCTAACCCCTAAAAACTAATCCCCAGATTATGGATTGGGGGATAAAGTTATTTTGACGGAAAAAATAATTTCGTCGTCGTCAGTAGCCGTCGAACGCTCAAGCCGCGCATTCATTTCGACGGAAGATTTCAGGCGGCGCAAATATCTCTGCACAGCGTCCGAACTTTCGGCGATACCCTCAAGCGTCATCGAATCGCCGGACGCATTAATTTTCGTCAAGCGAATTTTCCCGTCAGCTATCCGCCCAAGTTTAATCAACGTGTTCAGTTTTTTGGAGTTGTCAGCTTGAGACGCGATTAACTCCGTCAAATTTTTCATCGCGGCAATATTTTCGTCAAGCTCCTCTTTCAAAGCCAATTCCTCTTCGTGAGCCGCAAAACTTTCGCGCGCCGTTTCGAGTTGCGCCGACGCCTTGAAATAATCGTGACCGAGTTTCGCCGAAAATACCGCGACGCAAAATAAAAATATCGCCGCCGCCGCCGCTGAAATTTTTTTCCAATTCCACGCGTCGAACTGCCCTAACAAAAGGTTGGGAATTTTTTTGCCCGCGATAATTTTCGCAACAAAAATCGCGCGACTAACCGGCGTCAAATTTTCCGCATCGTCCGCCAAAATTTCAGGGAACGCCGTCAGCGCACACAAAGTCATAGAATTATTTCGCCAGGCCGCAACGTATTCGTCGACGGCGGTTTTCGGGAGGGACTCCATCCAAATTTCGTTGCCGACCTTCAAGGACGCGTGCACTTCGTCCTTGCCGACGTGGGCAACAGACCACGCCTTCACCGCCGATTCAATTTCTTCAGCGGGAATTTTCAGCTCAACTTGATTAGTCGTCGCCTCGCCCTCCCGCAGACAAAGACCAATCCGCGAAAATTTCCAGCCGCGCTCAGAAAAAACCTCCGCAACTTTTTTTGCAAGCTGTTCTGCGGCGGACAAATCTTTTTCAAAACCGAAAGAAAAATCTACTTCGGCAGTTTCGAGTTTGTCGGCAAGGCGCGCGAGAAAAATTTTTTCTCCGTCGTGATACACGCCGACAATTTCGCTTAAATCTTCGCGGAAAAAATTTACAAGTTGGGTAATCAATTTTCTTTTTCCATTCGTTTAACGAGCCGAACCAAAATTCGAGTGATACGCACGCCGTCGACTTCCTCAACGTAAAAAGTATTCCCTTCGTAAGAGGCAGTTTGTCCGACGCGCGGTTCACCGCCGATTCTGTCAGTCAGCCAGCCGCCGATTGTGTCAACGTCTTCGTCTTTAATTTCAATATCGAATTCATCTTCAAGGTCTTCGAGTTTCATTTTCGCGTCAATGGAATAAATATTTTCGGCGCGGCGTTCGGATTCGGGACGCTCTTCCTCGTCGAACTCGTCTTGAATTTCGCCGATAAGTTCTTCGACAATATCTTCAATCGTGACCATGCCGGAAGTGCCGCCGTATTCGTCGACGACAATCGCCAGTTGCGAACGATTTTTTTGCATCATCTTCAAAAGTACGCTGACGTCCATGCTTTCCGGGACAAAGAAAACTTTTCGCGCAAGTTTCGTCAAATTCGGCTTGAGTTGTTTGCCGCCGGCGAGCCGCCACGTGATTAAATCCTTGACGTGCAGAAAACCGATAATATGATCTTTATCCTCGTTGCAAATCGGGTAGCGCGTCATTTCCTCTTCGAGCATGGTGTTAAAATTTTCCTCGTAAGTTTTGTTCGTGTAGAGGCAAACCATGTCCGTGCGCGGCACCATAATTTCGCGAACACTAAGCTCCGTAAAATCGAAGACGTTATCAACAAAATCAACTTCGGTATCGTCAACCAGACCTTGCTTGTGACTTTCCTCCATGAGCAGGCGAATTTCTTCGGGGTTGTGAGCGACTTCTCCTTCGCCGACATTATTCAGCCCCAAGTGTTTGGAAACAAAAGTTGCCGTGACGTTGAGCATTAAGACGAAAGGATACATGACTTTCCAGAAAATTAACATGGGCAGGGCGATTGACAGCAAAATTTTTTCGGAATTAGCTATCGCCATCGATTTCGGGGTAAGTTCTCCCAAAATTATGTGCATTGAAGTGATTATGGTGAACGCCAGCGCGAAAGATATTGTGTGACCGAGTGTATCGCCGAGCCCGAAAGATTGAGTTATCGGCAAAATTAATTCCGCGACGAAAGGTTCACCGACCCAGCCGAGCCCCAGCGACGCCAAAGTTATTCCGAGTTGCGTGACGGAAAGTGCTTCGTCGAGTTCGTCAGTTAATTTTTTTGCGTAGACCGCGCGTTTATTTCCCTCTTGAATTAGAGTTTCGAGACGCGACGGGCGCATTTTTACGCAACAAAACTCCGCCGCGACGAAAAAACCGTTCATGGCGATTAAGAAGAATACCAAAAAAATTTGCAGTAGTATAGGGACAACGTCCACGAAAAATTTTCCCTCCAGTTTTCGTTAAACAATCAGTTCGCGCTCGATAATTTCCCGCATAACTTCAAGGTCGGGCAGTTTTCCGGTGAAGAGCCTGTAGGATTCTCTTCCCTGCAGGAGCAACATTGACAGCCCGCTCAATGTGGGGTAGCCGAGTTCTTCAGCGGTTTGGAGCAATTTTGTTTTCGCCGGATTGTAAACTATATCGTAAACGAGCGCGCCTTCCGGCAAAAGTTTTAAATCGACGGGCGGCATTGCGTCGACGTTGGGGAACATTCCCAGCGGCGTCGTATTGATTAAAATATCCGCCGTCTGCATAACTTCCTTAAATTCATCCGTAGACCAATCCATTGCCTCGACGCTGCCATAAAGTTGGAAGTCGTCGGAAAGGACTTTTGCCCTCTTCAAATTCCGCGCACCGATTGTAATATAACCTGCTCTGCGTTTGCACAGCCCCCACAAAACTGCACGCGCCGCGCCGCCCGCGCCGAGCACGACGGCGTTGCACTCTTCGGGGAGAAATTCAGCTTCAGCGAGCGCGGCAAGAAACCCCGTAACGTCGGTGTTGTAGCCGGTGAGCATACCGCCGTCATTTACGACGGTATTGACCGCGCCGATAACCATTGCGTCCGAATCAATCGCGTCGAGGTGAGTCAAAATACTCGTCTTGTGCGGAATTGTGACATTAATTCCGCGAAAATCCAGACCCTTCACGCCGTCGACGGCGAGCATCAATCTTCCGGCTTGAATCGGCATCGCGATATAGTTGTAGTTCGGGAAACCCGCCGCCTTAAAAGCCGCCATGTACATTTTCGGGGACATAGAATGACCGACCGGCCAACCGATTATCCCGAAATTTCTTATTTCATTTGAAGACAAAATAGTCACTCCTTTTCTAGGAATTAAATTGCGAACGAGTTTTATAGAGCAAATTCATTTTCATTTCGTAATAATTTGGTGTCATGTCAAGATAATGGTGATGGGGATTCTCGAAACGCTGTTCCTCTTGCCAAATTTCGTTGGACAGCTGATTTTTCACGTAGTCACGAATTTCCTGCAACGTCGGCAAATTTTCGACGCGCCGCCCGTCTTTCACGTAGAGTTTCAAAAGTTTTTTCGCCGTACAATTTTTAAACTCCCGTTGCTTCCACGGCTTGACGGGGTCAATATATCTGAACGGCTTCGACAAATCAACTTCCTCGTCCATTAAAGCGAGCATATCCGCGACGGCTTGATTGTTTTCGTCGTAAATGCGATAAACATTTTTCAAGCCGGGGTTGGTAATTTTCCCGACGTTTTCGCTGACTTTGATGCGCGGCAAAAATTCCCCGCCCTCATTTACGGCAACGATTTTGTAGACCGCGCCGAAAACCGGTTCAGATTTTGCGGTGATAAGTCTTTCGCCGACTCCGAAACTGTCAATCGCCGCGCCCTGATTCAAAAGGGAAGTTATTGTAAATTCGTCGAGGCTGTTTGAAACGATAATCTTGCAGTCCGTCAAGCCGGCGTCGTCAAGCATTTTTCTGACGCGCTTGGAAAGATAAGCAAGGTCGCCCGAATCAACCCGCACGCCCTTCAAGCGATTGCCCATTGGCTCCAAAACTTCCTTCGCGATACGAATTGCATTGGGTACGCCGCTGTGAATGACGTCATAAGTATCGACAAGCAGGACAGTAGACTGGGGATAAACTTCGGCGTAGCGTTTGAAGGCGTCGAACTCGTCGCGGAAATACATGATCCAGCTGTGCGCCATTGTGCCGTTCACGGGGATGCCGAAAGATTGTCCGGCTGAAACGGTTGCCGTGCCGTTGACGCCGCCGATAAAAGCAGCCCGCGCGCCTAAAGTTGCCGCGTCCATGTTATGAGCACGCCGCGCCCCGAAGTCTGAAACGAATCTGCCTTCTGCCGCGCGAACAATTCTGCGCGCCTTAGTCGCAATCAGTGATTGGTGGTTAATCTGCGTGAGAATCGACGTCTCAATCAGTTGCGCGTCAATCAAATCCGCAATGACAGTCATAAAAGGTTCGTTGGGGTACATGATTGTACCTTCGGGGAAAGAATAAATGTCGCCATGAAAACGAAAATCTTTGAGGTAATTCAAAAAACCTTCGTCGAAAAGATTTTGCGCGCGAAAATATTCGACGTCCTCTTCTCTGAAGTGCATGTTTTCGATATACTCAATAATTTGTTCGAGCCCCGCAAAAATTGCAAAGCCGCCGCCATCGGGGTTGCGCCGATAAAAAACGTCGAAGGCAACCTGCGTATTTTCGCCGCCGTTTTTGAAATAACCGTTCGCCATAGTCATCTCGTAAAAATCCATCATCATGCTGATGTTGCGCTTGTCAAACTGCGTCATAAAAAAATCCTCCGTGCAGAATTTTAAGCCGATAAAGATTTATATCATATATAAGGAACATTGTCAAAAATTCTGATTGATTTTCTCAAAAAATTTTCGTTGGTTGACTTTGATTTTGATTGCCGCTAAAATTGTATCACGCATGAAATTTTCTTTCAAGTCAAAGGAGGCGGTGATAGGTTGGGATTATTTGACAGCGATTTTAATATCGAAAATTATGTTCGGCAAAGGATACCGGAGATAAAAAATCTTGAGAACAGGGAGCTTTTCAAAAAGATTGTCGGCGGATCTGTCATTGAGTTTTATAAGCACGTGAAGACGGAGTATGACGCGCTGGAGAAAAGAGTTTTCGAGCAAGCCCCGAAGGCGAACAGGATGCCGGATTTAATTACGTGCGTGGTTCCTGCAGAAAAATACGACTTGACTGACGAAAATATGAAGCCGCTTTTCGCCGAAGACCTGGGCGAAACAAAAATCGACGCGCAGGAAATGATAGACGCGGTGAACAACGGCAGAGAATTTTTTCTTTATACGTGCATGATACGGGCGGATTTTTTGGAGCTGGAAAAATTGTCGAGCGCGGGGAGAATTTTTAAGGGCGTGATTGAAAGTGAGTTTGGAGAAACCCCCGCAGAATTTATTTTGAAACCAAACGAGAAATACCGCAAAAAAGCGGAAGAGCTTTACAAAATTTCGAGGCTGAATTATTTGCCGTGGCGCAGTCTAAATCTCTCGTACTTCTACAAACTTTTCGACGTCTATGTCGTGAAGATTGAGGATTGGGACGAGCAGCTTGAGGTTGAAAAAGTTTCGGTGGAGTTTGACGAATTTAGCGGAAGGATTTTAAATCGTCCGCTCCCGCTGTGGAATATCGAGGAAGTTTTGATAAAGGCGAACTCGTACCCACAACCTGCTGTTGACAGAAAATATTACGAGCATTTTTTGTACCAGAAACAATTTAACTCGGAGCATAAATATTTGTTGAAGGAGAGCGATTTTCTGATTAGAAATATTTTTTGGGAGGGCGGGGACTTGTACATAATTTGCGACAGCGACACGCCCGGCGACTGGAAATTTTATGAGTTCCTTCCCGCGCCGGATCCAAAAAATTACGAGAATCCTTTGATTGGTAACGAGCAAAATGAAAGTTTTTCGCGAAACATGACGGAATATTTCGGGCAGAGGATAAAGACGCGCACCGAAGTTGTGAGATTTTTTAATTCTTTCAAGTGCATGGAGCATTTGAATTTTGTCGACGCGAAAATTATTGACGAGCGAAAAATTTTTGAGAGCTACTCTATGGAAAAATTTATCGACTACGAATATCGCACGGGCGACAGGGAAAATTTTTTCGAGTTTTCTTTCAGACCGAAGGACGAAGATTTTTATTTGAATCGCGATTTAATCAGCTTCCTCACGACAGAAATTCAGCACCTGTTCCCCGAATATAATTGCGTTGGAAAGTTGGTGTGACTTTGAATTTTATTTGGGATATTGTTTTGCAGGCGGCGAAGGACGATTTTTCTTCGGAGGAACTTTTTTTCAAGCCCGCAAAAAATTTCAGTCCGTATTACGAACAATCTTTCGACTGCATAAATCAAAAGCACGTCGACCGCGCCGAAATCGAAATAAATCCGCTGATGAGGTTTTCCCCGATTTTTGAATACCTTTTGCACCCCGACGTTAAGGACTTGATTTTTGCGAGGCAGAAGGAATTTATTTTGTTTCTCTTCGATTTTCTGACGCACATTTTATCCGAAATAGATTTATGTCACGGCATGACGCGGCGGGAATTTTATATCAGACAAATTCGGCGGGAACTTTTGGACGGAACTTTTGGCGAGGTTGCAAAAATCGGGATGTCGAGTTTAAAACGTGCACAACAGGTTGCGGTTGCCGACGAACTTTTACGCGTCATGGAGACCGGCTCCGGCGTCCAATCTTTTTGCAACGTCATGAAACAAATTTTTCAGGGCTGTATCGTTTATCAAAATCGTTTTCACCCGCAAAAAATTTACGTGTATATCGGCAGGGAGCGTGACGAAATTTTGCAGAACGAATGGCAGATGGTACGCGAAACTTTTTTGCCGATTGACATTGAAGTAAAAATTTTTTGGGCGGAGCATTTTGGAATTTTGGGCGTCAATGAAACGATGTTGGCCGACAAAATTGCAATTTTTTAGGAGATTTTAAAATGAACGAGCAAAAATATCCCCGTCTGGAAAAACTGCACATTTTAAGGACGGAGGCACTTTGCAGCATGCGAGACCGCGCCTTCGACACGCCGCAATTTTTTTTCAAGAATCACAGCGACGGAATTTTGAGCGGTTGCGAGTTGCACACGACGAAAAATTCTATCACATTGAGCGCGGGAATAATCCTGCACAATAATTTTCTTTACCTTATCAAAAATGAAATGTCCGTGAACTACGCGCCGACTGAAGAATATGTCATGCTGAAAATTATTTTTGAGCCGGAAATTTTGAGCGAGAATTTTATTCAGCGCAATGTGAAAATTATTTTGTCCGACGATATGAATATTTCGGATAGCGAAATGGAGCTTTGCAGGTTTAAATTGAAAAGGGGCGCGGTTCTTCGCACGAAGTACACGGATTTTTTTGACAGGGCTACGGAATTTGATACGATAAATTCAATAAACGTGCCTTACTCCTCGAAAAATGAAAGCACTCTTTCGCCGGAAATAACTTTTGCGTTCGCGCAGGAGGCGAAAAATTTTGAACTTGAGCCCGAAGATTTTAGTTTCTGTCAGGCGGCGTTGAGCAGGGAGACTCTTTCAGCCGAGCAAATTTCTTTTTACGTCGAGCGCAGATTAAAAATTGAGTTGCCGGACAAAAAAAATCAGACACTCTACGATAACTTGTGTCTGATTTTGCAGGAGATAATTTCCGGCAGAAAACGTGAGCTGAAAAATTTCGGTCGTCGTCGCAGAGGAATTTTACTTGACTGAAATTTTTTCGAGGAGGACGCCGACGGGCTGACGACGCAAAAAACATTCTGCCGCGTCGAGATTCAGCAACCAAATATCTTCCGCCGGCAAAGTGCAATGCAAAATTCTTTTCCCCGCGAAAATTTTTTCTTCGAGAAATTTTGAATCCAGAACCAATTTTTTTGCCTTGCCTAACAAAATCAAACTGTCTTCGCTGATAATTTTGGAGGTCGGCAAAAACGGCAACCAGTACAGTGGCATCGCCGCCTTTTCCCTGCGCGAAATTTCGTAGAGTTGCACGCCTTTAAATTCCAAATCCGGATCCAGGAATTTGAAAAGTTGTTGCAGTCTGTCATGAATCAAGAGGGTCGGCTCAAACAAAACGTCGCACTCAATAATTTTCCCACTGTAAAAAGCAACGGCGTCGTCGATTTTTGAAAAAGTTTTCTCGTCGACGAAGTACGGATAATTTTTTCTGTTGAAGTTCCCGCCGTCCGCGATACCAGGCGCGTCGGGATCTTTTTTTATTTGAAACCATTCAGTCTGCATCATTTTTTGTAGCCGTCAATCTTTCTCGTCGTCGCCTTCGTCGTCGTCCTTTTTCTTTTTCTTTTTCTCTACCGGTTTGCCGTCGATAATATTATCCACAATGTAATCTTTGTGCTTAGCGATAGCGTCGGCAAGTTCGTCGTCGGGATTCCAGGCAGAGCCGTCAACAAAAGCCCCCTCAATATCTTTGGAAGCCATCTTCGCACCTTTGGCAACGTGGCGCATTTTCTTTAACTTATCCATTGCCTCCTCGTTATCTTTGTCCACGAAAACTTCAGCGGCGTCGGCGGCTGCATCAATAACTTTGCTCGAAGATTTTGCGACAGTGGACACGTCGGACATAAAGGAAGTAAAAGATTGCTCGAAGGAAGGTCCTTGCACTTCAATGGACGGTACGTTTTGTTGGGCGGGTTGCTGACCGGGCTGTTGCTGACCGGGAACAGGAATAGTTACAGCCATTACCAGCGTGAAATGTCCTTCGCCGTTTTTGTCGAAGTATTCTTCGTAACTGTCGACGTAAGCCCTTTTCAGAATCAACGCCCTAAATCGGCGGTCGTCCGTCGCAAAAACTGTAGCCACCACGTCGCGATAATAAGCGTCGTCCGCAGAACCTATCGGAGTATTCGCCCACTTCCAAATTCGTGACGCATCCTTTTTCTTCGCGGTTTCCTTGCCCAACGTGAAAAATAAATTCGGCATCTCTATATTGCCCTTCACGGTGAGAACGTGCTTGACGTCTTTCTTTACCACATCCGTCAAGTTGGAAGTGTTCGCCAAATTATTTGCGTTGAGTTCGTATTTGGTGTGCTTGTCTATGAACGTTTTAAAATACATCTCCTGAACCATGTCGCCGTTGAGTGCAACGCTGTTCTCGTTCGTAAGATGTTTTGCGTACATGTCGAAAAAATCAAAGCCCGCCGCATCTTCCACAACGCTGAGTGCCGCGTCTGCAGCATGTATGCCAATCTTCGTGTCACCTACAAATTTATCGACTTTACCTTTGTCAGCATCGCCGGCTAAAATATAAAGCGCGTAGTTCATTTTCAACCCTCCCGATTATTTTTCAAGACAATCTATTTTTTTCAGCTGCGCGAAATCGCAATCCGCAAAATTCGTGTTCAGCAAAAAGCAATGATACATTCTGAACGGCGCAAAGTATTCGTCCTCCGAAACATCCGCAGGGTTTGAAGTGCAATTTTTAAACGAGCAGTCCTTTAAGTAGCACTCAAAAAAATCTCCGCCGGCAAATTTTGCGCCTGTAAACTCCGTCGAAGTGAACCTGCACTTAAAAAAACGCGCGTCGGCTAAATCTACATTCGAGAAAACAAAATTGTCGAAGGTGCATTCCTCGAAGGAACAGCCACGCAAATTTAAATCTTGAAAATTTTTTCTGCGGTAAAATTTTTTTGTGACAGGTCGAAAAGTTGTATCCTCGTTCGCGTCGGGATTCAGCAAGTCAATTTCCGGCAACCGCGCAAAAACTTTTTCCTGCCAATCCAGATAAGTCCCGAACGTCACGTAAAAATTTTCCGCCTTGTTCAGTTCGTCAAACTCTTTGTAATAAGTCAGGCGGTAGGCAAAATATTTCAAGTAGCAGGCAAAAATATAAACGAGCTTATCCAGCGTCCCCCAGAACAGAGATTTTATTTCGACCTTGCTGATTTTACTGCGGATATAAAATTTTTCGTCCAGCGCGTCAGAAACAAACTCCTCCCAATATTTCAGCAGAAAATCCGCACTCATGCGACTGCGCGAAAAACTTTCTCCGTAAACCCATTCTTCGTTATAGAAATCAATTTGCAGGGCGGGTTTATTTTCAACGACGGAAGTATTCAAAAACGAAACGCTGATATACGCGCAGATTGTGCCTTCAGATTTTTGGACGTCGTGAGCGTTTTTCATGGCAAGTTTCATTTCTTCAAGAAAATTTTTTCGGATCGTCGAAAGGTTTTCGCTGAAAAACGCGCTCGATTTATTTAAAAACTCCGGCTCCAATTTTTCATAGCGTTGCGTTTGATATTCTTCAAAGGTCTGTATCATTTCATTCACCGACGATAATATTACTGCCGCCCATAGCGATTTGATTCGACAAAATTTTCATGTGCGACTGCCCGCTCTGCTCCGTGATTTCTTTTCCGGAAACGACCTGGATTTTTCCTTTCGCCTCGAAGGAAATATTCCCGTCCGCAAGAATTTCGATGTCCTTCGCGGAAACCAAACTTATTCCCTTGTCCTTGTCAATCAAGATAAAAGTTTTCTGGTGCTCCGCGATAATTTCAACGCCCTTATCCGTCAACAAAATTTCCCGTCCGCCCGGTGCCTTCAGACTTTTATTTTTCGGCTCCTTCAGCGGCGCGGTGTTTATCGAACTGGACGCAAAAGCCTGCGCGGTGTCCTCCGAAGGAAACAAAATCCTGACATAATCGTCGACTTCGGGCATGACGTACCAGCCGGAACCGTCCGCGCTTGAATAAACCGTCGCGAAAGGATACCACGCAGTCGCGCCCGAATCAAAGCTCTTGTCGATATCCACGAAGTGCGCTTGAATTTTGTCCTTGTCAACTTTTTTGACCTGCGCGCGAAAAATCCTGCCTGCAATATTTTTCTGAACCTCTACCGGAACAACAAACGCGCTCTTCCCGACAAGTTCATAGCGCACGCGCAAAATGCTATCCGTAAAATTTGCGTGCAGACTCCTCACGCGATAACTCTTCTTGTCGAATTTTATTTCGTCTCCGACATTCAGCAGCTCGAAAAAATTTTCAAGCTGAATCGTATGAAAATCTTCCGCGACAATTTTCACACCCTTAGCAAGTTTTTCCGCGTTCGAGTTCAGAAATTGAAACCGCTTGTCGTCAAAATAATATCCCGCTTGCATCGTGAAGACTTCCACAGATTTTTTCGGCTCCGGCAATCCGATCGTCAGCAAAGGTTTTTCGGCGGTCAAGTCCGTGAAAATCATCGCGCTGAAATGTGACGCAAGCCGCTTGACGAATTGCCAGGAAGTTTCGTTCAGGCGGAAGATAATTTTTTCTATCGCCTTGTCCGTGACTTTCAGCTGAATTTTTGCGTCCTTAATCGTCTTGAAAATTTCTTCGTACTTCGCGGTTAATTTTTGGAAAGTTTGGCTCTCAAGTTTCCAATCCAAAAGATAAGCCGCGTCGAATAAATCTATCACCAACAAATTATAATCGGGACGCTTTTCAAAAGATATGCCCGAAATATATCCTTGAAACAAAATTTTTTTGCCGGCGGAAATTTTTATTTTGTCGGCATTCGCCTGCTCCAAAAATTTTTTGCCCTTTTTCTCGTCGACCGACAAATTTATTCTGGCGCGCGCGTATTCGTTCGCCGTGTGATTTATTTCGACCTGCATGACATGAAAATATTCTACGCCTTCGATTTTCACGTCCTGCAAAATTATTTTATCGCTGTTCGCCATTTTCCCTGCTCCCTGTTCAAACAATCGTATCGAAATTTCGTAACCGAACCCTTTTCGATTTTTTTGACAAGCCGGTTTTGTTCGTCGTACTCATACTTCACGACGCTGACCCTGCCCGTCGCGCTCTGCACAGTCTGCAAATCCAACCAGTCACGCCGCTCGACGCAATTATCATTCAAATCGTACTTGAGGCGCGTCAATTTAAACTCGTCGCCAATTTTTTTTCGTGACTCAATCAATCTGCCGCCGAAGTCAAAAATTTCAATGTCAGCGCGCGGAAAATTTTCTTCAGGGCGAAAAATCTCGGCAAAAATTTTCGTGTCGCCGATAATTTCATTCATGGGAGTGTACGAGAAGAAAAATTCGCCGGCTTCGGTTTTCGCCGCAAGAAGTCTGTTGGCATCGTCGTAGCGGTAGCTGAATTTGTAGCCGCAGGGAGTTTTTTCTAGAGCCGGCAAGGGAGATTGTTCCTCGTACGCATAATTCGTAGCCCGCCCATTAATTTCGTGAACCAGGACGCGCCCGGCAATATCGCGCTGAAAAATTTCCCGCCGCCAATCTTTCACATTCAGCCTGGCTGATTTTTCGACAAGAAAATTTTTCGTGGAGTACTTGCAAATTATTTCGCGCCCCCTGCTGTCAAAAATTTTCGTCAAGTTCCCGCGCCCGTCGTACTCAAAATTTTTAATCAAGCCGTCGGGAAAAATCTCCTGCGTCAAAAATCCGTCGTCATACGTCCAAAAATTTTCTTCGCCCTGCCGATTTATTTTTTGAATCAAATTTTTCGCGGCGTCGTAGAAAAAATTTTCTTCCGTGCCGTCCGGAAAAATAATTTTCGTGAGCAACTTATCATGGTCGTGCTTGTAAATAATTTTTTCGTCCTCAACCGTCCGCAAATTTTGTTCGTCGTAGAAAAATTTTCGCGAACCCTCCGCTGTCAAAATTTTTGTGATTCTGCCGAACTCGTCATACTCGTTTTGAAAAATAATTTCGCCATCGCGCCCGATAACCTTTTGCAGCTGTCGGTTTTCGTCGTAGAAATAATTTATCTTGCTGCCGTCGGGGTAGACAACGCGAACCGGCAAGTTGTCTTCGTAAAAATATTTCGTCGTGCGCCCAAGAATATCCTTGACGGAAATTAAATTTTCGCCCTCGTAAGTCAGAAAAATTTCGCGCGCAGTCGACAGCGTCAAAATTTTTGGCTTGCCCGTAATATTAAATTTCCATTCGCCGCCACGAGAATTATATTCGCGCCGAATCAAAAAATTTTTCAGAATATCAATCTGCGCGTAGTCAATAATTTCCAGCGAAAAATTTCCCGTCACGTAATTGATATTAAATTCATGCTTCGCCAACGCGGGAAGAATTTTGATTATCTCCATTTTCTACCTCGAAAGAGTTTTGTTGTCGGGGACGGGCGGAATTTTTTCCTTGACGCGCGAACGATCCTGACTGCCGTGCTCGACATTTATTTTTTCGGAACGATTTTTCGGGTTGCCTCCCTCGAATTTACTCAACGAACCCGTACCGCCGCCCGCCATTGGAATATAACCGACTTGAATCAGCGCGCGCGTCTTCACGTTCAAATTTTTTCCTTCGATACCAATCGAACTGTCCTTGACCTGCGCGAGAAAACTTTTCTTGCCGTTGAAATTTATTTTCCCGCCGGAGCCGCCGCCGGAATTTTTCGCGGAAGAGTTTTTATTTTTGCGTCCGGTGATTTTATCCAGCTCCTTCGCAATTTCCGAAAGCTCGACGGATTCTTTTTTCGCGCCGCCATTTTTTATCGTCGCCGGCAATTTTCCGACGGTCGCCCCCGCAGGATTAAATTGCACGGTCGCCGGTTGCCCCATCGTCGCCAAATACGCCGCGTACCCGGCCATATGAGGAGCCGCCATTATCAACTGATTGTCCGGCAACATTCCCGCCGACGACTGAATCAAAATATCGCCCTTGCTCGAAAAAATTATATCCTTCGCGGAAAATTTCACGCCGTCGCCTTCGGAAATCTCGTTCTTCTTCGCGGCGAAGGAAATTTTTTCGGAATCAAAATGCATCTCAACATCTTTCGTCTTGAGGGATTTTTTGTCCGCCGCATCCGAAACACCCTTCCCGCGCAACGAACCCATAGCCGCGCTCCGCAGATTGTCGACATAAACAAAAACTTCGTCCTTCTCGTCCGGCATCGTGTAAAAATAATTGCTCGCCGCAGACTCGAAAGGAATTTCCTGCGCGTCATTTTTATCCTGCTTGTCGTCGCAATCGAAATGAACCTTGACAAAATTTTCTTTGGACTCCAAAACTTTTCCGGTCAGATAAAAAAATCTGTCGAAACTTTTCGCAACGTCGTGGGCCCGCGCCCGGCAACCTTCCTCGTGCCGCACAGTTATCTTGTTACACAAAATATTATCGTTGACAAAAATTCTGCTCGCGATAACCGCTTGAAGTTGGTTTTCAAAATTCACGCCGCAACCCACGCCGATATTTATGTTGTCCGTGAAAAAATCCGTGTCGACAAAATAACAAGCACGCGCGCCGTTGTAGGTGTTCGCCTCCAGTTTTTTGTAGGTGTCCATAGAAATTCTTTGGCGCAAAATTTGTAGCTTGTCCGCAGAAAATTTTTCAAACGCCTTGAAACCGAAACTCACTTTGATTTTATCCGTCTTCGAGTTCGTAAATAAAAGTTGCCCTTCCTTTTCCGCAACCGCCTTCAAAAATTCCCAGCCCGTCAGATTGTCGCAATAAATCAGCTCCGAAATATTTTTGTCCTTCGCAACATTTATTTCAGCCGACGAAAAATTTTTCTTGACAGCCTTCAAGACGTCGGAAATTTTTTTCTTGGGAGATTGCATTGTAAAAATTTTTTTCTCAATATCCATCGTGGCGGACAAACTCTGCGCGGTCAGGCGCAAAATTTTTTCGTCGGATCTGTTTATCAGACTGCACTGCGTGATAATTCCGCAGAAGATAATTTTTTTGTCGCCGCGCACGGTAATTTTTTTCTTGTTCCAGCTTAAAATCTCCTTGTCGGAAATTTTTGCGTCGGGAACAACAGTCAAATCGCAAGTCCCGTGATTGTGAACCTCTTCAAAAATATTTATGGTCTCCACCCTTTGGCAGGTGATACCTTCAATTTTCAAATCTCCCAGCGTCATTGAAATTTTATTGTCCCTCCGAAAGTGCACGTCAAAAAACTGTCCTTTGTCAGAGCCGGCGCGCCGCCCACGAAATAATTCATGTCGCCTTTTTTCCACGCCATAATCGTCGCGGGCACACACGGCACCGGTCCTGCGGGCGTCGGCGGAATCATTTTGCACGTCCCGAACGGCAAAATGTTTGTTATCGGAATATGGTCATTCGCGTTCAAAACCGGCAGGTGCGTCTTGCAGGAAATCACCCCGTGACTTATCGGGCACATCAGCGGCGTCGGCACCGGCACCGTCGACCCGCTGCATTTTATCATTGACATCGCGGTCATGTATTCTTTGCTCATCTTTGTACCGCCTCACTTCGTTTTGAATCCTCAAAACATCTTCGTCCCAAAAAAAATCTCTCTTCATAAAAATTCCTCACGCGGGCTTCAAACTTTTGTACCTCAAAATAACTTCGGCAACCTCGTCTTCGGAAGAAATATTCACCGAATCTCCGTAAAACATTTCTGTCTGCCGCCCCTTCTCGATAAAATTATTTCTCTTGATAACCGTGCAATCCGAATCGTTCTTCAAAAAAATCCCGTTCCCGCTCGGACTCACAAAAATTTTTTCCGCGCCGGCAAACTCTTCGTCAATCCCGCACTCTTTCAAAATTTCGAGGAAACTTATCTGCGCGGCGGTGACTCTCAACAAATTAAATTCTCGCGGTGAAATTTCTTCCTCCTGCGCGGATTTCGTGAAGTAGACCGCAAATTTTCCGCTGTAGGGAAATTTTTTCGGCTCCTCCACAGATTTTACTTGCTCCGGCAAAATTGTAACTTTCTTCTGCGGAATTTCCTGCGGCTTTTCCTCCAATTTTTTCTTGCGGAAAGCCAGGAACAGAATTAAAATTATCGCCACGCCCGCCAAAATGTACGGCAGATAATTATTTTCGGGCAAAGTCATTTCTGCGGTATCATCTCCAATAAATTTAACACCCACGTCCTCAAAAAAAACTTTCTGCAGTGAAATATTTTTCCCTTCGTCGGATAAATCAATTTTAATTTCTCCGCCGGAAATATTCGTGGAAAAAATCTTGTCGTTTATTTTCACGCGGACGGGTTTGTTTTCAAAAAAGCTGTCGCCAAAAATTTTTCCCCCGTTGAGATTCAGCGGCGTAATCTCCAGCGCGTCGGAAGAAATATTTTTCTCCAAAGTGCCTTCGACTTCCGCAACCGCATCCAAAGTTATAGCGGTGTTCGGAGGATAATTCAAGGCGATTTCAAAATTTTTCGCTTGCGGGGAATTTATTTCAAAGATATTTACGTATCGCCCGGACATTGCCGCAGAATTTTCGAGCGTGGCATCTCCGGCGTTCGCGGAAATTAAAGACAGCTTGATATTTTTCGCCGCAGTGACAGGAATTTTTGCGGACAAATTTTTTTCCGAAGTCCTCTCCTCGAATAAATTAATGTACGGCGCATGAAAATCGTTGTGGATAATCGTCCGCAAAGCCGTCATTAATTCTGTGTGCGGTATCGGAATTTCTTTGGCGCGCGAATAATAAGAATGTTGATTTTCCGGATCTCCTTCATGCCGTAAATTCAAAATGTAGACCGAAATATTTTCCCAGCGCGCCTGCTCCAGCCCCGCCTGAAAATTTTTCACAGACTGAAGAGTTTGGACGCTGTCGTCGAGAGAAATTTCCCCGTTGCCAATAAAAATTATATTCCTCTCAGTGTTATATTTCGGCGTCAACATATCGACGGCAGCCAGGAGCGCGGCACCGGCGTTGCTCTGCCCGTAATACTCAAGGTTTAAAATTTCGTTCGGCGCAGAACCAATCGTCGAAAGTTGCCTTTCAATTTTCGGCACGTCCTTGAAAGTGATAATCCCGACTTCGTCATCTTCGCGCAGGTTGCCAATCGCCCAAGTAATTCCCTCGCCGACTTTGTTAAAGGGATCCGCGTCGCGCATTGTTTGACCGGTACTTGCCACGAAAACAAATTCCCTGCACTCGCCCACGCAAAACAGGTTGCACAAAATGAACAACGTCAGAAATAAAAATCTTGCGACCACGAAAAATTTTCCCCTCCTAACTCTAATAATTTTATAATTCTGTCGTAAAATTATTGACAAAAATAATTCTATTGTCAAGGAAAAATTTTATGGTATAATAAAAATAACTTAATTTGAAAGTGAGGGTTATATCGGATGGCGAAAATTATTGAACAGACAAATGCTACAATCCTCTTTGACGAGATAAATCCGGAGAAGTTGGATTTGCTTACCCTTGTGGGTGACGTGAAAGGGCTTGACAGTCTGTCCGACGAAAAAATTAAGGAGATACTTGATACTCTTTGCGTGAAAAATTTTGATGAGTTTGTCGAAAAATTTGACCCTGTCGTTTATTCTTTCTTCAACGCGAACAATCAAAAGGTAATGTATACTTTGAAGAAACCGGAGTCAATTCCCGACGACCTTTTGACGGAAATTCATTTGAACATGCAAAATGATTTTCTGAAAATGTTGTTCACGCTCGTCGACGCAAAACGTTCTCAAGGTTTGCTGAATGTGGACTTCAAATTTGAAAACTTGACGGATTTAATTTCGCCGCATAAAATTATTGAAGACATTAAACAGAACAGAAAAGAATTGCGCTACGTCTATTCTCAATACGTCCAGCTTGAAGACGAAGACCCGAAGAAATTGGATTTGGGCGACAAACTGAACGTGATGATGGAAGAAGCAAGCACGAATTACAACAACGTCATGGCGATGTTGCCTCTGGCGATTGAGGATATAAAAACTCGTTTGCTTTTGACGAGCGGTGGCGGCGGTGCCGACGCTACTCCCCTTGCGCTGGGCGTGCTCACTATGGGCGAAGAGGGCGAGCTGAAAGTTATTGAGGCTCCGAAGAAAGAAGAATCTACCGCGCTTGTCACGCTCGACGACAAAATTAACGAAGGCTTAATCGAAGTCATAGGCGAGGACTACGAGGCTCTGAACGAAGACCACAACGATTACGTTAAAGCTTTGGTAACGAGGACTTTTTGCCCGCTGCCGTCGACTATGGTCAGCGAAATTGACGTGTCCAAAGAAATTGACAACTACAACAATTATCTGCAATTCTACAAGGACGCGAAGGACGATTTCATTAAAACCGTTAAGCCGCTGATTGAAAAAATTCTCGGCGTGAGATTGTTTTTCGAGCAGTATCCTTCAAAGTTGCGCGGCATGAAACCGACGTTGCTTATAACGAATATCAGCAACGAGATGATAACGAAAACCCCCAACATTCCGCGCCTTATCACCTACCTCAACACCGTCAACGGCAAAAATAATTTTGCCAATACACTTTGGTACGCGATTTTCCCGAACGTGGCTTTTGATTCCGGTGCCAAAACGAAATTGACGCGCCAGAGATTCAAAGGTAACCAGGAAGTTGTAAACACGAACGTCAATTCGATTGAGTCCTTGACGCGCATTCTTGACGTGCTGAAAGATTTTCGTATTCAATGTTTCTTCAGTTTCGCCTCGTCGGAGAAAAACACCTTCAACGCAATGGCGACCGAAGGCATCGAAAAATATATCGACAAAACTATTCCGCTCACCTCAAAAGCTTTCAGCGAGTTTGCCATTCCGTGTTTCCCGAACTTCACGATTATCCCGAAGGATAAATCGGGCGTCGTGCTGGATACGAAAATGACGCTTAACGAAAATAATCTTGCCGAAATTTCCAACGCGAAACAGGATATTATGAAATTGTGGATTGACGGCGTGTACGTCGGCGCGGCGTACGTGGCGGCGGGAATTGTCGCGACGTACCAGGATCCGGAATATCTCAAAATGATTTTCCGCCGCAATGTCGATAATGAATTGCCGGGCGTGCGTTTCGATATTGAATCGGGAGATAATTCGCTCATGGTTTACACGACGTTGGCGAAAGAAATTACCGGCTTCACCAACCCGATAAAGAGCGAGATTAACAAAAAGAATTTCGGCTTCGTCTTCTCTTCGGAGAACGCCAGCTACAACGGCTTGCCGGTGACGAACGTCATGATTTATAAATCGCGTAACTTGCTTTACGATGAAAACACCGGAGCTTACGAGCCGATTTACAAGACGCAGGTCACGACTTACATTGAAAGAATTTTGCGCAACCTGTCCAGCGACTTCAAGCAAGATAAAATTATTCGTTTCTTCAGCTCAAACCCCAGCTCCCAAGCAAGCAAGTGGCTTGACAAACGCGAAAATCTCAACGCGATTATCGGCACGGGCGACGCGATTGATTACAATATCGACGAGGACAACGGGATTTGCACGCTTAATATCACTTTCAACGGCGATATTAAGAATCTTGAAATTGAAACTAACCGCACGACTTCAGCAAGACACGTTTAAAAAATTTGAGAGATTTTAAACCGGAAGGAGAGATTTTCTTATGGGATTTCGTTGCAAAATTACCGGCGGAAAAGATGTTGAGTTCGACGAAGGAATTATTACCGGCGTGGAATTTATTTCGGATACCCCCGACGCCACAAACGCGCGCTCTTCGGATCTCGGCGTTATTCTGAAAATCACCGGCAGGATTAATTTTTCTCTCGGCGCGGAAATTGAAGATGGTACGGTCGAGTTGGCGAATTGGTCTTTGATGCCGTCGGATAAATCGGATTGCTATCGCGATGTTCAAGTTCAAATTATCAACGGCGGTCAAATTGTCAGGCAATACAAATATCCTAACGCCTTTGTCATGGATTACACGGAGGACTTGAATGACGAAGAGGGCGTCGGGACTTTTACCATGCTGTTGAAACAGAAAAAGGACTTGACGGCAAAAGTGGAGCTGAAGGGCAATTTTGAAGAGTAAGGCGGTGAATTGAAATGGCATTGATTTTTAGCACGGCAGATCCGGAAATTAATCTCGAAGAGGAAAGCACGAAACAAATTATTTTTAAAGTGGAGATTCCTCAAGACAGCCGCGCAAGGACAAAAGACGTCGGCGTTACGATGACTATCAAGGGGAAAATTTTGCCGGACACTGCGCAGGCGGGTAACGCGGCGGACAGCACCGCAAAACTTATGGAATGGTCCATTGTTCCTGCGGAAAAGAAAGAGGCTTATCGCAGTGTGACGGTTAAAGTAAATTCGGGCGGCGTGACTACTCGTCAGTATGAATTGCCGAATGCTTTTATCGTCGATTACTACGAGACTTTTGATAACGCGGAAGGTATCGGAGAATTTACGCTTAAGCTCAAGCAGATGAAAAATAAATTGGCTGACGTAAAAGTTACGGGCGGCTTCGCAGAATAATGAATTACTATGAAATACTCGGTGTCGAAAGAAACGTAACGCCTAAGGATTTAAAGAAGGCGTACAAAAAACTTGCTAAGAAATGGCATCCGGATCTGAACAAGGACAATCTGAAAGAGGCGGAAGAAAAAATGCGGGCGATAAATGTCGCCTATTCCACTCTTTCGGACGAAGTGGCGCGGCTGGATTACGACAAGAAACTTGACGCGGGCGCGGGGGCTCAAAAAAAATCTGCGCGTCCGTCGTCCGCCACTCAAGCGAAAAAAACTGCCGCCAAGACTTCGGCGAAAGTCGACTTCGGAAATATTCACAGCAGCTTTGAAAGTTTCTTCGGGTTCAATCCGAAAACTCACGAAGTAAGCAACGAAGAAAAATTGAACACCTTCGCGCAGGACAAGCGCAAGAAAAATCCTCTCGATACCACAGATTTTTTTGAAAAGTTCATGGGGTTCAAAAAATAGGCGATGTCAAAATATAATTTGTATACGACTTTGATAGGGCTGTCTTCAATTTTTTTCGTGCTCACCGTTTACGACAGCGGCTTTGGTTTTGCGGCAAAAATTCTGCTCACTGTTTTTGGTGTGGGCGTTTTTTTGCATTCGGCGTGGATTTTGTATAGACCGGGCGGCGGCAAAAATTTTTCGGGAAACAAAAATGCGAAAATCATAAATAAAATTTCTCTGATTGACGAGACCGGCGCAGTTGTTTCCAGTTGGGAACTCTACGGAAAAGTTTCTATGGTTATCGGGAAGGACGTCGGCGAAAATTTTGTGGATATAGATTTGAGCCGGAGCCCCTACGCGGCTATGGTGGACGTGGAGCACGCGGTTTTAAATTATGCGGACGGCGATTGGTATATTGAAGACCTGGACAGCAAGAACGGAATTGCCTTGCAGAAAATCGGGCAGAAAAAGATTTACAAATTGAGTGCGGTGGAGCCGTGCAAGTTGGACTTTGGAGATATTATTTTTATCGGTAATTGTCAGCTGATAGTTACCGGCTGAAGAGAAAGGATTTTTATGAACGGTTTAATTCGCTGTCAAAACGGACATCTTTTCAGTTCGCGGCGGTACGGAACAATTTGTCCTTATTGCAATATCGAAACGGCGACTCCCGAAAAAAAAGAAGTTCCAAAAGCAGACGAAGACGCGATAAATGCGTTGCTTATGAGCGAAATTCATCCCGTTTGCGGCTGGATTGTCTGCATAGAAGGTCCGCGCAAGGGTAAAGATTATAAAATTCACGAGGGGAAAAATTTTGTCGGGCGCGCGGACGACATGGATATACAAATTTTGGGCGACAATAAAATTTCCAGGCGCAACCACGCGGTTTTGGTTTACGACCCGAAAAAACACGAAACAGTTTTGTTGCCCGGCGATTCAAACGGGATTGTCTATCACAACGACGCGGCTTTATATGCGCCGGTGGTTTTGAGTGTCTACGACGTCATAGAACTCGGCAACAGCAAATTTTTGTTCATACCCTTTTGCGGAGAACATTTTCGCTGGGAAGATGTTCCCAATCCCGACGAGAAAAAATATCTGCAGTTTGGAAAGGAATTAAACTGATGGCGGATATTTTTTTGCCCGCAATTTTTTTCGTCGCCATTGTGATTCTGCACATTTTGCGGACACGCGAGCTTCAAGAAAAAGTTTTTGCGGAAAGCGATTACGAAATTGGCGCGGCGTCTACTTTGGGCAGCCGCGAAGTTCAGCAAGATTATTTCGGAGTGAAAAGAAATAACGGCGCGATTTTGATGTTGCTCGCGGACGGTCTCGGACAAGAAGGGGCGGTCGCGGCGAAATTGGCGATTGATACTTTCAGAGATTTATTTGAAAGTGAAAATGCCGTCATGCAACCGCAATATTTTTTTAGGCGCGCCGCAAATACCGCGAACAAAAAAATTTTGAACACCCTCGAAGAACGTCAAGGGGAAAGTTCGATAGCCGCCGCCATTGTCAGCAATTCAAAATTGTTTTATACTTTGGTGGGGAACAGCAAGATAGCGATTTTCCGGCGCGGAGATTTAATCCCCGTTTCCGAAGGGCAAACTATAGACGTGCTTGCGCGGCGCGCCTACACCGAAGGAAAAATTTCTAAAATGGAAACGCTTGCCCTTTTGCACGAGCACAGACTTTATAACGTGCTCGGTCAAGATTCTTTTCAAGAGATAGAAATTTTTGATAAGCCGCTCGCGCTTGAAAAAGATGATACGGTAATAATTATGAGCGAAGGAATTTTTAACACCCTGCGCTGGATTGATATGGAGCAGATTTTGAGTCAAAAAGGTTCGGCGCAAAATTTGGCAGACAACTTTATTCAAATGGTCAAGCGTTCTCCCGTGACTTACAAGGAAAATGCGACCGTTTTAATTTGTCGGAAAAAATGAGGTTAGAATATGAGAAAATCCAACAGCATTTTTAAGACGGCATTTGTATCTGAATCGGGCGCGGAGCTGACGAACAACGATTATTTTGCTTACGTGGAGTTCGACGAATATGCTTGCTATGTTTTGGCAAGCGGAATAACTGATTTTGAAAGTTCAGCGGCGGCGAAAGAGGCAGTCGAGCATCTGATTTTGAGCTTTGAAGAAAAACCCAGCATGGCCAAAACTTCCCTCCTGCAGTACATGAAAGAAACTAACGAGCGTCTATTTAATTCGGCTCATGCGCGCAGATTAAAGGCGTCGGTCATTATGGTGGTGACGGACTACGAAAAATTTCGCTACGTCGCCGCCGGCAATGTCCGCCTGAAAATGTACAGGAAGGGGCGTTTTTTGCTTGCCTCCAAAGATATGTCGCTGGCAAGTGATTTGATTGATAAGGGCAACAGCGATACCGTTTTGGATCGTCACGAGGAAAGGCACAACCTGTACGCTTATCTCGGCAAGAAAGATTTTTTCAAGCCCTATGTGTCGAAGGTGCAAAAACTTGAGGACACGGACATTATCGCGCTGTATTCTCGCGGCTTTTGGGAGAACGTGGATTCGCAGGAGATTGACGAAATTTTTTCTGAAGCAACCGACGACCCGCAAGAGTCTGTTGATTTGTTGGAAGAGGTTTTATTATCTCGTCAGCCGAAAGATTTAAAAAGTTACACAGTTGCGGCTATTTTCGTCAACAAAGTTTACAGGGATCCCGAACGCGAACGCAAAAGACTTTTCTATATTAAAATCGCGATTGTCGTTTTGGTTATAGTTATTTTGCTCGGATTGATTACATATTTTTATCTCTCTTGGCGACAATCAAAGCTGGACAACCTAAACACCTTGATAGATACCACGATAGAATATATGGATTCGGCGAACTATAGGAGGGCGCAAGAAAGTTGTCAGGAGGCTTTGAAGTTGGCCGACGATTTAAACGAGTACGAAAAGGAAACTGATTTGAAAAATTATTTGTCGCTCTGCGATCAAATTGTTCAGGGCGAAAATTTTATTTCAAGCAACAATTACAATTCTGCCTATGTCTCCTTTAAAAATGCGCTGAAGTATTCTTCGTTCGCCGCCCAAAAAAATTTCGACTACATAAACCAAAAGATAGATTATATTCAGGATCATTTCGACATGAATCAATTTATTGTTCTTGGGGATAATGCTCTTAGGAATAAAGATTTTGACGAGGCGGAGGGAATGTACTTGAAGGCGCGTGAAAGGGCGTCGGAGCTCCACGATTTGGATGGGCAGCAGAGGGCATTGCAGTCCATTGAAAAACTTTATGACCAGAAGGCAAAACTTCAAGGCGAGGCAGATAAAAAGCTTGCGGACAAAAAACAAATGGCAATGAGTGATGCCATGAACAAGGGCGATGATTTGTTAGCGGCGGGAGATTTTGACGGAGCACAGGCGGCGTATCTCAGCGCAAGGAATTTGTCGGACAATCCGGCGGACAGACAGCTTACCACGAACGCGCTGGCAAAAGTGACTGAAACAAAGGAAAAGAAAGAGCTTGCGGAAAAAAGTTCAGAGGAAGAGTTGCAGAAGAGACGGGAAGACGCCGTCAAGCTTGAGAAATTGGGCGATGAGGCTTTCGACGCCAAAGACTTTTTGTCGGCGCAAATGTATTTTATGAGCGCGGTTGACGATTTTTATGACTTGAAAGAGGATATGCGCGCGGAAAACATTATGAAGAAATATGATTTGGCGCACGAAAAATATGCGGAGTCGCAGAGCAAGAGAATTCAAGCGGAAAATACCGAAGCTAAGGCGCGGGCTTTTTATGCTGACAGGAATTTCATGGAGGCGCAAGCGGAGGCGGCGCAGGCGAAAGAAATTTATCTTGAAATGGGAATGAAAAACAAGGCGGACGAAATGGATATTCTGTTGCAACAAATTTCAGTAGACGCCGCGATTGCGGAAACTTTGAAGTGAGAAAAAATTATGGAGCAGAAAAAATATTACGAGCAAGATTTGCAGAGGATGTCGGTTTATCAGTTGCAGGAGATTGCGCGGCGAGAAAAAATTATTCCCGCCGTTGTCAATCGGCTGAACAAGGAACTTTTAATCAAAACGATTTTGCGCTATCGCGGCGCGGAAATGGCTTTGCTGATAAATAAGTTTCGCCCTGCAGATTATGAGCGGCTGGAAAAACTTTTTGAGGGTCTCACTTTTCAGCCGCAGAAAACTAATTTGAATTGCACGTCGGGAATAAATGTTTGGCAAGGGCTGGGCACAGATTTTTTCGACAAAATAACGCTGGATTATTCGGCGGAGCTGGCAGGGACGAATGCTTTTATTGTCGACAGCGAAAAAAATTTGTGTTGCGTCTTTAATGTCACCGAGAAAAAAAATGACAAGAAGTTTCTTTATCTGTGCAGGCATCGGGATTTTCCCTGCAGAGAATCGAAAATCAAGAGTTATAATTTGGTTTTGGTTGAGCGCGTTTATTCCGAGCAGATTTTTCATTTTTATCAAGGCGATTTGAACGCGGTTCCCGAAAATATTCCCGCGTATTGTCTGCAACTTTTGAACTTCAAAGTTAATACGCCGCAAATTTTGCGGATGCCTATCGCGATAGATTTTGGGACTTCGACAACGACGGCGGGCGTTTTGGATCTTCAAGAAAGGAGCCCGATTGCAAAATTTAATAATCAGCGGATTAAGCACGCGGTTTTCTACGACGACGAGGGCGAAGAAGTTTATTTGGTTCCGACGATTATTGGCGTGCATTCTCTGGAAAATCCGGACGAGCCCGAATTTGTTTTCGGCTACGACGCTTTGAACTTGTTAAATTATTTGGACGAAAATTTTACAATTCTCTACGACATAAAGCGTTGGATTGGAAGTTACGAAAAAGAGGAAGAGCTGACGGATAATTTTGGGCGAAGAGTTTTTGTTAAGCGCAAGAAAATTTTGCGCGAGTTTTTTTTGTTCATCATTCGCAGTCTTGAAGATTACGTCAAGGGAAAAATTCAGCAGGTGCATATCTCCGCGCCGGTCAAGCAGAAGGGAAAATTTCAATATCTGTTTCGAGAGATTCTGCCTGAATACGCGGTCGAGAAAAAAGAAATGATTGACGAGAGCGTTGCGGTCCTCTACAACACAATCAGCGAACTTATCGAAAACAAAACTCTACGCAACAAGCAAAAATACAGCGCGATTGTCATTGATTGCGGGGGCGGCACGACGGATATTTCTTCCTGCGTTTTTCGCGTGGAGAATCGCCGCGTGTCTTACGCTATCGACATTGAGACGGGCTACGAGAATGGCAACACGGATTTTGGCGGAAATAATTTGACGTACAGAATTTTGCAGATGCTGAAACTGAAAATCGTCGAGGTTCTCTGCAGAAAACATCTGAATAAAAATCCGCTGATAAAGGCGCAGCGGGAATTTTTCGGGGAAAAAGATTCTTTCGACGAGGAAACTTTTGCTAAGGCGCAAAAAATTCCTGCGCTGAAAAATCTGCTGAAGAGTTTTGATCTTGACGTGTACAGGCTTATCGACGAGGACGGCACGGCGAAAATTTACGAGAACTTTGAAAATGCGTATGCTATGGCGGAAGAAATTTTGCCGACGAAATTTAAAAATTGGGAGTCGAAAAATCGCGCGGAATATTTGCGCGTGCGGAACAACTATTATTTTTTGTTCGCCCTTGCCGACAGAATCAAGCAAGAATTTTTTAAAAGCTACGGCGTGACAAAAATTTTGCTGTCCGTCGAAAATAATCACTACAAGCCCGACAGAAATTGGGAAATAAATCAGAAGTACGACGAGATTTTTGAAGACACCGTTACGATTTCTTTGGACAAGTGGAAGTTGACTATAAAAAATGCGGACGGCTTGAATTTTATCAGCGAGTTGCCGGATATTTCTTTCAGCGTCTTTGAAATTGAGCCGCTGATAAATCCGGACATTTACGGCGTCGTTCGTCAGCTTTTTGATCCGATTTACGAGAGCGGGGAGCTTGAGAGCTACAGTCTGATAAAATTGAGCGGGCAGTCCTGTAAAATAAATTTGTTTAAGACTGCGCTGAAAGAGTTTGTGCCTGGAAAATTGATAAAGTCCAAGCCGAAGACCAGTTCGGAAAACGAATTGAAGATGTCGTGCATAGACGGCGCGCTGAAATATCTGCGCGACAAAAAATTCGGCTACGCGGATATAAAAATCACGAGCCGCCCGCCGAATTTGCCATACATTTTGACGAGCTTCACCCACTCCGGCGAGGAAGTGAATTTGATTGACGGTGCGGAAAAAATTTTCAGCGGGGTTATCTCCAGGAACATTGAGGATTTGACTTTGCCGCTTTATTTGAAGGACAGCGAAGAAAATTTGCGTCAAGAAATAATTTATCAGTGTTCGCTTGAGGAATTTGAGTTGCAGAGGCAGGAGGACATTGAGGCGATTTACGGCGAGGACATTCCGCAGGACGAAACTGACACTATCGTTAATGGCGAGGTGAAATTTTTCGTGCGGGTTGAGGCGCAGGATTGGGGCTTTGTGGTTGTGCCGGTGTACCGCGAAGATGAAAATTTGTTTGTCGGCTACGAAAAATTTTTTAGTTTTGAAAATGATACGTGGATGAAAAATTTCTTTGACGGGTTGAAATGATGAAAAGATTTTTGATTTTTATTCTGACGTTAATAATTGCGTCGAATTTTTTTTGCGGAGAAACACTTGCGAAAACCGACGAAGAGAAGGCGGCGAAAAAAGATGAGAAGTTGCTCAAAAAGCGCGAAAAAAAAATTGACAAGGCGGCGAAGAAAAACGACTTCCAAAAAGTTATAGCGCGCGCGGAGGGCGGAGACGTTCAGGCGCAAATAATTTTGGCGTACGCTTATTGGACGGGGCAACGCACGAAGAAACATTTTGATAAGTCTGCAGAATGGAAGGAGAAGGCGTTCGCGCAGGACGAGTATCTCACGGAAAATTTTATTCCGAAAAAATACGGCAAGAAGAAAATAAAATTGGCGGAGCTGTACGGATTGGCAGCGCACCACGCGCATTTCAAAAATCGTTTTGACGATTCGGTTTTTTGGGCGGAAATGGGCGCGGCGGAAAATAATCGGCTGTCGTTGGCTTATCTCGGCGCGGCTTATTACACGGGGCGCGGCGTCGGTCAAGATTACAAAATGGCGATAGATTTTTTGAAGAGAGCCGGCGACGAACCTCTTGCGCTGAAACTTTTGAGCGACGCATACGAAAAAGGGAACGGCGTCGAAAAAGATCTGAAGAAAAGCAAAATTTATTTCGATTATTTAAATTTGCTGAAGCAAAAGAACGCGAAGAAGAACCGGTAGATTTAAAGTTCAAGTTCATTGATAAACCGGTCTCAAAATAATTTCCTCGACGCGCGCATTTTCCGCCTCACGTTCGCTAAGGAAGTGCGCGCGAATCATCGCGTCAATCACGACGAGCTGACGTTTTTTTGCGAGACTAAAATTCACGTACGGCGAATAAACCGAAGGCGCGTTCGGGATGCCGGCGAGCATGGCGGATTCCGCGACGGTTAAATCTTTCGGCTCTTTGTCGAAGTACCCCTGCGCGGCGTCGTAAATCCCGTAAAATCCGGAGCCGAAATAAATTGTGTTCAAGTACATTTCAAGAATTTTGTCCTTCTGAAAATTTCGTTCAATGCTGACCGCGAGGAGAACCTCTTCAATTTTTCTGGAGAAAGTTTTTTCCGGCGTCAAGAAAAGATTTTTTGCGAGCTGTTGGGTTATCGTCGACGCGCCCTCCTGAATTTCTCCGGACTCGACGTTATTGACGGTGGCGCGAGCAATCCCGCTAATGTCAAAGCCGCTGTGCGAATAAAAGCGCGTGTCTTCGACGGCAATGACCGCCTGCCGCATGGCGCGCGGCACATCTTTTAACAAAGTATAATGGCTGACGATTTTAATCTTTGCATTTACGGCGTTCTCGACGTCAAAAATTCTGGCGGCTTTATCAGAAAAATCGACGGCGGGATTTTTTTTCAAGTGGTCTTCTTTTTCCTGCGCGTTGCCGTAAGCTCCGCTCAACTCCGGATTATAAACACTTTCAGATTTTTTTTCGGCGGGTTTATTTTCCAAATCGAAAGTCACGTCGGTTTTTTCCGGTTCGGAAAAGTAGGAGGAAATTTTTTCGACGGGATCCGAAGAATTTAGGGCAAGGGTTATGAAAAATGATGCCCAAAATACGATTATCAGTGCAAGGATTATTTTTAAAATCTTTATGATAACTCTGAAGGAACGTTTTCTTTTTGGTGGCGGGGGCGGTTGCATCGGCGGGCTGGGCTGATATTGCTGGTCGTCTTGAAACTGTTGGTCTTGTTCGCTCATTAACTTCACTCCTCAAATTATAACTGACAGACTTAGAAAAATAATTGTCGCCGTGTACATCATTCGTATCGTCGATAAAATATGCGGCGGGCTCAAAATTTCAATCGGGTCGCCCATGTACGCGCGGAAGTGCGGGACGCCGAAATAAGAATTAATTCCGCCGAGCCGAATATTCAGCGCGCCGGCAACAGTTGCTTCAGCGTAGCCGCCGTTCGGGCTGGGGTGTTTAGCGGCGTCGCGTTTCATCATCTCGTAAGCATTTTTATAATCGAAATTTAAAATCGCCGCCGCCGCAATGAACAGCACAGCCGTTATCCGCGCGGGAATAAAATTCGCAACGTCGTCGAGGCGCGCCGCCACTCTGCCGAAGTACAAATATTTTTCGTTCTTGTAGCCGAGCATCGAATCCATTGTGTTTACCGCGCGGTAGGCAATGGCAAGGGGCAACCCGCCTATCGCGAAATAAAACAGCGGCGAAATAATTCCGTCGACGGTGTTTTCAGAAATCGTCTCGACAGTCGCGCGGACAATCTCCTGTTCGTTTAAATTGTTTGTATCGCGCCCGACAATCCAGCCGACTTTGTAACGAGCCTGCGAAATATTTTCCGCGTTCAACAGATAATAAATTTCGCGCCCGGCTTCGGCAAGGGAACGCGGCGAAATCATGAAACTCAACGCCAAAGCCTCGATAAAAATTTTCGCCGTCAAAAGTCCTGTCATGTTCGCAAGAATCACAATCCCCACGCCCGCGCCGTAGCTTATCAGCAGGACGAGCGTGACCAAAATCCCGCCCTTGCAGATTTTCAAAACATAGCCGTCGTTTTCGCGGCGAAAAACTTTTTCCAGAAAAGAAATTAAATTCCCCATCAAAACGACGGGATGAAATTTACTTCGCGGGTCTCCAATCAGCGCGTCAATCAAAAACGCCGCAACCGCAGTAATCATCGGGCTCATTAAACGCGTCTCCAAAATTTTTGTATTTGGGGCAAGTATACACTATTTACAAATTATTTTCCATACTTGATTAATTGATTCGGGAATTTAAATGTAGTAAAATTTATTTGAAATTTTTTGTCGGGGAATTTTTTATGGAAGACTTCAAGGAACAGCTGCACAAATTTATTCATCAAGGTCGACACAGTTTCGGCGGACTTTCTCAATCGATTGTGCCTATCGTCGATTTAATTTTGAGTTTCGCCGTGAAAATGCGTGCCTCCGATTTGCACATTGAACCTTACGAAGATTTTTTGCGCTTTCGTTATCGGATCGACGGGCGTTTGCACGAACTGCACGAGCCTTTGCCGCTGAATTTTTCCGGCGCGCTGATTTCCCGCATAAAAGTTTTGGCGAGAATGGACACGACAGCTGCCGGCTTGCCGCTGGACGGCGCGATTAATTTTGGCAATATTGAAATGCGCGTGGCGACGATGCCTTCTTTCGGCGCGGAAAGTCTGACGATACGTTTGCTTGATTCTTCGCAGGAACTTCATAATTTATCGGATCTCGGTTTCACTGACGAGAACGAAAAATTTTTTCGCAAGACAATCGCCGAAACTTCGGGCATGATTATTTTGACGGGTCCTATGAACTCCGGAAAATCCACGACGCTTTACGCCGCTCTGCGCGAACTGAATCAGGCGACGCGCTCAATCATGACGTTGGAAGATCCAATCGAACAGCGCATAGAGGGAATAACTCAAGTGCAGGTCAACGAAAAGGCGGGCTTGACTTTCGAGAGGGGGCTGCGCGCGATGCTCCGCATGGATTGCAATTGCTTGATGGTGGGGGAGGCGCGCGACGCGAAGACTTCGCAAATTGCGGTGCGCGCGGCTCTGACGGGGCATCTTGTTTTTACGACGTTGCACGCAGGAGATTCTTGCAGTGCGGTTTTCAGAATGATAGAAATGGGTGTCGAACCGTATCTTTTGGCGTCGACTTTGAAATGTGTCGTTGCTCAAAGGCTGGCGCGTCGGCTGTGTCCACACTGCAAGAAAATTGTCGACGCGAATGACTTCGAGAAAAAAATTATCGGCGCGGAAAAAATTTTTAAACCGGTGGGCTGTAAAAAATGCGGCGGCACGGGTTTTTTCGGGCGCATCGCCCTGCATGAAATTTTGCGCGTCGAAAAGGATATTCGCAACTTGATTTTGACGAGCCGCGACCTTGATAAAATTCGTGCGGCGGCTGTCGAAAACGGCTTGAAGACTCTTTTTGAGGATGGGCTGGAAAAAATTCGCGCGGGGTTCACGACTCCGGACGAACTTAATTTTCTGGGGATATAATTCAAAAATTTTGCAAAGGTCGGGAATTTTCTTGTTAAAAATTTTTTTGGTGTTTATCGGCGGCGGGCTGGGAGCGACGGCAAGATTTTTGGTCACGACTATTTTGGCGGGCAAGCTCGGAAATTTTCCGCTGGGGACTTTCGCGGCGAACGTTTTGGGAAGTTTCGCAATGGGTTTGGTACTCGGATTTTTAGTCGGGCGAAACGCAGAATCCTTTCGACTTTTCGCGGCGGTAGGATTTTTGGGCGGCTTCACGACTTTTTCTTCGTTCTCCGCAGAAACTTTGACACTGATTCAAGGCGGACAAATTTTTTCTGCGGCGGTGAACGCCTTCGGAAGTTTGGCGGCGGGGCTGGCGGCTTGTGCGGCGGGCTTGACTTTAGCGCGGTAACTTTTGTATTATAGACGTGTTGCAGGATTTTTCGGCGTCTCCATAGAAATTGAAAGCATTAAATTGTTTGTGCGTATGTTTTTATCGAGGTGATTAATTTGGCTCTTTTAAGAGGACAAAAATTAAAAAATTGCGCTCAATGCGGCAAACTTTTTTCTCCTATGCGCGGCGAAAGGCTTTGCCGTGACTGCTTACTGAAGGAGCAGGAATTTGACATGCAGGTTATTCAGTACGTCAGGGACAATCCCGGCGTTTCAATGAGAGAAGTTATGGAGGAAACCGGCGCGTCCGATAAAAGAATCAAGCGTATGATTCAAGAAGGTGCTTTTACAAATCTTGACTTCGGCGACGATTTTTTCTACCCCTGCAGCGGTTGCGGGCGTCCGATAAGAAACGGCGCGTACTGTTCAGATTGTCTTCGTCGCCTGCGCAAAGAAACAAAGCGCGCTTCAGAAATAATGCAGATTCGCGTAAGGGAGAACAAGCAAATGTCTACAATCGAAAGGCTTGACGCTTTGGCGGAGCGCGAATTTGAAAGGGACAATCGAGTTTTGAAACGTCACTTCTCAAAAAGTATGTACGGCGATATTGCCGATTCACGGCGCGGCGGATAAATCGTGACGGAAAATTTTTTGACCTGTTGCGAAATCTGCCCCCGCCGCTGTAAAATCGACAGGACACGGCGCGCAGGTTTTTGCGGAGCCGGTAAAAAAATCCGCGTCGCTCTCGTCAGCTTGCACAAGTGGGAGGAACCTTGCCTTGTTGGCGAAAACGGCGCGGGTACGATTTTTTTTTCGCACTGCAATTTAAAATGCGTCTACTGTCAAAATTTTAAAATCAGCCACGAAGGATACGGCGCAGAAATTTCCGTCGGTCGTCTCGCTGAAATTTTTATCGAACAGCAAGAACGCGGCGCGGCGAATATCGAACTCGTCACGCCCACGCACTACACCCCGCAAATTTGTGACGCCATTGACCTTGCGAAGACGCGCGGTTTGCTTTTGCCGATTGTTTACAACTCGAACGCCTACGAAAATTTGACGACGCTGGACTTGCTAAAGAATCGCGTCGATATTTTTCTGCCCGATTTAAAATATTTTGGCGAAGAAACCGCCGTGAATTTTTCCGGCGCGCCGAATTATTTTGCCGTCGCCTCCGCCGCGATAAAAAAAATGTTTGAAATTGTCGGCAGTGCAAAATTTGACGCGCAGGGCAAAATGAAAAGCGGCGTGATTGTTCGTCATCTCGTGTTGCCGAATTTTCGCCACGACGCAATAAAAATTGTCGATTGGCTCCACGAAAATTTTGGTGACGAAATTTTTATCAGCTTGATGAATCAGTACACGCCGGTTTTTCGCGCGGGGGAGTTTAAAAAAATCAGCAGGCGGCTGACAACTTTTGAGTACGATTCTGTTGTAGACCACGCCGCAAAAATTGGCGTCAAGAATTGTTTTATTCAGGTCGGCAGGACTGCGGACGAAAAATTTATCCCGAATTTTGATCTTGCGGGAATAGAAAGGAGCGGTGCTTATGGAGTTTGATATATCTTTTCCGGCAAAATTCACGGGGCTCGCCTCGACGATGAGACCTTCGGACGCGCTGGAAATTTTGCTCGTCGCAATAATCCTTTACAAACTTTACGCCATGATTGAAGGCACGCGCGCAATAACTCTCGTCAAAGGGATTTTAGTTTTATTCCTAATGAATTTTCTGTGCAACTTTTTAAATTTGCATTTGCTGTCATGGATTTTTGAAAAAATCATGACGTGGACTTTTGTCGTGTTGCCGATTGTTTTTCAGCCGGAGTTGCGCAGGACGCTGGAAAGATTGGGGCAGGGCAGATTTATTTTTGAAGAACACCGCTCCCTTGAGGAAGTGGAGGCAAATAAAATCGTCGACGAACTCGTTAAGGCGGCGAAGTCACTTTCAGCGACAAAGACCGGCGCGCTTATCGTCATTGAAAGGCAAATGGGTTTGAACGACGTGAGCGACACCGGAATAAAACTCGACGCGATGATAACTTCAGAACTTATACTAAATGTTTTTTTTGTAAATACACCTTTGCACGACGGCGCGGCGATCATTCGCGGAAAAAGATTGTATTCAGCGGGCTGCCTGTTGCCGCTGACGGAAAAGCGCGGGCTGTCGAAGGAGCTGGGTACACGTCACCGCGCGGCGATTGGGCTTTCGGAGCAATGCGATGCCTTGATTCTCGTCGTAAGCGAAGAGACCGGCACAATTTCCATTGCCGAAAATGGCAAGCTCACTCGAAAACTCGACGGCGAAAAGCTCACGAAAATTTTGCGCCCCGCGTTCATAAGCCCGCACAGCAGAAAAAGTTTCAGCGGTTTTTTCAATGAAATTTTTCGCAAGGAATCTTCCTACTTTAGTCGGGAGAGGAATTGACTTAAAGGAAAAGCCCCGAAAAAAATCGGGGCTAAAATTTTTTTTATCGCGGCAATTATTTTTCTCTCAATGTCAAATCTAAAAGAGCCATTCTCACCGCCACACCGTTTTGAACTTGCTCGTGTATCGCGGAGTTTTCGCAGTAGGTAACTTCGTTGGAAATTTCCAAGCCCTTATTTTGCGGACCCGGATGCAAAATCAAGACGTCCTCTTTCGCCAAAGACAAACGCTCCTTGTTAATTCCGAAAACTCTTGCGTATTCGCGCGCCGAAGGGAAAAGCCCCGCTTGCTGTCGTTCAAGCTGAATCCGCAAAATATTTATGACGTCCGCCCTTGAAATTGCGTCTTCGATTCTGTCATGGACTTGCACGCCATCGAACTCAAAAAATCTCGGCAACAAAGTTTTCGGCCCGGCAAGGTGAACTTCCATACCCATTTTTGTCATGCCGAAAATATCGGAGCGTGCAACGCGGCTGTGGAGAATATCGCCGACAATCGCAACTTTTAGACCGGCAAGCCTCCCTTTCGCCTGTTCAATCGTGAATAAATCCAGCAACGCTTGCGAAGGATGAGCATGAGCCCCGTCGCCCGCATTGATAATCACCGGCTTGACAATCTGCGCGGCGTATTCGGCGGTACCTTCCGATTTGTGGCGAATAACAATCGCGTCGACTCCCATTGCCTCAATCGTCATTAAGGTATCGCGAAGACTTTCGCCTTTCGTGATGCTGCTCGTCGAGGCGTTTATGCTGACGACGTCCGCGCCGAGATATTTTCCCGCAAGCTCAAAAGAAGTGCGCGTACGAGTGGACGCCTCCAAAAATAAATTCACAATCGCCTTGCCGCGCAGGTTCCCCAGCTTTTTCATATCGCCGCGAATAATTTTTTTCATCTCCCGCGCCGTACGCAACACCAAACGAATTTCTTCAGGCGAAAAATTTTCCAGCCCGATAATATCTTTTCCGCGCAGATTTGCGGCAGAATTTTCTTCCATGTTAATCACTCCTTGTTACGAAAGAGATTTTATATTTTCCAGCGGCCAAAAAATAAATTCCGCTTTTCCTTTCACCAAACTCAGATCCAAAAACCCGACGTCCGAATATCTGCTGTCAAGGGAGTTGGGGCGATTGTCCCCGCAGACGAAAAGAGTATCTTCGGGCACAGTTGTCTTTGGATAATCCGTACGAGTTTTTTCGGAGATATAGTCTTCGTGTAAAATCGTGTCGTTCACGTAAACGCGCCCGTCTTTAATTTCGATAGTGTCGCCGCCGACGGCAATAACCCGCTTGATAAAATCGCGGGTATGGTCGCGCGGATAACGGAAAATTATAATTTCGCCTCGCTGTGGATTTCTGACGTAGTATATAAGTTTATTTACAACAAGTCTTTCGTCGTGCTGGAGTGTCGGTTGCATACTGGGACCGTCGACGACGTACAACTCAACAATAAACGTGCGAATAAACAGAGCGGCCACAATCGCCGCCGCAATGGAAAGCACCCAATCTTTAATTTCTTCGGCTGTTATCGTACCCATCTAATCAACCTTTCGTTAAACCAATTCTAAAAAAAATATTTCCCTTTCTGATTCTGCCAACGTCAAAAATTTCCTGCTAAAAACTGCGCGTCGAAAATCAAATGTTGACTATACAAAAAAATTTTGGTATATATCAATTAAAAAATTTTTTTGGAAGGTAATTTCAAAATGGCTGTGATAAGAAGACGGAGAACAGGACGACGGCTTTTCAAGGGGATAGTTTTTTTGCTGATATGCGGAACAATTTTAGGCGTTGTGGTTTATTTTCCGTTGCTGACCTTGACAGAAATAAAACTCGTCGGCGCGAACAAACTGACTGCCGATGATATTTTGAAGGTCGCCGATATCTACATGGGGGAGCCGATTTTTAAACTTGAGACGGACAAAGTTGTAAGCCGCCTGTCAAAAGATCTGCGCGTCGAAGAAGTGAGCGTGAGGAGAATTTTGCCGGGCACCCTTGAAGTCACCGTGAAGGAGCGCAAACCGCTGGCAACAATTGTCTGCGATTACGGTTACCTGGATATTGACAACAACGGGAAAGTTATCGACAGCTACAAAAATTTGCAGACAATGGCTATCCCAATGATAACCGGCGCATCTTTTCGCGATATGTATATCGGTGACGACGTCGACGATCCGATTGTAAAAAAGGTTCTCGAATTTCTTCAGAAGCTGGACGAAAATTCCTTGAACAAAATTTCTGAAGTCGCCATAGTCGACGAAAATTATCTCGTCGCTTACACGAACACCGAAAAATCTGTGCAAATCCGTATCGGAAAAATTGAGAGGCTTGAAGAAAAAGCGCACTTGACTGAAGATTTTTTGAGGGACTTGGAAAATAATCCTCACCGCGTCGAATACGTCGACTTTAATTATACCACGCCCTTCATTAAGCTGGCGCAGTAACCGCCGCGAAAATGTGAAGACGAAAATTTTTTTCGTTTACTATAGAATATTTTCATTTTTTGTAGTAAAATGTTTCGGGGTTTAATTATTGTTACGAGTTCAAAAATTCTTCAGATAAATTTTTTACGGAGGAATATGATGTGACGTTTGAAATTGATAACAGCGGCTTCGATAGGCTTGCGAAAATTAAAGTAGTAGGAGTCGGCGGCGGCGGCAGCAACGCTGTTAATCGTATGATTTCTCTTGGGCTTGAAGGCGTGGAGTTTATCGCTGTCAATACCGATGCACAAGCTCTGTCAAATTCGCTGGCCTCAAAACGTATGCAGATTGGCGAAAAGTTGACGCGGGGGCTCGGCGCGGGGGCTCGTCCCGAAATTGGCGAAAAGGCGGCGCAGGAAAGTCAAGAAGATATCGTCGAGGCGTTGAGAGATTCCGATATGGTTTTTATCACTGCGGGAATGGGCGGCGGCACAGGCACGGGCGCGGCTCCTATCGTCGCGGAATGTGCGCGGAAAATCGGCGCGTTGACTGTCGGAGTTGTCACCAGACCTTTTACTTTTGAAGGTCCCAAGCGCAAAAAAAATGCCGATATGGGAATTGAAAACCTTAAACGAAATGTCGATACGATTATCACAATTCCCAACGACAGACTTTTACAGGTCGTCGACAAAAAAACGCCAATAACGCAAGCTTTCAGCATAGCCGATGATATTTTGCGGCAGGGCGTCAAGGGAATTTCGGATTTAATTGCCGTGCCCGGTCTTGTCAATTTGGATTTTGCCGACGTGAAAACCGCAATGAAAGATTCCGGCTCCGCGCTTATGGGTATAGGCGAGGCGTCCGGCGAAAATGCTCCCGTCGACGCCGTCAAAGCCGCAATCGATTCTCCTCTGCTTGAGACGAGCATTCAGGGCGCGCGAAAAATCCTGCTCAATATCATGGGCGCAAGTGATTCTTTGGCAATGGCGGGTATCAACGAGGCGTCGACGACGGTACAGGAGTCCGCTCATCCCGACGCCGAAATTCTTTGGGGCGTTTCGCTGGACGAGTCACTCGGCGGAACTGTAAGAGTTACGATTATCGCGACTCGTTTCGACGACGACGGAGAAGTTATTCAGGCGGCTATCGGTCCAAATCCAATACAACAGCCGATTATGCCGCAAGCAAGAAATTTCCCGACGTTCGGCGGCTTCAGAAGTGATCCCGATGAGTTTCAGAAAAAAGTTGTTGAGCCGAAAGTTCAGCAGGCGGATAAAAATTCGGACGAAATAATTATTCCGGATTTTTGGAGACGCAGTTAATTGGAAAAAATAAAAGGTGTGCCGCTAAAAAATTTCGGAGGCGCGCTTTTTTGTTGGAAAATTTTTGTGGGGTGATACAGTGCCTTCATATGCTTATCAAGTTAGAAATGAATTGGCGCGGATATTTGACGAAGACCCGCAGTGCATGCGCGCGGAACTTGCCGCGCTTTTGAAAGTCGGGGCGGTTTTCGTGGAAGGGCGCATGGATTTTGTGAACTCAAACGCCGCCGTCGCCAGGAAAGTTATCACGCTGGTTAAAAAACTTTATCCGGAGGCGCGGACTGAAGTCGCGGCGATTCGCAGAAAAAAATTGCGCAAGTCCATGCGCTACGTCGTGAGGATTTTTTTGACGGGACATACCGAAGAATTTTTCCGCGAAATAAATTCTCCGGAAAAAATCCGTCAGCCGGAAATGGAAGTCTCCTACCTGCGCGGAGCTTTTTTGGCGAACGGTACCGTTAATCGTCCGGAGGCGCAATATTATCTGGAAGTCGCTTCGATTTTTGAGGACGTCGCCGAGTTCGTCAAGAGGACTTTCGCCGATTTGGATTTTCACCCGTCGATTCACAAGCGCAACGATGAATTTGTTGTCTATATCACGGAAGGAGATGCGGTCTATGATTTTTTGGGCATGGTCGGCGCGGAAGAGGCGGTCGTTCGTTTTGAAGTCGCGCGGAATTTAAAGGAAGTGCACGCGCAAGTAAACAGGCTGGTGAATTGTGAGACGGCGAACATTAACAAGGCGATTGACGCCGCGCAAAGACAGCTTGCGGATATTCGTTTGTTGAAGAGCCACGAAGTCAAAGTCAGTCAAGAGATTCAGCAGGCGATGTCCATGCGGCTGGAATATCCCGATTGTTCGGTTGCGGAGCTTGCCGAAAAAATTTTTATCACTCGTCCCGGTTTAATGTATCGCTTTCGGGTTATTCGACAGCTTGCCGAAAAAATCCGAGTAAGCTAAAAAAAATCGCCCGAAGTCGAGCGGTTATTTTTTTTGGAGAAAAATTTTCATTCGTATTTTTTATCGCGCATCAGGAAAAATCCGACGACTGCATCAATCGCGACGAGCAACATTATATTCACGTCGAAGAAGACGTTCGCCGCGAAGGTGGCTAAGATTATCACGATTGGCAGCACCAATTTTTTCGAGAATTGTTTTTTCAAAAGGTCAATCGCCACGTTCAGCAGAAGAGCCGTTGCGCCGCATTGCATTCCCTTCAGCGCGAGTTTGACTTGTTCGTTTTGCGCTATCAGGTCGTAAAAAGTTGCAACGATTGTGATGATTATCAGCGGCGGCAAAATTGTCGCGAACATTCCGGTTATCGCGCCGGCAACTCCCGCCATTCGATAGCCGAGCATTATCGCCGTGTTCACCGCCATAATTCCAGGCGTCGATTGCGCGATTGCCACCATGTTCAAAGTTTCTTCGTCGCTTATCCAGTGGTATTCGTCGACGTACTTCGCCTTTAGGAGCGGGATTATCACGTAGCCGCCGCCGACGGTGAACATGCTGATAATGAACGTCGATTTAAAAAGTTGCCAATAAAATTTTGAGTCTGCTTTTACTTCCAGAAATATTTCCTCCCGTCTTAATTGAAAATATCTCTGCGAATTATAACACAAGAAATAAAATGACTGAAGGGTTTACAAAAAAATTTTTTAGGGTACTCTATGAAGTCAAAATGGAAAGTGATATAATGCTTTTGGAATTTTAGTTATGAATTTATGAACGAAACGGAGTGAGTGATTTGCAAGTTCTGTTAAGATTTTTTTTAATGGCGATCGCGTTTTTGTTATCGACGGCAACACAGACTTTTGCGATGCCGGAAATTATTCCGCTGGATAAAATTCAAAGCGGAATGAGCGGCGTGGCTTATACAATCGTCGACAACACCGGAGTTATAAAACCTTTCAACGTCGATATTATCGGACTTATGGATAACGGAAAAGGCTCCACGAAAATGATTATGGCAAAGGCGTCCGGTAGCGTGATTGAAGAGACCGGCGGAATTTTGCAGGGAATGAGCGGTAGCCCCGTTTATGTTGACGGGAAACTTATCGGCGCGGTTTCTGCAGGTCTTAAGGAAATGAGCCCTTATACTTTTTTTATTACGCCCATTGAAAGTATGCTGGAACTGTGGAATTTGCCGGACAATAAGGCGGTAAATAAATATATCAAGCCGGCTGAAAACGAAGACGTCGCCGAAATTCCCGACAAGCTGGAAAATATTCAGCCGCAACCGGAAAATTCCGAGCAGAAGTCAGTATTTTTTTTCAGTGGCTTTGACAGTAGCGGATTAAATTTTTTGAAAAACGAACTTCAACCTCTCGGCTTTAAAAATTTTTACGCGGCGTCCTCTTCCGCGTCTAAGAACGATATAAAATTCGACGCATCCCTTGAACCGGGCTCGGCGATTGGCGTCGCGGTTGTCTGCGGAGATTTTTTGGTCGGCGCAACGGGTACGGTTACCGCTGTCGACGATAAAAGGATTATCGGCTTTGGTCACCCCTTCACGCACGCCGGCAACGTAAATTTTTTCATGACTGATTCTTATGTCGTCGGCTCGGTCAGCGGCGCCGACGGCAACGGCGTAAAAATTGCGGGCGTCGGAAATATTATCGGGCGCATTAATCAGGATAGAGAATCGGGAGTCGCCGGCTTAATCGGAAAATTTCCGTCCGTCGTCCCAATTTCCGTCACGATAAAAAATCCCGCGCTCAATAAAAGCGAAACTTACAACGCGACGATAGCTTACAACGAAAACTTAATTCCGAAACTCGGCGCGTCCATTGCATACACCGCACTTTCAAAAACTGCAGACTCACTTTCAGAAAGCACAGTCACCGTCGATTTTGAAATTAAAACAAACGTCGTCGAAGGCGGAGTACTTTCGCGCAGAAATATGTTTTACAGCCAAGCGGACGTCGGGCAGCTCGCGATAAGCGAACTCCTTCAATCTTTGACGCTGATTTGTTCCAACACGACGGAGGAATCAAATATTTTCGGTATCGATGTAAATATGACGATGAACCCCGAAAGAAAAACCGCGTCGTTAATTTCCGCGATACCCGACAAGAAAAAAGTTAAGCCCGGCGATACCGTCAACTTGACTGTAACTTTGCAACCCTATCGCAAACCTGAAGAAAGAATTATTATTCCGTACACCGTGCCCATTTCCATGAAAGAAGGTCCTATGGTTTTGGATCTTCACGGCGGCTCACTCGTGCCCGTCGCAAAAGCTACGACTGCAAGCGCGGCAGTAATTACTCCTTCGACTTCGACGCCGAAGGAAATTTACGCAGAAAAGATTAAAAAACTCGTCAGCACCGGAAAAAGTAATCAGCTTGTCGTTGAACTCAATTCCGCTTCCATTTCAAAAACTCCCAAAGAAATAAAAAAAGACCTCGCCCGCGCAAAAAAAGTTAAAGCGCGTCTCGCGAAGTCCGGTCAAAAAATTACTCCCGCTTCGGTTAGCAAGATTGACACAGGGTATATAATTGATAACGTGATTCAAATTACTCTCAACGTCGACAAGATTTAACTACGGGGTTTGAAAATTTTTTAACCCTTAACGGAAGGATTGAAGAGTTTGGAAAGACTTATTATAAACGGCGGAAATAAATTAGAGGGGACAGTTAAAATCAGCGGCGCAAAAAATGCGGTGCTCCCTATTATCGCCGGGACACTTCTGGGGCAGGAAAAGGAAACTTGTCTGGACGAAGTACCCAACCTTGAAGACGTAACGACTATCAGCGAAGTTTTGAAAACTCTCGGAGTGAAAGTTCGCCACGACAAAAAAAATCATCAGCTTTTTGTCGACGCGTCGAAAATCGAAAACATCACCGCGCCTTATGACCTCGTCAGAAAAATGCGCGCGTCTTTTTTGATAATGGGTCCGCTCCTTGCCAGGCTAGGTGAGGCGAAAATTTCTTTGCCCGGCGGTTGCGCGATTGGTACCCGCCCGATTGATTTGCATTTGAAAGGTTTTGAGGCACTCGGCGCGAAAATTTCAATCGGGCACGGCGATATTTCGGCGGTTGCCCCCGAAGGACTGAAGGGCACGAGAATTTATCTGGACTTCCCCAGCGTCGGCGCGACGGAAAATATTTTAATGGCGGCGTCTATGGCGGAAGGGCAAACGGTTATCGAAAATCCCGCGCAAGAACCGGAGATTGTTGACCTCGCAAATTATTTAAACATAATGGGCGCAAAAATTCGCGGCGCGGGCACGAACGTTATCAAAGTCGAGGGCGTGAAAAAATTAGTCGCTCACGATTATACGATTATCCCCGACAGAATCGAGGCGGGCACTTACATGATAGCCGCCGCCATGACGCGCGGGAATGTCTACATTGCGAACGCGATTAGCGAACACCTCAAGCCGGTTATCGCGAAACTGAAAGAGGCGGGCGTCACCGTGATTGAGGACGTCGACGGCATTCGCGTTTTGTGTGACCGTCGTCCGCGCGCCGTTGACATTAAGACGTTGCCTTATCCCGGTTTCCCTACGGATATGCAGGCGCAGTTTATGGCTATGCTGACGATTTCTGAAGGCACGAGCATGGTTACCGAAACTGTTTTTGAAAATCGTTTTATGCACGTCGACGAGTTGCGGAGAATGGGCGCGAAAATAAAAATTGACGGGCGCACTTCAGTCGTTGAAGGTCAAGAAAAATTGACAGGCTGCCAAGTCAAAGCAACGGACCTGCGCGCGGGCGCGGCTATCGTTCTTGCGGGGCTCGTCGCGGAGGGCGAAACTCAAATCGGTTACATTCACCACATAGATCGCGGCTATGACGATCTTGTTCAAAAGTTGGTAAGTCTCGGCGCGGATATCAAGCGCGTCGACAAATAACGTATAAAATTTTTCTTCTTTTGAATGAACATCTTCTTTTCTTTTGGCGCAAAAGAAAAGAAGCAAAAGAAAACTGCCCGCATTTGGTCGCATCACGCGACCAAATGCGGGCGGCCGCCCGTCCTTGGGCGGCCTCTTTTTTTATTTCATAAGAAAAGAACTGACCCTGCGTCCAAAAAAATTTTTAGCGTGTCGTATTTTTTTTGCCCAAAGCTGTGAAAAGGGAGTAGCTCAAATTTTTTCACACCGAGCCACTTTAAAAGTTCAACGAAATTTTTTGCGTCTTACATAGTCTCCACAAGCGTAAATTCCCGTGTGTCCCACGGTACTTTTTATTCTTCAAGCTGAATTTTTCATTTCCAATGCTTTTCGCAAAATATTTATGGCGGCGTTTTGGTCACGGTTGTGCGCAGTTCCGCATACCGGACAAATCCAGCGTCGTACACTTAAATTTTTCGTTAGCGAATTTTTATATCCGCAGTTGCAACATGTTTGACTTGACGAGTAAAACGTCGACACTTTTATCACCTCACTCCCGTACAAAATCGCCTTGTATTGTAACTGCCTAAAAAATTCGCCCCAACTGACATCTGCTATTGCTCGCGTCAATTTGTGATTTTTCATCATTCCCCGCACATTGAGCGATTCAACTGCTATCGTTTGGTTTTCACGACAAAGTTTAGTCGTCAATTTGTGCAGGAAATCTCTCCTTATGTTTGTTATCTTTTCGTGGACACGCGCTAATTTTATTCGTTGCCGATTCCGATTGTGGCTGTCGAGTTTACGCCGCGAAAGTTTTCGTACTCTTCATTTGAGTAAGGATAACCATCCTCACCCGATTTTATCAGCAAGTTCAAAAAATTTTTTGCGTCAGACTCGTGAACAAATCCTTCGTCCTCGTCCGTCATGAAAAATTCACGAAAATTAAACGCCTTATCTTCCAGGTCAACATACACCGAATTTTTGAGAAGTTCACCGAGATTGTAAGCAAAAATATTCATTTTCGGCAATTCGGCGTAAGGATTAGAATCGCCGAAATGTTTTTTATCCCAATCAGCCTTCGCGCGCTGTTCCATAATATAATCCCAAGTGAAAACATTTTCCTCGTAATTGCCGAGAATATTGAAAGGGGTATCACTCAACGCAAGGAATTGAAAAGTTCAGCTTAAAGAATAAAAACTACCGTGGGACACACGGGAATTTACGCTTGTGGAGAGAGTGTAAGACGTAACCTTCGGCGCAGTTCTCTATGAAGCAAGAATCCCTCGGGAGTGTCAAGAATCCGATTATCACCAACAAATTGATAAATTTTTTCATGAGCTTATACCACCACTTGCGAAAAATGAAGACGAAGACCCTTTCAGACAGTTTAATTGCAGATATAACGTAACTTTTCAACGCAACAGCAATATTGGCAAAGCCAATAATCAAAACTTTTTTGATATATCGCTCGGAAAATTACAAGATAAATTGCACTATCTTTGCAGGTTCTGCGAGACAAAAGGAGCATTAATCTTTGACGGCAGCACCGGCTCGTCATCTGTTACCGCTACAGATTCGCTTGTCCGGTTGGTTGACGACAAAAGCGGCGTCAACCACTAGGACACCAATGCGAATATTAATGCCCCTTCGACGGAAAATATATCACAATCTGAAAATAATAGTAATGAAATTTTACCGGAGACGAAAAAAATTTCCGGCTTACGAGGGAACACGGCGACAATCGTGATGGACAAAGGCAAGGAACATCAAACGAATTATCGCATTGTCGAAAAACAGACAGGGCGAATAATTATCGAGATACGCTGATTCAGAACGCGGAGAAGTTTAGATTTAAGTAATAACCAAGTAACAACAATCGCAAGGTAAAATCGGCAAGGAAGAAACAGAAAAAAATATTCCGATGATAAAAGCCGCTTATGCAGGTATCCAGAAATTTTTCGAGGAAAATAAAGAAAGAAACGAAGGCAAAGAAGAATCCGAACGAAAAGAGACTTCACAGATGCCCGATGAAAAATCCTTGAGCTCAAACGCCCAAAACGACTCTGCTTTATCTTCAAGAGAGAATATAGCACAGAGCGAAGACGAAAACAAGAGAAATAAAAAAGCCGCCAATAAAGGTGAACGAAGTACTTCAGCCGCTACACTTGTTAGTGCATTGGCTACAAATCTCAAAAGAGAACCTAAACAAAAAGGAACATTAATTTTTGACAGGAGCGCATCCCTGTCATCTGTTTCCAACAACAGACCGGCTCAAAATGGTGCTCCCGTCGATAACGTTGAAAACGGGGCACAGAGCGCAACCGAAAAATCTAATGTTCCCAATAAAAATGTAACACAATCGGAAGGCGAAGGCAAGAGAAAAAAAAATCGAAGAGGGGAAGGCTACGCAGAATGAGCGAGGAGAATTGGGAAAGAGCGAAAGGGCTGATGGGGGATACAAAATTCGGCAACCCAAGTCAAGCGTTGCAAAATACTGCTCCGATTTCAGCAACCTCCGATATTTCAAAGGATACCGGCAACGAGAAATTCAAGAAATTCGCGATTGATAAATTTAGCGAAAAAAATCCTCAAGGGGTTAAATTCAATAGTCAGCTGGTTAAAATCCGTGATGGACAGATTCACGGATTTTTTTAATACGCCGAAAAACGGATTGACACGTGACCAGAAAAATAAAATGTATGACACGTTCGGGAAAATGGTACGCTCAATCGTCGACGCGAAGGGCAACCCTGTTTTCAGATTTAACAATCGGACGAAAAATGTTGAACTTGCCGACGGTGAACAACTGCCCGACGTGAAATTTTCTATGCGCGATACTTCCGTTGCGAATGCAACAAATTTCAAGGACGAAATTAACATTCAAGAAAACATAAAAAAAGGAATTGACGCGATGGACAAAGTGATACGCACTAGAGGCAACGTGCTTGCCGCCATTCACCGAAAAGATATTGGCGATATTGATTTTTTGTGGGGCGAAGCCGGTAACCCCGACAATAATTACAGAAATGGGTACGGGGTAGCACATATAATTGCGCGTCGTAACTATCAAGGATTGGACGGAAAAGCGATTGCGAAATTAATGCCCGAAATAATCATGAAGGGTAAAAAAATTCAAGGTCTAAAAGAAAATCGTGTAGAGTTACATCACGGTGCTTATGTTGCGATTCTTGATAAAAATTTTATCGACGGGCAGGAAAAGAAAAATCATTGGTTGCTCACAGGATTTAAACGAATGCAAAGAGGAGAATCCGTAAGTGAACGCGGTGAAGGATCTAATTCAGCCGCGCCTACTGCCCTTGCGCCTACATCCCGCGCGTCGCAAGGGAGAAACGGATTCTCCTCGACTGAAAGTGTATCACAATCCGAAAATAAAAGCAACGAGCTCGACGTAAAATTTTCCGGAAAAAATCTCGACACACGAAAAAATCTCGACGAAAAATTTTTTAATAAATATCTTACGCAGGGTTCAATGAAGTCGGTGGAGAATACAATTGCCAGAGAAATCGATGAGCATGTTGACCTTTCAAAGATGAGTGATCCGGTCGAAAGGGACAAGGCACGCGAAAGTTTACCTTCGATAAGAAAATTGAAGTTTTATTTCAATCAAATAGCAAGGGGCGATTTTGTTGAAAAAGACCGTTGTGCTGTAGAGTTAGAGTATGCAAGGAGATGTTTTGATAATGACAGACGAATACAGGCTGAAACTTTTCGACAGATTGATGGAGACTATAGACAAGGAAGAAAGTATGGAAATAACACAAAAACTGTTTCCGGATATGACACTGCAAGAAGTGACAAAGTTCGTGGACAAAATGCTTTCGGGGTATTACGAAACGTCAGCGGAGAATACGGAGAAGGACGAAAACATTTCTTAAAACTCTACGACGAATTTTTAAATGACACAAAATTTTCAATCGACAACGGCGAAACTTTGGCGCAGAAAATAAGGAATAAGTTTGCAGATTTTATCAGCGGGCAGAATAACACGAACGAACGCACGCGCAAAAGAATCACGCAGAAATTAAAACAACTGACGGGGTATAAAATCGCGTACGGACATTTGTTGGGAAAAGACGACGCGATAGTCGACCACGTCAACAAAGTTATCCGCGCGAAAAATGCGTACGAATGGGAGAAAATTTTGCCGAAGGTCGGGGAAGTCATGGCGCGGCAACTCAATCTGACACAGTCGCCGAAAATGCACGAATACCTTGCAAATTGGTTAATGGACGACGCGCCGGATATATCGTCAAACGAGGCGAAAGAATTTCAGCGTGCAATGCGCGATAACCCCGCAGTGTACGAAATAATGCGCGGAATACAGACGGAGTTTCAAAATTTCGCGAACATGACGCCAATGGAAAGGACGTCGGCGAAAATCGTCAATCAAGTTCCGGAAAAATCGACTTTAAGCAAAATCGTGGACGGAAGATTTTACGAAGAGTTTGTGGACGACCTCAACCCGATAAAAAAATTAGTCGACACATTTGAACAAGAAAGCGGCTTGAAGTTGAAAACGTCAATCAACCCGTACGAATTGGCGCGACTGTACAAGGGCTCGGCAGGAATGGCGCAAATTATGTTGGAAGGCAACGACACTGGGAAAGTTCGTGGCGCACTGAAGAAAGCATTCCCCGCGATAAACTTCGACGAATTTAAACCGCTTGCCGTGATTCTGGACGAAGTGGGCGGGAAAAAGGAGCTGGATAATTTCCAGAGCTATTGCGTGGCGTGTCAGAGCAAGGAACTGCACGAGGCGAATCACGAACTCGAAAAGAAAATCGCCGAACTTCAGAGGAAACTTAACGAACTGCAGAAAAATCCGCCGAAAAATAAATCCAAAATAAAAAAATACGAAGACGAGATAAAAAATCTGAACGGCGAATTTTACGAAACGATGATGAGCGAAAAAGATTGTGACGCGATTATTCGGGATTATAAGGGAAAATTCGGCAACGCGCAGCAGGATTTAGTCAGACTTTCCAGAACAAGTTTGGCGATACTCACGGAAAGCGGTGTCGGCAAGAATCTTTTAAACGCGCTGAAAGTTGCGGACTTGAAACAATCCGCGTTGGCAAGCCGCGATACGACGATTAACTTTGCAGGATATGCCGATTGTGCGTCGGTTTTTTGTTTGATCCGTACAAGAATCCGAAAATCGTTCAGCAGTACTACGAAAAACTTTTCAACGAATACAAAGCGACGAAGAAAAAGCCGGAAGAGTATCTTGTCAAAACTGCCGATTTCTGATAAAGTTCGTCGTGAAGTTATCATAATCGGCGGTTTTTGACATGTACGAATCTCTAAGCAAAGTTTACCAAATACGGCGGAAAGCCCCTAGCTTTAGCTATGGGGATGTAAGCCGCTAAAATTTTATTGCATTTTGTAAATGTTTCTGCTAAACTGTGGTAGAAGATGAGCAGGGGTAAAATCCGCCTCTTCGTAAAATATATGGGTTGGGGCATCGACCCTTGCAGGAGACCTTGTAAGACTTAAATTTCTAAGCATTGGTTGATGATAGCAGAATCCCCCGCCTTTAGGCGTGGGGAGTATGTCAAGACGAGTTTGCTCAAAGTGAAGTGAAAAAAACGCAACGACCAAAAGGTTAAAATAACACGGCTGGCGTTACTTCAATTATATTGAGCAGAATTTAGAGAAAAAAAGTTTTGAAGGTACTTGTTTTCAATGCTTCAAGTGAACTACTCCCGCCTATAGAGGCGGGAGCTTCCTGAATCATCAAGGTTGCGCCGAAGATTGCGTCTTACTTCCTCTCATACAGGCTTTACTTTCCG
>CAJOFR010000010.1 GCA_905234195.1 uncultured Selenomonadaceae bacterium
AAATAAGTGTGCTGCAAATAAGGAAGAAAGGCAGGAAATAAAGTAGAAAAAGTAAGCTGAAGCCGAAAGGTAACAGTGTAGAGGCAACTTGGCATTGCCTTTGAGAATAAGGGCGCACGTCAGCGAATAAGGACTGACCTCTACAGAGTTCAAACTTCTCAAGAATCCCCCGCCCTTAGGCGTGGGGAGTGTCAATCAAGGAGGATGAAAAAATGTCAACGTTTACCGGACTCAACACGATGGTTAAGGGCGTTTACTCGAACCAGCTCGCGTTGAATACAGTCGGGCATAATATAGTTAACGCCGATACGCCGGGTTATTCTCGTCAAGCGGTGAATCCTGTCGCCTCTAAGCCGGAATATCGCGGCAGTATGTATGGAAATGTTGCGGTGGGCATGGGCGTCGAAACAGAATCAATCACGCGCTCCCGCGATACTTATGCCGACGTTCAATATCGCAACGAGTCTTCAAATCAAAGCTATTACGAGGCAACCGCCACGAACTTTGATAAACTTGAATCAATTTTCAATGACTCAAATGACAGCGGTATAGAGGCGTCGTTGAAGGAATTTTATAAATCGTGGGTGGATTTATCTACGGATGCATCCGCGTCCGCCAGTCGTGTTTCCGTTATCGACAAGGGAAAAACTTTTAGCGATACCATCCAAACCGCGACGAAGGGACTGCAGGAACATATCCGAGATATTTACGCCGACATAAGCCTTTACGTCGACAAGGTTAATTCCATTCTCGACGACATAGTCGGGCTGAACAAAAATATTATCGCTGACGAAGCAAGCGGGGCTATGGCGAACGACCTGCGCGACCAACGAGATCTTTTGACGGACGAGCTGTCCCAGTACATAAATATCACCGTGCACGAAAACAGCGTCGGCTCCTATCAGATAAGCAGCGGCGGCACTTCCCTCGTCTCCGGCGCGGACAGGCTCCACTTGCAAATGTCGGATCCCGTCCAAAGTAATTTCTACGGGATAAACTACGGCTTGGTTGATTACACGATAAATATCAGAGAGAGTGCGACGCTTTTCCAGCCGCAAAACGGAAAGATAGCCGCCAGTTTCGACGCGATTGCAAAATCTAAATCTTATATCGACGATATGGCAAACATGGCGGCGTTCATGCTGACAACTTTAAATGATCAGCACGCGCAGGGCTATGACTTGAACGGCGACAGGGGAATAAATTTCTACGGCATAACCGGCTACACCTACGAATACGCCTACGACGATTACGATCACTTCGATTACGTCAAGATAAAAGACGAAAACGGAAATTATCTCATGGACGACGACGGCAATATTCAAAAGTTAGCCGGCGTTGACGTTATCGAGCGTCTGAAAGTTAATGAGCAGTTCGACGAAACCGGCGGCTATAAATTTTTGGCGGCGGCAACTGCTGTCGAAGATTTTGTCGACTCTGACGGCAACGTTGCTGAAATTGAGTGGGGCAACCGCACGGCGGACGGCACCAACTCGGTTTATATCAGCGAACTTTTCAACATGTCCTACGACAACATAGTCACGGCGGGCAGAGCGAACGCCGTAGTTATCAAAAAATATTCGGACACCTTCAGCACGATTAATTCTCTCGGCGGGCGCAGTATTAACGATTATTATAAAACTTCCATGACTCAGCTCGGCGTAGAGGCGAAGGCTATGGATACAAAAATCGCGTCACAGGAACTTATCATGGATCAAATTCAGTCTTGGCGTGATTCAACCAGCGGCGTCGATTGGAACGAGGAACTTGCCAACATGATTAAATATCAGAAAGGCTATTCCGCTTGTTCACGTTGCCTGAACGCAATGGACGAATGTTTAGAAAAACTTGTAAATAGTACCGGCGTTGTCGGGAGGTGATTAATATGGCTGTTCGTATGAGTAGCATTCAGTTTATGGCGAATTATCAGCGTTCCTTGAACAGGGCTTATCAAAAACAGCAGACTCTTTTTGAGCAGGCGGACGGCTCTTCGATTCACAGGGCAAGTGATGATCCCGTTGCCTACTCTAAGTTTATGCGCTATCAGTTTTCGGAAAATGAAAACGACCAGTATCAGAAAAATGTCGACACCGCAGTTTCTTGGATGAAATCTTCGGACGGAATTATCAGCAATATGTCGGACAACATGAAAACTTTTGTCACGAAGACCGTCGCGGCGGCGAACACATATAATTCTGATTCGGATTTTCAGTCAATCGGCAAGGAAATGATGTCGATTATCCAAGAGGTTGTTTCCAACGGCAACGCGCAGCAAGGGGATCGTTATCTTTTTGCCGGGCAAAAGGACACGACGCAACCTTTTCTTTTGTCGACGGAAGAGCACGAGCGCGGGCTGGCGAAGACTCTCGACGCAAAACAGGCTGCCTTTTTCAAGGACGCAAAGGGCGACGTCAACGCGACATTGTATCAGATGCTCACACTTGAGGATACCGACGGCAACACTTATTATCTCGATACACAGAGCGGTTACATTTACGACAAGGCGTTCGTCGACGAGGGCTACAAGGAATTAATCGCGGACGGCTACACGAGCATTACCGACGTCGACAGATCCGCGACTGATACGACCATTGCCGAGACGAAAGCTATAGGAGAAGTCGGCATGACTGTCGACGCGGCGTGGGAGGTTGTCAATGAAGAGCTTGCGAACGGCGGCGAAAATCTCAAGGCGATTATCAGCGGCACGGCTTCCGCAGATGAGTTTAGGGGGCTGTACGACGCGTTGAGTGTCATTGCCAGCAGAGACGCCGATACTATTGCCGAAAATATTATCACTGCGGAAGAAAGTTTGAAGACCATTTGGAGCGGCGTGGGTGTAACTAACGACTCCCAAGATGTCACGTGGCAATATTACACGAACGGAGATACTTTAGAGACGCGCACGGTTACGGCGGCTAAATGGACGGGCGGAATTGCACAGGCGACTTTGCTCAAAGACGTTGAAGATGCTTTTGATATTTTTGTCAGCGACCCTTCCGTTTCAAAAAGCGACCTTGACGGTAATATTTCCACGACTATTTTAGGCAGTGCTACTAATCTCCCATTGGACGACAGCGGGCTCAGCGATTTAATCGGCGCGAAACTTGTCGGTCTTGCCGCCGAGTCTTGCAAGGAGTACGACGCCTTTCAGGTTAAATATGCGTTCACGAATCAGGGGATTATCCGCACCGGCTCGAATGCCCTTGCGGCGGACGAAATTGGGAGCACGGGCACTTTCAGCTACACTTTGAATAGCGACGGCAATTACGACTTGTCCGGCTTGAAGGTGACTTTAAAAGACGGTAGCGGCGACACTTTTAAGTTCACGACGGTAAGTCAGCAGATTGTTACCTACAGCGGCGACGACAATCATATTTCGATGGTCAAGCTTAACGGTGCGACTGACAGGAACAGCGATATTGTTAATCTCACCGGGCAAGATATGTACGGCTGTGATATTTTTGACGACGAAAATTCCGGCAACGATAAATCCGGCGCGGCAATGGTAAATAATATGCTCACGGTCTACACGAAAGTCAACGCCTGCGACGAACATTGGCTTAGTTCCGACGGCGTAACTCTTTCTAATGTTGCCAACTCTACCTTGACGGTTTCGCAGACGACGCTCGGCTCGCGCCTCCAGCTCTACACGAACGTTGCTGATATGCTCGATAATCAAAGCACGGTTATCACGGAGGATATTACGAATGTCAGCGGCACCGACGTTGCACAGCTGGCGACGAAACTCATGGAGCTGACGACGCTTTACAATATGTCCCTTGCTCTCGGCGGAAGAGTTTTGCCGCAGTCTCTTGCCGATTACATTTGATTTTCTCTAACTTGCAGGCTAAAAATAAAGACGCCGGTGACGATTTATCGCCGACGTCTATTGGCGTCTTTATGGCAATTTAAATTTTCTGTCAAAATTTTTTAATCGGCAGGATTTTTTAGGAAGGGAGGGGAATTAGGCAATGCTAAGGTTAAACATAAGGCATCAACTGCCACAGACGGCGATTAGGCAGCAGCGGAGTCACTTGGATGAGGCCGCCGTTGTTCCTGCGGAGATTCACACAGGAACGCGGCAAGCTCGTTCAAATAAAACCGTGACACAACCGACGATTCAAATCGACAGCTATCAGAGCCGGCGGGCTTACGGCGCAAGGACTATGGAAGATTTTAACCGCGAACGTGCGCAACGTGGTTTGTCGGACGTCCAGGCGGGCACTTCCGGCCGAACGCAAACGGCGTGGTCGCGTGCTGAAAACGGAGCAAAGCGCGGCGGCGATATTGCCCAACAGATTTATAACGAGATGATGAGCAAATATTCTGCGCGTACTCTTGTCGGTTTTGATTTAATGCCGGGTCCGACGATTAGCGTGACGCCTTCGCAGGTAACAGGCGATACCGACGTGGGCGATGTCACTGCGGATATTAACACTACTGCCGGTGCAAGGATAAGTTATACCACGGGCAGTGCCGAAACTTATATTCAGAACGAAGGTTTTATCAGACGTTGGGTATCAGAGGATAAGTATGACATTTACGCTTAAAGGATTAATTTTAAAATTGACGTTGAAAAATTTTTATAATCAACAAATATTTTATGCAATGGAGGCAGAGTTATGAGAAAAGTACTTACAAGCAGGTTCGGCGAACTCGATGTTGAAGAAAAGCGCATTGTGCACTTTAAAGACGGTATCCCCGCTTTTGAAGACGAGCACGAATTTGTTATCCTTCCTTACGACGAGGAAAGCCCGTATTATTTTATGCAGTCTCTTAAAACTCCGGATTTGGCATTTCTTTTGACTGTACCCTTTCTTTTCTTTCCGGACTATAGTTTTGAAATTGACGACGATACTCTTGCCGAATTGGAAGTTACAGACCAGGAGAAACTTACTTATTATGCGCTGATTACCATTCCGAATTACAGCGTGCGCTACATGACTGCTAATCTTCTCGCGCCGGTTATCCTCAACACCGAAAACATGAAGGCGAAACAACTCGTATTGGAAAAGACAAATTACACTACGAAAGAACGTCTCTTCCCCGAACCTAAAAAATAAAAGGAGGTCAGATAAATGCTTGTTTTGACGAGAAAGCCGCGCCAACAGATAATGATTGGTGACCATATCGTCATAAATGTCGTGGAAGTTCAGGGAGAGAACGTGCGCATTGCAATAGACGCGCCAAGAGACATAAAAATTTATCGCGGTGAAATTTACCGCGCAATACAGGAAGAAAATCAGAAGGCGGCGGCGCAGTTGGGTGACGTTGACCTGCACGGTGCCCTGCCTCTGAAATAAAAACGCCATGGCAGAAGCGGCGACATTAGTTCGATGTTGCAAACCGCAGAATTCGAGTGGCAAATTTAAGGAGGATGGAAAAAATGGTAGGGAAGCTACAGGATGTCGTTTCGGCAGCCGTCGTAGTCGGCGCAGCTGAAAAAGTCAACATGAACGTCGACCGCAACAAAGGCGGTGCCCTCAGCAGCTTGGATACTCCGGCTGCAACTGTCGAAACTTCTCAACGCCCTTTTATTATTGATACTAAGGGCATGAAGACAGATGACGGCAAAGACGCGACTCAAAAGCAGGAAGAAAAAGAATTTCAGCTTGAGCCCGGCTCCGTCGATGAGGAAACGGTTAATAATATTACCGAAGAGCTTAACGAGCTTATGAGCAAGATTAACTGCAACCTCAGTTTCAATTATCACAAGGAAGTAAATGTTATGTCGATAAGGATGATTGACAAGGAGACAAACGAAGTTATCAAGGAACTGCCGCCGGAAGAAATGATAACGAACATGATGAAATCTAAAATCTGGCTCGGCGCGGTTATCGGTTCGTTTGTGGACAAGTCCGCTTAAGATTTTGTAGAGCGTCAAGCAAAAACTTCGGGCTTGACGCTCATTTTTAAAATCCGAAGGACTTCGGAAAAATTTTGCGCACCATTCACAGGGAGGGGAAAAAAATGGGCGTTAATGGAATTTATGGCTTGTCGGGTTCCGGTCTTGATATTGAATCTATGGTCAAGGTTGGCATGATGGGCAAACAAAGTCAGTATGACAAAATGCAACAGAAGTACACTCAAAACGAGTGGAAAAAGACTGAATATCTTAGTACTTACGGGACGATTCAAACTTTCAACAACTCCACCCTTTCGCAGTACAAGATGTCCAACACAATGAACGCGCGTTCGGCAGACAGTAGCAACGAATCCGCCGTTAAAACTTCGGCTAATGCCACCGCCGCGAACATGACGCATTATGTTGAAGTGGGCAGGTTGGCTTCGGCGGCGTATCTTATCGGAAATGCTGAAGGCGGCATCAAAAGTCACAACGCGGGTGATAAAACCAGTATAAATCTCCAGGACGCGCTGTTTAAAAGTTTGGAGGAAAGTAGCAATACCTACACGGACACAGACGGCAGCTATCTGAAGTACACCTACGCGGACGGAAGTACAGCCGACGTCAAGGCTACAGACGTTGCTTTTTCGTTCAGCTTGAGCGACGGCACCAAAGGCGAGGAAATTCAAGGCACAAATGAAAATGTCGTCACGATTTCCGTGACGTATCAGCAATTGGCTGACGGCTACAGCTTTAACGATTTGGCGTCGGCGATTAACGGCGCGAATACAAACGTCCGCGCGAGCTATGATTCAGTTCAGGATCAGTTCACGATTTACAACAAGGAGAGCGGCGCGGATAACGAAGTTAGCTTGACTATGGCGACCGGCACTGCGGGAACCAACGCGGCGAATTTCTTCGACAAACTTGCGCTGAAGTCTTCGGCTAACGGCGAACTTTCTGCAACCGCGCTTGACTTCACTGCGGGCGATATGATTACGCAGGCGGGCGAAAATGCTATCGCGAAAATTGACGGCGTGGACTACACCAATCTTTCTTCCAACAAGACGACAGTCAACGGCGTTATCTACGAGTTCAAGGACACGACTTCCGGGCTTACCAGCGACGGCAAAGTTGATTCCGCGAACGGCACGAAAGTTACTGTCAGCGTGACGCAGGACGCCGACGCGATTGTCGACAAGGTAAAATCTTTCGTCGAAGACTACAACAAACTGCTTGCCGACCTCTACAAAAAGTACGACGAGAAACCGAACAGCAACTACAAGCCGCTCACCGAATCGCAGAAAAATGCGATGACTGAAGAACAAGTTACGAAGTGGGAAGAAAAAGCAAAGGCGGGCATGCTCTATCACGACAAAGAACTTGGCGATTTGATTACGAAAATGCGCAGTGCAGTTTCTGAAAAAGTCGAAGGGATTAGCAGCAAGTACGACACGATTTTTGCGCTGGGGATTTCCACGACGGGCGTTAAGGGGCAACTTACCCTTGACGAAGACAAACTTCGCTCCGCGCTGGCGGAGGATCCCGACGCCGTTTATAATGTCTTCGCGAAACTGGACAAGGACGACAATTACAGCGGCAACGGTATTGCGCAACGTCTCGGCGATGTTTTCACCTCCAGCATGAAGAGGATTAAATCAGTTTCCGGCTCTGATACGGGGATAAGTGAAGACAGCGATTTAAATAATCTCCTGCGCGAATTGCAAACGAAGATGAGCAATTTCAAAAAGCTGATGAGTTCCTTTGAGGAGCAGCTCTACAAAAAGTATGACGCTATGGAAAGTTCGTTATCCCTGCTGGGGACGCAACTCAATTACGTTACGAGTTCGTTCAGCTGATAAATTTTTGACAAGAACAATTAAACGGAAAGGAATGAGACCTTTATGGTGAATGCGGCGGAAGCATACAGGCGGCAACAAGTAATGAGTGCGCCGCCCGAACAGTTGACGCTAATGCTCTATAACGGCTGTTTGAAATTTATAGACGAGGGCATAGGCGCGGTCAAGGACAAAAAATATGAGGACGCTAATGTCTCGTTGCAGAAAGCCCAGCGAATAATTTCGGAATTTCGCTTGACTTTGAACATGGAATACGAAATTTCGCATCAGTTGCTTCCGTTGTACAACTACATCTATGACAAGCTCGTCGAAGGCAACATAAGGAGCGACGTTTCAAAATTGGACGAGGCAAAGGGAATTGTAACCGAACTGCGCGACGCGTGGGTCGGCGCGATGAAGAAGGCGAGAGAGGAAAAAGGTCAAGGCAAGGGCGGGAAAGGTTATGCTTAATCAAACTGAAAAACAAAGCCTGTCGCCGGAAGAAATAATCGCTAGGGCGCGAAAACTTTGGCTGACTTATTTGACGGTGACGCAAGAACTTTTGAAGTTCATTAACAAGCAGGAAATTGATACGTTCCTGTCGCTGGTGCCGCAACGTTCCGAGTTAATTTTAAAGCTGGAAGAATTGCCGTCGCATGACTATCGCAAAATGGATGAGTTTAAGGCGATTGCCGAAAAGATAAAGCCAATGGACCGCGAAATTATGTACAAGGCGCGGGCGTGGCTGAATAAGTCGCGGCGGCAAAACAGCGTTGTAAGGTCGTACGATTTGGGCGGCGCGATGATGAATCGGAGCGTTGCTTTTAACCGAACATATTGAAAAATTTTTCGCTGGTTTGTAATATCTTTCTTTAAATTTAATTTTGCTCTTCTTTTCTTTTGGCGCAAAAGAAAAGAAGCAAAAGAAAACTGCCCGCAGAGGTCGCATCACGCGACCAAATGCGGGCGGCCGCCCATCCTTGGGCTTTTACAGGAAAAATTATTTACAGGAAAAATTATTTACAGGAAAAATTTTTTTGGAGGGAATTTTTTTGAGGGAACAAAATTTTGCGCCGCTCGTCGAGGCAATGAAAAATTATTCGGCAGACGGCGCGCTTGCCTTCCATACGCCCGGACACAAACAGGAGCTCGGAGCGCACGAACTCTTGAAAAATTTGGTGACGGCTGAAGGATTGCGGCAAGAAGTTTCGCTAATGGAAGAGCTGGACGATTTGCATAGCCCGCACTCTTGCATACGGGACGCGCAGATTTTGGCGGCAGAACTTTGGCGCGCGGATGAAACACTTTTCATAATCAACGGGACAACCTGCGCGATTCAAGCAATGATTCTGGGGACACTGCAGGCGGGGGATTTGGTCTTCGTGCCGCGAAATTCACACCGCTCAATAATTTCGGGGCTGATAATTTCCGGAGCAATTCCGATTTTTTTGCCGGTAGAATTTTCCGCAGAATTAAAAATCCCGCTCAACGTCACGACGGAAATAATTAAACGCGCCGTCGAAAAATTTCCGCAGGCAAAAGCTTTAATCCTCACGTCGCCGAATTATTACGGGGTGGCGGCGGATTTAAAATCAATCGCGGAAATAATTCACGCGGCGGGAATGTTGTTGCTCGTCGACGAAGCACACGGCGCGCACCTGCAATTCAGCGCGGAACTTCCAATTTCGGCAATGGACGCGGGCGCGGACGTGGCGGCACAATCGACGCACAAACTTTTGGGCTCCATGACGCAAACTTCAATGCTGATGATTCGCGCGGGAAGAGTCGACGCAAAAAAAATCCGTCGCGCGGCAAGTCTGCTCCAATCGACAAGCCCAAATTATTTGCTGTTGGCGTCGCTGGACGTCGCGCGGCTGCAAATGTTTCAAGTCGGGCGCGAAAAAATTTCTCAAGCGGTAAAACTTTCGAGGAGACTGCGCGCGGAAATAAATTTAATCGACGGGCTGAAAACTTTCGACGCGGTAAAAAATTTTTCGCTGGATTTAACGAAAGTCACGGTGAACGTCGAAGGGTTGGGCTTGACGGGAATGGACGCGGAAAAAATTTTGCGGCACGAACTAAAAATACAATGCGAACTTTCGGACGCGGCGAATCTGTTATTTTTGATAACTTACGCTGACACCGCCGCCGAAGTTTCAAAATTGGTCGACGCGCTGAAAAAATTGGCCGCGCGTCCGAAAAAATTTTCCGCACAAAAAATTTTGGCTGTTCCCGCTGAAATTTCTCGTGCAGTGGTTTCGCCGCGAGAAACTTTTTTTTCGTCGGCTGAAACTGTTTCGCTTGAAGAATGCGTCGGGAAAATTTGCGCGGAGGAAGTTACTTTTTATCCGCCGGGCATTCCGATTTTAAATCCCGGCGAAATTATTTCCGCGCAGGTCGTCGAAGTTATTCGAGAGACAAAAAAAATCGGAGGGCGGATTATCGGCGCGGCTGATACCGAATTGAACACGATTAAAATTATTTCGCCAAAGGTCGTTAATTATTCGCTTTGAAGGAAAAATAAAAAAGCCTGTCGAATTATGCAAAGATAAATTTCAGAAAGGGTCGGTATGGCGATGGGGTCAAAGAAAAAGACACTCAAAGGGGCGGCGGCGGAATTGAATCCGGAAGCCGGCGAAAAGAGCGCGGGCACCGAAAAGGTTGAGGGGACTTTAAATTTCAACGCGGGCAAAGCGAATCCGAATATAAGAGCTGATATTAAGCGAGCCATAGTCAAGATTAAAGTTTTCGGGATCGGCGGGGGCGGCAACAGCGTTTTGAAACGTCTTGCGGAGGGCGGCTTTGAGGATACGGAACTTGTTGCCGTGAATACCGATTCACACGCGCTGGGGCAAATGAGCGGCGGCGCAATAAAAATTATGCAGATAGGCGAAAATCTTACGAAGGGTCACGGCACCGGAGGCAACACTGCTCTTGGCGAGGTGGCGGCGAAAAATGACATCGAACGCTTGAAAAATACGATTCTCGGCGCGGATATGATTTTTATTACGGCGGGAATGGGCGGCGGTACAGGGACGGGAGCCGCGCCGGTTGTCGCGCAGATTGCTAAGGAGCTCGGAATTTTGACGGTTGGAGTTGTGACGGTGCCTTTTAAATTCGAGGGCAGCCGCAAGCAAAAAATCGCGAACGAGGGCATAATTAAAATGCAGTCGTATATGGACGCGCTGATTACCGTAAAAAATGACAACTTGATGAAGTTGCCGGAAAATCGTACGCTGACTATCGTCGACGCCTTCCGCGCGGCTGATTCTGTTCTGAAACAGGCGATTCGTTGTATCGCTGAATTGATTTTGACGACGGGATTTATCAACGTCGATTTTGCGGATGTCACGACGATTTTTCAGCAGAGTGCGTCGAGTGACGCGCTTTTGGAAATTGGCAGGAGCAATATCAGCGCGTTGAAGGCAGTGCAACAGGCGTTCGAGAGTCCGCTGACTGATAAATCGCTGAAGGGCGCGCGCGGAATGATTTTGAACATAACCGGAGACGAAAACTTGAGCCTGTACGAGGTGAACGAGGCCGCCGATTATATTTACAACCAGACCGGCGACGACGTCAATTTGATTTTTGGCGCGGTTATCGATAAAAAAATGAACGGCGTCATTCAGGCGATGATTATTGCGACGGATTTTGAAGACAGCCTTGCTTTGAAGTCCCCTACAATTTCCGTGCCGAAGTCCAGAGTAAATGTTTCGCCGGGATTTAATTTCAGTGCGCCGAAATTTCCGGACAAGAAAATTAATGAAAACAAAGGCGGGGTGATTCCTGCTTTCAGCTTGACCAGGAGTGACGATGACAAACAATAATTTTATGCTTGAAAGATTTCAGAGGGCGCGGCTTTTAATCGGCGAAGAAAATTTTTTCAAATTAAATGCGGCGTCTGTGGCGGTGTTCGGAATTGGAGGCGTCGGCTCGTTCACCGCTGAAGCTTTGGCGCGTTCGGGCGTCGGTCATTTGATTTTGATTGACAAGGACAACGTCGACGCTACTAACATTAATCGGCAGATTCACGCGCTCGGTTCGACGGTAGGCAGACCGAAAGTTGAAGTCATGCGCGAAAGAATTTTGGATATAAATCCTGCGGCGAAAGTTGATATTGTTCAGAGTTTTTATCTTCCCGACAACGACGTCGAGAAATTTTTTATTTGTCCGTACGATTATGTTGTTGACGCGATTGACACGATTTCTGCAAAAATAAATCTCGCCGTCGAATGTCAGCGGCGCGGCGTCCGTCTGATAAGCAGCATGGGCGCGGGGAATAAATTGGAGCCGACGCGCTTTAAGGTCGCCGATATTTTTCAGACTTCGGTTGATCCCGTCGCGAAGGTCATGCGAAAAAAACTGAAGGAGCTCGGCATAAAAAATCTCAAGGTCGTTTATTCGGACGAACTCCCAAAAAAAATTGACGTCGACGAGTTTGACGAAAAAATTATCGGCAGTGTGGCGTTTGTTCCGTCCGTCGCGGGGCTGATTATCGCCGCCGCAGTGGTGAAAGATTTGACGAGGTGAATTATGAAAATTGCGCTGATAACCGGAATTACCGGGCAGGACGGCTCCTATTTGTCGGAATTTCTTTTGGCGAAGGGCTACGAAGTTCACGGGATTATTCGCCGCCACAGCACGAATTGCACGGAAAGAATTTCTCACTTGCTCGACGACAAAAATTTTTTTCTGCACTATGGCGATATGACTGATTCACATAATTTAACGAATTTGATTCGAGAAATTTCTCCGGACGAAGTTTATAATTTGGCGGCTCAATCTCACGTCGGGACATCTTTTGAAGTGCCGGAATACACTGCGGAAGCTACGGGGGTGGGGGCGATTCGTTTGCTTGAGGCGATTCGTCAAGGCAACCCGTCCGCAAAATTTTATCAGGCGTCGACTTCGGAACTCTTCGGCGGCATTCCGGAAACCGCTCCGCAAAACGAGAAGACGCCCTTTTATCCGAAGAGCCCTTACGCGGCGGCGAAACTTTACGCCTATTGGGTGACGGTTAATTATCGTGAGGCTTACGAAATTTTTGCGTGCAATGGGATTTTGTTTAATCATGAATCACCAAGACGCGGCGAAGATTTTGTCACGCGGAAAATCACGACGTCCATTGCGAAAATTATTTCCGGCAAGCAGGAAAAATTTTCTCTCGGCAATTTGAATGCGAAACGCGATTGGGGTTTTGCCGGCGATTATGTTGAAGGAATGTGGCTGATTTTGCAGCAGGATAAGCCGGACGATTTTGTTTTGGCGACAGGCGAAACTCATACCGTGCGCGAATTTGTAGAGGCGGCTTTTGCTGAAGTTGGGATTAAAATCGAATGGCGCGGCGCGGGTGTCGACGAGAAAGGTTATTGCGCGAAGACCGGCAAGCTCTTGGTGGACGTGAATGAAAAACTTTTTCGTCCTGCTGAAGTCGATTTGCTTTTGGGAGATCCATCGAAAGCCGAAAAAATTCTCGGCTGGAAAAGGAAAATTTCTTTCAAGGAGCTTGTAAAAATTATGGTCAACGCAGATTTGAAAGGTGGGGAAAATGGATGGCAAGCTTAATGACGGCTGAAGATATTGTTGCGCTGATTCAAGATACCATTGTAAATTGGCACGCAGAAAATGAAAATCGTCCTGCAGACTACGAAATTTTAACCGACGAAATTAAACGCATAAGACCTTTGAACGAACACAGGGACGATTTGAAAATGGTCGTGGCAGATTTGGCGACGATAAATATTGAAATGTGGCACGAGCAAGACAAAATACGCAGTGAAAATGACGACGTTGTTTTTCGCGCAATAAATAACATTAACCCGTTAAACCAACACAGAAATGATTTGATGGAAGAAATGGACGAAATTTTTTTGGATTACGTTACGGGAGATGGAAAATAAATTGAAGTATCTGATTTTGGGTACGGGAGTAGCAGGACTGACTTTTGCAACTTACCTTAAACACATGCGTAAGGAAAATTCTTTCTTGGTGCTGGAAAAAGAAAAAGAGGCGGGCGGACTTTGTCGCTCTGTGATTGTGGACAATGCGCCTGTAGATTTTGGCGGCGATCACTTTTTAGATGTTCGTCGTCCAAATGTCACGAAATATCTTTTTGAATTTATGCCTGAGCGCGAATGGGATAAATATATTCGTGATTCTCGTATAGCACTCGGAAACATGATCATAAGTTATCCGCTTGAGGCGAACATTTATCAATTTCCCCTCGAAACTCAAGTTGAATATCTCGAATCGATAGCTAAAGCCGGCTGCAACAGCGGGCAGGAGATGCCTGAAAAATTTGTTGATTGGATTTATTGGAAACTTGGCGATAAAATTGCAAAAGAGTATATGATTCCCTACAATCAAAAAATGTTTGGGGACAACCTCAACGAGCTGGGTACTTATTGGCTGGAAAAATTGCCAAGCGTAAGTTTTAGGGAGACTTTGATTTCTTGCCTGACTAAACGCGCTCATGGAGAAAATCCGGGTCATTCAGAATTTTATTACCCGAAAAAATTTGGTTACGGCGAAGTTTGGAAGAGGATGGCTGAAAGTATTTCGGAGCACGTTGAATACGACAAAAAGGTTTTTTCGATTGACTTTAATGCCGGCACAGTCACCACTAACGACGGAGAAAAATATCAAGCCGAAAAAATTATTACTACCATACCTTGGGCGGAGTTCACAGAAATTATCGGTATGTCGGAGGATTTGAAGAACGGAATTAAAAAATTGAAACACACATCTGTACAGATAAAATATTTCCCCGAAAATATTGATACAGAATCGCAGTGGATATACTTTTCCGATCCAAAGTTGCCTTATCACAGAATAATGAATATTCACGGCTGGAATAAAAATTATAATGGTTATTGGACCGAAACGCGGGCTGAAAGGGTTGTGGGAGAATTGGAGGACGGCAAGACAAGTTTTCTTAATCCCTACTCTTATCCGCTGAATACGATTGAAAAGCCGCTGATTATGAAAAAATTACTCGATTGGTGCGCCGGAAAAAAAGTTTTCGGTCTTGGTCGCTGGGGCGAACACAGTCACCACAATTCTGATTTGGTCGTCGAATTAGCAATGAAGCTGGCAGAAAAAATTTAAGGGGGAGTTTTTGAAGTGGAAAAGGATGCAAAAATTTATGTCGCGGGGCATCGCGGAATGGTCGGCTCTGCGCTCATTCGCGAACTGAACAAACAGGGCTACGAAAATATTGTCTATCGCACGCACAAGGAACTGGATCTTTGTCGGCAGGCTGACGTAGAAAAATTTTTCGCCGAAGAAAAACCCGATTATGTTTTCCTTGCGGCGGCGAAGGTCGGCGGGATTATCGGCAACAGGGATTTTCCGGCGGATTTCCTGTACGATAACATAATGATTGAAATGAACGTGATTAATGCCGCGTGGAAAAATCATTGCAAAAAATTATTGTTTCTCGGCTCGTCGTGTATCTATCCGAAAATTACGGAGCAACCTATCAAGGAAAGTTCCCTTTTGACTTCAGCCCTTGAGCCGACGAACGAAGGGTACGCGCTGGCGAAAATTTCCGGCTTGAAGTATTGCCAATATCTCAATCGTCAATACGGAACCAATTTTATTTCTGTCATGCCGCCCAATCTCTACGGACCCAACGATAATTATCATCCCTTGCACGGTCATGTTTTGCCGGCAATGATAGTGCGTTTCCACGAGGCGAAAATCGAAAACAAACCTTCCGTTACCTGCTGGGGCGACGGCACTCCCATGCGCGAATTTTTGTACGTCGACGATATGGCAGAATTTTGCGTGCTTGCCATGAATAAGTACAACGACGACGAATTTATTAACGTCGGCACCGGAAAGGAAACCAGCATTAAAAAGCTTGCCGAACTCACGGCGAAAATTATCGGCTACAAGGGCGAAATTCTTTGGGACACTTCTAAGCCGAACGGTACGCAGCGAAAAGTTTTGGACGTCTCGAAGGCTACGGCTTTGGGCTGGAAATACAAAACTGAACTCGAAGACGGAATTAGGCTTGCCTACGAAGACTTTCTCGCTACCCCCCCCCATTTTTTGAGGACTAACGAACGCTACTGAAGGAGTGGATAAAGTGGAGTCTGTTTTGACTGCGGAAGAGATTTTAAAATTGATTCAAAATAAAATCGTGGATTGGCACAAAGATTTTCCCACGAGACCCGCCGATTATGTTATCGTCAAGGACGAAATGAAGAGGCGGAAAAATTTTAATGAGCACAGAAATGATATGACGCCGATTGTTGAAGATTTGGCGTTGGCTCACGTGGAAATGTGGCACGAAGAAGATAAAAACCGTAGCGGGCGCAAGGAAATTGCTGTTCCTGCCGTCCGTAATCTTAATGTGCTGAATGTTTATCGTAGCGAGCTCGTCGAAGAGCTGGACGAATTGTTTTTGGATCTTGCCAAAGAGCGGAAAGGAAATTGATACATGGAAACGGTAGGCAGCTTGGTGGATAAACTCACCATAAACGAACTTAAAATTTATCACATGAAGGAGCAGTTTCAGCGGGACGACGTGGACGACGAGTTTCGCGACGACTGCAAAAATCGTCTCGGTATTTTGGAGATGCAGCGCGACGATTTGAAGGAGGAACTTCAGCAGCTTATGGACGACGTTTTGTCCGGCAAAAAGAAATTCAAATTGTATCGTCAAATGAAAATGTACAACGAGAAAAAATTTAAGGACTAATCATTTTTGCCGGCGGGGTTTTGGACGGCTGACACTTTGGGAGAATCTGAAAATGCAAATAATTTTACTGTCGGGCGGCAGCGGAAAAAGATTGTGGCCGCTGTCGAATGAGATTAGGGCGAAACAATTTATAAAAATTTTCGGCACGGTCGACGAGTACCATGAATCGATGTTGCAGAGAGTTTTGCGGCAGATACACAAAAATTTTTCTCAAGTGTCGATAATCGTTTCGACTTCCCGAAATCAAAAATCTATCTTGAAAAAATACGTCGACGCCGACACGGATATTTCAATCGAACCTTGCCGGCGAAATACTTTTCCGGCGATAGCCCTGACTGCCGCTTATCTGCGCGACGTGAAAAAAATCAGCGACGACGAGCCGATTATAATTTGCCCTGTGGATCCTTACGTCGAAGATAATTTTTTCGCGAAGTTTAAAGATATGGCGAACCTCGTCGAAAATTCTGCGGCGAATTTGGTTTTGCTTGGGATTAATCCGACTTACCCCAGCGAAAAATACGGCTATATTATTCCCGCCGAAAATAATTTGGTCAGCGACGTCCTGGAGTTCAAGGAGAAACCCGACTCAAAAACCGCGCAAAAATATATTCAACGCGGCGGGCTGTGGAATGGCGGGGTGTTCGCGTGTAAAATTTCTTACGTTCTGGAAAAATCCCGCGAGCTTTTGAATTTTGATACCTGCGACGAACTTTTCAAAAACTATTCCGAACTTCCGAATATCAGTTTCGATTACGCCGTTGTTGAGCACGAAAAAAATATTAAAGTCGTCCGCTATATCGGCGACTGGAAGGACGTGGGCACGTGGAATACGCTGACCGAAGTCATGACGGAAAAAAATATCGGAAAAGTTCAGTTCGACGACGCCTGCGAAAATTCTCACGTCATTAACGAAACTGATATGCCGATTATCGCAATGGGCTTGCAAAATATTGTGGTTGCGGCAAGTCCGGACGGGATTTTGATTGCCGACAAAGCAAGGTCGAGTTTTATAAAACCTTTCGCGGAAAATATTCATGAGCAAATTAAATTTATCGAAAAATCTTGGGGAGTGTATAAGGTTATCGACGTCAGCGAAGGAAGTTTGACGATTAAGGCGATTTTGGACGCGGGGAACAGGATGCGCTACCACAGCCACGAATACCGCGACGAGGTTTGGACGGTGATTGAAGGCAACGGGCGCGTCGTCCTTGACGGCAGAATTAAATCCGTTGCTGTCGGCGACGTGATAAAAATTCCCGCCTTCGTCAAGCACACGATTATTGCTGACACCGATTTAAAAGTTATAGAAGTGCAAATAGGCGAAGATATAACCGTTGAAGACAAAATTTTATGGGAGGATTGAAATGATAATCACAAAAATGGGTGGCGCGCTCGGCAATCAACTTTTTGAGTATGCTTTGGGGCGTTGCCTTGCTCACAAACACAACACAGAATTGAAAATCGACATAACGGAAGTTGAAAAATATAAAGATTCTCATCATAATAACTATGTTTTGAATAATTTTAATGTGGAGGAAAATTTTGCGACGCCGGAAGAAATTGACAGCCTTCCTTCGATAAACGAGGGAAAACTCGGAAAATATTTTGCTTTCGCTCCTGAAATTTTGGACAGCCCCGATAATATTCATTTAGACGGTTTGTGGCAGAGCGGGAAATATTTTGAGGACGCTGCTGTTTCAGAAATTCTTCGTCGTGAATTTACTTTAAAAAATCCGCTGGGAAAAAATTCTGCGTCGTGGGAGAAAAAAATTCTTGCCGCAGATTGTCCTGTGTCGTTACACGTTCGTCACGGCGATTATCTCATGCCTATTTTCAGAAACCACGCGGGGATAATTCCTCTTAAGTATTATTTTACCTGCGTGAGCGAACTGAAAAAATTTTTCCCTCAAATGACACTCTTCGTCTTTTCCGATGATTTGGATTGGGTAAAAGAAAATTTAAAGTTGGACGTCCCGACAGAGTTTGTTGAGAGTTGCGAAAAAGATTTTGAAGAGCTTTACTTGATGAGCTTGTGCAAGCACAACATAATCGCCAACAGTACTTTTTCTTGGTGGGCGGCGTGGCTCAACAAAAATCCCGACAAAAAAGTTTTTACCCCGTATCCGTGGCACCGCGATGGTCACGGCAAAGATACGGTAGTTCCCGATAATTGGATAAAAATTCCCGTCAATTACGAAAGGAACCGTCCGTTTTCGCCGTTGCTGTCGATTATCGTTTGCGTTGGGAACGACGCCGCAACCATATCGCTAACTATATCAAGTATCTTGTCCCAAAGTTTAAGGGACTTTGAATTAATTATAGTTGATACCAGCGAAGACGGTAGCGGAGATTTTTGTAGGCGATTTGCGAAAGAAGACAACGTCACTTTTTTGAAGTCAAACGGTTTTGAGGGGAAGTTATCCGCCTGGAATAAAGGGCTTGAATGTGCTCGCGGCGACTATGTTTTGTTCGTTACAGGGAAAGATTTTTTGATTATCCACACCGTAGCGCTTGCCGCAATTATTTTGGATGAGGATTTTAGAGAAAAATGTTTGAACAATAAGCGCGAAGAATATCTTACCTATAAAAAATACGCCAAGAAAAAATCCCCGAATATTATTTTCTCCACTCAAGAGATTAAGGAAGACGCTACCGGAAATATAAGTATCGAAGGTGTTGCGGACAAAAAATTTTCTATCAAAACTGACGAGCCTTTCAAAAATCTGAATGGCTTTACCGAAATAAAAATCGACGACGCCCAAAAATTAATGTTGCTTGGAAGTCAGCAAATTAATAATTCACTCGGAACTAAATTTTTCAAGCGCGGTTTTCTGAACGAACACAATATTCGCTTTGACGAAACCCTGAAGGGGGGGGGTACGGCGGAGCTGAAATTTTTGGCGGAAGCAATTCTTGCTACGGAAAATATTGTTTTTGCACCGAGTGCTTTTTATGGGCGGCTTAAATAAATTCTTCGGAGGTGTTAGATGAAAATTAGCGTTATCGGCTGCGGACGCTGGGGGAGTTTTCACGCGTGGTACTCGAATAAAATTGGGCACGACGTCATTCTTTACGGGCGCGCAGGTTCAAAAAATATGGAGCGTCTCGAAAAAACCGGCGGCAATGATTATCTGCAGTTGCCAAAAAATATCCGGCTGACTAAAAATCTTGCGGAGGCGATAAATTTTTCTGACGTGATAATAATTTCCGTCGGCTCCCAAAATCTGCGCGAACTCCTGCGGGAAATGAAGACGCTCCCCGAAATTAATTTCGCGCAAAAAAATTTTATCCTGTGCATGAAAGGAATTGAACGCGGCAGCGGGAAAACTCTTTCTAAGGTTTTCGCTGAAGAAATTCCCCGCGCGAAAGTTGCCGTTTGGGTTGGACCTGGTCACGTTCAAGATTTTATCCGCGAAATTCCAAACTGCATGGTCATGAGTTCGTCGGACGAAAATTTTACGCGGGAGCTTGTCGAAATTTTTAAAAGCCCGCTGATTAGATTTTATTACGGCAGAGATTTAATCGGCACGGAAATTGGCGCGGCGGCGAAAAATGTTATCGGGCTTGCGGCGGGCATGCTCGACGGGCTGAATTGTACGAGCTTGAAAGGCGCGCTGATGGCTCGCGGTACTGCAGAACTTTCGCGGCTGATTGAATCTCTCGGCGGCGAAAAAATGACTGTCTACGGCTTGAGCCATCTGGGTGACTACGAGGCGACGCTTTTTTCTGAGCACAGCCATAACCGCCGCTTCGGTGAAGACTTTGTGCTGAATAAAAAATTTGATAAACTTGCTGAAGGGGTTGACACAGTCGCGGCACTGATGCGGCTCGCCGAAGTTACCGGAGTGGAGCTGCCGATAAGCCGCGCGGTTTACAAAATTTTATACGAAAACCAAAATCCAAAGGAACAGCTCATGCAATTATTTTTGCGCTCGACAAAAGCGGAATAAATTTTTTCGGGCTGAAATTTTTAAACGGAGGTGGCTTAAGATGAAGATTGGCGACAAAATTGTATATCCGATGCATGGTGCGGGTGAAGTCACCGGCATTGAAGAAAACGACGTAGGCGGCGCGAAAAAATCTTATTACGTCCTGCGGCTGCCGTTGGGAAATCTGAAACTTATGCTGCCCGTCGATAAGGTCGAGGGAATTGGGTTGCGCGACGTGATTGATAAATCGCAGATAGAAGACGTTGCCGAAGTTTTGAAAGATTTTTCCGATCCGGCGCAGGGCAGTTGGAACAAACGTTTTCACGCGAACCTTGACCGCCTGAAATCCGGAAATATTCTCGAAGTGGCGGCGGTCGTCCGGAATATTTCAAGGCGTCACAAGACAAAAAAAATTTCCAACGGCGAAAGACGCCTGTTGGATCTGGCAACACAAATTTTGACCAGCGAACTTATTTACGCTTTGGAGAAAACGCCCGAAGAAGTTTCGCAGTGGGTGAACGAACTCATTGATACAAGACTTGCTGAAGAAGATGCAAGCGAAGATTTTACGGACTGAACGTGACAGAAATTTTCGTGCCCCTGTCGACGACTGCGCGGGGCTCAAGACTTTGCTCGACGGCAAAACCTGAACCGTGACTTTCAAGAACAAGCCCCGCCTCGTCAGCAAGCCGCGCAACTTCGCGAATACTCCTCCTGTAAAAATTCGGGACTATCGACACATTTGACGGCGTGGTCTCTTTTTCTTCGCTGTACTCTTCGACGGGCGCGGGAATATTTTGCGTCATTGCCGACGCTCCGGAAGTATCACCCTCGCCGACGTCTTCGGCAAAATCGGTGTCGTCAATCAGCGGCGCATTGCTCGGCTCAATCCGCAAATATCTGAAGACCTGCGATAAAATCCTGCTCGCAACAGGCGCGGCAATTTGTCCGCCGTAAAAAACTCCGGCAGGGTCGTCGATTATCACGAGCAAAGCAACTTGAGGATTTTCGACGGGACCAAAGCCGCAAAACGACGCAATATATCTCCCTTCGCTGTATCCGGTGCCGTCCTCATTAATTTTTTGAGCGGTGCCGGTTTTTCCTGCCACGCGATAGCCGCGAACAGTCGCCTTCTTGCCGCCGCCGGACGCCACGACCTGTTCAAGGAGCCCGACCAAAGTTTTATCGGTGGCAGAATCAACAGTGCGTCGAACTTCTTCGGGATGCGTCTCGGAATAAATCGTGCCGTTCGCATTTTTTATCGACTTGACGATATGCGGTTTCAGCAAAATTCCGTTGTTGGCAACCGCGCTCATGGCAGTGACAAGCTGAATCGGAGTGACGGCAACGCTCTGCCCAATGGCCATCGTCGCGATATCCGAATCAACCATTTCGTCGGGCATGTACAAAATCCCAACCTCTTCGCCGGGCAATTCAATATCCGTCGGCTCCCCGAAACCGAAAAGTTTTGCGTAATGGATAAGCTTATCCGCGCCCAGTTGCAAGCCGATTAGAGCAAAGCCCGTGTTTAGAGATTGCTTGACGACGTCGGCAAAAGTCACCGTGCCAAAACTCGCGCCGTTCCAGTTTTGAATCCTCTTGCCGGAAACCATGACATAGCCCGGGTCTACAAAAATCTGATTCGGCGAAACAACTCCCTCTTGCAATGCGGCGGCGGCAGTCACCGTTTTAAAAGTCGAACCTGGCTCGTAGACAAAGGACACCGCGCGATTTTTCCAGACTTCCGGCTCATAATCCCAAAATCTATTAGGATTATAAGAGGGACGATTAGCCATCGCCAAAATTTCGCCGTTGCGCGGATCCATCGCGATACAAGTTATCGCAAGAGGACTATTTTCAGCCATTGCGCGATCCAGCTCCTGCTCCACGATAAACTGAATCGCGCTGTCAATCGTCAGCTGAATCGTCTTGCACTTGTCGCCTTGATAGCCGTGCCATTCAAAAATCGAATCAAGAATCGGGCGTTCGCGCGTGTCCGTGTACAAAAAAGATTCGGTGACTTCGCCTTTAATATACTTGTCCAGCGATTGCTCGATACCCTCAAGCCCTTTGTCGTCCGTGCCCACGAAACCCAACAAGTTCGCGGCAAGCACGTCATTCGGGTAATATCTCTTCGCCTCTTCACGAAAACCCAAACAATTCGCGTAACCTTTTTGACGAATCAGCGCGCGAATCGCCTCGTACTCCGATTGCTCCATTCGACGCTTTACCCAAGAAAACCCGCCGCCAACTTTTATATCTTCCAAAATATCCTCGACGCTTTTATCGACAAGCGGTGCCAAGTCTGCCGCAAGCTGTTGAGGATTTTCCACATTATTGGGATCTACAAACAAAGATTTTGTCATCGTGCTCGCGGCAAGCTCCCTGCCGTTCCTGTCGACAATCGCGCCGCGCGGAGACTGTACAAGATAATCTTGCCCGACTTGATAGCGCATCCTTTCCGAAAGTTCACTGCCCTGCACGAGCTGCAACCAGCCGTAGCGCACCATTATGACAAAAATCCCGACGAGCATCACCACGACGAGCACGACAATTCTTTTTTGGAGTTTTATTCTGTTTTCCATTAATCACTGACCGTTGACGCGATTGGAGTTTCTTAGGAGGGTGTCACGCAGTCTGCCTTCAATAGCCACGAGTTCTTTTTCGGCCGCCGCGCGCCGTTGCCGCCCTTCCTGCTGAATACGAACAGTTTCCTCAATCGTCGAAATTAAATCTTCGTTGACTTTCTTCACGGTGTCCACGTCGACGACACCGCGTTCATTTTCGCGCGCCGTATCAATCGTATTTTGCTTGAGCATTTCGGCGTTGCGGCGGAGCAAATCATTTGTCGCGTCGCTTACCGCGCGTTGCATCTCGATAACCTGCCGCTGACGAGTCAAGCCGAGCGCGATAACCATTTGATTTTTCCAAAGCGGTATCGTGTGATAAATTGCGGACTGCACGCGGTCTATCAAAACTTTGTCGTTATTTTGAATCAAACGAATTTGCGGCGCGGTCTGAATCGCAAGAGTTTTGCTCAACTTCAAATCGTGAATCTTTTTCTCGAAACGGTCGACGCTCTGTTCAAAATCCGCGACGACTTGAACCGCCATAGGGTCATTTTTCGCCGCCGCTTGAGATTTTAACTTCGGCAAAGTGGTCGTGCGCATCTCCTCAAGTTTTTCCTCGCCGGCGCGAATGTACAGCTGCAAATCCTTAAAGTACGCAAGATTTTTTTCGTAAAGAGTATCGAACATCACGACGTCTTCCATTAGTTTGACCTTCGACCGCTCAAGACCCGCCTGAATTTTTTCAACCTGCGTGGAAAGTTTGTCGTAGCCGCTCTTAATATCCTCCGCCTTGTTGACCATTGAACTGAGGAAAGGAATTTTGCTGACGAAACTTTTTTTCTCATTGACGTCGAAGCCGCGAACTTTCGAGACCAAATCAGTTAAAAGCTCGCCGACTTGTCCTGAATCTTTCGTGCGTACTTTATTCAAAATGCTGTCCGAAAACTGCGCGATTTCCTTTTGGGCGGGCGCGCCGAAAGTCAGCGGCGTATTTGAATCCATTAAATTTATTCCGTCCTTTATGGATTGGACTTTCGCTTTATCGGCGGGCGATAACTCTTCGACTTGACGAGTAACTTTTTCAATTTCGACTTCGGGTTTGACTTCGACGACGGCTGATTCATTTGCGGAACTTGCCGCCTTTTGTGACATTAAATCTTCCAAACTTATATCTGCCATTTTTTTCGCTCCTCTTACAAATTTTTAACGACGTCGTCCGCGTCCGTTGCGGTCGTCTTTTTCGATATACTGTTCGTAAAAATCTTCAACGGGCATAAATAAATATCTTACCCCCTCCACAAAACTAATCCACGTCGGCAAAGTCGTCCAGAAAAACAAAAGATACAACACGCCCTGCAGAGTTTTGCCTTGATAAAATTTGTGCGCGCCGAGTGAGCCGAGAAAAATTGCCAGCGCGGATTGAATCAACTTGCGCTGAATTATTTCCGGTCTCTCCGATTCGGGAAAGGGTGCCGTCGAAATTTCCCTGCCCTGTCTGCGCCGCCGAAACCCCGTCCCTACAGGCAGATTTTTTCTTTCGACGCCGCTCATGGGCTGATCCAAAAGATCCGTGTCGATTCTGACGTTGCCATAATCGTCCACCGCCCCAACGTCCAAAGTTTTGCGCTTAATCCCCTCCGCGTCAAGCTGTTGCTCCATAACCTTCAACTCGGCGTCGGCAGAAATTATCTGGTCGTTCAAAACGTGCTCGAATTGATCTTCGTAGGCGTCCTCAAGCGCGGCAAGCGTCGTCTTCATTCGATATTTCAAGTCGCGAACGCGGTCGGTTGAAAGTTGCGTCGCCTCCAGCTCCTGATATTGCTTGACGATTTGAACGGCGCGGTCTTGATAATAATCGATAAACTTGCACGCCAGCGGAATGCGCTCCGGATGTTTTTCGAGATTCGACAGCAGATTTTTTGCAATGCGCTGCATTGTCGCAAGTTTCGCTGAAAGATCTCTGTCGTTAATTTCTTTTCGCGCTGACTCAAGATATTTGAAATCTTCCATCGCCTTATCGAAATTATCTTGCAGAAATTCCGCGCGGTCTTCCTCCAGCTCCTCTAAATCCAGCTGCGGCGTTCGATTCTTCCGCCAATCCCAAAAAGCTTTTCCTCCGAATATAACGGCGACCGTAGCCAAAATAACTAACAAATAATCCACAGCCGACACCTCCTTTGCTAATCATAGCACAAACTTCAAGATTATGGAATAGGAAACAGCAAACGGATTTTTTATTAACGGCAGGAATAATTTTGAATCACGCCGAATACTCTTGGAAAATTATTTTGCAGGTGATTTTAATGGCGGAAAAAAAATGGATAAATTTTCCAATGACGGTCAACGGCTTGACGGTGGAGGCAAGGTTCACTGAAAACGCCGTCGAAAAAATTTTTAAACCCTTTCTGCGCAAGTTAAGCGAACTGCGCGAAATTACCGACAGAAAAATTGTCGCGTACGTCGCCGCGCCGCCCGCCGTCGGGAAATCTACTCTTGTTCAGTTCCTCGAAGACCTTAGCCGCAAAAATCTGGAGTTCACGAACGTCCGCGCGCTCGGCATGGACGGTTTCCACTTCCCCGCAGAATATCTCAAGTCTAACACAATTGAAATCGACGGGCAGAAAATTTTGCTGAATGATATTAAAGGCGCGCCCGAAACTTTTGACGTGGACGCCCTGCAAATAAAATTGCGCGAAGTTCGTCAAGAAGGCACCGACTGGAATATTTACGACCGCACAATTCACGACGTTGTTTTTGACGCGTTTAGCGTCGAGGACGATATTATTTTGATTGAGGGAAATTATTTGTTGCTGGACGAGCCGCGCTGGACGAATATCCGCGTGCTTGCCGACTATACTGTCTTCGTCACGGCGGAGCCAAACTTTTTGAAAGAGCGTCTTATTTCTCGGAAGGTGCAGGGTGGAAAATCCCGCGAAGAGGCAGAAAAATTTTATCTGACAAGCGACAGCAAGAACGTCGAGAGAATTTTGAATCATTCTGCGGCGGCGAACGAAACTTGGGAACTGCAACCTGACGGCGATTTTATCAAGCACGAGGACGACGACGAAGAAGTTGTTATCGACGAAGTTCCCGCCGAAAAGGACAGCGAAACTTGATGCAAAAATATCAGCACGGCGGGCAAATTTACGACGCGCAGGGAGCGGCGGGCGATTGGTTGGATTTCAGCGCGAATGTTAATCCGTTGGGACTTTCGGAAAAAATTCGCAGGGCTTTGTCTGAAAATCTCGGCGGGGTTGTGAATTACCCCGACCCTGCCGCGACAGAACTCAAAAATTTAATTTCACTGCGCTACAAAATTCAGCCGGAAAATTTGGTTTTGCTGAACGGCGCGGCGGAATTTTTTTATTTATACCTGAACGTCACGCGCCCGCAAAAAATTTTAATCCCCGCGCCCGCCTTTTCCGAATACGAACGCGCGGCACGTTCAATAAACGCCGAAGTCGAATTTTTTTTGACGAACGCCGAAGAAAATTTTCACGTCGACGCAGAAAAAATTATCGCGCAGATAAAATCGCAGGAGACGGACTGCATTTTTATCGGACGCCCGAATAATCCGACGGGAAATTTAATTTCGATAGAGGACATAAAAAAAATCGCCGCTCACACAAAAATCGTCGTCGACGAATCATTTATTGACTTCCTGCCGGAAAAATCTGCGCGCGAATCAGTTTCGGAAAAGATATCCGTCGTGCAGTCGCTGACAAAAATTTTCGCGATACCCGGCTTGCGTTTGGGGTTCGCCGTCGTCGAAAAAAATTTGGCGGAAAGATTGAATTTGGCGAAGGACGTTTGGAACGTAAACTTTTTGGCACAAAAGGCGGGAGTCGCGGCGTTGGACGACGAATTTTTCATGGAAGAAACTCGCGCGTGGTTGGAGGAAGAGAAAAAATATTTCGTCGGGCGGCTGGAAAAAATTCGCGGCGTAAAATTTTTTGCGCCGACGGTAAATTTCGTGTTGCTCCAATTAAATTCGCAGGAAACAGCGGCTTACGTGTTGAAAGAATTACGCGGGAAAAAAATTTTGCTGAGGAGTTGCGCGAATTTTGTCGGACTGGACGCAAGGTTTTTGCGGACGGCGATACGTTCGCGCGACGAAAACAAATTTCTCCTCGACGCACTGCAGGAAATTTTGAAAGGAGTTTTGTCATGATAAAAATTATGCTCGTTCGTCACGGGGTCACCGCTTGGAACGGCACGGGAAAAATTCAAGGGCATTCAAACACGGAGCTTGCACCGGACGGGATTCACCAGGCGCGGCTCTTGTCGGTGTACTGTCCTTTTCACGAAGTCGACGCGATTTATTCAAGTGATTTACTTCGTGCGGAGGCAACGGCGAAAATTTTAGCTAACAAGTTCCGGCTGAAAGTGCAGACCATGCCCGAACTTCGCGAAACAAATTTTGGGGATTGGGAGGGAAAAGTTCTGCGCGAAATCGCCGAAAGTGATCCGCAGAATTTTGAAAAATTTTTTAAGCAACCGGATCGTTTGAAAATTGCCAACGCCGAAACTTTTTTGGACACGCAACGCCGCGCAATGATCGCGCTGAAAAAAATTATCGCCGCGCACCAGGAACAAGAGAATCCTCAAGTTATCGTAGTGGCGCACGGCGCAATTAATCGGGTCATTCTATGTTCGGTTTTGGAAATTCCGATAAGGCGCATGTGGTCAATCAGCCAATTCAACACCGGCGTAAATATCCTGCGCGAAGACGACGGACATTTTACCGTAGAGCTGGTGAACAGCACGGCGCATCTCGGACAAGAAATAAAACTTAGAGATCAATTTTAATCGTCAATCGACGTGGCAATTTCCTCCATAGTGTAAGCTTCGATAATATCGCCTTCCCTGAAGTCGCGAAAATCCACAATCGAAATGCCGCACTCGTAGCCGGTAGCCACTTCCTTGACTTCGTCTTTAAATCTGCGCAGGGAATCAATCGCGCCGTCAAAAATCTCGACGTTGTCGCGCAGGAGACGAATTTTAGAGTTGTTGAAAATTTTTCCTTCGAGGACGTAGGAGCCGGCAACCAAAGCTTTGGAAAATTTCATGACCTTGCGAATTTCGACGCGCCCTTGAATAACTTCCTTGTACTTCGGCGCGAGCATTCCGCTTATTGCCGCCTTGACGTCACCAATCGCGTCGTAAATCACGCGGTAAGTTCTAATGTCAATCTTTTCGCTGTCGGCAACGCGGCGGGCATTATTATCCGGACGAACGTTAAACGCAATAATCAGCGCGTTCGCGGCGGAGGCAAGCATAATATCCGACTCGTTCACCGCGCCGACGCCCGAATGGACAATCGTCACGCGCACTTCGTCATTTTTCTCGTTGAGGGCGAGCAACGAACTTGACAACGCCTCAACGGAGCCCTGCACGTCAGCTTTAACGACGATATTCAAATCCTTAATCGTGCCCGCTTTAATTTGATTGAAGAGGTCGTCCAGCGAAACTTTCTTGGATTTAATCAGTTCGGTGCGCTGAATTGCAAGGCGGTGCTCGGCGATAGACTTCGCCAATTTTTCTTCGAGAGCCGCCAAAATATCGCCCGCCGCCGGAACGTCGTTAAGCCCCAAAACTTCAACGGGGACACTCGGTCCGGCTTTTTTGACGTTATCGCCGCGATCGTTTACCATTGCGCGGACTCTGCCAAAAGTCGTGCCGGCAACGATATGATCCCCGATTCTCAGTGTACCGTTTTGTACGAGGACAGTCGCTACGGGACCGCGTCCTTTGTCGAGTTGTGCCTCAATGATAACGCCGCGCGCATCCCTGTTCGGATTCGCCTTGAGTTCCTGGACGTCAGCGACAAGCAAAATCATTTCGAGCAGTTCATTAATACCGATTCTTTTTTTCGCGGAGACGGGCACCATAATTGTATCGCCGCCGTATTCTTCGGGGACGAGCTCATATTCCATAAGCTCCTGTTTAACTTTTTCGGGATTCGCGCCCGGCTTGTCGATTTTATTAATCGCAACGACAATCGGGACATTCGCCGCCTTCGCGTGATTAATCGCCTCAATCGTCTGCGGCATAACTCCATCGTCAGCGGCGACAACCAAAATCGCGACGTCGGTGACCTGCGCGCCGCGCGCCCTCATTGCGGTGAACGCCTCGTGACCGGGCGTATCAAGGAAGACGATTTTTCTATCGTTGCAAATGACTTGATACGCGCCGATATGTTGCGTTATCCCGCCAGCCTCCGTCGACGTGACAGAAGTTTGGCGGATAGCGTCAAGCAACGACGTTTTTCCGTGATCCACGTGCCCCATGACGGTGACGACAGGCGGACGCGGTTTCAAAGTTTTTGGGTCGTCTTCAATTTCGGGAATCAAAGTGGGGTCGACTTCGGGCGGGAGTTCTTCAGCAGTCACGCCGAATTCTGACGCGACAAGAGCCGCCGTGTCGAAGTCAACTTCCTGATTTATGCTGGCGATAACGCCCATAAGCAAAAGTTTCTTGATAATTTCAGACGCCGTGCAACTCATTTTGCTGGCAAGATCTTTGACGGCGATACTCGACGCGATTTTTATATGGGTCGGGCGCGCAATTTCCGCCTTATGGACGGGCGCGGGCTGTTGACGCGGCTTTTTCCTTGCGCGAATCGGGCGGGAAGATTGTTGATTTTGATTTTGAGCTTGCTGCTGACTTTTCGCCGCGTTGGCAGCATTTTTGTTACGGCGGTTGCGACTGCGGTTTTGAGTGCGTCCGCCGTCTTCGCGACTGCTGTCACGATTTTTGCGCTCGGTACGCTCGGCATGCTCCGGACGTTCTGCGCGAACTTCCCCGCGCTCCGAACGCTCCCCGCGTTCTCCGCGTCCTTCACGACTGCCGCGCTCTGTCCTGCCTTCACGTTCGCCGCGCTCAAAACGACTGCCGCGCTCCGATCTGCCTTCGCGTTCTGTACGACCTTCCCCGCGCTCCAAACGTTCCCCGCGATTTTCACGCGGCTTGCCCTGTCTGTCCTGTCTTTCTTGCCCGCGACGATTAAATTTTTCTTCAGGCTTAGAATCGGTTTTAGCGGCGGGCTTATCGGATTTAGCCTCGACTTTTTGAGCGGGCTTGTTGGAAATTTTCGGCTTTTGTTCAGTTTTGACTGCGGGTTTATTCGCCGAAGGTTCGGGCTTGTTTTCGGATTTAGGTTTCGTCTCTATTTTCGGCTTAGTTTCTGGCTTCGGTTTGCCCGGTTTTGCGTCGACCTTTGGCACGGGTTTAGTTTGCTTTGCGTCGACGGATTTAGGCGCGGGTTTTTCGGCAGGAGTTTCCTCTTTGGTTTCGGGTTGACGAGTTTCAGCTACAGGTTTACGCCGCGCAAAATTTTCCTTCAAGACAGCGTAAACCTCTTCACCAACCGCGCTGAAACGATTGGCGACTTTAACCTTGCGCTTTTTCAAAAAATCGATAATAGATTGGCTGCTTTGATTGAACTCTTTTTCCAACTCGAATATTCTGTACTTTGGTGTTTTAGATGTTTTCGACATAGATGCACCCCCGATGAATTTTAGGCAATTTCGTTTACATTTTTATTTAACTCCTTTTCGGATGGTTGATTGAAATTATTTGCAAAAAGTTTTTCGATTTCCGAACAAATTTCGTCGTAAAATTCTGCGGGAACTTTCGATTTAAAAACTTTATCGAGGCGGCAACGTTTACGAACGTCTTCGGCGCATTTCGTGTTCTTGCAAATATACGCGCCGCGCCCGTTGGCTTTGCCGGTTGCGTCGATTTTAAATTCACCTTCCGGCGTCCTCACGACACGCAGAAATTCGGACTTGTGTTTATTTTCCCTGCAGCTGATACAGCGGCGAATTTTAGTTTGCTTAAAAATTTTTTCGTTCGACAATTTATCACCCCGACGAAATTTAATTTCTTCGACAGATTATTTTTAAGTGGCAGATTTTTTTTCGGTCTTTATCGGCTGTCCCATAATCGGCTTGCCAAATTGTTTCTGCGGATTAATTTTATTCTGCTTGTTAGTTTTTTTAGCGGGCGGGCGTTTAGTTCCTCCGCCGATTTTAACTTCGCGCATATCCTCTTCCAAATCGTCGTCCTTAGCCTGCGCCTTGCTCTTAATGTCGATTTTCCAACCGGTGAGTTTCGCGGCGAGGCGGGCGTTCTGTCCTTCCTTGCCGATTGCCAAACTAAGCTGATTATTCGGTACGACGACGCGGGCACTTTTCGTATACTCGTTGACGGCAACTTTCATGACCTTAGCGGGACTAAGTGCAGAGGCAATGAAAAGCGCGGGATCCGGATCCCATTTGACAATATCTATTTTTTCTCCGCAGAGTTCGTCGACAATCGCCTGCGCTCTTATCCCGTGCTGACCGAGACACGAGCCGACGGCGTCAACGTTTTCATCTTGGGAGACGACAGCAATTTTGGAGCGGGAGCCGGCTTCGCGAGTAACTCCCTTGATTGTGACGAGCCCTTCTTGAATTTCGGGTATCTCCAATTCAAAGAGACGTTTCAAAAGCCCGGGGTGAGTTCTCGAAAGATAAACCTGCGGACCTTTCCCGACTTTGCGGACTTCGGCAACGTAAGCTTTCACCCTGTCGCCGATTTGAAAATTTTCTCCGGCAATTTGTTCAATGGGAACGAGCACGGCTTCAGTTTTGCCAATGTCGACGATTAAATTTCCGTCCTCAATCCTCGTCACAGTGCCCGTAACAACGTCGTTATCTTTGTTCGTAAATTCGTCGTAGACAACGCCGCGTTCCGCCTCACGAATTTTTTGCATGACGAATTGTTTTGCCGCCTGCGCAGCGATGCGCCCAAAATTATGCGGCGGTATTTCAATTCTAATGGTGTTACCAATTTCCTGGCGCGGATCTATAACTTGCGCGTCGACGAGAGAAATTTCCCTGTTCTTGTTGGTGACGGTTTCGACGACGTCGCGCAGTTCGTAGACGTGAAAAATTCCGTTCTCCCTGTCGAGTTCTACTGTAACTCTTTTTTCCGCGTTTGAAGTTTTTTTGCAGGCGAAAACAAGCGCGGATTCTATTGCGTCAAACAGAGTTTCCTGTGAAATTTCTTTTTCGGCGCATAAATCTTTGAGCGCGTCCAGAATCATGAAATCGTTTCCGGCGTTTCTTTTTTTTCTCACAGCCAAATCATCATCCTCCTAATTAGTGAATAGGGACTAGGGGAAAGCGGAAAGGGAAAAGGGAAAAGTTTTTAGAGAAAAAAATTTTATCCCTTGCCACTTACCCCTTATCCCTTTAAAAATCTATGTGCAGTCTGACTTGCGCAATTTTTTCGCGCGGTATCGGGTCAAAGTCTGCAAGTTTCAAAAAATTTTTATCTCGTCCTTCGAGCACTCCGGTAAAATTTTTCTTGCCGTCCAAAGGAGCGTACAAAGTCACGTCGACAACCTTGCCGGCCTCTCGGACGAAGTCACGATCTTTTTTCAGCACGCGGTCAATTCCCGGCGAAGACATCTCCAAAATATACGGCTCATTGATAATAACTTCCTTGTCGAGAATTTTCCCGAACTTCTCGCTAAGCATCTGACAATCGTCCAAATCAATTCCGCCCGCCTTGTCGACGAAAATCCTCAAATACCAATCGTGCTCCTTGACGTATTCGACGTCAACCAGCTCAAAATCGGTGCCCTCAATCATTTCGCTCATCAGCTTTTCAACTTTCGATGCAATGTTATCAGCCATAAACCCTCCAATTTTCTCTAAGTAATATTAAAGAGTGGACGAAAGCCCACCCCCTACAAAAAAATAAAAATTTTTATGCAAAACAAATACTGCCGTGTCTTCGTCTCAAATCACGTCCCCGCTATTTTTTCATAAAAGCCCGAATTTGTCAATATTTTTTGTTATTAAATTCAACGTTCAATGTATTGCCGAATTTCTTTACAAAAATTTTTTCTTTTGGTAAACTTTAGACAAAAGGAGTGATTTTTATGTTGGAAGCTGTAAAAGCGACTTATGACGGAAAAAATTTTGTCCCTGATGAAAAATTGGACTTGCCGCACGGTGAAAAAGCTATCGTCACAATTTTGAATGACGACACACCAAAATATTTTGAGTCCGCTAAACGCAAAGTTACTGCTGCCGAAGAAATTGACAACTTTCTCGAAAAGACGCAGGGAAGTCAGCCCATTGACTTTAAAAAATTTGCCGGTGCCGCCGGTCATCTTTTCGGCAGCAAGGAAAAAATTGATGAGTACGTTAGGAGTTTGCGCAATGAAGACAGATTTTAAAAAAATTTTTTTGGACACAGCAACGATAATTTATTACCTTGACAAAGATTCTTTGCTTTACGACGAATGTGCCGAAATTTTCAATTCTCTTGCCAAAAATAATGCGCGCTTTATAACTTCCACCGTGACTTGCGCGGAGTATTTGGTTTATCCGTATCGCATTAAAAATTCTGAAGCGGCAGATATTTTTTGGCGGTTCCTCGACGAGTGCAAAATTCCTGTCTGCAAAATCGATACTGAAATTGCTGTCAAGGCGGCGCAAATCCGCGCGGAGTACGTTCACTTCAAAACGGCGGCCGCATTGCAATTGGCGACGGCTTGTGTTTGCGGTTGCGATTTATTTTTGACGAACGATAAGCAGCTGAAAAATTTTAAAGAAATTTCCTGCGCGACGGTTGAAGAATGGAGTTTGGAGCAATGAGTTATTTTTTACGACGAAAAGAAAATCTTTGGCACGGAAAATTTTCAACCTTCCCCGAAGAATTAATCGTGCACGCAATTTCTACCAGGTTGGGTGGCGTGAGCAAATCACCCTTCGACAGTTTGAATCTTGCCTTGCACGTCGGCGACAACCCCGAAGATGTTTTGAGCAACCGAAAAATTTTTGCGCAGTCTCTAGGGCTGAACGCTGAAGATATTGTCACGCCGAATCAAGTGCATGGCGAAAATATTTTCCGCGTAGAAAAAAATCATCGCGGGCGCGGCAGTCTCAACTACAACGACGCAATTCCGGAGACTGACGCGCTTATTACTGACGTCCCGAATTTGCCGCTGATGCTCTGTTTCGCCGATTGTGTCCCGATTATGTTTGTCGACGTGGAAAATCGCGCGGCGGGTATCGCTCACGGCGGCTGGAAAGGCACCATGAAAAAAATCGCCGCAAAAACTTTTCGCGCCATGCAGGAAAATTTCGGCACGCAAGCTGAAAATTGTCTCGTCGGTATCGGCGCGTCAATTGGTCCCTGCTGCTACGAAGTCGGCGACGAAGTTTTTCAGACCTGCAAGGAAGTTTTCCCCGCGCACGTCGATAAACTTATCACCAATCGCGACGGAAAAATTTTTCTCGACCTGTGGCAGGCAAATAAAATTCAGTTGCAGGAAGTCGGCTTGCCGGAAAAAAATATCGACGTTGCCGGCGAATGTACCTGCTGTAATCATAATTGGTATTTTTCTTATCGCGCCGCGCGGAAAAATAATTTTCCGGAGACCGGAAGAATCGCCGCGCTTATCGCGCTGAAAGGGGATTGAAATGACGGGAATATTGGAAACGCCGCACGGCACAAGAGATTTTTTGCCGAAAGAGGCGGCGGCTAAAAGAGTTATCGAAAATCGGCTGGCAAAACTTTTCGCAAGCTTCGGCTATGAAGAAGTTGTCACGCCGACGATGGAATTTTTGGAGACGCTCACAACTTCGGGCGGGCACTCAATAGAATCGAACCTCTTCAAAATGTTTGACCAAAATAATCGCACGCTGGCACTTCACCACGAAATGACGACGCCCATTGCAAGATTGGCGGCAAGTCGTCTGAAAAATTTTCCCCTGCCTTTGAAACTTTCATATAACACGAGCGTTTTCAGATTCAGAAAAAATCAACCGCAACGTCAATGCGAATTTTATCAGGCGGGCGTCGAACTTTTGGGTGTGTCGAATGCTTTTGCCGACGCTGAAATTATCGCGCTTGCCGCGCAGAGTCTGCAAGTTGCCGGGCTGAAAGATTTTACAATTTGTCTCGGTCAAGTCGAATTTGCCGGCGGACTTATGGAGCAAAATAATCTCCCGCCGGAAATTCAAAGCAAAATTAAAAACGCAATCGAACGCCATGATATTGTGGAGCTGGAAAAAATTGTCGACGCGCTGGACTTGGAAAAATCCGCCGCCGATTCTCTCAAAAAAATCCCGAAACTTCACGGCGGCACGGAGATTTTGAATCAAGCCCGCGCAATGTCAAAAAATGAAAAATCTCTTCGCGCCGTCGATAACCTTGCCGAAATTTATAAGCTCCTAAAAAATTACGACGTCGCCGAAAAAATTAATTTTGATCTCGGAATCATTCGTGACTTTGAATATTACACGGGTCCGGTCTTCGAGGCGTACGCGCCGAACGTCGGATATTCGCTTGCGGGCGGCGGGCGGTACGACCACATGCTGAAAGATTTTGGCTCGGATTGTCCTGCGACGGGTTTTGCTCTAGGTATCGAAAGAATTTTGACGGCGCGCGAACAGCAGGGGATTTTTGAGGACGCCCGAACCCGCGAAATTTATTTGGGCTACGCTGAAAATAAAATCGACGCGGCAATAAAAAAAGCTTCCGAACTTCGCGCGGCGGGAAAAATCGTCGAGCTTGCTTTGAATCCGCAGACGAAGGACGACGCCGAAAAATCTCAAGCCGCCAAAAATTACGGCGAATTGATTTACTTGGAAGGTTGAAAATTTGAGTTGGATTTTTAAGAGGATGAAACAATTTTTCAGAGCGTTGACTGCGAATTTGTCGCAGGACGATAACAGATATATTGCGGCGCACTTGAACGACGCTGAGCAGAAAATTTTTTTTGCGATGAGTATCGTCGACCAATGTCACAGCCTGAACGTTGCCTATTCGATTGAGCGTTTGGTTATCGAGGACAAGCAGGGAATCGACAGGGAGTTTTTGATTCGTTGCGCGCTCCTCCACGACGTCGGCAGGGTTGAAGGCGATATGAGTATTCCGCAAAAAATTTTTGCCGTGCTTGCAATGACTTTCGCGCCGAGTTTTGCTAACAGGCTCGAACTCAACGGCAACCACGCGATTTATATTTACAGGCACCACGCGGAAATCGGCGGGCGGAAGTTGCAACAAATTGGTTTGTTCAAAGAGGCGAAAATTATTGCGCGGCATCATTCGCCGATAAGCCCCGACGACCCAAAGGAATTGAAGTTGCTCCGTATCGCCGACGAGGAGAACTAGTTTTTAGAGATTAGGAGAAGGAGAGATTTTTACGAAAGATTATATAACTGTCGCGTTGCCGAAGGGAAAACTTTTCGGGCTGTCGACGGAACTTTTAAAAAAAATCGGCTGGACTGCGGAAGGTCTGCACGAAAAATCCCGCAAGCTGATTATCACAAATGACGAGGCGCGCTTGAAATTTATCATAACGAAAACCGCCGACGTGACCGCCTACGTTGAATACGGCGCGGCGGACGTCGGGATTATCGGCAAAGATGTTATCGTTGAGTCCGGCGTCGACGTCTACGAGCTGTTGGATCTCGGTTTCGGCAAATGTCATTTGATGATGGCTGTTCCGAAAAATAAAAAGCGTCCGCGTCTCGAAGATTATTCCCACACGAGAGTTGCGACGAAGTTCCCGCGCATCGCCGAAAATTTTTTCGCTGGGCGCGGCATGCAAATGGAATACATTAAATTGAACGGCTCCATTGAACTCGGTCCGATTGTCGGCTTGAGCGAAAGTATAGTTGATATTGTGGAGACCGGCACGACGTTGCGCGAAAATAATCTTGAAGAAATTGTCAGCATTATGGATTCAACCGCGCGGCTAATCGCAAATCGTGTCAGCTACAGACTAAAATTTGAGCGCATTAACAATTTGGTCACAGACTTGAAAACCGTTTTGTAAAAAATTTTCCGCTGTGGTAAAATATCGACGTTACCGCACCCAATCTGGTGACAGGGAGGGGGTGATAGCTTTGGAGGTCTTGTCGGATTTTTTACAGACAATGGGCACCAACGTCCTCGCGTACTTTTTGTGCAAGTGGATCGAAGGAAAGCTCAACAAGCGGTAACGTCAAACTCGTGTCCTGAATGACACAAACCCCGAATCGTCTTGCGACAACGGTTCGGGGTCTTTTTTGTGCCGTGATAGCTTAGAGACCTTGCTGGTATATATCTTTTTAAACCACGCCGAGATTCTACTACAAGATAGAAATTTTTGCAAGCGTTGAAAAAATTTTCCGCTGTGATAAAATATCAATGTTGCCACTTCCTATCCTGGTAACGGGAAGGGGGTGACAGCTGTGGATGCAATCCTCAACTTTTTACCAAATACGGCGGAAAGCCCCTAGCTTTAGCTATGGGGATGTAAGCCGCTAAGATTTTATTGCATTTTGTAAATGTTTCTGCTAAACTGTGGTAGAAGATGAGCAGGGGTAAAATCCGCCTCTTCGTAAAATATGTGGGTTGGGGCATCGACCCTTGCAGGAGACCTTGTAAGACTTAAATTTTTAAGCATTGGTTGATGATAGCAGAATCCCCCGAATTTATTCGTGGGGAGTATGTCAAAGATAGTAGGGGCTAATGTCGTCTCGCACTTTGTTTGCAAGTTGATAGATAAGTTCCTCGACAAGTGGTAACCAAAAAACTCACGCTCGTGTAGCGAAAATCCCTTAAAGGTTTATCCAGAACTCTTTAAGGGATTATTTTTCGCTTGTGCCAACTGTGGATTCAGTCCTCATGTCATTTTTCATCTGACACTGAAATTTTACTACAACACAGAACTTTTTGCAAGCGTCGAAAAAATTTTCCCGTCAATACAATTTTTTCAGAGCCGTACCGCTGTAATAGTGCTCCAAAATTTTATCGTACTTCATTCCGGATTTCGCGAAGGCCTGCGCGCCCCTTTGTGACATGCCGACGCCGTGCCCGCGCCCGAAGCCCTCAAAAATAATTTCCTCATTTTCAAACCTTATGTTGAAAAGCGTACTCGGCAAAGAAAATTTCGTGCGCAAATCTTTTCCGGAAATTGTCAGCGTATTTTTTTCACCGACAATCTCGATAAATTTCACGCGCCCGGATTGTGTCCGGTCTTCGGCGGACTGCCCGATAACCATCTTCGTCGAATTAATTTTCTTAAGCGCGCCAATTTTTTCGCCGATTATCCCGCAAAAATCCTGCAGAGAAATTTTTACCGTCCACGGCTGCGTTTCCTTTTCCAGTTCCTCCGCAGGCAGAAGATACGGGACCTTTTTCGCCCAAACGTCGACAACATTTTCAGTCATGCCGCCGCTGTCCGCGTGAAAATTCGCGTCGACTACCGCGCCCCCGTAAATCAAAATTTCTCCGCGCGTTTCAAGAACCGCCTGGTCACTCGACGGAAAAGAAATCGCGCCCGCGTAAAATTGGCAGTGAGTCGTTGAACACAGGTCGTAGCCGTCGGCTTTGTGGCGGTTGCGATTTTTCAGCGTGAACGAACGCGCGGCAACTGCTTGCGCCTTCAACGCCTCAACCGGAAACGACGCGGACATTTCCTTTGGCACGACACCGCGCAAATATTCTTCCACCGGCGCAAGATTTATCACCGTCAAAAATTTTTCCCGCTTGTTGACGCGAAGACCGCCGTAATATTTTTTGCCGTTAATCGTCGTTTGCAGATCCTTCAGCTGAACTTTTTCGCCGCGAATTTCTACGGCGTCGACCTCCAAATTTTCAACCTCGATCGTAATTTTTTCGTCCGCATTAATTTTTTGAATGACTTCGTTATTTTCCGGATTAATCATCACGCAGGGTTCGGACATCTGAAAATAAAATCGCGTGACGCCGTTTAGCACACCGATTCTGATTTCCGGTTGCCAAACAGATTTTTTTTGCTCCCCTTCCGCGTGAACAATCGACGCGAAAAAAATTACCGCCAACACCGCCGCGCAAAAAATTTTTACCTGCATATCTCCACTTCCTTTTTTTATATCGTAACAATTTTTATTGAAATTTGCAAGACGCGGGATTATAATAGCGGCGAGGTGTTGAAGTTGAAAATTCGCATTGCGGGGATTGTCCCTGAGTCTTACGTCGACGGCGAAGGAATTAGGTTCGCAATTTTTATGCAGGGCTGTCTTCGGAGGTGCAAGGGTTGCCAAAATCCGACGACCCACGACCTTAACGGCGGAAAGATTTTCGACACCGAAGAAATTATCGCCGCTGTAAAAAAAAATCCGCTTTTGACCGGGGTTACCTTAACGGGCGGAGAGCCGCTTTTGCAGATTGACGCCGCGCTTGAACTTGCCAAAGCCGCAAAAAATTTAGGGCTTGACGTTTGGTGCTACACCGGCTACAAATTTGAAGATATTCCGCCCGAAGCCGCAGAACTTCTGAAAAATATTGACGTCCTTGTCGACGGCGAATATATCGAAGAACTGCGCGATTTGGAGTTGGAGTTTCGCGGCTCAAGCAACCAGCGGATAATCAGATTAAGGGGGAATTAAATTGCCGCCGCTTGACGTGATAATCGGTTTCGTTTGCGTTTTCCTGTTCGGAATAATTTTGGGAGCAATAATTTGCCTGCCAATCGTCCACAAAAATTCAGAATTGCCGCTGGAAAAATTGAGCGGAGAATTAATCTGGAAGTACACGCCGGATTGGATTTTGCTTTTCGTCGGCTGCATAGTTTTCTTGACGTTGAGTTTCTTGCTGATAAGCGGCTGGTGGAGGACATAAATTTAAAACAGCTTGCATTGCTGAAAATAGTCTGATATAATGGTTTCGTCAAAAGTTATTTTAAGGAGAGTTGCCCGGATGATAAAATTGGAAAAGAAACAGGTAAAAATTATCAGCATAGCTATTGCGCTGGTTTTTATCGGCAGTGTCGTTGCGTTGGCATTGACGCAGACCGGAGGAATTGCCTCTGCGGCGAGTTCGGGAAGCGTGGGAGTTATTGATAGAGACCAGGTCATGAGCCAACACCCCGACGCCCAAAATGTTCAGAATCAATTCATGGCCGCCGTCGACGAAGTGCAAAAGGACTTCGAGGCAAAATCTGCGGGAATGAATGACCAAGAGAAGGCGGATTATTACGCGCAGTGCCAGCAGAGACTTCAGCAGAAACAGCAAGAACTTATCGACCCTTTGGTAAAATCTGTGGACGAGGCCGTTAAAAAAGTTGCCGACGCAAAAGGTTTGAGTGTGGTTATAGAAAAAGCCGCTGTCGTTTATGGCGGGCAGGACATTACTCAAGACGTTATTTCCAGGCTCGGTAAAAAATAATTAGTGGTCAGCAATCAGTGGTCAGTGGTTAGCGGTCAGTGGAAATTTTTTTCTAACCACTGATCGCTTTTCGCTGATCACTTTTTTGTAGGAGGGCGGCAATGTCACATTACAGGCTGACGGCAGCAATCGCAATGACAATTTTCATAGGCGGCGGGCTTTATTTTTACAGACTGCCCGCGCCCGTCAAAGTCGAACGCCCGGAAAAAATTGTTCGCCCAAATCCCGTGCACGGTTTCGGAATAGTCGACCTCGAACAAATTATCGCGGCTCACCCCGACGGCGCGTATCTTAAGGAGCTTTACGGGAAGGAAATTCGTTTGAAGTTGGAGCTAAACGAAATGATGCGCCCCGTCAAAATTCCGGAGCTGCCCGAAATTACGAAACAGCCCTTTGACGATTCTGCCCGCGAAAAAAAAATGCAGAACTTAATGGAACAGCTTGCCGAACTCAAGGCGCACAAACAACGGCTTGCGGAAAAATATCGTAAGGACACTGAAGAGGAGCACATTCAGAAACGCAACTCAATCAGGGAAGTTTACGCCAACGAGGAGTTTAATGTTATCCTCAAGTTGCAAAATGCGGACGTCTTGCGCTTGACGCAGGAGCAGGTAGACGAATTGAATGCGCAGCTCGATAAAATTGTTATGGAGCGGAACGCGAAACAGCTCGAACTTTTAAACGAATGGACGGCGGAAATTGAAGCGTATGTCGAATCGCAGACGGCGGAGGACGAGGCGCGGCTACACCAGCAAGTCAAAGACGATATGAGTGATTCGCAGGAAGAGGCGACGAAAAAATATAACGAGACCGTAGCGCGAAACAGAGCTCTGCGCGACGCGGCTTTGCAGGAGATAAAATTTCGGCAGGCAAGGCGGCAGGAAATTTCCGAAGACCTCAAAAAAACTTCTCGGGAGCGTGAGAAACTCGACAATCAAATTTTGGACGAGATAGCCGGAGAGGCGGGCAAGCTTGCCGCGATTTTGAAACTGCAGATGGTTTTGGCTAAGGTTGAGCCGAATTACGCGGAGGAGAAATTTTCGTACAGCTTTGAATCAAAATTTAAGCTCGGACAGAAAAAATCGCCCGGCGCAGTTATTTTCGCGGGCAATGATACAAAAGACTTGACGGAAGATTTAGTCAAGGCGATGACTGCTAAAGGCGTCTTTCAAAAAAAATTAACGGATAAATCGGGAGATGATTGAATAGTGAGATTCACAAGAAAAATCACGGCGGCTACATTGGTCGCGGCGTCTTTTTTGATAACGGGTTGTGGACAGATGAATATAGGTTACGTTGACGGGCAAAGGGTCATGGAAGAATCCCCGCAGATAAAAGCCGTGCTGGAAGAGGGCGCAAAAAAGGCGGAGGAGATTCGCGCGGAGGCGGAAACTCAACTTTCCAATCCGGACTTGAGCGACGAGGAGAAGAGCAAGGCGCAAGCGGATATTCAGCGGAAAATTATCGGCGTGAATCAGGCGTACGCGGCGCAACTTAAACAAAAACTTGATGAATCTCTTGCCGGAATGTGCAAGGAAAAAGAAATTGATGTTGTTGTTGACAGCTCGAAGGATCAGCCGATTATTTTACATGGCGGGATAGATTTGACGGACGAAGTTATTAAGAAGTTACAGTAAGCGGTGGTGGATGTGGTTAAAACTTTACAGGAAATAAACGAGATTATCGGCGGCGAACTTATCGGCGACGGCGCGGTTGAAATTTTCGGGCTGTCGAGTATAAACAACGCGAAGGAGGGCGATTTGACTTTCGCCGACTCTACGCACGCGGAGAAGGCGAAGGACAGCGCGGCGAGTGCCGTTATCGTTCCCGCGAATTTTGAAGGCGCGCTCCCAAAAAATGTGATTAAGTCTGCAGAACCGAGGGCGGCTTTCGCGAAGATGATGAAAATTTTTGCGCCGAAGATTGATATTCCCGTCGGGATAAGCGACGAAGCTCATATCGGGGCGAACACGAAAATTGCTGACGACGCGACGATTATGCCCTTTGTTTTTATCGGCGACAACGTGGAAATCGGGAGCGGCGCGGTGATTTATCCCAATACTTACATTGGGCAAAATGTTTCAATCGGCGCGGGAACGATTATTTATTCCGGCGTGACGATTCGGGAGTATTGCAAAATCGGCAGCCGCTGTGTGATTCATTCGTCGACGGTTATCGGTGCTGACGGTTTTGGTTTCACGACGGCCGACGGCGTCCACACAAAAGTTCCGCAAATTGGCAACGTCGTCGTGGAAGATGATGTGGAAATTGGCGCGTGCGTGGGGATTGACCGCGCGGCGATGGGATCGACGATTATCGGGCACGGTACAAAAATTGATAACCTCGTCCACATTGCCCACAACTGTGTTATCGGCGCGAACTGTTTGATTGTTGCGCAGACCGGGATTTCCGGCTCGACGATTGTTGGCGATAACGTGACTTTCGGCGGACAAACCGGCACAGTTGGTCACATAAAAATTGGCGGTCATTCTGTTTACGCGGCGCGCTCCGGTATCACGAAGAGCATGCCGGAAGGTGTTTTTTGTTCGGGCTTTCCTGTTCAGCCGCATGTCGATTGGTTGAAAATGCAAGTCGCGCTGAAAAAAGTTCCCAGTCTTATCGAAAAGATTTGGAATTTGGAGCGCAAGGTTAGAAAATTGGAGAGAGGAGAGGAGTGACGTGACCTTCAGAAAAATTTTTGGAGCGTTGTTTTTAATCGGTTGCCTTCTCTTGCCGCAAGCTGTGTCCGCTGAAAAAACAGACTGGAGCGACAAAAATTATAACTTTCGCGGAGTGCGGGATATAGTCTTGTTGAATGTCACCTCAAGGGCAAATATAGGCGGCGGAAATATTTTTTACCAAAGGTTGCAGAGCGATTACGTCAACGAGGCACGAAAGATGAAGTGTTCGATTATCACCGAAGACCAGGCGCGCAGAATGACGAGTTCCATTCGGGAGCTGTCGAACATTGCCGACCTTTACGTTGAATGCACCGTGAAAGATTGGAGCGACGATTATTACATTGTTCCGGCAAGAACTGTTTGGGAGAGAAAAGAAATGCGCCGCCACGTCCGCGACCGCAACGGCGACCGCCGCGAAGAAATTTATTACGAGACAGTTCCCGTGACTTATCCGCCGTATCGCGTGGACGTGTCTAAGATTGCCGTTTCGTTTGAAGTATACGACACGAGGACGGGGCAAATGGTTTTCGGGCGTGAAGATATCCGCGACCGCAATGACAAGGACGCTCAAACCGGAATGTACGGGCGTATTTGCAAATCTTTTTTCCAGGATCTCGGCAAAAAAATTAAGTGACGTTTAATTTCAAGATATAAGGAGATTTTTTATGAGGAAGTTAGTTAAATCTGCCGGGAAGTTTGTTTCCGGCGCGTTTTTGTGCGGCGCGATTCTCTTTGGCGGGGCGGCGTCCGCTGCTCCGAACGATGAAGGCATGGCGGCTTTTCGCGAAGCGATCTCGGCGACTGCGAAACCTGAAACGAGAATTTTCCGCGAAGATGTGCTTTTCATTACGCCGTCCGCACAGGGTGAATTGGATTTTATCGGTTCGACTGAAGGCAACACTTTCAAGGCCGCCGGTAATTTGGCATTTTGGTTGAATTCTTCAAGTGGTGAGGACGTAGATTTAAAAATACCTTTCTACATTACGCAGGTTGGCAACGAAATGAAACTTTATTACGAGACTGATAAAAAATGGAAGGTTATTACCGCGCCGCTTGCCGCCGCAAATGCCATTGATTATCTTGCCACGCCGACGCCCGAACAGCTGGAAGAAATTATTTCCAACGTCAAGGAAGTCACGATTTTGCAGGACAGTGATTCGCGGCGCACGATGTTGGTTAAGTTGGACGGAAATAAAATTGCCGACTCAGTCAAAGCGGAAATTGAAAAGCAGTCCGCAGAAAATCCCGTCGCCGGTTTTGAGGAACTTCAAAATAAAGTTACGGGCTACATAGACAGCGGAATACGCAACGCCGATGTTTGGTACATGTGGACGATTGACAAGACCAACTGGCAAACCGTCACGATGAGTTACAATCTTTCCGGCTTGATTCAGGGAATTGCGCGTGCGGTGCTCCGAGATGCGGATTCGTCTTTGGATAATCGCTTAGTAGAAATTCTTGAGGATTTGTCTTTCTACAGTGAGTTGAAAGTTTATTCGACATACCTGGAAGACAGCGCGAAACAAAGGTTGGAAATTCCCAAAAAAGTTCTCAAAGCAAAGCCGGTCGAAGATAAGAAAGGCAGTAGCAAAAAATAAAAATTCTTTTCCGAAAAAAAAGAGGCTGTCGTAAAAAAATCACGGCAGCCTTTTTGATGATTAATGTTTTTTGCAAAAAAGTGGCGGAGAAGGTGGGATTCGAACCCACGGTGCCTTTCGGCATCACCGGTTTTCAAGACCGGCTCCTTAAACCACTCGGACACCTCTCCGTATTGAAGCATTGTAGCATTTTTTTCGCCGCCTGTCAAATTTTTAACACTTGAGGGATTTTCATGACGTACATTCTTGCTGTAATTGCCGCTGCGGTTTTAATCACCCTTTACAAATTTTTTCCGAGCAGAAAAATTTTCGCTTACTTTTGCGCGATGTTGCTGATTGTTTTTTGCGTGTCCTCCTTTATTCAGAGCCGGAGCAGTCAGGAGGAAAATATCAGCCGCGCCCAAATTGAAAAGATTCGTCGACAAGAAGAAATTTTCGCCAGCTGGTACACCGCCTACCAAAAAAATATCGACAGGCTTGACATAAATTGGCAACTTTATTTTAGTATCGTCGAGACCTTGAAGACGGCGGAAATTTACGAGTATTCGACGTACGAACAGCTTGTTGAACTGGAACGCGATATGCTGAAAGAACAGACGCGGATTTATCTTTTGAACGTACCGCCGGAATTTGATGCGGAATGCCGAATGCTTTTGACGGAAGTCATAATAAAAACTCAAGCTTACGTCGACGCGCAAGTCAAAACAATTTCGTTGACGCGCGAGGCGGCCAATCCCGAAACAGCTACAGATTTGGCGTTGCTCAACAAAAAAATTCGTGAGATAACAATTCGAGAATCACCGGCGGGGTTGTTCACGGCGAAAGAAATTTCCGCAATCCGCGATAAATTAACCGTACCGGAGGAGGCAGAATTAAAATGACAGATTATAAAACCACCGTCGACGACGAAATTTTTCGCGCGGACTACGAAATTAAAAAGTCGAAGTTTATTTCGCATGTCAAGCACGTCGAGACGGAGACCGAAGCGCGCGATTTTGTTCAGATGATCCGCAAAAAATATTTCGACGCGACGCATAATTGTTCGGCGTGGGTGCTCGGCGAACTCGGCGACAAACAAAAATCGAACGACGACGGCGAACCAGGCGGCACTGCCGGCAATCCGATTCTTGACGCCATCAAAAAAAATGGGCTGACTGATATTGCCGTTGTTGTCACGCGATATTTCGGCGGGATAAAACTCGGCGCGGGCGGGCTGATTCGCGCGTATTCTCACACCGCCGCGCTGGGAATTGCCGCCGCAAAAATCGTGCAGATGACCGCCTTTCAAAAAATTTTCGTCACCGTCGAATATAGTTTTCTCGCGCAGGTAGAAAATTTTTTGCGCAACAAAAATATCCGCGTCGAAAATTCGGAGTACGCCGCCGACGTGACACTTGAAATTTTAATCGCGCCCGACGCCGTCGAAAATTTTCTTGCGGACTTGACGGAACTGACTGCTGCGAATTTTCTTGCCGACGTGCAGGAAAAAGTTTCAATCCCCGTCGTCGTCGAGAAAAATGTCAACGGCTGAAGAAATAGTTTCAGAATCAAAACCCTTCGACGCAAGATGCTGCCAGAGTTTGTTTTTAAATTTCAGTTTCGCTTGAAGATTTTCGCCGTCAAAATTTTGCGGGGAGAATTTTTTTTGCAGCGCACGAATCGCCGCTCGCCTCTCGTGCTCGTCCGTGTCTTCGGGCACTAAATTTTGCACGAAGGCAGAATCAAACCCGCGCTGAATCAATTTCCCGCAAATCTGCCGGACGCTTAACCTTCCTTCCTCGTAAAAAATTTCAAACTGCCGACGACAAGCCTCTTCGTCATTCAAATAATTGTGGCTCTTGAGTTTATCAATCGCCGCGTCAATTTCCGCCTCGTCATATTTTTGCGCAAGGAGTTTTCGTTTCAAAGTTTTTGAACTCTGCTCCTGCCGCGCAAGTAAGTCCGTCGCCTTCATTAGGGCGGTTTTATTTTTTTGCATTGAAAAATTTTCCTCCGCGATAGCCGAAATAAATGAACGCGCCCGCCGCCACCGCGAAGGCAACGACGCTCGTGACCTGCGCGCTCTTCAAAATTCCGAAGACTAGATTTAAATAATCACCGCGCAAAAATTCCAGGAAAAATCTTGCGGCGGCGTAAAGCATCACGTAAAGCGTGAAACATTGTCCGCGCGCGTAGTTCGTACTGCGAAAAATTAACAGCAACGCAAAAATTACGACATCGAGCTGACATTCCCAGACTTCGGCGGGAAAAAGCGGCTGTGCTCCGTAAGTTCGATAGGCAAGCGTCGTTTCGGGGTAGAGTATTCCGAAATTGGAACCGGTCGGCGCGCCGAAAGCATCGCCGTTCAACAAATTCGCACAACGCCCCAACGCTTGACCCAAGACGATAGCCGGCGCAAGCAGGTCCGCAAGATGAATTACGTCGAGATTTTTCGACTTCGCGTAGAGACCGCCGGCAAGCACGCCGCCGATAATTCCGCCCTGCACAGCCATGCCGCCCTGCCACACGTTCAAAATTTCGGTGATATGATTTTGATAGTAACTCCAATCGAAAAAGAAAACGTCCCACAGCCGCGCGCCGAGCAGTCCGAAAAATCCGCCGATTAAACCAATATCCGGCAAAAATTCTTCGTAGCCGCGCCCGTCAACCTTCGCGAAAAAATATCCGACGCCCGTCGCCAAAATAATCGAAATGGAAAGCACGACGCCATAGGAACGAATCGGGAAGTCACCGACAAAAAAAAGATACTGATGCAAAAAATTTTCCCCCGCGCTTCAATCTTCGTCCTGCAAGACGCCGTACTCGTAGAAGTAGCTGTCGACAATCATGTTTATTGAAAGATTCATTTCGCGATTTTTCACGGCGTCGAGTAACATTTTGTGAGCCGTCTCCATTTCTTCCCGCCGATTGAGTTTGCAAAGGTGGCGGGCGGTTTTCAGACGGATTTCGCTGGTGAGAGTTCGGACAAGGTTTGCGATTTTTGCGAACAGTTCGTTATGCGACGCCTCGTCAAGAGCCGCGTGAAATTTATTATCCGCGTCGAAAAATTTTTCCACGTCTTTAGTTGACAAAGCGGCTTGAAGTTCTACAAAACGTTGTTCAAGATTTTTTATGTCGTTATCGTCAGCTTTTTTTATGGCGAGCCGCAAAACTCCCCAATCCATCCATTCGCGCAGTTCTTTTAGAGATTCGAGGGATTTTGTTTCGTCCAGAATAATTCCGTACAAAAGAGGATCAATCATCTTGTCCGAAAATCCGTTCGTAACGAAAGTTCCTTTGGGGCGGCGGATTTCCAAAACTCCGAACGACGACAAAATTTTCAGTGCTTCGCGGACGGAATTTCTGCCGACTCCGAAACTGTTTGCAAGTTCCATTTCGGTAGGAATTTTGTCGCCCGGTCTAAGCTCCTTATTTATCATCGCTTTAGTCAACCTGTCAATAACGCGCTGCACGATAGACGTATTGTCAATCGGCCTCAAAAAATCTTTTTCCGTATCCATGTCACAAACCTTTCTGAAAATCCCTTAAGAATTTTTAAAAATATTATACCTGCTTATCCTACATTGGTCAAATTCAAACTCGGAAAAAATTTTCAGACACCCTAACAAAAAAATTTTTCCGTCGTACAACACGCAAGGGAGGTTGTATAATTTTTTGGCAAAAATCTTTCGCAGAGGAGTGACAAATTTTGGTAAATAAATTTTCCATTGCTGAATTACGAGCGGGACTTGAGGCGGTAGCTGAAGAGTACGACAAAAGAGGAGGAGAGCCCTTAAACGTCGTCATTGTTGGCGGGGCGGCGGCAGTTTTTAATTTTTCTTTCTACCCCGAAGCGAATGATATAGATTATCTTCCCGAAAAATCATCGCCGCTGCTCGAAGAATGCATCGCCGCCGCAGGTGCGCGGCTGGATTTCAGAGAGGGGTGGATGAACGAACAAAGCAGTTATCTTCAGGAAAAATATGCGGCGGGTGACAGGGAAAATTTTTTCAGCGGCTCAATCCCCCTGCCGATAAAATCCGAGAGAATTTTTTTTCGCGCGCAAGGTCTTGAGTGGTACTTGGCGATAAAATTGCGCGCCTTTCGCCGCTATCGTCACGACGCGACTGATATACTCGGATTGATGTTGGAAAAACGTTCGCAAGGTCAAGAAATAACTGCAAAATATCTTGAAGGATGCTACAACAAATTTTATGGCATGGCTCGTACGCCGATAACTGAAGCTACAGAATTTCTTGCGACGTTGGACGATTGCCCGGACCTTGAAAAATTGCGGCAACTTTATTTTTTGGAGGAAAGGTATCAGCAAAAAATTTACGATAAGTTTACACTTTTTCTTTTAAACAAAGTCGATAAGGAAGTCTGGAAAGAAATAGTGCGTTATCATTTTCGGTTTTGGACATCTGCGGAAGATATTCGCAAAACTTTTGAAGAATTCGATATTAAAGCCGGCGAACGCGCAATTAAAAATGTCGCCGATTGCATTTTTCCTTTCGTTTATAAATTGTCCGCTGAAGAATTTTTGGCAGAGCCGGTAGAAAATTTGTTAATGCGGCAACACAAAAAAATTTCGAGGAGACTCTAAAAAAAATCTTTTTCGGCGTATAATGTGTAGGGAAATAAAAATTCCCGACAAAAAATTTTAGGAGGGATTTGTTATGGATTTTGGAGGTAAAAAAATTTCCCGCGAAGTCCTGGAAAAGCTGGCTAAGTGTCAGTCTGAAGAAGAAGTCATCGCGTTGGCGAAGGAAAGCAAAGGCTTTTATGGGCGAAGTGGAAAATTTTGAACTCAAGGAAGAAGATCTCGGAAAGGTCGCGGGCGGCGGTTCGGCATGCTGGTTTAACAGTTGACGACGCTCCGACGCGGCAACGCAAAAATTTTCAGGAGGGATTAGTTATGGATTTTGGAGGCAAAAAAATTTCCCGCGAAGTCCTGGAAAAGCTGGCTAAGTGTCAGTCTGAAGAAGAAGTCATCGCGTTGGCGAAGGAAAACGGCGTAGAGATCCGCTGAACAGGCAAAAGCTTTTATGGGCGAAGTGGAAAATTTTGAACTCAACGAAGAAGATCTCAAAAAGGTCGCGGGCGGTTACTGCAACGACTGCTTTGACGACGAATACTGCGAATGTTACAACCCAAACTGTGTGGTCTATTATGATAGTGGTAGTTGACGACGTTTCGGCGCGGCAATAAAAAATAGGAAGTACTTCCCCAAAAAAAAATCAGCTCGACAAAAATTTTTGCCGAGTCTTTTTTTATTTTATGGTCGTGGAAAATTTTTTGACGTTAAAAATTTACGACGTTGACAGGTTTTCCGGAAAGAAAAGCTTTGAGATTGTCGACGGCGATTTTCATGAGCCGCGCGCGCGATTCTTTCGGTGCCCAAGAAATATGCGGGGTAATAATACAATTTTTCGCGCCCAAGAGCGGATTATCTCCTCTAATCGGTTCGGTTGAAACGACGTCGAGACCTGCGGCATAAACTTTTCCGCTGTCGAGAGCCGCGCGCAGATCTTCTTCAACAATCAGCTGCCCGCGACTGTTGTTAATGATAATCACGCCGTCTTTCATTTTCGCAATGTTGTCCTTGTTGATAATTCCCTGCGTCGACGGGAACAGCGGGCAGTGCAAAGCAATTACGTCAGACGTTTTGAAAAGTTCGTCGAGCTCCACAAAAGTGCAGTCTTCAGTTTTCGTGCCGACTTCGCGCATTGCGTCGAAGGCAATGACATTCATGCCGAGAGCCCGCGCAAGTTTTCCGGTAGTCTGCCCGATTCTGCCGTAGCCGATAATTCCAATCGTCTTGCCGGCAAGTTCAATCAGCGGATAATCCCAAAAGCACCAGTCGTCATTATTTTCCCAGCGTCCTTCGTGAACGGCTTTGTTGTGGTGACCGACGTGGTGGCAAATTTCCAGGAGCAGAGCTATTGCAAATTGAGCGACAGCCGTCGTGCCGTAAGTGGGGATGTTGCAGACGGGAATTTTTTTTATTTTCGCGGTTTCCACGTCGACAACATTATAACCCGTCGCCAAAACTCCGACGTACTTAATATTTTTGCAGGCGTCGAAAATTTTTTTGGTGACCGGCGTTTTGTTGGTAATGACAATCTCCGCGTCTCCGATACGCTCAATAATTTCAGCTTCGTCCGTCAAGGAAGTGCGCTCGTAAATTTTGCACTCGCCGAGATTTTCTAAGGCGTCCCAGCTCAAATCTCCGGGGTTAAGCGTGTAGCCGTCCAGGACAACAATTTTCATCGTGGAATCTCCTCAATTTTCTAGAGCCATAATTTTATTCACGCGGCGCGCATGACGCCCGCCCTCAAATTCCGTCGTAATCCACGCGCGAACAATTTCGCCCGCCGGTCCGAAACCGACGACCCTGCCGCCCATTGCCAAAACATTTGCGTTGTTGTGCTCACGAGATTTTTTCGCGGAATAGACGTCGTTGCAGAGCGCGCAGCGGATGCCTTTAATTTTGTTCGCCGCCATAGAAATACCAATGCCCGTGCCGCAGAGGACGATACCGCGTTCAGAGTTGCCGCTCGTGACTTCCGCGCAAACTTTTTCCGCAATGTCTGGATAATCGACGGATTCTTTGCCGAAAGTTCCCACGTCGTTAATGTCGATATCGCTGAACTCCGACAAAACTTTTTTGACTTCCTCTTTCAGTTCAACTGCTCCGTGATCGCTGCCAATAGTAATCCTCATTTTTTTTCGCGTCCTTTCAAAATTTCTTTTAAAATCTGTACTGAACCGTTATCGAAAACAAACCTGACGTTCGTGTGCGCCGGAACAACTTCCTCAATTGTGTCGATTCTTACGGCGAGAGATTTTACCGGCTCGGCTACGGCATAATTAAACGCCTTGATAAATTCCTCGTCGAAGTGCAACCAATTCCGAATCTGCATGCGAAGACTTTCCTCGTCGACGCGATAATTTTTTTCGATTTTGTCGAGACCGCTACCAATTTCGTCGAACAAAACGAAATCTCCAAAAACTTTGTAAGTAGTCTTCGGCATCATCGCGAGAAAATCTTTCAGTGGAACTTTTTCCTCTTCGTTCACGTAACTGATATGAATGTCCTCGTAATTCGGCGCGCTGTAAAATTCTGCGTCGTCGAGTTGGTCATAAGCTTCGCAAATATCGGCGTACCAATCGTCAAGGCTGCGTTTGTTTGTATTATAATACCAAATTTCTTCGTGTTTGTCATCTTTCGGCTTGACAGGCAAACTGATTGCAATTTCTTTTTTGTCGTCGCGGTAAGTCAAATAATAACTGTCGTCGAGAATAAAAAACAAATCACGCCCCGCAGAAGTTTTCAGGTGAACGAAGTGCACGCCCCTGCCGCGATATTCGTCAAGCAACTTTTCAAAATCTTTCAAGTCAATCAGCTCCTCGATAAAAATTTAAACTAAATATCTAAAGTAAACATAGACGGTAGCCATGACGATTGTCAAAATCATAATGGGAAAACCGACTTTGAAATAATCAATGAAAGTTATGCGAACGCCGCGATCCGCCGCCAGCCCCGCAACAATTAAATTCGCGGACGCCCCGACAAGTGTTCCGTTGCCGCCGAGACACGCGCCGAGTGCCAGGCTCCACCAAATCGGCTCCAGGTTTGAAACGCCCATCGCGCCCATATTTTGAATCAGCGGGATCATTGTCGCGACGAAGGGAATATTATCGAGCACCGAAGAAACTATCGCGCTCAACCAAATCACCAGGAGGGAAGTTGCAGTGACGTCGCCGCCGGTAATTTCCACAGCCGCCTTTGCAAGTTTGCCGATAACTCCCACTTCGATTAAGCCGCCGACCGCGATAAAAAGTCCTATGAAGAAAAATATTGTTGCCCATTCGACTTTAGATTTCATTGTGGATTCAACTAAATGATGTCCGCCGCCCGCCAGCAACAGCAACAAAAATCCTCCTGCCAATGCCATTAACGAAGACTCGACGTGGTGAAGTTGGTGCGTGAAAAATCCCAAAATCGTCAAGCCCAAAACGAACAACGCCTTGTTCAAAAGTTTTTTGTCCTTCAGCGCGGCGTACTCGTCCATTTTCATTAATTCCTTTTGCAGTTCCGGGCGCGTCGACAATTCTTTTTTGTAGAGGAACTCGAAAATAAAAATCACGACGACCATTTGAATCACGACGATTGGCGCGAGGTTTTGGATAAACGCCATGAACGTCAATTCTTTTACCGCGCTGCCTATCATGATATTTGGCGGGTCTCCTATCAAAGTGGCAGTGCCTCCGATATTCGACGCCATTATTTGCGTCAGCAGGAAGGGCATCGGATTTAATTCGAGCTGTTTGGTTATGCTGAAGGTCACCGGCACCATGAGCAAAACTGTCGTGACGTTATCGAGGAACGCCGAAAAAACCGCCGTGATTATTCCGAGATAAGTTAGAATTTTTTTAGGTTCGGCGTTAGCTTTTTTTGCCGCCCAAATTGCCACGAAGTCGAAAAGTCCCGTGTGGCTCGTCACGCCAACCAAAATCATCATGCCCGTTAAAAGTCCCAGCGTGTTGAAGTCAATGTGGTGAATTGCCTCCTCTTGTGAAAGTATCCCCAGCAACATCATCAAGACTGCGCCGATCATTGCGGCAACTGTCCTGTGGATTTTTTCCGAGACGATTACCGCGTACATTACGATAAAAATTCCGCCGGCTATAATTTCCAAAATCATCTCCTCCTTAAAATAAAGTTAAAGCGGTCGGCAACGAAAAAATTTTTTCCGCAACCAACCGCCTTTCCTAGTTTTGTAGTGTAAAGGGTCAAGGGGAAAGTTTTTTAACGCTTATCCCTTAACGCTTTTCCCTTACCACTTATCCCTTGAATTAATCCATGTGGGAGGCCGCCGTTAATGTCAATGTCTTCGCCGGTGATATAGCCCGCTTCTTTGGAGGCGAGGAAAACAATCGGACCCGCAACCTCAAAAACTTCGCCGATACGTTTCATTGGAATTTCTTGCGCCAATTTTATATCGTCTTCTTCGGTGCCGTTCATGTTCTTGCGAATGTCGGTATTAATCGCGCCGGGGCAAACGCAGTTGACGGTAATTCCATATTCCGCGACTTCGCGAGCAAGATTTTTCGAGAAACCGAGCAACGCCGCCTTAGACGCGCTGTAATGTGCGCCGCCGAAAACTCCGCCGCCGCGTTTTGCAGAAACGCTGGACAAGCTGACGATACGCCCGTATTTCGCCTCTTTCATGACTTCGACGACGGCTTTCGTGATGAGGAAGGTGCCGAACATGTTGACGTTGAAAACGCGTTTCATGTCGTCAAGTGTCATGTCGTGGACGGTGACGCGCTGGGTGATACCCGCGTTGTTTACGAGCACGTCGATTTTTCCGTATTTATCCTTGACGTTTTTAACGAACTCGTTGACGGATTTTTCGTCGGCGATATTCAAAACAAAACCGTCCGCCTTGTAGCCCGCCGCCTTAATTTCGGCGACAGTGTCCTTGCAACCCTGCTCATTCATGTCAGCGATAATAACATTTGCGCCCGCCTCCGCGAACATGTTAGCAATGCCGCGACCGATACCGCGCTTTGAACCCGAACCTGTAACAATAACAACCTGATCTTTGAAATCGAACATTTAAAATTACATCCTAAGAATTTTATTCACATAATTTCAAATTTCAACCACCTTGATTTACTGCAGGGCTTTTGCGGCGTCGACAATCCCTTCCACGGTGATTCCGTTTTTGGCAAGCAGTCTTTCGTAAGGCGCGGACTCACCAAATTGATCTTGAATACCAATGCGCTTGACTTTGCCCTTGCCCATTTCGGCGACGATTTCGCAGACGCCGGAGCCGAGCCCGTTCAAAATATTGTGGTCTTCGACGGTGACAATCTTGCCGATTTTTTCCACGCAGTCTTTCACCGCGTCGACGTCAAGCGGCTTAATCGTGTGCATATCGAGAACTTTCGCGGAAATATTTTCTTCGGCGAGTTTCTTAGCCGCCTCCATAGCCAGACAAACCGTGTCACCGTTCGCAATAATCGCAACGTCCTTGCCGTCCTGCACGAGATGCGCCTTTCCAATTTCAAACTCAACATTCTCGTCGTAGATAACGGGCATTGCGTCGCGGGTAAAGCGAATAAAAGCAGGTCCGTTCAGTTCAGCAACGGCACGCGTCAATTTTTTCGCCGCCCAATAATCCGCCGGCATAATAACCGTCATGTTCGGGATAGTGCGCAAAACGCCCATGTCCTCTATCGCTTGATGACTTGCGCCGTCGTTCGCCGGAGTCAATCCGCCGTGCGAGCAAGCAATTTTCACGTTCAGTTTCGGGTACGCAATTTCCTGACGAATCATTTCACACATGCGCAACGAGCCGAAAACCGCGTAGGTCACGACGAAGGGAATTTTCCCGCAGGTAGCCATACCCGCCGCGACGCCCGCCGCATTCTGTTCAGCGATACCAACGTTAATGTGTTGCGCGGGCAGGGCTTTTCTGAAACCGTCACTCTTGCAAGATTTCCCTATATCCGCCGATATTTTTATTTTCCTTGCCGAGTGCGATAATCTCTTCGCCGAAACCGTTTCGAGTTGCAATTTTTTCCATATCATTCACTCCCATTTTTTAGTGATTGGGGATTAGCGTTTAGGGGTTAGAGAAAAAATTCTATCCCCCAATCCCTTAGTTAAAAGAATAATCCGAATCGATGTCCTTAATCGCCTGTTCGTACTGCTCTTTGTTCGGAGCGACGCCGTGCCACGCCGCAATATTTTCCATGTAAGAAACACCCTTGCCCTTCGTCGTCTGCGCGAAAATGCATTTGGGCTTATGGTCGTGGCGCATTCTTATCGTGTCGAGCGTGCGAACAATCTGCGCCATGTCGTTGCCGTCAATGTTGTAGACGTCAAAGCCGAACGCCTCAAATTTGTCCATTTTCAGCGCGATAGCCATACCAACCGCGCAGGCGAGACCTTGACCGAGCGAGCCTGTAGGAATATCGATACCCGGGCATTTCATGTTCGGGTGACCCTGCAGCGGCGAACCTTCCTTGCGAAGGGTGTGCAAAGTTTCTTCGGGGAAAAATCCGAGAGTGCCGAGAGCCGCGTACTAAATCGGGCAGACGTGACCTTTTGAAAGGACGAAACGGTCGCGGTCTTCCCACTTCGGATTTTTCGGATCCACATTCATTTCGCTGAAGTAGCACGCGGTGACAAAATCAGCCGCCGAAAGCGAGCCGCCCGGGTGTCCGGATTGCGCTTCGTAAATCATCGTCACGACTTTCTTGCACAAATCCTTAGCGATTGCCTTGAGTTCCTCAACGGTTTTTTTCTTCATTAGTAAAAACCTCCTTAAAAAATTTTCAACTTACAAAAACTAAAAAGTTAATCATTAAGTTCAGCTACAATTTCGGTGATAACGCCGCCGACTGATTCAAACTCAATCTTAGATTTCTTGTCGTCGCTGTAATAAGTGTACTCGACCTTATCGCGGCTGACGTCGACATCATCTGCGCGCCCGTAAGCATTGTTCAAAGAGTATTCGCTCATGCCGACAGAAATTCCGGCGGCGGTTTTAACGTCGTCAGTTTTCGCGGTAATTTTTTCAACTTTGTCGTTTTCGACTTCGACGACAAGCCCGTTTTTAAATCTCAAAGTGTCGCCGTTCGTCTCGACGGGATTGCTCAATGTAGACTTTGCAGTTTCGACGGCGATACCCGGCATAATTCCGCCCAAAGAAATATCGCGCGTCGTCTTCATCTCACCGATTTTATTTGCCGCGCCCGAAGCTATCTCATTAACCTTATCATTGACTTTGTTCGCCGCGTTTTCGGCGTCCTGTTTCATTTTATCTGCAGTCTCGTCAACTTTTGCGGCGGCGTCATCTGCTGCCGCGCCGGCATCTTTTTTCATCTCGTCGACTTTATTTGCAGCATCCTTTTTGGTTTCGTCAACCTTCTGCTCAACTTTTTCGACGGCGGCATTTGCATTTTCCTTTGTGTCCTCAACGGGCTTGGGAGTTTGTCCGCAACCCGCCGAGAAAATCATTGCCGCGAAGACCAACAACGCCAAAGTTTTTTTCATGATAACCATCCTCCTTAATTTTCCGCGCTAGACTAAAAGTAACGCGATTGACGGGATATAGGTTACCAAAAGTAGAACAATTAAGCAAGCGATTATTAGCGGAATGACCGCCATAGAAATATCTTTTAGTGTGACGTTCGCAATGCCGCAACCGACAAATAGATTTATTCCTACAGGCGGAGTGACAAGACCTATCGACAAGTTCAAGACCATGACTGCGCCGAAGTGAATCGGATCTATTCCCAGCGACAAGGCGACCGGCAAAAACAGCGGCGTGAAAATCAAAACCGCGCTCGCTGCGTCCATAAAACAGCCCGCGATTAAGAAGATGACGTTCGCAATCAGCAGGAACATGATATAATTTCCGCCGGTTATTTCCGTCAGCCCCGCGCTTATCGCCAAATCCAGGCGCGCCCTCGTCAAAATGTACGCGAACAAACTTGCCGTCGCCGTGATAAACATAACAACTGCCGTCGTCGTCGTGGAGTTCACGAAAATTTCGTAGAGGTCTTTCAATTTCAAAGTTTTGTAGATGAAAAATCCGACGAACAATCCGTAAACCGTTGACGCCGCCGCCGCTTCCGTTGGCGTGAAAATTCCGCCGTAGATGCCGCCCAAAATTATTGCCGGCATCATTAATCCCCAGAAAGCCTCCTTGAACGACGCCCAACGCTCCGCCATCGTCGCTTTAGGCAAAAGTTCAATATTCATGTTCCGCGTCGTCCACAGCGATACCAAAATCAACGCGAGACCAATCATCAAGCCGGGCATAATTCCCGACAAGAACAATTTTCCGATTGACGTATCGGCAACGGATCCGTAGACAACGAATGTGATTGACGGCGGGATAACAATTCCCGTCGCGCCCGCCGCCGCCATTAACGCCGCAGAAAATGCGGGCGGGTAGCCGACGTTCACCATTGCCGGAATTAGAATCATGCCGAGCGCAACAACTGTTGCCGGACCCGAACCGGAAATCGCCGCGAAGAAACAAGCAACCGATACCATGACGACGATTAAGCCGCCGCGCAAATGTCCCACGCAACTCTGCACGAAGTCAATCAGTCTTTTTGAAATCCCCGCCTTTTCCATGACGTTGCCGCCGAGAATGAAGAACGGCACCGCCAACAAAACAAACTTACTCGTCGCCGAAGAAAAAATTCTCGGCAACATCGTCATAATCGTATCCAGTGGACGCCCCGCGCCGTCGATTAACATTCCGAAGACGCTGGAAACACCGAGACAAACCGCAATAGGAGTGCCGACCAAAAGTAGGACGGCGAAACTCAAGAAAATTACCGGACCAATCATTTGCCGTCAGCCTCCCTTTTCGTCACTTCGTCAAGAAACAGGAACAAAAATTCTATCGCGATAAAGAACGCGCCCAGCGGCACGAACGCCCCGAAAATCCATTCCGGCCACTGCATGCCCGCCGTAACTTGTCCGTGTCTTATTTGACTTTGCACCATGCTTATTCCGTACCAAAACAGCGCGGACGAAAACAGGAACGCCAACAAATATCCGAACGCCGCTATCGCCCGACGCACCCCAAAGGACAACAAGTCAACTATCGCCGTGAATCCCAAATGCGCCTTCCTGCGCGCCGCCGCCGCCGAACCTATCAAACTCAACAAGACAAACAAGTACGTCGTAATTTCTTCGGAGAACGAAAACGATGCACTGAAAACGTACCGCGCTACGACGTTCGCAAATGTCAAAACCGTCATGAAGACCAAAGCTATCGCGCAGATTATGTCTTCGACTTTTCCCAAAAATTCTCGCATTGCCGCCGCGCCTCCTTTACATCTTCATGCGGAAGGCTTCGCAAGCCTCTTGCCCATACTTTTCCATTAATTCTTTTCTGACTCCCTGCACTCTTTCCTGGAAAGGCTTGAGTTGTTCAGGAGTCAACGTGACGACTTCCATGCCGCCGTCAATAAATTTTTTCTTCAAATTTTCTTCGTCGTTCTCAACCAAATCGCGTCCCCATTCGCAGGCCTCCTTAGCCTTCGCGCGAATAAGTTCCTGCGTCTTCGGCTCAAGACTGTCAAAAATTTTCGTGTTGGCAACGAACAAGTAATTCTCGTAAGTGTAATTCCAAACCGTCATGTACTGCTGAATCTCGTTGACCTTCGCGGAATTTGTGACGCTGAAACCATTTTCCTGCCCGTCAATAGTTCCCTGCTGAATCGCCGTAAAAGCTTCAGACCAACTCATGGCAACCGGGTCAGCGTTAAAAGCTTTCCAAAACTTAAAATAAACTTCGCCGCCGGGCACGCGGATTTTCAGACCGGCAACATCTTCCGGCGTCAAAACTGCGTGCTTGCCGTTCGTAATCTGACGAAAACCATTGTGCGCTGACGCAAGATAAGTCATCCCCTGCGTGGCAAGAATTTTTTTGTAATACTCGCCGCCCGTCGTGTCGATAATTTCGCGCGCCTCTTTGTAGTTGTTAAAAGTCCAAGGAATCGTCGCAATAAGCAAATGCTCATCCATGACAGCCATGACGCCCGCCGCGTACGCCGCCAAATCAACCGCGCCGTCTGCAATCATTTCAATTCCCTTTGAGGCATTGCCGCCCGCAAGCTGGTCATTCGGGAAAACGTCAATGGTAATGTTCCCGCCGCTCTCCTCAGCCATGAGTTCCGCAAATTTCATCGCAACTTTCGTGTCAGGCGCAATGTTCGTCCCGTTCACCGACATAACGAGTTTAATTTGCTGGTAATCGCCTTCCTTGCGTTCGCCCTGCTGCGTACCGCCGCCGCACCCGGTAAGTAGCGGCAGACAAATCATCATTAAAAGTACAGCAAGAATCCTAAACATAACTCCACCCCTCCTTCTAAAAATCCCCCTCCTGAATTTTTTAAAATTCAATGTAGGATGTTGACTTTTTTCTGAATTATAAAACTTATTTTCCTCCGTGTCAATCACTTTTTTAAAATTTTCAGACATTGAGTGAAAAAATTTTTTGGAGATTGACATATAAATTTCCTCTGATAAAATAAGCAAATACTAAATTTTTGGAGGAAAGGTCATGTGTGGAATTGTCGGATATATCGGCGATAAAAGAGCCGCTGATTTTTTGTTGGAAGGCTTGACGAAACTGGAGTATCGCGGCTACGATTCGGCGGGTATTGCCGTGAACTGCGGCGAAAATATTTTTGTTGAAAAGTCTGTCGGGCGTCTTGATTCTCTGAAAGATAAACTCAAGTATCGCATGCCGGGCGGCGTCATTGGGATTGGTCATACGCGCTGGGCGACGCACGGGCGTCCTTCGGATATAAATGCCCATCCGCACACGGATTGCAATAAAAATTTCGTCGTCGTGCACAACGGGATTATCGAAAATTATATGCCGCTCAAGGAAGAATTAATTTCGCGTGGACACAAATTTATTTCGGAGACTGATACGGAAGTTGTGCCGCATTTGTTGGAGGAAGTTTATCGCGGTGATTTTGTGGAGGCCGTCCGCGAAGTTTTGAACAAGCTGGAAGGTTCCTACTCGTTGGTCTTTATGTCGAAAGAAAATCCGGATACTTTAATCTGCGCGAAACAAGATAATCCGCTGGTTATCGGGCTGGGCAAGGGCGAAAATTTTATTGCGTCGGATATTCCGGCGATAATAAATTACACGCGACAAACTTATATTCTCAACGACGGCGAAATTGCGATTGTCAAGAAAGATTCCGTGAAAATTATTAATCGGCGCGGCGAACCCGTCGACAAAAAAATTTTCCACGTCAGCTGGAATGCGGAGGCGGCGGAAAAGGGCGGCTACGAACATTTTATGCTGAAGGAGATTAACGAGCAGCCGAAGGCAGTACGCGATACGATGAGCAAGAGAATTTCTAAGGACGGCACGAAAATTTTGTTGGACGAGCTGAATTGGGACAAAGATTTTCTTGCGGGCATTGATAAGATTTATATTGTGGCTTGCGGTACGGCGTATCATGCGGGGCTTGTCGGGAAATTTTACATTGAGAAACTCGCGCGGAAACTTGTCGAGGTGGATCTTGCCAGCGAATATCGTTATCGCAACCCGATTGTTGACGAAAAAACTTTGGTGATTGTTATCAGCCAATCCGGCGAAACTTCGGACACACTTGCCGCGCTGAAAGAATCCAAAAGGCTCGGCGCGAAAACTTTGGCGATAACAAACGTCGTCGGCTCTTCCATTGCCCGCGAAGCCGAACAGGTGATTCACACTTGGGCGGGTCCGGAAATTGCCGTTGCCTCGACTAAAGCTTACACGACGCAGTTAATTTTGGTTTTCATGCTCGCCTTGTACATGGCGCAGATTAATGGAACTGTTTCGGAGCAGCGGGCGCGCGAATTGATCGGCTTGCTGAAAAAAATTCCCGCGCAGATTAGCGAAACTCTTTCCGACGTGGAACCGATAAAAACTTTTGCTCGGCAGTACGGTTTCAACGAAGATGTTTTTTATATCGGGCGTTCGCTTGATTATTGCGTTGCCCTTGAAGGCGCGCTCAAGCTCAAGGAAATTTCGTACATTCACGCGGAGGCTTATGCGTCCGGCGAACTCAAACACGGAACACTTGCTTTGATTGTGGAAGGCGTGCCGGTTATCGCGCTGGCAACGCAAAAATCTGTTTATGAAAAAACTTTATCGAACATTAAGGAAGTCAAGGCGCGCGACGCTGTCGTCATAGGAATTGCGGCGGAGGGCGATACGGAGCTGGAAAAATATCTTGACCACGTGATTTTTATTCCGGATACCGACGAACTTTTAATCCCGCTGTTGACGGTCGTGCCGCTCCAACTTTTGGCGTACTACGCGGCGATAACTCGTGGCTGTGACGTCGACAAGCCGCGCAATTTGGCAAAGTCAGTGACGGTCGAATAATGAACTTGCAATTTGATGAGACGGTTGCGGCTGATTATAGAAGTCTTCCGCAAAAAATTCGTGTCATGAGTGAATTTTGGTTGGCGAAAAATTTATTTTGTCCCTGTTGCGGCAACGAACACATTGACAAGTTGCCAAATAATTTTCCCGTCGCTGACGTGGCGTGCGGCAAATGCGGCGAAATTTTTGAGCTGAAAAGCAAAAAGAATCGTATCGGCGCGAAAATTCTCAACGGCGCGTATCGTACGATGATTGAGAGGATTACCGGAAATTTAAATCCTCAACTTTTCGTTATGCAGTACTCCGCAAATTTTTTCGTGACGGATTTGATTTTTGTGCCGAAATTTTTTTTCACGCCGGGCATTATCGAAAAACGCAAGCCGCTTTCAGCAAACGCGCGAAGAGCCGGTTGGGTCGGCTGTAACATTCTCTATCAAAAAATTCCCGCGCAGGGCAAAATTGAAATTATTCGTGACGGCAGGGAAATTGAGATTGAAAAAATTTTGTCCCGCTACAACACGACGAAAAAATTGCAGACTAGAAATATTGATTTGCGCGGTTGGCTTTTGGACGTTTTGAACTGCGTGAACATGACAGAATCCGAAATTTTTTCTCTGCAGGATATTTACAGGTACGCCGATTTTTTGCAGTCCAAGCACACCAAAAATAAAAATATCGAGCCGAAAATTCGCCAGCAGTTGCAATTTCTTAGAGATAAAGGTTTTATCGAATTTATCGGGCGCGGTCTTTATCGAAAATTAAATTGAAAGGTTGGTTATCGCATGGCAAGAAAATCTTTCGACGATTGGTTTTTGACTTTTGGAACCCCCATAGATGACTACGAATATTACACCGATTTTTCAAAGGTGTGCAAAAACATTGACAAGCTTAAGCTGGAAATTTACATGTTAAACTCTCTGGAAGGCTCGAAAAATATTGAAGATTCGCGGGAGGCAAATATTTCCTATTACGGCGATATGCGTTTTGGTGATATTGAAGAGAAATGGAATGTAGATCTTTCCGCGATTTCCGACGGAAGAACGTCAACTAAACGATTTGAGGACGGAATATTTTGGGAACTTTTCAAATGAACAAACGAGTGGAAATTCTCGGCGTGAAAGTCGACGCGGTGACGATGGCTGAAGCTGTGGAGTTCGTGGAAAAATTAATCGACGCGAAAAAAAATTCTATCGTGGCAACAGCAAACGCCGAAATGTTAATGCGCGCGACACACGACGGCGAATTAAAAGAAATTTTGAACGCGGCGGAATTGGTTGTGCCGGACGGCGCGGGGACGGTCTGGGCGGCGCACCATCTCGGCTACGAGATGCCGGAGCGCGTCGCGGGATTCGATTTAGTGCAGGAAATAATGAAAATCGCGCCGATTAAGTCGCGAAAATTTTTTCTGTTCGGTTCCGCGCCGGGCGTCGCCGAAAAAGCAAAGGAAAAAGCGGAGTCGCTTTACCCGGGAATAAAAATCGTCGGGACACGCAACGGATATTTTTCAGCATCGGACGAGCCGGAGATTATCGCGCAAATAAAAAGTGCCGCGCCGGACGTCTTGATTGCCGCACTGGGAGTACCCAAGCAAGAAAAATGGCTTGCCGCGCACAAAAATGAATTGAACGTGCCGGTTTCAATCGGCGTCGGCGGAACTTTGGACGTGATGGCGGGCGTCGTCAAACGCGCCCCCCGCTGGATGCAACGCGCAAAACTCGAATGGCTATTCCGCGCACTGTTGCAGCCGCGCCGCGCAGGCAGACTAATCGCCCTGCCGCAATTCGTCTTCAAAGTTCACGCCTCGAAAAATAAATCGAACAAAAATTAATTTCACCGTCCGCAAGGGCGGATTTTTTTTGCGAATGTTAAAATTAGATTAAAAATCTCCGCGAAATATTGTAATGACGAAATTAAATTTGATATAATCGTTTTATTTAGAGTTGGAAAATTTTTTTGAAGAGAGGGAAAAATCATGGCAGGCTATACTCAACAGGACGTTATGAAAAAATTCATGGCGTCTTTCGATACGACAACTCTTTCTAAAACGAACGCGCTTGACGAAGCTGTTCGCGCTTGTTCAAATTTTGGAAGTATCGACGACGCGATTAATCAAATGATTAGCGATTGCGAGACTTATAACGCGGCGGACACCACCAACGGCTGGAAAAATTTTCTGCTGGAAAAATGCGGAATTAATCTCGACAACAACGACACCGGCGCAATTTCAGGGCTCGACGCGGGCGGGGCTGTCTACGAGAAAACCGCTGAAAGTGTTGTCCCCGAAAATGATTCCTTTGAAAATTTTACCGGCTCTTCCTTCACGACGGAAGGCGCAACTTTTACGCTGACCGGTAGTCTGGATACCGAAGACAAAAAATTTATTTGGAGCTCGATGTATTCTTATTGGGCTAAGGAAGCTTTGACACTCCTGAAAAATTCTTACGGCTACAGTTTTGAAGATACCGACACCGCCTTTAACGAGATTAGAATTTTTTTCACGGACAATTCAAATGATTCAAATATGGCGGGGACTTATCCGACGATATTCAGCGACGAACAAACCAAATCAAATTATATTTTCATGTATATTAATCTTGATTGGTGGCACGGCATATCAAACGACTCAAGCAACACCAGCGGAAAAGTTTTCAGCCACAATAAAGATCGATACCTCGACAGAACTTTCACGCACGAACTCACTCACGCTATCATGAACGCAAAAGTTTATGACTACTCAGAAATTACGGATTATATTTCAGAGGGATTGGCTGAACTCGTTCACGGTATAGACGACGAAAGAAAAGGCGACATTGAATATCTTGCGCAAAATCCCTCCTTCTTCAGCACAAAATTTGATTCCGGTGACGTGTGGAAATATTCGGCGGGATATATTCTCCTTCGGTATATCGCTCGTCAGTCTGCGGACGAAAAAACTTTGCCCGGTCAAATTATCGGCAACAGCAATTACAATACCGTGATAAGCGGCTCGAATTACGCGGATCATTTTTCAAATTACGGCGTGGACAACGTTACGATTTATGGCGGCGCGGGAAATGATACTGTCTCCAGCTACGGCAGCAACGTCAACATTTTTGGCGAAAGCGACGACGATTCCATTTACCTCTACACCAACGCTTACAGCACAACAGTAAACGCAGGCACGGGCGACGACGAAATTTACAGTGGCGGCAAAAATATTTCAATCGACGCGGGCACCGGCGACGATTATGTTTATCTCTACACGAACGCGGCAAATACTACGGTGCTCGGCGGCTACGGCGACGACGAAATTTACAGCGGCGGCACAAATGTTTCAATCGACGCGGGCACCGGCAACGACTACATTCATCTTTTCAGCCAGACCGCGAATAATATTATCAACGGCGGCGCGGGCAACGACACCATTCGCACTTACAGCAGCGGCGGAAATTTTTTCCAGTACGATTCCGGCGGCGGCAATGATATTATTCTCGGCTACGACAGCAACGACACTCTTCATATCAGAACGGGAAGTTATGTAAAGTCTACGGTCGGCGAAGATGTCGTGATAAAAGTGGACAGCGGCGCGGTGACTCTTGGCGGCGCGAGCGGCAAGACGATTAATATTATCGGCACGGGCACGACAGAAGAAACCGATGCGTTTGACGAAACGTGGTCGTGCTATTCCGGGCGGAACATGGTAAATTACGGCGGATATAAAAATATTCTGGTTGAAAATTTTGTTTCGGGCATGGCGGATTATTCGGACGTTGCGGTTTTGTACAACGGATTTTCGACGGCGACACGCAACGGCTACAACGTCGATTTTACTATGGCGAACGGAAATAAACTTCGTCTGAAGACTGACACAAATTCCGGCGACGATGCAATTTTATATTCGGGCGACGGCACAAATTTTTACAGCGCGAAAATTGCCGACAGCTCCGCGACGAATATAACCTACTATCCGAACATTCATTACTACGGGCTTAGTCAATTCGGCACGCTGAATCTGATTGAGTCAAGCAACCACAACATTTGGCTTGACGGGCGCGACGGCACGAGCTACCTCTACATTGCGAACGTGGACGGCAGCGGCTCTTCGGGCAACGACTATCTTGCCGGAAATTCGGGGAACAATTCCATTATCGCGGGCAGCGGCGAATCAACTCTGTGGGGTGGCAACGGCGGCGACGATACTCTTGTTGGCGGCAGTGCGAAAGATTATTTCCGGTTCACCGGCGAAGGAAATGACGTCGTCGTTGATTTTACTTCGGGCATGGCGAGCAATTCTGACGCGATGATTCTTCCGGAATATTTCACCGCAAGCCGCGCGAATAATATTTTGACTTTCAACGCTCCGAACGGTTACACAATGCAAGTTCAAACCGATTCATATTCCGGCGACGATGCGATTTTGTATTCGGGCGACGGCTCCACATTTTACAGCGCGAAATTTGCTGACAGCTCCGCGACGCGAATAACTCATTACAACAACATAAAATATTACGGGCTTGCGCAGTGGGGAACTCTCGACGTGATTAACGACAGCGATAATAATATTCGTCTCGACGGCTCGGACGGCGTGAGCTATCTTTACGTCATGAACATAGACGCAAGCACTTCGACGGGAAATAATGTTCTCTTCGGCAGTTCCGGCTACAACGAAATAAGAGGAGGGCGCGGCACTTCCGTCCTTTGGGGCGGGCAGTACGACGGCACGGCAGATGTTTTAATCGGCGGCAGCGGCGTGGATATTTTTATAGTCGGGCAGTACGACGGCAACGACACTGTTTCCGGTGCTGAATCTCAAGATATTATTTACCTTCACGACGTAAACTTCACCCAACTTGTCAGCTCCAATGTTTCAGATTCGGGTTTCACGATAACCACTGAAACCGGCTCGCAAATTTCCGTGAACAACTCCGATAATTTGAGTTGCGCCTTTTGGACGGAAGAGGGCTTGCACACGAAATACAATCGCAGTACAAACAGTTGGGTTAATGTCACTTAAAAAATTTTCGGCTCCGATTTTTTCGGGGCTTTTTTATTTTGCAAAATTACACGAAAAATTTGCGGGAAAAAGATAAATGTGCTATCATTAACGGAAATTATTTTAGGAGGTCATTTTTTAATGGTGATACTTGAAGGATTTATCGTCGCAGTAATTTTGTTCGTGCTGGGGATTTTTCTTTACTTGAAACAGCGCGGACAAGAAAAGGTTGTCCCGAAACTGGAAACTCGGACGCCCTTTAAAATCGAATACCGCGACGATAAATCCGTTACAATTTCAACGACAATAGAATTTCGCAACGAAGGTAAACAGAGCGCGATGATTGTCGACGCGATTTGCCATCCGCTTTTGCCTTATGAGCAGTACGACGGAATAGCCGTTCGTGGGAAGGCCGAACGCGAAGGAAAGCCGCGCGAAGATGATTACTTCGAGGCGTTAGTTTTGGAGCACCAACAGAGCGTGAATTTAATCGCGAAAGTCACTTTGACTGCGCGGAAAAATCTTTCGCTCGAAGAGGCATTGAGTCACATGGTCGATTTTCCCGTTGAATTTATTTATCGGGAGGTCGGCAGGACGCCAATGCATTTTTCTATTGCAAGAATAATTTTGACTGCCGAAGAACTTACAAGATTAACCGGCGTCAAGTTGATTCAAGATTAAATTTTTTTCTTCCAATCAAATTGGAGATCTACTTTTCTTTTGGCGCAAAAGAAAAGTAGCAAAAGAAAACTGCCGCTGGTCGTCGCAATCCTGCGACGAGGTCGCGGCGGGCCGTCGTCCATGACGACATTTTTAGAAATTTTTCTAAGTTCAAAGGAGCATGTTATGGCTGTAGAAATAATTCCGATTTCAACGAGAATCCTCACGCCGAAAGATGATATTGTAGACGTGATTGAGAAATATACGAAAGATAAAATCACTGCGGACGACGTGATTACCGTCGCCGAAAGTGTCGTCGCGATAACGCAGGGGAATATTGTCCGCCCCGACGAGATGAAAATAACTTGCCTCGCGCGATTTTGTTGCCGTTTCATTCCCGATTATGGCAGTCTCGCCACGCCGCACGGTATGCAGGCTCTTATGCGCAAGGAGGGCGAATGGCGCGTTGCCTTCGCGCTTTTCGCGGGCTTTTTGGGCAAGGTTATCGGGCAGCGCGGACTTTTTTACAAGTGGGGCGGTCGTCAAGCCGCGCTGATAGACGACGTGACGGGCACCATGCCGCCTTTCGATAAATGCGTTGTCTACGGCCCCGAAAATCCGGATCAAGTTGTCAGTGCTCTCAAAAATCGGCTCGGCTGTTTCGGCGCGATGATTGCCGACGTCAACGACCTGCACCGCTCGCGAATTGTGGGGGCTACCGCCGGAATGAACGCGCAACTTGCCTCCGATTTGCTGTTGGATAATCCTTTCGGCAATGCTTCCGAGAAAAGACCGATTTGTATTTTGAAAAATTTTCGTCAGTATCAGGAGGAAAAGAGATGAAAATTTTTAAATGTTTGTTGCTGGTGATTTTAATGACCGGTTTAAGTTTCGGGACGGCGTTTTCTGCGCCAATACCCCTGCGCGGCGTCGTCGAAGGATTTTACGGGACGCCCTGGACTTTTGAGGATCGCGCGGCTTTGATGGAGTTTTGCCGCCGACAAAATTTGAACGCTTATATTTACGCGCCGAAGGACGATCCTTATCACCGCGATAAGTGGCGGCAACCTTACCCCTTTGAAAAATTGCACGAACTGGAAAATTTGGTAGACGTGGCGAAAAAAAATAACGTTCGGTTTGTTTTTGCGGTGTCGCCCGGTCTCGATTTGAAGTATTCCGGAAAAAATGGTGACGCCGATTTTAAATTGATGATGAAAAAATTGGACGCCATGTATGAAATTGGCGTGCGTCACTTCGCGCTTTTTTTCGACGACTTGAAAGACAACAACGGCAAGCACCACGAAAAAGGCAAGTTGCAGGCGAATTTTATTAACAAAGTTCAGAACGAATTGCGCGTGAAACATTCCGACGTCGCGCCGCTGATTGTCGTGCCGACGGAATATTATCGCCTCGACATGATTAGCAATCGCGGGAAAGTTACTTCGTACACCAAAGATTTTGCTGAAAATCTCGACAAAAAAATTATCGTGCTGTATACCGGCGACGGCGTCGTTTGTGACGGAATTTCCGATGAAAAATTTAACGAAGCTTGCGAAATTTACAGCTGTGACTTGGGAATTTGGTGGAATTATCCCGTGAACGATTACGCTTTGACGCTGGACGGCAACCGCAATGCTAAACTTGCACTCGGCGCGATTGAAAAACTCCCTACAAAAAATGTTCAGGCGATTTTTTTCAACCCGATGGGTCAGCCGATTCTTTCGCGCATTGCCCTTGCGACCGGCGCGGAATACGCGAACTCCCCTGCCCTTTACGACGCGAAAAAATCTTGGAACAAAGCCATTGACGAACAGTTTGGCGAACTTGCTCCCGCGATGAAAATTTTTGCCGACCATTCGCAACACATGGAAAATTCTTGGGCGAAAGTCGGCGCGGCTGACGCGGAAGAATTTAACACGCTCGCTTATCTCGCCGTCGCTAACACGCGCGCAAAAAAAGCATTTGATTTTTCACGTCTTGAAAAATTAATCGACGATATGGAAAATTCGGCGGATACTTTGCTGGAAAATTTATCTCCGGAAATTTTGGCAGAATGCAAGCCACAACTCGAACAATTTAAAATTATCGCGCAGGCTGACCGAATTGCCGTAGAGTCTTTGAAATCCGGAAGTCTTGACCCGAATTTAAAAGTGTTGCGCGAAGAAATTAAAAAAAATTCAGTTACGGCTCTGGTTTCCGAAAAAACTGCCGTGAAATTTATCGACGACGTCCTTGCTTTTTTTGAGAAGTAAATTTTTCGCGCGCTTGTCTTTAAAAATTTTTGATTGGGGGGAATTAAGATGAAAAAATTGCTGTCGACAACTGCGGCAGCTTTTTTTATTTGTTCGTCGACGGTTTTCGCCGCGCCAATGACTTTGAACGTGCACAATTCAGATCTCCGCTCGACGATAATGATGGTCGCGCGGGCGGGCAGACTGAATGTTTCGGTTGATGATTCCGTTGAGGGAACTATTTCCATGTCGGTGACGAACGCCGAGCCGGAAAAAATTCTTGAGATTATCGCTAAAACTAAAAACTTAAATTTAATGAACGACGGCGAAATTTTTATTATGACTTCAAATTTTAGCGGAAGTTCGTTAATGAAAACGTACGTCCTGCCGATTTATTACGGCGACGCTGAAATTTTAAGGAAAGCTGTAATTTTGTCCCTCGACGCCGACGACGATAACGACGACGAAAAATCCGACAAGCGCAAGGATAAAAATTCCGACTCCAAAAAAAATTCCGACTCAAAAAAAAATACAAAGCTCAAGCGCGAAGACAGGGTTTTCGTCAATCCGGACACAAATTCTTTAGTTTTGTTGGGCACGTCTGCCGAATATGAACGCGCGCAAAATCTTTTGGAAAGTCTCGACGTCGAACTGAAGCAGGTTTCGGTTGAGGCGCGAATTTTGGCGATAGATAAGAGCGCGAGTAAAAATCTCGGCATTGAATGGATGTGGTCGACTTTGCCGCAATACCCCGAAGAGGATATCGAAACTTATCAGAATTCCGCCGGCGTCTACCGCGAAAGGATTCGACGCGACAGGAATTTCAACGACAACACCGGCTACGGAATTATTCAGTTTGGGCGCGGGCCGGAGGGCATTCCTTTTGAGTGGTACTACGGCGCGCGGATTAATGCGCTCGTCACGAACGGCAAGGCGCAAATTCTTTCGCGTCCGAACGTCACGACGATTCAGGGGCATGAGGCCGTTATAAACGTGGGCAGCTCCGTTCCCGTGCCGCGCTACGAAACGACGAACTCGACGACGACAACTTCCCTTGAGTATCGCGACGCCGGAATTATTTTGAAGTACACGCCGCGAATCAATGCCGACGGCACGATAACCGCGAAAATCCATACCGAAGTCAGCACGCCGCAATACGTCGAGGACTTGAAGGCGTACCGATTCAACACGCGTTCGGCGGACACGATTGTTACCGTTCGCGACGGCGAGCCGATGGTTATTGGCGGGCTGATTGGCGCGGAGGAGAGCAAGAGTATCAGCAAAATTCCTTTTCTCGGCGACCTGCCGCTTTTGGGCGCGCTGTTCAGGAACCACCGCAAGAGTAAATCCGAATCGGAGCTGATAATTTTTTTGACGGCGCATGTTTTGGAAGGCGCGGGAAATTTTTCAAACGGGGTGGCGAAATGAAATTTTATCCGATAAATTTAAACGTGGAGAATAAAAAATGCGTCGTTGTCGGCGGCGGAAAAGTTGCGCTGGAAAAAATTATCGGCTTGCTGGAGGCGGGCGCAAAAATCGAAGTTATAGCTCCAAAAATCTGCGCGGAGGTCGAAGAACTTGCGGGCGCGGGCAAAATTAAAATCGTCCGTGAAAAATATTCTGCCGAAAAAATTTTTGACGGCGTGGTTTTGATTGCGGCGACGAACGACGCGGAACTGAATCAAAAAATTGCGGAGGAGGGGCGCGCGAAAAATTTTCTCGTCAATATTGTCGACGACATTGCGAGCGATTTTATTGTACCTTCGCGAATCAGGCGCGGAGAATTTTTGTTGGCGATTTCGACGGGCGGAAAATCACCTGCCTTTTCAAGATTCGTACGGCAAATGTTGGAGGAGGAGTTTGATTTAAAATTCGTCGACGCCCTCGAAATAATTTCAAAGTATCGCGGAGAAGTCCAAAAAGTTTTGCCGACTCACGAAGCAAGAGTAAATTTTTGGCGCGAAGTTTTGACGCCCGAAGTCTGGAAATTTATCAAGGGCGGCGAACTCGAAAGGCTTGAGGGAAAAATAAAAAAATCGCTATCAAAAGTAGCGGAGCCGTGATATTTTGTGGTATTGGGGAGAAAAATTCAAATGCAGTTGCAAATATTGGGGCTGAATTACAAGACGGCACCCATTGAAATTCGCGAAAAATTTTCTTTAAACAAAGATTCCATTCGTCGCGGTCTGGAAAATCTCGACGAATACGACGGACTAAACGAAGCAGTAATTCTTTCGACGTGCAACCGAACTGAAATTTATGCGGTCACTGCGGATTCTTGCGGGCAGAGCGCGAAAAATTTTCTCGTTGATTTAATCGGCGGGGACTTTGAAAATTTTTTGTACGAGTACAGCGGCGAAAATTGCGTTCGTCATCTTTTCAAGGTCTCGGCAAGTTTGGATTCATTGGTTTTGGGCGAAGGGCAAATTCTTTCGCAGGTCAAGGAGGCTTATTCTCTTGCCAAAAATCTCGGCGCGACAAACACGATTTTGAATACACTTTTTCATAAGGCGATCGCCTCCGGAAAAAATGTCCGCACCGAAACTAAAATCGCTTATAATTCCGTTTCAGTGAGTTCCGCCGCTGTCGAACTTGCCGAAAAAAAAATGGGCGGGCTGAAAAATCGCAACGCTTTGATTTTCGGCGCGGGGAGGATGGCTCAATTGACCGCGCAAAATTTGCAGGCGCATGGCGTGAAAAAAATTTTCGTTGCCAATCGTCATTTGGAGCGCGCCGAAGAGATGGCGAAAAAAATTTCCGGCGAGGCGGTCTCGTGGGAAGACGCGATGCATTGCGCTGATAACGTCGACATAATTATTACTTCGACGGGCGCGCCGCATTACGTCGTAAAGGCGTGGCAAACGCAACAGCTTATGGCTCGTCGTGCAGGGCGCGGGATTTTTTTTATCGATATAGCTGTTCCGCGTGACGTCGACCCGGAAGTCGGAAAAATTCCTGGCGTTACTCTCTACAACATTGACGATTTAGAATCGGTCGTCGAATCGCACGTGCAGGCGCGCCGCGAAGAAGCTAAAGCCGCCGAAAAAATTATCGAGGCTGACGTTGCCTCCGTAATGGAAAGATTTAAATATCTGAAGTTCCAGCCGCTAATGGCAGACCTTTCAAATCGCGCGGAAAAAATTCGCGAAAGAGAAGTCAAAAGAATTTCAAACAAGCTCCCCAATTTGTCAGACGAAGAACGCCGCGTCGTCGACCACATGACAAAAATGATCGTCCGAAAACTTTTGCGGTTGCCAATGATGAAATTAAACGCCTCCGCCGGCACGAACGAAGAAAATTTTTACGCGGAAGCAATGCGCGCGCTTTTTGGGGAATGATTATGGAAATTATCAGAGTTGAAAATTTGAAACACGTTTATCAGACGGCGGCGGGCGATAAACTCGCGCTGGACGATATTAATTTGACGGTGGACGCGGGGGAATTTGTCGCGATTATCGGCACGAACGGCAGCGGCAAATCCACGCTCGCCAAACATTTTAACGCGCTGCTCAAGCCGACCGCCGGAAAAATTTTTGTCGAAAATCTAGATACAGCTGACGAAAAAAATCTTTGGCAAGTGCGCTCGAATGTCGGCATGGTTTTTCAGAATCCCGATAACGAAATTGTCGCCGCGATTGTCGAAGACGATATTGCTTTTGGTCCGGAAAATTTGGGGATTGAGCCGCAGGAAATTCGCCGCCGCGTCGACCTTGCCCTTGAGACCGTCAACATGACCGACTACAAAAAATTTTCGCCCGGCAAACTTAGCGGCGGGCAAAAACAGCGCATCGCCATTGCCGGAGCCGTCGCCATGCGCACGAAAATTATTGTCTTCGACGAACCGACCGCCATGCTCGATCCGCAAGGACGCCGCGAAGTTTTGGGCACGATAAAAAAACTCCACGCGCAGGGCTTGACGATAATTTTAATCACGCATTTTATGGAGGAGGCGGCGGCAGCAAACCGCGTCGTCGTCATGGAAAGCGGGCGCATAATCAAAATCGGGACGCCGCAGGAAATTTTTTCGGACGTCGCCGAAATTAAACGGCTCGGATTAGATGTGCCGGTTGCCGTCGAAATTGCCGAAAGGTTGCGCCGAAAAGGTTTGCGCCTGCCGAAAAATATTTTGACTGCCGCCGAGTTGGCGGACGCCCTAAAAGGAATTTGAACATGCGTTTTTTAGTTATCGCTCCGCCTTCGCCGATTACCGACGGGATTTTTGACGAACTGCGCGCGCTGAAAAATTTTGAACCCGAACTTTTCACGATGAATCTTTTTTATTTCAGCTCGTCTTACCTTGAACGAAAAATTTATAAACTCGGCGTCAAAATTTCCGAACGAAAATTTAATCACACCTTGATAAATAATTTGAACGACAGGCTTGAAAAATTTCGTCCGGACTTCCTGCTGATTCTCAACGGCAGCAATGTTCCGCGCGACGTGCAAAAATTTATTGCCGGTCGTGAAATAATTTTGTGGGCGTGGGATTCCGTGAAAAATTTTTCAGAGACGGAAGGTTTCACGGAAATTGCGGACGAAATTTTTTGTTTCGAGCAGGGAGATTTAAAATATTTGTCGGGGAAAAATCTGACGGCGCATTATTTGCCGCTGGGCGCGAACGAAAAAATTTATTTCCCGCTTGAAAAAAAACGTGACGTCGATATTTCTTTTGTCGGGCTGGCGTCGAAGGAGCGGCTGGAGATTTTGGAAAGGGTTTGCGAAATGGCGTATCAAAAAAATTTTTCGGTCAAGGTCGGCGGGATTTTTTACGACGCCAAACATTTTTGGAAGAAATATTTTTTTGAGCGGCGTTATCCCAATCTCGTGAAATTTTTGGAGAACAGAATTTTTGCGCCGGAAGAGGTTGCGGATTTATATCGCCGCAGTAAAATTTGCCTGAACATAAACACCGCCGCCCATAAGAGTTTAAGCCCGCGAACTTTTGAAATTTGCGCGACGAAAAGTTTTCAGCTGATGAACGCCGGGCAAAATTCTTGCGGGCTGGTAAATTTCGGGAAGGACATTGCGATTTTTCAAGATACGAATGATTTAATCGAGAAGATTATTTTTTATTTATCGCAGGAAAATTTACGAAAAGAAATTGCGCTTAATGGTTATAACTCCGTCATGAAAAATTGCACGCTGAAAAAATCCGTAGAGAAATTATTTTCAGAATCGGAAGTCATAAAAAATTTGTCGAGGGAAAAATTATGATTGATATTCGCAAGGTAAATTTTACTTATATGTCGAAAACCCCCTTTGAAAAAACTGCGTTGCGGGAAATTTCTTTCAGCGTGAACGAGGGAGATTTTTTGGCGATAGCGGGGCACACCGGCAGCGGAAAATCGACGCTGATTCAAATTATCGCGGGGTTGATTGATTTAACTGAAGGCGTCGTGGAAATTGACGGCGCGCCCGTCGCGGAAAAGGATGCCCACCGAAGAATCGGGATCGTTTTTCAGTATCCGGAATATCAGCTTTTTGAAGAGACGGTCGAAAAGGATATTGCCTTCGGACCGCGAAATTTCGGGCTGGCTGAAAATGAAATTGCCGCGCGTGTCGACGAATCAATGAAACTCGTCGGGCTGAGCGCGGAGCTGAAAAATTCTTCGCCGTTTGAACTTTCGGGCGGGCAGAAAAGGCGCGTTGCCATTGCCGGAATTTTGGCACTCAAGCCGAAATATTTAATCCTCGACGAACCGACGGCAGGGCTTGACCCGAAAGCGCGAAACAATCTTCTCGCCGAAATAAAAAAACTTCACCGAGCAGGAGTGACGATAATTTTCGTGTCGCATTCAATGGAGGACATAGCGCGGCTTGCGAACAGGGTTATCGTGCTCGCGCAGGGAAAAATTTTATTCGACGGGACGCCGCGAACATTATTCAGCCAATCGGAAATTTTAAAGCAGGCGGGATTAATGCCGCCGCCCGTCACTCAACTAATGCAGGAACTTCGGCGCGCAGGTTTGAACGTCGGTGCGGAAGTTATCACACTTGACGAGGCGGAGCGGGAAATTTTTAATATCGGCAGTAAACGCAAGAAGGAGCAAACTCTTTAGATGAACACAGAAACAGAAAGTGAAGAAATTCAAAGCAACTCGAAATTGAACCGTTATTTGTCGCAGATAAATGTTTGGGCTTTGGCGTTTGGTTGCGCGGTAGGTTGGGGCGCGTTCGTCATGCCGGGCACGACTTTCCTGCCCATTGCCGGGCCTTTGGGCACTGCGATTGGTATGACGATAGGCGCGGTTGTCATGCTGATAATCGGCTACAACTATCACTACATGATGAATCATTATCCCGACGCCGGCGGCACTTATTCTTACTCGAAAAATGTTTTGGGTTTCGATCACGGATTTTTGAGCGCGTGGTTTCTCGTGCTGGTTTACATTGCGATTACTTGGGCGAACGCGACAGCCCTGCCGATTATTTTTAGAAATTTTCTCGGCGATATTTTTCAGTTTGGATTTCATTATCAAATCGCGGGCTTCGACGTTTATTTTGGCGAATCACTTCTTTCGCTTTCCGCGCTTTTGATTTTTGGTTTGGTTTGCATTTGCGGCGGGAAGTTTGCGGCGCGCGTGCAAACTCTTTCGGCTTGCGTCCTGTGTTGCGGCGTGCTGGTTGGTTTTTTTGTGGCGGCGACGAACTACGACGGAAATATTTTTGAGATTGCTCCGCCCTTTGTCCCGAAAAATAATTTTGTTCCGGAAATTTTGGGGATTGTGGTTTTAGCTCCGTGGGCTTTCGTCGGCTTTGAATCAATTTCGCATTCGACCGAAGAGTTTAATTTTTCTCCGCGAAAATCTTTTTCGATAATGCTCATTGCCGTCGTGACCGGCGCGCTTGTTTATGTTTTCCTTTCGCTGATAGCCATTGCCACCTTGCCCGCCGGCTACTCGAATTGGTTTGAATATATCAGTGACTTGAAAAATTTGTCGGGGCTGGAGGGCTTGCCGACTTTCCACACGATAAATAATCTTATGGGCTCGACGGGTCTAATCATTCTCGGCGTGACGGTTATTGCCGCAGTAATTACCGGTCTTGTTGGAAATTCTATCGCCGCAAGCCGTCTGATTTATTCGATGGCGCGCGATAATTTGTTGCCGAAATATTTTACAAAGCTGAACGGTTCCTGCACACCGAAGAACGCGATAATTTTTATCATGCTGATTTCTTTGCCCATACCTTTTTTCGGGAGGACGGCAATTAGTTGGATTGTCGACGTTAATACGATTGGCGCAACGATTGCTTACGCGTACACTTCCTTTGTTGCGTTCACGCTGGCGAAACGTTCCGGCAACAGGCTTGTAAAATTCACGGGGCTGACCGGCTGTATAACTTCGGTGATATTTTTTCTGTACTTCATGGTGCCGAATTTTTGGACGTTCAGCGCGCTCTCAACTGAATCGTATTTAATTTTTATCTTCTGGAGTATTTTTGGGTTTATATTTTTTCGTTTCATCTTCAAGCAAGATAATCAACGGCGTTTCGGAAAATCGACAGTCGTTTGGATTATGCTGCTCTTCCTGATTTTTTTCACGTCAACGCTTTGGGTTCGTAAGGCGACGCATGACACAACCGCGACCGTTTTAAATCACCTGAGTGAATATTACGTCGAGGAGCTTAACGAGCACGGAGCTGCCTTCAATAAAAGAGAAAAGGCCGACGCGGAATATTATCTTCAACAGCAAATGGATTATGTCAGCGCGTCTTTGACGAATTATAATTTATCGCAGATGGCTTTGATAATTTTGGCGTTGTTTATCATGTTCAATATCTACACTGCGATGATGAATCGCGAAAAAGATATGGAAGTAAAAAAAATGGAGGCGGAACAGAGCAACCAGGCGAAGAGCACTTTCTTTTTCAACATGAGCCACGATATTCGTACGCCAATGAACGCGATTATAGGCTACACCAATTTGCTGAAGAAGGACAAGACAATTTCCGGAGACGCGCTGGATTATCTCGGCAAGATTGAGGCTTCGAGCAACCACCTTTTAGATTTGATTAACGATATTTTGGAGATGAGCCGCATAGAAAATGGAAAAATGGAGCTGGAAATTTCCAAGTCGAATATCGTCAAGGCTTTGAACGAAGTCCGCGACCTCTTCGCCACGCAAATGGAGACGAAGGGAATTTCTTACACCGTCGACACCGAAAACGTGACGAACAAAATGGTTATGTGCGACACCAAACGGCTGAATCGCGTGCTTTTAAATCTTATCAGCAATTCTTTCAAGTTCACGCCCGAAGGCGGTGCGGTCACCGTCACTTTGACACAGACCGGCGCGGCAAATGAAATTGGCTCGTACGAAATTCGCGTCAAGGATACGGGCATGGGAATGACGCCGGATTTTGCGAAAAAAGTTTTCGACGCCTATTCCCGCGACCGAACTGTTAATAACATTCAGGGCACGGGGCTGGGTATGGCTATCACGAAAAGCATCGTCGATCTTATGGACGGCACCATTGACGTCGAAACGGAGCTGGGCAAGGGCACTGAATTTATCGTGCGCGCAGATTTTCCCATTCTTGAAGACGAGCCCGAAGAGGAAGAAATTCAGACGCCCGAAGACGAAGAACAAGCCGTCGATTTTTCCGGCGTGAAAGTTTTGCTCGTCGAGGACAACGAAGTTAATCGCGAGATAGCCACGCTGATTTTGAGCGAGTTTGGTTTTGAGATTGATACCGCCGAAAATGGAAAAATCGCCGTCGAAAAAATTTCCGCGTCCAATCCCGGAGACTTCCAGGTTATTTTAATGGACGTCCAGATGCCCGTGATGAACGGCTACGACGCGGCGCGGGCAATTCGTCAGCTGGAAAATCCACAGCTTGCAAAAATTCCGATTGTCGCAATGACAGCAAATGCTTTTGCGGAAGATATTCAAAACGCGAAGAACGCGGGAATGGATAGCCACATTGCAAAGCCGCTGGATATTCCGCAGATGATGACGACATTGACGGAGGTTTTGTTGCAAAAAAATTAAAGGAGTGGAAAATTTTTATCATGAGTCATGGTTTGTTTATCGAAAAAGTTACGATTTTTACATTTGCAATTTTGATTCTTGCAATTTGCACGGGTTGCAGCAAGGGAAGTTATCAGCATATCAGCGCGGAAGAGGCGGCGCAAATCATGGCGTCAGAGAAAAATTATATCATTGTCGACGTGAGGACGCAGGAAGAGTACGACAAAAAACATATACCCGGCGCGGTGCTTGTTCCCATTGACGAGATTAAAAAGGGAAATTTGTCAGCCCTGCCGGATAAAAATCAAACTCTTTTAATTTATTGTTGGACGGGGCGGCGCGCGGAAGATTCTGCCGTTCTTCTTGCGGAGCTCGGCTACAAAAATATTTATGAGTTCGGCGGGCTGGTCAGTTGGACGGGCGAACTTGAGGGCGAAGAAATTGACAACTCCGAAAATTAAAAGTCAGTCGTGATAAATTCTCGGCACGCGGTCGGAAACAAGGCAAGTCACCTCGTAATTTATCGTGTGCAAGTGGCGGGCGGCGTCGTCAATCGTAATCAAATCGGAGCCAAACAAAATCGCCTCGTCACCAATTTTTACGTCGGGGATATCCGTCACGTCAAACATAACTTGATCCATGCAGACGCGCCCGGCAATCGGCGCAAGTTTTCCGTGAAATTCGGCGTGAAACTTTTTGTAAGCGCGAATGTACCCGTCAGCGTAGCCGAGCGGCAGCGTCGCGATAACGGAATCACGCGCCGCAATAAATTCGCGCCCGTAACCAATCGGCGTGCCCTTCGGAATTTTTTTGACGTAGACGACGCGCGCCTTGAGTTTCATTGCGGGAAGGAGTTCAATATTTTTTTTGACGGTGTCGGCGGGATAAAGCCCGTAAGTTATAATTCCGGAACGAACCATATCGAGATGAGCTTCCGGAATTTCCAAAATCGCCGCTGATTCTGCAATGTGACGAATTTTTATTTCGACGCCGCGCGCACGAATTTTTTCAGCTGTGTCCTTAAAAATTTTCAGTTGCTGATTCGTGAAAGTCTTGTCGGGAGAATCGGCATCAGAAAAATGCGTGAACAGCCCTTCCAATTCGACGTTCGGGAGCGCGGAAATTTTTTCGGCAAGTTCGGCGGCGGCGGCGGGAAAAATTCCGATTCTGCCCATTCCGGTTTCTATTTTAAGATGAATTTTCGCAGTTGTACCTAAATCGACGGCGGCGGCTGAAATTTTTTTTGCAAGTTCAAAATCCGCGACAGTCAGGGTGATTTTATTTTCGACAGAAATTTTTGCGGCGTCGTGTGGAATCAATCCGAGAATCAAAATCGGCTGACTAAAACCTGCGCGCCGAAGTTCAAGAGCCTCGTCGACGGTGGCGACGGCAAGAAAATCCGCGCCGCACTTCACGGCAACTTCTGAAACTTTAATCGCGCCGTGACCATACGCATTTGCCTTGACGACCGCGCAGAGTTTTGCCGCCGACTGAATGTGCCGCCGAATTTCCGTAAGATTGTGTTCAATCGCGCCGAGATTTATTTCGGCGTAAACATCGCGATAAATCATTTTAAAATTCTCCTTGCAAAAATTTTTTGGGAGCGTGATATTTTGAAGTTCAAAGAATTTATGAGCACGCTGGACAGGGGCATTAAGCACGTGTACCTTTTGAGCGGCGAAGAGACTTTTTATATCGACAAGGCGCGCGAAAAAATTCTCGACAAGCTGAAGGTCGACAAGTCGGAGCTGGTTATTTTGGACTGCAGCGAAAAAATTCCCCTTGCCGAAATTATCAACACGATTGACAGCATGCCGCTTTTCACGACGCAAAATGTCACACTAGTAAAAAACGCGCCGTTCTTCAGCGCGGAAAATAAATCGGAGCGTCTGGAAAAAGTTTTGGAAAACATGCTCGAAACAAATTATGTAATTTTCACAGCCAAATCTGCAGACAAGCGAAAAAAATTATACAAGCTGGTTGCGAAAGTCGGCGGGGTACTTGAGGCGGATTTACTGCGCGCGTGGCAGATAGATGAGTGGCTGAACGAAAAATTAAAGTCCGTAGAAAAAGTCATGTACGGCGACGCGCGAAAATATTTTTCGGAAAGAATAGCCGTCTTGCCGGAAATTTCGCTGTGGTATCTGGAAAACGAGCTGGATAAAATCGCGCTGAACGTTTCGGGAAAAGAAATCACCGTCAGTCATTTGGAAAGGGTCATGCTGGATCCGCCGGAAGTTTCAAATTTCGCGCTGCCCGACGCGATAGACGCGAGACGACCTAAAAAAGCCGTCGAACTTTTGCGGACACAACTGCGAGACGAAAAAAATTTTCCGGTAACAACCGCAATGCTCGTCCGCCACGTCCGGCAACTCCTCCGCGCAAAATTTTTCTTAAAGAAAGGCGTCAAGGGTCGTGCGTTGGGGGAGCCGCTCGAAATGAATCCGTACATTGCTCAAAAAATCGGGGAAATTTCCGCGACGTATCCTAAGCCGCTGCTTGAAGAAGTTTTTCTGGAATTAGCCGACGCCGATTTTAAATTGAAGACAGGGCGCGCAGGTGTCGAAGTCCTGGAAAAAATCGTCGTAAAACTTTCGCGTCGTTAAATTTCGCTGAGACGAACTTCACAGCCCAAACAATTCCCGTATTCCCAATCTTCGATATAGGGTTCGTCCGTCGTCGACGCGATTTTCACTTCGTGCCAATAGCCGTTCTGATAAAGTTCAATCGTCTGCCCGACGGCGAGTTTCGTGAAAATTATTTCGCCCTTAATGAAATGCTGAACCGCGATTGAATCTTCGTGCCAAACCAAAGTTCCTTCGTACATTTTATCAACTCCTATTTTGTTCCCGTGAGATTTTCAATGACAGGGCGGAAAAATTCGTAGCCCATTTGCCACGCGGGGATTAACGATATTCCGAAAAATAAAACCAAATTGCACAGGAGCGCGGCGAGCGATTTACTGAAGAAAGAATACAGCGCGAGTATTCCGCACAACCCCCAAATCGCCACTTGCCACATCTCCGCGCCGAGCCCGCCTTCAACTGTTGCGTAAATTAAAATTGCTGTCAAAAAAAGCATCACCGTCGAAACTCCGACAACCCATTTTGTTTTCGTCTTCATGTGAAAAATTCCGTTGCCATTTTCGTCCTTGACTTCGTTGAGCGAGCTGACGTTAAAATTTGCCTCGTTGGGGTGTTGCTTTTCGGCGGGGCTCTTTTCGAGTTTATTTTCTTCTGCCACTTGAATCATCTCCCTTCCGCGAATAATTTTAAAACAAAAGCCGCGTGTTGTCTACGGATTATTTTTTTCGGCGGGCTTTTGATTTTCAAAATTTCTTTCGGCGGGAATCAAAACGCTTTTATAAATCATGCGCTGTCCGTTGTGTTCGTCGATTAAATAAATCGGGCGGTGTTTGGTCTCGTGGAAAATTTGGCTTAGGTATTCTCCGATAATCCCAATCGCCAAAAGTTGTGTGCCGCCCAAAAAAAGTATCACCGTCATTAGAGTCGGGTAGCCGGCAACCGGATCGCCGTAGAGCAACGCCATTATCAAAACGAAAATCATGTAGCCTATCGCGCCGCAAGAAATCGTTATCCCAAGAAAAGTCACGAAGTGCAAGGGCGCAGTCGTGAAGGAAGTCATTCCCTTTATCGCAAGGCTGAACAGCGCGGCATAATTCCAGTTCGTCGACCCGGCGGCGCGCGGCTGAACTTCAAAGGGAATTATTTTTTTTCGGTAGCCGACCCACGCGAAAAGCCCCTTCGTGAACCGCTGATTTTCGCGCATGATTTTCAGAGCCTCAACGCATCTTTTGTCAAGCAACCGAAAATCTCCGACGTTCCTTTGAATTTCGTTAGACGTGCTGAATTTTTTCATGAAGCCATAAAAAATATTTGCCGCCGTCTTTTTGAACCACGTCTCCCCCGAACGGTCAACCCTCCTTGCGCAAATATCGTCGTACCCTGCGCGCCACCAAGTGACCATCTCGGAAATTTTTTCGGGCGGGTGTTGTAAATCGGCGTCCATAATAATCACCGCGTCGCCTTCCGCGTAATCCAGCCCCGCCATCATCGCCGACTCCTTACCGAAATTTCTTGACAAACTCAAATATGAAACGTTGTCGTGCCGCCGTGAAATCTCCCGCAGTTTTTCCAAAGTCGAATCGCGGCTGCCGTCGTTTACGAAAATGTAATCGAACTCGCAACCGGAAATTTTTTCCACTTGTTTTTGAACGGCGGGATAAAACATATCGATAACTTCTTCTTCGTTGTAGCACGGCACGATAATCGTAATTTTTTCCATTTAATTCCTCGTTAAAAAAAATTTTGTCCCGTCATGAAAATTGACAGACAAATTTACAATTGCTATAATTTTCGCGAGTCAGACGGTAGTCGGCTTACCTCTTAGATTCGTTCTGGGAGGTGATGGCGTATGGAGCTTTTGCTTGTTGTCCGCACGGTTGTTCAGACCGTCGCCATTATCTACGATATCTTTTTCAAAGATAAGTAGAAAAGCCGCCTGAACCGGGCGGCCATCCTTTATCAACTTGTACTTCGAGGGGTAGCCGACACGGGAAAACCGGCTGACTCCCTTTTTGTCTGAAACACTTAGTAGAAAAGCCGTCACAACCGACTGACTCTGAACGGATTTTATCAGAATAGTTTATAACAGTCAACTGAAATATTTACTTCATCATGAAAATTGGTGGACTTCAGATGCGAATGACAACACGGTTTTCGTCGCCGCTCTCAACATAATTTCTGCTGACAACCCTTTCGGTTATGCTGTCGATAAAAAATTCGCGGAAGGAAAATTTTTTCTCTTCGGCAATGGCAAGAATGTCGTAAGGCGTGCCGTTGTCGCGGATAATCACTCTGTAGGCGTCGTCGTCAATCAAAAAAGAAAACTCCAGCTGAAAAATTTTGTCGCCGGCGCGTTCCACAGCATGCAAGCCAAATTCTTCGGTGAACAAAACCAATTTGTTGCGGGTCTTGTCGTCCACGCCCAGCCGCAACAAATCCGCGTCAACTTTTTTCGTCAAAGCAATGATGTCTTCAAAAATCGTGTCGACGTCGTAGGAAAGTTGCTTATTCAAAATATTTTTATCCAGCAACAAAAGTCCTCCGCGCTTGCCAAAAAATTTCGTCACGATAAAATTCGCGGCAAAGGACACCGCAAACGACGCGCCTACGCAAAGCCAAAACGCGTTCATCGAAATTTTTCCGCCTATTTCCATTCCGATACAGGGCATCACCAAAAACAGGATTAATTTTACCAGCGCGCTCAATCGCATTTCTTCGATATAGACGTAATAATTTGAGTAAATCAGCACGCAACCGAGAAAGATTATGAACGGCAGGAGAAATCTCATCGCCGTCACTGCCTCTTCTTCCAGCGCGGCTTCTTCGACGCCGAAGAGCATAGGCAAGAAATCTGCGAAAATCATTCCCAAGAAAGTCATTGCGACGCTCAAAACTACTGTAACTTTTATTCCGAGATCCATTGTTTTTTTCATACTGTAAAAATTATTTTCGGCGTGGTACTGACAAACCATAGGTTGCAGGCAATCGACGAGCCCGCCGTAAATCGCGATAACCAAAGTCAATAAATTTACGGCAACCGTCACGACGATTAATTCATCTTCGCCGAAAAATCTAATGACTCCCATTGAAAGGAGCACCGGCAAAATTGAGATAAAGAGCGTGTCGATTGAGTGGTAGAAACTGAAATAAATTCCCTTGAGGATTTTTTTCAAGTCCCAATACCAACTGAAACGAAGTTGACTTCGCCCGCCCGTCAAGAAATAAATTTGCGTGATTAAACTTGCGAGCATGCTGAACATAGTTGCAAGACCAATCCCCTTGATGCCCATGTTTTGGCAGAGAATTATGTCGAGCGCGATATTTACCATGAAGGAAGTCGCGGAAGAAATGATGCAGGCGTTTTCCTTGCCCTCTGTCATAAAAACCGTGTAGATAAAAATATTCACGAACATGACCAGCGGGAAAAATTTCAAGCCGTCGTAGTAGGAAACGGAGTAAGCTTTCAGCTGTTCAGAAATTTCCCAGAAAGATAAAATTTGATCTTTGAACAAAACAAGTGCCGCGAAAAAAAATATCGCGCAATCGATTGATAAAATCATTCCCAAGCTGAACAGGCGATTAATTTCCTCGCGGTCGTTTCTGCCCTGCGCGTAGGAAATCATCATGACCAGCCCGTCCGAGACGACGTAGGAGACAAATAATAGCAGCGTGTAGATTGGAAAGACGAGCGTCATTGCGGCAACGGCGGAATCGCCTATAATTTGTCCCGCAACGATGTTATCTGTCAAAGCCAAAACGTACGAACTTACCATTGAGACCATCGACGCAACGAAGACCGAATTAAAGCGCGTCGAAATTACAGTTTTTTTTCCAAACATTTCTAACTCCTCAATTCAAAAACTTTTTGCAAAGCATATCCAGCGCGGCAAGGTATCGAACAGCGCGGTGGAAGTCGCCAAATTGCATAGCCGTCATGAAACTCTTGCGAACGTTGTCAATCAAATCTATTTTAACCGCAACGTCGATCGAATCAGGAAATTTGGTAGTCCTTTCCTTCAGAAAAACTTTTTTGATTTTCTCGGAATTCAAAAAATCTTTCTGCAGGTCGTCGAAAATTTTTTGCAGACTGTCCCTGTGAAACTCTTTAATCTTAATAAGTCTTTCGGTTCGTGAAAAATTATCAGCCATGAATTTTCTCCGTGATACTCTTCAAAATTGCGAAGTCCTGTTCAGTCAAATTCAAATACTGTTCGAGCGTGGCTTCAGTCAAATTGTTGTGAGTATCGAGTTTATCGTTCAGCTTTTTGAAATCTTTACTCATATCGTCAAACATTTCGCCCAGTCCTTCAGAATTAAGCGCGAGCTGTTCGCTAATCTCCTTAAAGGTCGTGGCGGCTTCGCGAACAACTTTTTCAAGCTGCAGGGAAGAATCGGAAACGGCGCGGCTTTTTTCGGCAGTCTCCACGATAATTTTTGAAAGCGCGGCAATTTCTTTCTGAATCTCTTCGGCGGATTTTTGGAAGTCGTCAGGCTCATTCGCCTTTTCGAGCAGCTCGGTCATCGTCGCGCAGATTTTTTCCATGTCCTCCTTGATTGTGAGATTTTTCAGCGCGGGCTCAATTTTATTTTCCTCGACCGCCGCGTTAAGTTTGGCAAAATTTTCGTTTAGAGTTTCGGGGAGTTTCGCCATTACTTCGGAAGTCGCCGCAATCTTGTCGTTAATTTCCTTCAGCGCGAAAATTGTCCTGCCGGTGTTGTCCTCCACGCCCTCAAGAATCGCTCCGAACGCCTCGCGGGTGTCCGAAAAATCCGGGAAGTTGCTAAGTTCCTGGAGACCTGCGCGAATATCATGCAGACTTTCGTGCAAAATATTAGCCGTGTCTGAAAAATTTTGCATAACGCTTGAAGTCACAACAAACCCGTCAGAAATTTGTTGAGCGAGCTGACTAAGATGAATTGAATTTTGCTGGTATCTTTTTTCTTCAGCGGCGGCAATCCCCGTCAAAGAAATCCTCAAACAAATCGCCGCAAGCAACGCAAAAATCGCGGCGGCAGTCGCACCGGCGATAATATCATCAACTTTTAAAAGCGTACCAATTCCGACGAGCGAAAAGAAAAGCGCACCCGCGAAACCATTTTCATTGCCCTTCATTAAAAAAGTTCATCCCTTTCAATTAATTTTTGTATTTATGTTTTAAGAAATTGCCTGTTCCATTTTCTGAACGTGAGCTTCAAGTTCGGCGATTAAAATTTCCGGAACTTCCCCATAAACAAAACCTTCGTACGCCGCCAAAAATTCTTCGGCTATCCCGCCAAATTTACTGCCGGGTTTAATCAGCGAAAGGTAAATGTGTTCGGATTTATTTTCGTCGTCGCTCAAGAAGTACTGAAATTTTCTCGGCGTCCTGGTAAACTGCAAAAACTTTTCGCGCAAATTTCTCGTGAACCTCTTGCAATCTCTTTCCTCATTCCAAATCAAAGAGGCGAAGGGATTATCGGTACCGTACAGCGCGTCACGATAAAATTTTATCAGCGCGGACAGCCCGCCCACGTTCGACGGCGGCAACAAAAACTGCAGCGCAATTTCCTGATACGTCATCCAAATATGGGACTTGCCGCGAATATTTTCAAAGGAGACGATACGTTTTTTCGCGGCATTGCTGAGGCAACCGAAATTTGTTTGCTCGATTAAAAAATTTTGATACTTCGCAAGAATATTTTCCGAACGGGTATAAACGTCCATAAGTTCGCCGTGCAGCTCCCGAATGACGCCGGTGAGCAACGGTTTATCCCAACGCAGGACTTTGAAAATATCCGGCTCCTTTTTCACGACAACGACGTCACGATTTTTTTTTCGGAAATAACTTTCGACGGACTCGGAACTGAACGCGGGATTTTTTTCGCCGTAAAAATCCATGAGCACGAAAAGCAAATCGGGTCCTTCCGAGTTCAGCTCCAAAATCTGCGCAATTTCAGCGACGGACTCTTTTCTGAAAGGGAACATCTCAAAAATCGCGCACTTGTCGAGGGAATAAAAATCGAAGCTGAAATCGTCGGAATAGGCCGGCACAAAAATTTCAGTACCCGGCGGCAGATAAACGCTTGAAATAATTATCTTGCCCGACTTCGTAACCGCGCGACTGAATTTTGTCCGCCCGCGCCGCAAAGTAAATGATTCATCGGTGTTAATTCTTTTCCGGTCGACGTGCAGAAGTTGACTTAAAAAAATTTGCCGTGAGTCGTCGCCCAAAAACATCCATCTCGTCAAAACTTTTCCTCCGTCCGAAATTTTGTTCTGCCGAATATTATAGCAGATTAAATTAAATTTGTATCGAATTTATCTAAAAAAATAAAAAAGCCCTCAAAATTTTTTGAGGACATTTCTAAGGGATAAGGGATTAGATTTTTAAAAGGCGGCAACAATCGCGCCGTTGTAGTTTTCTTCGATAAACTTTTTAATTTTCTCGGACTTAAGCGTTTTGAGGAGAGCCTGAATTTCCGGGCGGTTCTCGTCGCCGTCACGAACGGTAATAATATTCACGTAAGGCGAAGTTTTGTCCTCCATGAAAAGCGCGTCTTTTATCGGATTGAGGTCGGCGTTCATTGCAAAATTCGTATTGATAATCGAAATGTCGACGTCCTCCAGCGTGCGCGGAAGTTGCGCCGCCTCAATTTCCTGAATCACCAAATTTTTAGGATTCTCGGCAATATCCTGCACAGTCGCAGTTTCTTTGACGCCCTCTTTCAATTTCAGCAGGTTCGCTTTTTCCAGGAGTAGGAGCGCGCGCCCGCCGTTAGTCGGGTCGTTCGGAATGGAAACAGTCGCGCCGTCGGCAAGCTCCTCAAGTTTCGTAATCTTTTTGGAATAAATCCCCATCGGCTCCACGTGAATACCGCCCGCATTTTTAATTTTCATTTCCGTGTGTTCCTTGACAAAGTCATTCAAATAAGGTTCATGCTGGAAAAAATTTGCGTCCAGTTCTTTGTCATTGAGCGCGATATTCGGCTGGACGTAATCATTAAACTCGACAATCTCCAGCGTAACGCCCTGTTCTTTCAAATCCGGTTTAATCTCCTCCAAAAGTTCCGCGTGTGGCACGGGCGTCGCACCAACTTTAATCGTCGCGTTAAGTTTATCCGAACTGTTGCCGCCGGTATCGCCGCCGCCGCCTCCACAACCGGTAAGCAACAACGACGCCGCCAATCCCAACATTGCAAGAAAACTTTTTTTCATCAAGAAGACCTCCTAAATAATAATTTCGTGCGGAATAACATTCGGGTCGTGATTCGCCAAAGACTCCACACAATTGAGCATTTTACTAGTTTTTCCAATCCAACGCAACGAGTTCAAAGCCAAATTTTCGTCCAGCGCAGTGCCCGGCGGAATTTCTTCGCGCCAAGATTTTTCGGAATAACCGCCGTCAGAAAACAACAGTACAAATTTATCGCCGCCGGAAATCTTCATCGCCGTCAAGCCGCTCGTGTGTCCCGGAATATTTATCAGCTCAATAGTACCGTCTCCGAAAAAATCAAAACTCTTGCCGACCGGACCCGCGCCTGTGTCAGCGAAATCGAAAGTATCAAAATTAATTCCCTGCCACATTGACGAAACATACCTAATCGGAAAATTTTTAGTATCGTCGAGTTCGGGCGCGCTCACCAAAAATTTTTTCGCGCCGACAAGTTGACGCAAGCCGCTGGCGTGATCCGTGTGCAAGTGCGACATTATCACGCAGTCAATATTTTTTGGGTAAATATTTTTCGCGACAAGTTGTTCGACAAGTGATTCGCCCTTCGGCAAAATCGCCTGGTTCAGCAAAAAATGTCCAACCCCCATGTGTTTCACCTGCGCGATTCTGTCATATTCACCGTTCGGGCTTACTTCGCGGTGCCAACCGGTATCGAAAAGCAACAGCCCTTTCGGGTGCTCAATCAAATACGCGGAGACCGGCAACCAAATTCTGTTCCTGCGCCCGTACAGCGACAGCAACGACAGCTGCAAGGGGTTGGGATTTTTTTTCGCGTCCTTGAAGGGCAAAGCCGGCGAGACGTAAACTTTTCCGGTGTGCATGACGTGAATTTTTATCATTCCAAAATTCTGACCTCCAACGGCTGTAAAAATTTTTCTTCGCGATTTTTTGATTCAGTGTCGAGCAAAATTTTTCTGCCGCAAAAATCTTCGGGCAGTGAAATTTTTTTCGTCGAGAAGTTCACGACGGTTATAATTTTTTTGTCGTCGACGCCGCGCGAAAATGCAAAAATATTTTCGTCGTCCGGCAAAAGCAATTCATAATCGCCCGCCGTCAGTTCTTCGCGCTCACTGCGGAATTTCGCAAGCTTCCTGTACCACGCAAGCACGGACTTGGAATTTTTTTCTTCCGCCTCGACGTTAATAATTTTGTAGTTGTCATTCACCGGCAACCACGTTTTGCCTGTGGAAAAGCCCGCATTTTTTTTGCCGTTCCACTGCATGGGCGTGCGGGCGTTGTCGCGGCTGAAAAAGTGCACGAACTCCATCGCCTCCGCCGCGCTGAAACCTTCCTCAAGTGCGAAATCATACTGCCCGTGCGAAGAAATATCGTCGTACTGCTCAATAGAATCCCACGCAACGTTCGTGCAACCCAGCTCCTGCCCCTCGTAAATGAACGGCGTCCCGCGTAAAGTCAAGAGTATCGCCGCCATAGCTTTAGCCGCCTTGTCGGGCTCCGCGTCCTTCGCGAAAAAATGATTCACGCAACGCGGGTGGTCATGGTTTTCAAAAAATATCGGATACCAGCCATTATTTTTCGTCGCGGCTTGGCTATCGGACAAAACTTTTTTCAGCTCGGTCAATTTCCATTCAGTAGGACGACACCAAATTTCTCCGTCCTTCAGCGACAAATTCACGTGACTGAACTCGAAGAGCATATCGAAGACGCCGTTTTTGCCGACCCACTGATTTAATTCGTCAGCCGCCACGCCGTTTGCCTCGCCGACCGTGAAAATATCGCGACCGGCGAAAACTTTTTCCTTGAACTCGTGCAGAAAATCCAAAATCCCTTTGGTGTTCGCCGTCATGAAGTGAATATTTGTCAACCCGTCCTTGCCGTCGGGCGCGCCGTCAGAAAAAATCGCGGGCTTTTTTATGTAGGTTATCGCGTCGATTCTGAAACCGCCCACACCTTTATCGAGCCAAAAATTTGCCGCGTCGTAGAGGGCTTGACGGACGGCGGGGTTTTCCCAATTCAAATCGGGTTGTTCTTTCGCGAAGGTGTGCAGATAAAATTGCCCGCGCTCTTCGCACCACTCCCACGCGCTCCCGCCAAAAATACTGCGCCAATTTGTCGGAGGCGAACCGTCATTTTTTGCGTCGCGCCAAATATACCAATCGGCTTTCGGATTTTTTCTGCCGGACTTCGATTCAAGAAACCAGGCGTGCTTGTCCGAGCTGTGATTGTAAACCAAATCCATGACGATTTTTATTTTGCGCTTGTCGGCTTCGGCGATTAAGTTTTCAAAATCCGCCATTGTTCCGTACGCGGGATCAATCTCGACGTAATCCGAAATATCGTAGCCATTATCGACGCCGGGCGAAGGATAAATCGGCGTCAACCAAATCGCGCCGACGCCCAATTTTTTCAGATAATCCAAATGCGCCGTTATCCCGTTCAAATCGCCGACGCCGTCGCCGGTCGTATCAGAAAAACTCTTCGGATAAATTTGGTAGACGATAGTTTTTTGCCACCACTTCAAATTTTTTTCAGCCGCCATGACTTTCGCACCTCCTCCGTAAAAAATTTCTGTTGGATTAAGATAAATTGTCGTAGTCAGTGCCACCGCACCTTTTATAAAATTCCGTCTGTTCATTTTTATCACCACTTTTTCAATTTTTTTGCAAGAGTATTGCCCGCGAACTGAACGGCTTGCACCAAAATTATCAGCACGACGACGGTTGCCAGCATGACTTCCGGGCGGAATCTTTGATAGCCGTAACGAATCGCCAAATCTCCCAAGCCGCCGCCGCCAATCGCGCCCGCCATTGCTGATTCTCCCACGAGCGCAATTATTACCGTCGTGAGCTGTGAGACGATTGAGGGCATTGCTTCCGGCAACAAAACGCGCGTGATTATTTGTGAAGGCGTCGCACCCATTGACAACGCCGCCTCGATTAATCCGGCGGGGACTTCTTTCAGCGAGGTTTCGACTTGCCGTCCGATAAAAGGTATCGACGCGATGACCAGCGGGACAATTGCCGCCGTCGTTCCAATCGCACTGCCAACTAAAAATCTTGTCAGCGGAATTATCGCGACCATCAAAATTATGAACGGTATCGAGCGAATTGCGTTGACGATTGAGCCGATTGTTTGATTCAGCGGCAGGCTTTCCAAAATTTGTCCTTTGTCTGTCGTGTGAAGTAAGACGCCGAGAGGCACGCCGATTATCGACGCGATTGCCATTGACACCGCGACCATGTAGATTGTTTCGCCGAGTGCTTTACTCAACAGCGGAACTAATCTCATCAGCAACTGAATTTCTTCTAACATAGCCAATCACCTCCACGCGAACATCTTTGCCGCCGAGAAAATTCAGCGCGTTTTGAATGGCATCCTCTTCGCCGCTCAAGCCAATAATAAATCTCCCGAAGGGGACGCCGTGAATTTCGTCCAGGTTCCCGAAAAGCATCGTGCACTCCACGCCCTTGCAAGTACGAATCATTTCAGCAAGGACGGGATCGTCAGCCCTGTCGCCCAGAAAAATTAATCGCAACAAAAGCAAACTGCCCGGCGTTTTTTCCTGCGAAATTTCGTTGCCGCGAAAAGCCGCCGGTAATTCGTTCGATAGGAGCACGCTGATAAATTCTTTCGTGATTTTATGTTGCGGGTTCGTGAAAACTTCCAGCACCGAGCCGCGCTCCGCGATAACGCCGTCCGAAATTACCGCAACCTTGTCGCAAATTTCTTTTATGACTTGCATTTCGTGGGTGATAACGACAACGGTCAGCGCGAATTTTTTGTTGATGTCTTTTATCAGCGCGAGAATTGACTTTGTTGTTTGCGGGTCTAGTGCGCTTGTTGCCTCGTCACACAGCAAAATTTTTGGGTCGCTTGCAAGTGCGCGGGCAATTCCCACACGCTGTTTTTGTCCGCCGGAAAGTTGCGCGGGATATTGCTTTGCCTTGTCCTTCAGCCCGACGAGCTCCAACAGCGGCAAAACTTTTTTTTCGATTTCATTTTTCGGCGTCCCCGACAAAGTCAGCGGGAAGGCAATATTTTCGTAGACCGTCGCCGAACTCAAAAGGTTGAAGTGCTGAAAAATCATCCCGATATTTTTTCGCGCGGCGCGCAGCTCGTTCGTTGAAAGTTTCGTCATGTCGCGCCCGTCCACGATAACCGCGCCGGAAGTGGGACGCTCCAACATATTTATACAGCGGACGAGAGTAGACTTGCCCGCGCCGGACAGCCCGATTATCCCGTAAATTTCTCCGCGCTCAATCTCCAAATCAATTCCCTTCAGCGCGTGAACTTTTCCGCTTGGTACGTCGTAAATTTTTTCAATGTGCGAAAGTTTGATCATAAATAATAAAAATTCCTCTACAAAAAATTTCAGCGCGTATTATATCACAAAAAACCCTTTGGCGAAATAAAAAATCCCCGACAAAATTTTTCTGCCGGAGATTTTTTCAGCGCGAAATTTTTTAAGCACCGTACCTGTTCCAATTCCTCGAATTTTTTTTAATAATTACCCGCCGGATAAAAAAATTTTTTTTACAAAACCTTGCCCGCTGTGATAGAATAAGAAAAAATTTTGGAGATGAAATTTTGAAAGTCAGTGAGAAAATTTTTCGCGATATGTACCGGCAAGTTTGTCTGCTGGAAAATCCTGCGCTTGCCGAAAAAATAAATCCGCGCGCCGTCTTCGATTATCCTCCCGACGAAAAACTTGACGGCTTTGTCGTTTACGGCTACATTGACGAGGATGCGGGGTTCAGTTTCAAAATTTTGGCGGGCGCGCAGATTTCCGACAACCGCCTGAAAATTTTTCCCGCGAGCTACAAAAAAAATTTCGTTCTTCGTCGCGCGGAAGTCGACGACGCCGAAATTAAACTTCTTGCCGAAGATTACGCCGTTGCTTTTCGTGACAAAATTCAAGTTATAAATGACAACTTCGCAACTAATCCGGCGAAGGAGCAAACTCGATTCATAAAGACTATTGATTCTCTTCGTCACCCAAATTATCCGGACGACGTGCTTGTTTTGTTTCACGGAGAAAATTTTCAGCCGGAGCAAGCTTGGGTGCGTTGCGTCGCGGTCGAAGAAAATTTAATCACGGGCGTTTTGCTTAACGAACTTCGTCAAAATTTTGGTTTCACGGTCGGCGACAAAATAGTTTTCGGCGTGACGGAGATTGACGGCGAAATTTTTTGCGTGATTGTAAAATGAGGTGGACACAGTGAAGAAAATTGCGATACTCGGTTCGACGGGCTCAATCGGCACGCAAGCTTTGGACGTGGTCAGAAATTTACCCGACGAGTTCAAAGTTTCGGTGCTTGCGGCAAATTCCAACGTCGAATTATTTTCCAGGCAGGTCGAGGAATTTCAGCCGGAGCTTGCGGTTTTGGCGGACGAGGCTGCCTACAAAATCCTGCGCGAAAAAAAATTCCCGCGCACGAAAATTGCGGGCGGGCGTCAAGCTTTTATTGACGCGGCGGGATTCGACGGCGTGGAAATTGTTTTGACTTCGATGAGCGGATTTGCCGGGTTGGAGCCGACGATCAAGGCGATTCGTTGCGGAAAAAATATCGCGCTTGCCAACAAAGAAACTCTTGTCGTTGCCGGCGAACTCGTCACGAAATTGGCGGCGGATTATGGAATAAAAATTTTGCCCGTCGACAGCGAACACGGCGCATTTTTTCAATGTTTGCAAGGTGAAAATATAAAAAGTGTCGCAAAACTTTTGCTTACAGCTTCGGGCGGACCCTTTCGCGGAAAAACTCGCGGCGAACTTCAAAATGCAACAGTCGAAAAAGTTTTGGCTCACCCGACCTGGAACATGGGCAAAAAAATCACCGTCGATTCTGCGTCGCTGGTCAACAAAGGTCTTGAAGTTATCGAGGCGAAGTGGCTTTACGGCGTCGATTATGATAAAATTCAAGTCGTCGTCCACCCGCAAAGCATCATTCATTCGATGGTTGAGTTTTGCGATGGCTCAATAATTGCGCAACTTGCCGCGCCGGATATGCGCCTGCCGATTCAGTACGCGCTGACTTATCCGAAAAGATTTCCCGCGCCGATAAAAAAATTAAACTTCTGGGAAATTTCCAGCTTAACCTTTGAAAAACCCGACGTCGAAACTTTCAAGGGCTTAAAATTTTCATACACGGCAGGAAAAATCGGCGGAACGATGCCCTGTGTCTTCAACGCGGCAAATGAAATTGCAGTCGCCGCATTTTTGCAAGGGCGGATAAAATTTTTGCAGATATACGACGTGATTGAAAACGCAATGTCAAAACGCGCGGTCGTGAAAAATCCTTCGCTCGAAATTTTAATCGAAGAGGACGCGGCGGCGCGGGAACTCTCTAAAAAATTCATTGACGCTTGAAGGAGGCTGATATTTTGATTTTGACTATAATTGCTGCGATTTTTGTTTTTGGTTTAATTGTTTTGGTTCACGAGCTTGGGCATTTCGTGACGGCGAAGTTGACGGGGATGCGCGTCGACGAGTTTGCGATAGGTTTTGGTCCGAAAATTTTCAGCGTGAAACATGGCGAAACTCGTTATTCGATTCGCGCGGTGCCTCTCGGCGGATTCAACGACATTGCCGGAATGGATCCCAACGACAATTCGGCGGGGGAGCGCGGCTATTGCGAAAAGCCGGTTTCTTCGCGCATGGTCGTGATTCTTGCCGGTTCGATTATGAATTTTATTATGCCGGTGATTTTATTTTTCGGGATTTACGCGACGATGGGAGTTGGCAAGCCCGCCATTGAGCCGGTTATCGGCGAAGTTTTGGAAGGCAAGGCGGCGGAAGTTGCCGGACTTCGGGCGGGCGATAAAATTTTGAAGGTCAACGGCGAAGTTATAACGACGTGGCGAAGTTTCACGGAAAAGGTTAGAGTTGCCGAAGCCGGCAAGCCCGTTTTGGTTGAATACGAAAGAAATTCGCGGGTCTCCGCAGTTGCCGTGACACCGACGTTTGACGAAAAATCCGGGCGCGTTTTAATCGGCGTGCAAAGTGTGATAGTCTACGAGCGGCAGGACATTCCGACGGCGTTTTCTTTGGCGGTCAAGCGCACGAAGGAAATTTTAGTTTTCATGATAGACGCGCTGGTTGATATTTTCAAGAGCCCGACGCAAGCGGAACTTGCCGGACCGATTGGGATAGCGCAAATGGCGGGGCGGGTCGCCGAAACCGGATTCGTGCCGCTGTTGAATTTTGCCGCGCTGTTGAGTTTAAATCTCGGCGTGATAAATTTATTGCCGGTGCCCGCGCTGGACGGCGGACATTTCGTGAATTTAGTCATTGAGGCGGTTCGCGGCAAGCCCATGAGCGCGCGCGCACTAATGTACACCCAGCGCGTAGGGATTGCGTTGCTTTTAATGCTTATGGTTTTCGCGACGGCAGAAGATGTTATCCGCGTATTCTTCCACTAAGAAAATTTTATATTAACGTCAAAAAAAGTCTCGGCGCAAACCGAGACTTTAAAAATTTATCCGTAAAGCAAAAAACCCGGTAGCCAGCCGAGCTTTTTTATTGGAATAGCCTTGTTAATCACGGTTAAATTTTAGCATATCGATTCCATATTTGCAAGAAAAAATTTCTTGAAAGAAAATTACATATGTCGTAAAATACCGGCGTCGCTCACCTCCTGGAGAAATTAGAGCAGGGAGGGAGGGAATAGCCTGTGTTTTTCACGTTCGTATTGTCGGTCGCAGCGGGTGTAATTAGCCACTATATCTGCAAATGGCTGGATCGACACTAAGCGACAACAGCCTATAGTTAGCGTTAATCTCAAAGCGCGAAAGGCTCCGTTGAATTTCGGGGCTTTTTAAATTTTAGGGGGCGCAAAAAAATTTCCTCCCGCACTTGCGGAAGGTTACAATTACAATGGTTGTCAAGATTTCCAATACGCAACTTCACTCGTCAGCAAAATTGCGGTATCAGCGAATTTATTAAACGATAGTTAATCGGTTGTTTTAAAAAAGATGTCGCCCCCTCCGAGTCTAAGGAGGCTCCATGGTAGTAAAATTTATAATATCGCGGGATTTTGTCCTCGCGGTATTAACTTTTCAATGAACGAATAAATTTGAATGAGTGCGAACACGCAAAGACCGCCAACAATCAACTTTGTTAGTATCATGTCGACGGTCTTCACGCGGTATCTAAACAGACTGCGTTATTAGAATTTGTTTTTCCCTACCATCAACATGGAACCCTTTCCGAGTTCTCTAGCCGCTTTACACGGCTTTATTTTTTTATTTAACAACCGTCGCGCCTTTTAACGCTCCGGATGTTGTCCTGTTAATTACTGAAGAAGACTGAGAACTGCGCTGGAATTCTGGTTAGCTTGCGCAAGCATCGATTGAGCCGCCTGCAACAAGACGTTATTCTTCGTGTAGTTGGTCATTTCTTTTGCCATATCAGCATCGCGGATTGCACTTTCAGCCGCCTGCGTGTTTTCTGCGGACGTCGTCAAGTTGCTTGAAGTGTATTCGAGACGAGCTTCAATAGCACCGATTGTCGTTTGCTGGTCAAGAGCTTTTTGAATAGCGTTATCAAACGCCGCGATTGCCGCATTTGCGCGCGGCTGAGTGGAAACGTCGATAATAGAACCGTCGCTACCCTTCAAGCCGAGAGCTTCGGAGCGCATATCCTGCAAACCGACAGAGATCGATTGGTTAGCTTGTGCGCCGACGTGGAGTTTGAGCGACAAATCGTCGGATTGGTTAGCCGCAAAAATAGACGTCGTGAAGGAGTTCATAAACTCGTTGACAGTCTTTCTAACATTGCCTTCGCTGTCTGCAACACTGATTGTGAGACCGGAAATCTGCCCCGCAAGACCTTCATTCAAAGCGGTAACCGTAAGACCAATTTCGCCATCTGCTGTGCTTGTCATTGCGCCGGAAGCCGCAAGCCCAATATCAGAGCTACTGCTGACAAAGTCAGTGGTAGCACCGGCAGCACCCGGCGTATTATTTTCGACGATCTTGTCATAAGCTACAGCTTTAGCGTAATCAGAAGCCGCAGTTATTCCGTCACCTGCGCCGGCGCTAGATTCAGCTTTTTCAACGTGTGCATCGTACAAATTTGCGCCACTTTTATCAAGTGTTCCTGAAGCAGCTATATTTGCCGTTCCATCCTTAGTAGCACTAACGTTTGTAACAGAAAGAGTATCCAACGCCGCTTTTATTCCTTGTTCTATACTTGTTATTTGTGTAGTTCCATCTTTTTCATTGACAGTGGCACCACTCATCAACGCCGTTGCCATGTTTTTGATGGAGGTAAACATCTTACTCACGAAGTCATCTTTATCTGCAGGCGGAACACCCACAGCTTCAGTACCTCCAGGTGAAATGTTTGCACTAGGATTTTCTCCCGTTATACTGACTATAGTTTCAGCGGCACCCAGTGTTCCATCTTCTCCGTACGCCATGTACCGGACATCTGCATCCAATGTACCGGCAGTACTTATTCCATCTGAGCCGTGATCGTTCTTAAACTTAACTTTTAAATTATCGTAAACATCTCCGAGGGCTGATTTCAAAGCAGTTTCCGCATCACTCACGGTATCAACGGAAGTTACGCTTGTACTTGCGGCGAGATTGGTTGCGCTGTTTGCAGAATCAGCAACAAGAACTTTAACAGCGTCGATTATCTTCTTGGCATTAGCGTCAGTTGTAGCGTTATCTTGGGCTGCTGTGAGAAGATTTGCCGAACTCATCAACGTCGCGTCGGTAAGAACGCCTTGAGCTGCGGTAACTTCATCTGCAGTCGGGGGATCTGCAGGCGGCGTGAGGTTCGGTTCGCCGAAAACACCGCCCGTAATAAGACCATTGAGATTTTTGAAAACATCGTTAAGCGTGTTTGTAGTTCCGACCTTAAAAGTGGTGTAGTAAGTCTGACCGTCTTTGACGAAAGAAGCTGTTATTTTGTCAGAAGTGGAAATTTCGAGACCTTCGCCCTTACGGTTCGTTAAATCTGTAAGAGCAGTAGTTCCGTCGAGGTCGTTACCCTGCGTGTCTTTGAGACCAAAAGCTTGGCTTGTGAAAGCGGTTTTAGTCGCACTGCCAGCTTGAGCCTTTGAACCTTCGACGAGATATTTGCCGTTGAAGGTAACAAGAGCATTGTCGTCGATCTGGTCGATAAATTGGTTGACTTCTTTTTGAATTGTCTTGCGGTCAGCATCGGTGTTGGTATCGGTCGCCGCATTGATAGCTTTTTCCTTGAGAGTTTTGAGAATTTCGACCGTGCTGGAAACTGCGCCCTCTGCGGTTTTCATCAAGCTTGAAGCGTTCTGAGTGTTCTGATTAGCCTGGTCGAGAGCACGGATCTGGACGCGCATGCGTTCGGAAATAGCGTAACCGGAGGCGTCGTCCTGCGCGGAATTAATTTTCATGCCGCTGGAAACCTTCGCGAGAGATTTCTGAAGAGCACCGCTGTTACGATTGAGAGTGTTGAGCGTAGAAACCGCTGCCATGTTGTTCTTTACTACCATTGCCATTTTAATTTCCTCCTTGGCTTTCTATAGAAAGATTGTATCCTTAGACGGCATCCCGCCGTCATATAATAAGTGACTCCAGCAAAATCCTGACCGTCGTCAAAATTCATTCAAGCCGCCTGCGCAACTGCGACCGACGCTGAAATTCACATATTAACTTTTTTGGATACTACCATGGAGATTAAAACGACACCTTCGGGAATTTTTACCCGAAACGTTTTATTTTGGACGGGTCATTAACGCGCGCCCGCCTTTTTAAAATTTTTTCTCTATGAAATTTTTTTACTTCTTGCCTGGAATTTTTAACTTCCCTGCTTTCAAAAAGTATATCGTAAATTTTTTTGAGGAACTTAAGTATTTTTTTTCGGGCAGTTGTTTTTTTTTTTTGAAAACTCAAGTTCGCGCTGCGCGCTCGTTGAGTTGCCTGTTATATGCCGTCGCTGTCAAACTTCATCGCCTTAGAAAAATTTTTTGGCAACCACTAAGCTCCTTTTTTTCGTGAAGACTACGAGCAAAAATTTATTTGCTTATAGCACGAATTGTTTCGCGGAGTTTCGTCGCGGCAATCAGATTGTCCAGACATTCGCCGGCAAGATACGACGCCCTGCCCAATGTGTTGTAGCTGTCGTGAAAACTCTTGGAAGTTTTTTTGTCGGCAAGCTCGTCCGTGCGCCTGTCGTAGACAATCATTTCCGCAGAAACGTCGCTCGAAAGATGAGTTTCCAGACTGGATCCGAAAGCGGGTATCGTCTCTTCGCAGTAGCGGCGAAGAATCGGGCAGATAACTAAGTCCGCGTCGAGATCCTTCGCCAAAATTTTAACGGCGTCGGAAATTTTTGCCTTCTTGTTTTCAGAACGAAGACGTTGCCAAATTTTGTTCAAGGTCGCCGTCGAATCCTCGCTGCTGATATATTCGGCAACCTGCAAAGTTTTATTCAAGGGGATATTCGTCGCGCGCGCCATTTTCATTTCCAGAGCCGCAACCGTTTCTTCGTCCGGAGTCCCCCTTTGTAAAATTATCGGCAAGCAAGCTATGCGGACGGGATTTTTTTCAGCCGCGCAGATTGTTTGATTCGCCGCCAGCAAAAAAATTATCAACGTAAAAAATTTTATCAGCCTCATGGTGTTCGCTCCTTCAGTGAGATTTATTTTTAAACCTTCCCCCGACAATATCATGAACGGCGTTAATCGTAACAAAGGCGTGCTCGTCCATAGAAAGGACAATGTCTTTCACCTTCATGACCTCCAGCCTGTTCACGACGCAATACAAAATTTCTTTCGGGAGCCTCGTGTAGCCGCCCTGCCCGTGCAACAAAGTCACGCCGCGCCCAAGTTTCGCGTTGAGTTCGTCAGTTACTTCAAGCGGGTCGTTCGTGACAATCATAACCGCATAAGTTTCGTCAAGACCTTTGGTGACGACGTCAATCATTTTCGCGATGACGAAGTAAGCGACGAGAGAATACATTGCCTTGTCCCAGCCGAAAAGAAGACCCGCGCCCGAAAGTATGAACAGGTTTATAAACATGACGACTTCGCCGACGGAAAAGGGGGAATGTTTGTCGACGATAATCGCAACAATTTCTGTGCCGTCGAGGGAGCCGCCCGCGCGCATGATTATTCCGACGCCGATGCCGTCAATTATTCCGCCGAAAATCGCCGCCAAAAAAGCGTCGTTCGTGACTTTCGGGAACTGCGCCGCGAACTCCGAACAAATACTCAACATGATAACCGCAATAACGGTAGAGATAGCAAAATTTTTTCCAATATGTTTGTAGCCGATATACAGGAAGGGAATATTCAGCACGACGAGAAAAATTCCGAAGGGGATATATGTAAAAAGATAATGCCCTATAATCGAAAGACCGACAACGCCGCCGTCAATGACCTTGTTGGGAATTAAAAAAAGTTCCAGCCCGGCAGAAGCGATAGCCGCCCCGATAAAAAGCTGAATCCATTGCAAAATAATATTCCTAAATTTCCTCCCGTGACGCATTTTTATTGCGTGCTTATTAATTTTTTCAATGTGTTTATTTTCTTGCGGCTCTTGATTTTCGATTGATTGTTCGTCGCTCATTTTTAACCACTCCTCAAAAATTTTTACGATTCGATTATAAATTATCAAACGCAGTCTTGCAAGGTTGACTAAAGGAAAAGTTTCAGCTACAATTTACTTTTAATTGGTTCAGTTTTTTTTATCAAAAGGAGTTTGGATAATGGTTAGGCTAAAAAAATTTTGGGCGGTAGTTTTTTCGGTGTGCTTGATTTTTTCGGCGGCTTCCGCGCAGGAAAAGACGACAACAGCCCCCGCGCAGTTGACGACACCCGCGCCGACTACGACGACGCCGGAAATTTTGGCGGACTCTGCGATTTTAATTGAGACTTCGACAGGAAAAGTGCTTTACGAAAAAAATGCTGACGTCCGCCGCCCGCCGGCAAGCATGACGAAAATTATGACTTGTGTTTTGGGAATAGAAAATCTTAAGCCGACACAAGAAATAAAAATCGACGAGGAGGTTGCTCAAACCGGAGACTCCTATTTTTATTTTCAGACTAACGAAGTGCTTTCAGTGGAAGAGATTTTTAAAAGCATGATGCTCGTTTCGGATAACGGCGCGGCAACTGCGATTGCTAAGGCGGTCGGCAAAAGTGTTCCGAACTTCGCAAAAATGATGAACGACAAGGCGCGCGAACTCGGTTGCACGAACACGACTTTCATGAATCCGCACGGCTTGCCCGACGATAAACATCTTTCGACTGCCCGCGATATGGCGAAGATTGCGATTTATTGCATGAAGGATCCCGAATTTCGCCGCTATGTTTCGACGCAAAAGGCTGTTGTCCATTGGATTTCTCCGAAAAAATCTGAAGAAGTCGAGAACACGAACAAACTTTTGGGGAAATGTTCAGGCACCACCGGAATGAAAACCGGTTGGACGAAAGCGGCGGCGGGGTGTCTTGCGGCGTCCGCTAAGCGCAACGGCGTCGAACTTATCGCTATTGTCATGCATTCGCCGGACACAGTCACACGTTTCGAGGACGCGCAGAAATTGATTGAGTACGGATTTACCAAAGTTAAGTCCATGTATTCTTATCAGGAGAAAAAGGAAGAAGTCGTCTACGTGCGCGGCGGCAAACAGGGCATTGTTCACGTGAACCTTGAGGGAAAAATTACGTATCCGCTTTTTGACGGGGACGACGAGAAAAATTTTTCCGTCACTTACGAACTGCCGAAGATTGTAGACGGCGGGATTGAGCGCGGGGCTGAAGTTGGCAAGGCGACTTTGAGCTACAACGGCAAGCCCGTTGCGAGCATTCCCTTTGTCGCGCAGGAGGCGGTTGCGGAAGGTTTCAGCTGGTCTTCGGCGATTGTCGGTATCAGCGAAAAATTTCCCTTCGCGCAGGAATTTCTTTTGACTTTGGTTGCATGATTAGGGCGGAAAATTTAACGAAGAAGTTCGGCGAAAAAATTGCCGTCGATAATTTGAGCTTAGAAATTTTTCGCGGCGAAGTCTTCGGGTTGCTCGGCAAGAACGGCGCGGGAAAAACTACCACGATAAAAATGTTGACGTTGCAATTAAAACCGACGGCGGGGAAAATTTTTCTTGAGAATCTCCCGCCGGAAGGAAACGAACTGAAAATAAAAAGCTTAATCGGATTGGTGCCGCAACATTTAAATTTTGATCAAGACTTGACCGTCGAAGAAAATTTGGAGTTGCACGCGCGACTGCACCACCTGCCGAAAATCGAAAGGCAACAGCGAATCGACGAGCTTTTAAAATTCGTGGAACTGGAGTCGGTGCGCAATTCGTTCATAAAAAAATTATCGGGCGGAATGAAACGGCGGCTGTTAATAGTTCGCGCGCTGATTCATCGCCCAAAAATTTTATTTCTCGACGAGCCGACAGTTGCTTTGGATCCGCAAGTCCGCCGTCGAATTTGGGAGCTTATTCGCGAATTAAAATCGCAGGGAATAACAATCATCTTGACGACGCATTATATTGAGGAGGCGGAATTTTTGTGTGACCGCGCGGCAATTTTAAATCTCGGCAGGTTAGTTGCGCTGGACACTGTAAAAAATTTATGCGCCGGAAAATCTTTAGAAGAAGTATTTATAGAATTAACTTAAAATAATTAGAGGCCGCCCAAGGACGGGCGGCCGCCCGCATTTGGTCGCGTGATGCGACCTCTGCGGGCAGTTTTCTTTTGCTACTTTTCTTTTGCGCCAAAAGAAAAGTAGATGCTAGATTTAAAGACAGAAAAAATTTTTTTAAGCAATCATGCGATTAATCGCGCTGAACAAGGCGAGGATAGACGCGGTAATAATATCGGTATCCATGCCCGCGCCCCAAAAAACTTTTCCGTCTTCGCCGGTGATACTGATATAGGCGATAGCGCGCGCAGATTGCCCAATCTCCAGCGCGTGTTCGTTGTAAGTCACGTTGGTATATTTCACGCCGAGATTTTTTTGCAGTGCGTTTGAAATGGCGTCAAGTCTTCCGTTGCCGCGCGCAGAATATTGGACGTGCTCGCCGTTAATTTCCAAATCGACACTGCCGGAGCGTGAGCCGTCGGGTTCCTTTTTCAGCTGGAACTCAATTAATTTGTAAGGCTTGTTGACATTAACATATTCGTCGTGGAAAATCTGATAAATCTCGTCGGGCAAAAGTTCCTTGTGCTTTTTATCAGAAACGCGCTTGACACAGTAGCCGAAGTCTTCGCGCATTTTTTTCGGCATCTCGACGCCGTAACGCTGCTCCATAACAAAACCGACGCCGCCTTTTCCGCTTTGGCTGTTGATTCTGATAACGTCACCGTCATATTCGCGACCAACGTCGTGCGGGTCAATCGGCAAGTAGGGAACTGTCCAGCGTTCGGGATTTTTTTCTTCGCGCCAATGCATTCCCTTCGCGATCGCATCTTGATGACTTCCGCTAAACGCCGTAAAGACCAGCGCGCCCGCATAAGGTTGTCTGTCATGAACGTGCATTCGAGTGACGCGCTCATACATTTCGACAAGTTCGGGCATGTTCGTAAAATCAAGCTTGGGGTCGACGCCGAGAGCAAACATATTCATTGCGAGGGTGACTATATCGACGTTGCCGGTACGTTCGCCGTTGCCGAAGAGGGTGCCTTCGATTCTGTCCGCGCCCGCGAGAAGCCCCAGTTCAGAATCAGCCACGCCGCAACCCCTGTCGTTGTGCGGGTGCAGACTCAAAACAACTTTGTCGCGGTACTTGAGATTTTTGTTAATGTAAGCAACCTGCGCGGCGTAGACGTGAGGCATGGACATTTCGACGGTGACGGGGATATTTATAATCGGATTGCGGTCAAGAACGGGTTGCCAAACATCAAGGACGGCGTTGCAGACTTCCAGCGCGTATTCGGGTTCAGTTCCGGTGAAACTTTCCGGAGAATACTCGAAACGATAATCCGCGCCGGCTTTTTCAGTCAGCTCAAGTAAAAGTTTTGCGCCGTCGACGGCAATATTTTTAATCTCGTCCCTCGACATGCGGAAAACTTGTTCGCGCTGTGCAAAGGAAACGGAATTGTAAACGTGGACGATAGCATTTTTCGCGCCTTCGAGTGCCTCAAAAGTTTTCTTGATAATATGTTCGCGCGCCTGCGTCAAAACTTGTACGGTGACGTCGTCGGGGATAAGATTATCTTCAATCAATTTTCGGAGCAGAGCATATTCGGTATCAGAGGCGGCGGGAAAACCGACTTCGATTTCCTTAAAGCCGACCTTGAGGAGCGTTTTATAGAACTCAATTTTTTCGTCGAGACTCATTGGAATTATCAAAGACTGGTTGCCGTCGCGCAGGTCGACGCTGCACCAAATCGGAGCCTTGTCCGGAAACTCTTTATTCATAAAGCTGTAATCAACTTCGGGCGGCATAAAATAACCTTTGGAATATTTTTTGTGAGCTTGCATTAAAATTTCAACCTTCCTTCCATAATTTTGTTGACGAGAAATTTTACAGCTTTTATGATATATTGTCAATGTTATCGACGGCTAGCGAATATTATTCAAAGGAGAGAGAATTTTTCCCTAAAAACTGATTCCTAATCCCTGCAACGAGGTGGTTTCTCCTGTCATCTGCACCCAGAACTCCTAAAACTTTACTGCCAGTGCCTCTTTATGCCTTTTTAATTGCTTCTTTCAAAGTCATGTTTTTTCGCCCCTGTTCTCACAGCATCTTTTTACTGTGTCTGAAAACTGCAAATTGTTTTTGACCGTTCGTGGAGTAATTCAATTTGCTCTACGAGCATTTTTTTATTTTCTCTTACATTTTTATCACCTAAACTTGATTTTTAATTCAGTTAATACCAAGCATTGAACTACTCCCGCCTAAAGAGGCGGGAGATTCATGAGAAGTTTGATAGCCTAAGCTACCCTTATTCTCAAAGGGTTGTCCAAGAGCCCTATACACAGTCGCTCTAAGTCGAGTCTCTGCTTACT
>CAJOFR010000011.1 GCA_905234195.1 uncultured Selenomonadaceae bacterium
CATTGAGAATAAGGGCGCACGTCAGCGAATAAGGACTGACCTCTACAGAGTTCAAACTTCTCAAGAATCCCCCGCCTTTAGGCGTGGGGAGTGTCAACAAGGAAGGGTGATTGAAATGGCGACAATTTCAAACATGATCGGTACGGGGAATTATTCTTCGTTTTACAACAACACGACGAAGAAAAATCAGAACGCGGCGCAACAATCTATCAATTCGCTGTGGAGCAACTACAGCAATAATTTTGCGTCGACGTCCATGAACGCGCTTTCCGGTCTCAGCGAAATTAAATCCGGCGTTGCGTCCGTCATGGAGAGTTACGACGAGGCGAAGCAAACTTTCTACACGGAGTTCGATGACAATATGTCCGCGCTCAGTGAATCGGCGGCAAATGTCAAGCGTTATAACTTCGACGTCGGAGAAAATCCCATCACGAAAGCTGACAGCGTTGACAGCGACGGCAAAAAGACTACCACGACGACTTACAGCAAGGACATGCAAAACGCGCTTGACGCCGTGAAAAGTTTCGTCGAAGACTACAACGACACGATTAAATTTTTCAACGACAACAGCGCGGTTTCAAATCGCGTGGGCAGAATGTCGACTATGTTCGGCGATACAACTTACCGCGCGTCGAACTACGAACAGATTGGAATTACCGTCGGCAAGGACGGCAGTCTTTCCATTGACGAGGAAAAACTTGCGGACAGTATCGCGAACAATCCAAACAAAGTTTCAAGCGTTTTGGGTAGCGACGGGCTTGCCGGCAAAGCTGAAAGTCACATTTCGACGGCGAAGGGACAGCGTGACAGACTTTTCCCCAGCGCGAAATCTATGCTCGGTGACCAGCTCGACACCGCCGCGCTCTATACCGGCAAGGCTTTCACTAACATGACTGCAATTTCTAACGTCGGCAACCTTTTGAACATGATGTTTTAAAAAATTTTTTCTCTAACAAAAATTCCCTTTAGGCGTACAAATAGGTGTATTACAATCGCGACCAAAGGGGGATTTTTTATGAAATTTACGGCAGAACAAATTGCGAAGGCAGGAAAGTATACCGACGCGCAGGAACTTCAGGCGTTGGCGAAGAGTGAGGGAATTGAGTTGACTGACGCCGAAGCCGAAAATTATTTTTTGGCTCTTAAGGAAGGTGCTTGACGGGATTGCAGACGGCGACGAACTCGACGACGAGGCACTTGATAAAGTTGCCGGAGGCAAGGGAGATTGCCCCGACGAGTTTTTTGGTGCTTAAAGAAGGCTCCAATACCGAAACTCTCGACGGAATTGTAAGCGAGTTTATAAAAAATTAAGGGGTGTTGTACTATGAAATTTAAGGCAGAACAGATCGAAAAGGCGGCGGAGTGTACCGACGCGCAGGAACTTCAGGCGTTGGCGAAGAGTGAGGGAATTGAGTTGACTGACGCCGAAGCCGAAAATTATTTTTTGGCTCTTAAGGAAGGTGCATTGCAGACGGCGACGAACTCGACGACGAGGCACTTGATAAAGTTGCCGGCGGCAAGTGCGATGAGTATGACCCAGATTGAATTGTCGACCACGTCGACTAATTAAAGCTGTGGGGTGTTGTTTTATGAAATTTACTGCAGAGCAGATTGCGAAGGCGGCAAAGTGTACCGACGCGCAGGAACTTCAGGCGTTGGCGAAAAACGAGGGAATTGAATTGACCGACGCCGAAGCCGAAAATTATTTTTTGGCTCTTAAGGAAAGTGCCAATACTCTCGACAGAATTGCGAACGGCGAAGAACTTGATGATGAGGCACTTGAGAAAGTTGCGGGCGGCAAGTGCACCGAGTTTTGTGACCGAAACTGTCCCGGACGTTGCCCTGGGCGTAATATAGGAATAATTCCGCTGGGTCAACGATGAAGTGCTTGATTTAGTTGCGGGCGGCAAGTGCGATGAGTATGTTGACCCAGATTGCATTGTCGACCACGTCGACTAATTAAAGCTGTGGGGTGTTGTTTTATGAAATTTACGGCGGAACAGATTGAGAAAGCGGCGGAGTGTACCGACGCGCAGGAACTTCAAGCGTTGGCGAAGAGTGAAGGGATTGAGTTGACCGACGCCGAAGCCGAAAATTATTTTCTGGCTCTTAAAGAAGGTTCCAACAAGGGAACTCTCGACGAAATTGCGGACGGCGAAGAACTCGACGATGAGGCACTCAAGAAAGTTGCGGGCGGCGGTTGTAAGGATTGCCCTGAGAATTGCCCCGGCGATTGCAAGTTCTACTACTAAAGCTGTCGTGCTTACGCTGTCTACGGAATTGTAAGCGAGTTTATAAAAAATTAAGGGGTGTTGTACTATGAAATTTACGGCAGAACAGATCGAAAAGGCGGCGGAGTGTACCGACGCGCAGGAACTTCAGGCGTTGGCGAAGAGTGAAGGAATTGAGTTGACTGACGCAGAAGCCGAGAATTATTTTTTGGCTCTTAAGGAAGGCTCCAATACTCTCGACGGAATTGCGAACGGCGAAGAACTCGACGATGAGGCACTTGATAAAGTTGCCGGAGGAGAAGAAAAGGAAACTTGCGACTTTTGTCCTGGAGATTAAAGCTGTGGGGTGTTGTATTATGAAATTTACGGCAGAACAGATTGCGAAAGCGGCGGAGTGTACCGAACTTCAGGCGTTGGCGAAGAGTGAAGGAATTGAGTTGACTGACGCAGAAGCCGAGACTTATTTTTTGGCTCTTAAGGAAGGCTCCAATAACGAAACTCTTAGCGGAATTGCGGACGGCGAAGAACTCGACGATGAGGCACTTGAGAAAGTTGCGGGCGGCAAGTGCACCGAGTTTTGTCCTGAAGATAGTTGACTGACGCCGAAGCCGAAAATTATTTTCTGGCTCTTAAGGAAGGCTCCAATACTCTCGACGGAATTGCGGACGGCGAAGAACTCGACGACGAGGCACTCAAGAAAGTCGCGGGCGGCAAGTGCGATGAGTATGTTGACCCAGATTGCATTGTCGACCACGTCGACTAATTAAAGCTGTAGGATGGTGTATGTTATGAAATTTACGGCGGAACAAATTGCGAAGGCGGCGGAGTGTACCGACGCGCAGGAACTTCAGGCGTTGGCGAAGAGTGAAGGAATTGAATTGACCGACGCCGAAGCCGAAACTTATTTTTTGGCTCTTAAGGAAGGTTCCAACAAGGGAACTCTCGAAGGGATCGCGGACGGCGAAGAACTCGACGACGAGGCACTCAAGAAAGTCGCGGGCGGCGGTTGTAAGGATTGTCCCGATGAGTGCAGTATGGATTGCCCCAGAGATTGCAGTTACTACTAAAGCTGTCGTGCTTACGCTGTCTACGGAATTGCGGGCGAGTTTATAAAAAATAAAGGAGTTTTGTGTAATGAAATTCACGGCGGAACAAATTACGAAGGCGGCGGAGTGTACCAGCGCGCAGGAACTTCAAGCGTTGGCGAAGAGTGAAGGAATTGAGTTGACCGACGCCGAAGCCGAGACTTATTTTTTGGCTCTTAAGGAAAGTGCCAATACTCTCGACGGAATTGCGAACGGCGAAGAACTTGATGATGAGGCACTTGAGAAAGTTGCGGGCGGCAAGTGCGATGAGTTTTGTGACCGAAACTGCCCCGGACGTTGCCCTGGGCGTAAATTATTTTCTGGCTCTTAAAGAAGGTTCCAACAAGGGAACTCTCGAAGGGATTGCGAACGGCGAAGAACTCGACGATGAGGCACTTGATAAAGTTGCCGGAGGAAGAAAGGAAACTTGCGACTTTTGTCCTGGAGATTAAAGCTGTGGGGTGTTGTATTATGAAATTTACGGCAGAACAGATTGCGAAAGCGGCGGAGTGTACCGAACTTCAGACGTTGGCGAAAAACGAGGGAATTGAATTGACCGACGCCGAAGCCGAAAATTATTTTTTGGCTATTAAGGAAGGTGCCAATACCGAAACTCTCAAGGGGATTGCGGAAGGTGACGAACTCGACGACGAGGCACTTAATAAAGTTGCCGGCGGAAAGTGCGATAAGTACAGCTGCTCTTGGGCCTGCAATGTGGATTGCCCCGACGATTGAAGGTATTACTAAAGCTGTCGTGCTTATGCCGGCTACGGACAGTTTCTAACGATTCTCCCTAAAAAAGAGGACTTGACAAATTTTGGTGCAGGTTCTCGTTTTTTTTGAACACTTCAACGGAAAGAGGGATAGGCAATGGGAAATTTAAAGTTGATTCCTGCGGAAGGTGACGAACTTTCTATTTTGTCAGGCGGGCGGAAAATCGGGAAGGCGCGCTGGGAATGGCAGGAGACCGAGAAAAATTTTTTGGTCAGCAAAATTTTTTTAGAGCGCGAAAATCGCACGGCGCAAAATCTTCGCCTTGTTGTTTTGAATTTGGCGGAGATGGCATCAAAAAAATTCGACGCGGCGTCAATGGAATTGAGGTACGTTTGTAAAGAGTCATTGCCGCCGGAGCAAGACGATAATTATAAAATGGCGCGGCTTTTGTTCGACAGCGAACCGGAGCGGCAGGAATATTTTCGAGTTTTTCGCGTCAACACGAATCCTACCGTGCGGCAAAATCACGAACGACTTTATACGGAGGCGCGACTGGCGCGTGAGGGATTTACTTTTTTGAAGTTATCGGATTGCGACGAGGCTACCCGCCAAAAAATTTTAGATCTTAAAAAGGACGGTGACAAAAGCAGTCATTGGATACCTTTTGATTTTCCCAACCGCGACGAAAATTTGACGCTGATAGGTTTTTTGCACGACGAAGTTTGCGGCTGGATGATTTTTGAAAAATTATCGGAAGACGAATCAAAATGTTTGTATTGGTACACGCTGGAAAAATTCCGGAAAAATTCTGCGGGATTAAAATTAGCGGGACATTTTTTCCGGAACGTCGGCGAATATGGTCGGCACGTGCAGTTCGTCGTTTATCCGAACAACGAGCCGGTTTTAAAATTTCATTACAAATTTTTTAAAGGGGCGATTGAGCGCGTGGACGTCTACTACAAATTGCGCATCCCGCTGAAATAAAAAACCCGTCGTCGGATTTTATCTGACAACGGTTTTTTTTTGCGCCGAATAAAAAATTATGCGCGGTTGAATTTATCTTTGGATTGTCTGCAACGCGGGCATCTCCAATCGTCGGGCAAATCTTCAAATGCTACGCCGTCATGTTCGGCGGGATCGTAGACATAGCCGCAGATTGAGCAAACATATTTGCCGGTTGCCTTAGTCTGCGCAATTTCCGTCGGCGGAATAGGTTTCGGCGGGTTATTGAGGTCGACAATTTTTTTCGCCTCAAGATTTTCGTAGCCGAGCGGCGTGTGTGTCGAACAATAAACCGTCGGATTGTTGCGGACAAATTCGCGGACGCGGTCAAGAGTTTCGCGGGCGGCGGCCTTATCCTCGAAGACGACAGACAATTTATTTTCATAAAGTGCCTCGTCGGTGTAAGTAACGTCGCCGTGCATCATGTAAAAAGTTCCGTTGTCTTCGGCAATGATAATGCTGTTGCCGGTCGTGTGACCAATCGCCTTGATAAGATAGACGCCGTCGGCAATTTTTTCAGCGTCGGGGAAATTGTGATAGGGTCCGTCCTTGTATTCGACGCGGACAATATTTTTGTCGGTGAGTTCGAGCGCGTCGGCTTCGGCGGACGACATATAAATTTTTGCGTTCGGGAATTTTGCAAGTTCGCCGGTATGATCCGCGTGCTTGTGTGTCACGAGAATTTTTGAAACTTGTTCCGGCTGATATCCCGCAGTTTTGAGGGCGTCAACGTAATATTCGATGCGCTTGCCCATGAAAATTTGCGTCTTCTCGTCAACAACCTGGTCGGGAAAATCTTCGGGCGTGCCGGTATCCACGAGGATAACTTCTTTGCCGGTGTCGATAACAAAATTCTGCAAACTCGAACGATATTTAACGGCGGCGTCAAATTTTTCGACCCCGTCTTCTCCGCCGAGAGCAAACGGCTGTGTCATAAAACCATTCTCGTAAAGTTTAACTGCCTTGACTTCCATATTAGATTTTCCTTTCGCTTCAACAAAAATTTGTCCGTCGAGCATCAAGCCGACTGTTCCAATTCCGACTGCCTTGATAAAATCGCGGCGCTTCATTGTGCCTTCTCCACAAAAACACTTTTCGGCTGACCGCAAAGCGGGCAAGTCCAATCGTCCGGCTCGGAATTAATATCGCCGATATATTCGTAGCCGCAGACCGGGCAGACATAAACTTTTTTGCCGGCGGTGTCAGTTTTTTTCGGCTGGTACTTCTCAAAAATCTCGTCGATAACTTTTCCGTGATGCCCTTCCTGTTTCGCGAAAATTTCCATCTCGTCCGCCGCCGCAGTGAATCCCGCCGCGCGAACTTTGTCAGCAACTTCCTTGATTTGTTTTTCGCCGTTGTACTCCGCCTTTTTGACGACTTCGAGCAATGCCCAAAAATCTTTCGGATATTTTCCGTTGAGCGTCGCATAAAATCCTGCGTGTACTGCCTCTTGATTCGCGGATTCAATCAGAGTTTTCGCGATGTCGTCCAGCCCTTGCTCTTTGGCAAGACGTGCAAGCGCGTAATACATCATTGTGCCGTTGGCTTCACCCTGCGCGAGCGCGGCAACTTGTTTTTCGAGTTCAGTGCCTTTCGTTAATCCGTGCAAACTTTCCATTTTATTTGTCACCTTCCCACGTGAAAATTTTTCGTACTCAAAAGCATGACCGACGCCGAAATGAATCACCCACTCCGGTTTTGCGGCAATGGGTATCCAATATCCGTACGCCTTGCCGAAATTTCCTTCGTACGTGATAAAAACCGGCTTGCCCGTGTCGACAGCCTTGTTACAAAGACAGCCTTTGTGATTTTCCGGACTGCCGACGGACGAGCATTTAATTCCCACCTTCAATCCGAAATTCGCCGCCGCCTTGTTCACGGCGACAATCTCACGGCTTTTCTGCGTAATCATCACAGCTTCGGGGAAGTCGTCCCACATCATGTGGAAAGCCTGAATTATTTCGTTTTCGCCCATAAAAATCTCTCCTAAAAATTTTTCTGTCGAAAGTTTAAATCTGTTTCGCGAACCAATTCTGCTTGCCAATCAACTCAATCAATCCGAGCTGCTGTTCAGCCCAATACATGTCGCCTTCTTCGTCTTTGTAGTAGTCGCTCAAAATTCCAAACGTCGTCAAATCTGCCTGCGCGCATTTCACGAGCTCGGCAAGCCATTTCAAACCGTCTTTGGAAACTTGCAGGTCGTGCTTGAGATATTCGACGGCGTCTTTGAAAATCGGCGCGCAGGTTTTGTTTTCGAGTTTGACTTCGCCGCCCAAATCGATAATGCGGTCGATACACCTGACGACGTAGCCGCGTTCTTCGGCGGCGTGCTCTTCATATTGCGCGGCAAGTTTGCTCAATCCCTGCGCGGCAAAAATTCTCGACTGAATAACATGACCGTCCGCCTGCTGTGAAAGTTGTGTCACGATAATTTGAAGACCGGCGATAATTTTCCCCGCCTTGCTGTTGTTCAAAATAACATCTTTCATCTTTAAAATAGCGGCGGCGGGTGTGCAAGCCGAGCAGTCACAATATTTTCCGCCCTTCGCCTTGACGTCCTTCGCGTGCGCGAGAAGTTCTTTGTTGCCGGCGGTTTCGGCCATCGCTATCAACTTATCGCTTTTTCCTTGAGCACAGAGTAGCACGTCGGTGCCGCCGCCAATTGTTCAGCCTTTATGACGGCGTCTTTAAGTTCTGCCATATTGTTACCTCCTAAAATTTTTTCTCGTCGGGTTCACCGTCGCGCGGGTCGTCCACGTAATCGACTTCAGAATATCCCGCGTGCAAAGTTATCTGGTGTTTCAGTCCTTCGGGAATAATGTAAGTATCGCCCGCGCTGAAAATTTTCGTTTCGCCGTTCGCCGTGAAGGTGCACGAGCCGCTAACAACAACTGTCCATTGCGCGGCGTGAGCGTGTTCGGGGAAGATAACTTCTTTTTTCGCGCTGACGAAATAAACCGTACCGGTTGAAGTGTGGTCTACGTGCACTTCGAGACCGTCAATTTTATAATCGCGCGCGGGAACATTCTTTACAAAATCCGGAAACATTTTTTCACCTCAAAAAATTCCTTACAAACTCTTCAAGCACTCTAAAATTTCTGCGGCTTGTTTTTTTGCTTTATCGACGAGCTGATTTTTCTGTTCGTCCGTCGTGACGCCGGGCACGCACATCATTCCGCCGATATAAAAAATTTTTTTGCAGTCCATTTTGCACAGGGCGGCGTAGTTCGCGACGCCGAAACTAAATTCTTCTACGGTGTGACCCATGACGCCCGTTGCAGTGTAAGCAGATTCAGGCGCGCCGGTCGTTATCGACGCGAGGAAAATTTTCCCCTTGAGCGCGTTGCCCTGCGAGCCGTAAGCCCAGCCGTGCTCCATGACTTTATCGACGTAAAGTTTCAAAAGTCCGGGCATGCTGTACCAGTGCATAGGATACTGGAAAAGAATCACGTCAGCTTTTTCGAGAGCCGCCTGCTCCGCCTTGACGTCGAAATTATAATCGGGATAAAGTTCGTCGAGCTTGCGAATTTCGGCTTGCGGGCACTGCGCGGAAATTTCATCCAGAATAGTTTTGTTCGCGAGAGAATTTTTTAAATCGGGGTGACCGGAAATAACCAAAAATTTCTTCATGTTAGTAACCTCCAAAAATTATTTTTCAATGAAACTTTTAAAAGTCGACAGCGTATTATCCGCGCCGCTGACTAAAAACGCGGTGTCCGCTCCGAGTGCCAAGAAACTTACTCCCAATTCCGCAAAATGTTTCGCCTGTTCGGGAGTGAGCGCGATTGTGCCGACGGGCTTGCCGAGTTCATGAATGCGTTTAATCATGTAGTCCATCGCGTCAGCAACTTCGGGGTGGAAAATGTCGACGCCGTGACCCATGTCGACAGCCAAATCAATCGGTCCCAAGAAAATTCCGGTGACGCCGTCAACTTTTACAATGGATTCGAGATTTTCGAGCCCGCGTTTGCTTTCGATCTGCGGGAGGATACAAATTTCGTCGACTTCGCGTTCAAGATAATCAGCGTGACGACCGTAGCGACCGGCGCGGACAGCCGTCGCCCCAAAGCCGCGATTACCGCGCGGAGCGTACCTTGCCCAGTAAACAATATTTTCGGTTTCTTCGGCGGTCTCTACCTTCGGGACAATGAAACTCTGAATACCGCCGTCAAGGAGCTGTTTAATAATTCCGGTGCCGACTTCGGGGATTCTGACGACGGGCGTCATGTCGTAGGCAGCAACCGCGCGCGCAATGTCAAAAATTGTCTGCAGGCTGTGTGAACCGTGCTCGCCGTCGACGAACAACCAATCGAAATTCGACGTCGCCAAAATTTCCGCGACTTCCGCCGACGCAATTTCCTGCCCGACGCCGTACTGAAGTTTGCCCGCCTCGATTCCGTGCTTGAAATTATTTTTCAGATAATCTTTCACCATTGCCATAAAAAAACACCTCTGCAAAAATTTTGTAGACTTAAGATATTATAAAATTTGCCGTGATTCAACTATCAATACGGCGAATTTTGTAAACCAAGTTCACGTTTTCTAAATTTTGTAAAGATATTTTTTCAGCGGCTCCGGCAAAGATTTTTCAATCAGCAAAATACATTCTTCGTCGGGCATGGAAATTTCTTTCGTCAACATTTCGCAGAACGCGCAAACAGTTCCGTAGCAATAAACTTTTACAAAAATTTCTACGTCCGGCGGGAGGCTCTCAAGATTTTTGCTGCGCTTGACGTAATCCGACAAAACTTTTACATTGAACTGCGCGACGTAATTTATAAAAGAGTCCTGCCCCTTCGTGTTCGCCGCAAGATTTTTCAGAAACTCCCGATTGTCCAAAAAATATTTAAAGCCGTCTCGAAGTGTGTCCCGCCATTCGTAGCCGTCCTTGCCGATTTTGTCCATAATCTTTTCCGTAGACGTCGAATAAATCCACGCGATTAAATCGTACTTGTCTTGAAAGTGATTGTAAAAAGTTTTGGAGGTGAAGCCGCAATTTTGGGCAATCTCTTTCACGGTGATTTTGTCGACAGGTTTTTGCGTGGACAATTCTTTCAGAGAGTCGGCGAGCAATTCTTTCGTCGTCAATCGAACAATCATCAATCATCTTCCTTGTACAGGCGCATTAAATTTCTGCGCGTCATGAAAAACGCAATTGTCAGCGGCAGGCACGCGCCGACCCACGCCATAGGAGAGGCGAGGCACGCGCCCAAATATCCCCAGTAGTCCACCAGAAAAATCGCGGCGGCAATTCTCATGACAAGTTCCATCGCGCCGGCGACCGTCGGCACAAAACTTTGACCGAGGCCTTGCAGAGTGAATCGGAAAATAAAAAGTAGCGACAGCACCCAATAACTCAAGCCGTTGACGACAAGAAATAATCGTCCATACTCGACGATTTGTTCTTGCCCTTCGCCGACGAACAGCTTGATAATTTCCGCGCCGAAGAAAATATTAAAAATCGCCACGAAAATACTAAACGAACACGACATCCAAACAGTTTTCTTGACGCCGTCGTTAATGCGCTCAAATTTTTTCGCGCCAAAATTCTGCGCGGTGTAGGCGGCAACCGCGACGCCGAAAGACATCATCGGCATGACGGCAATTCCGTCGACCCTGTGCGCGGCAGCAAAAGACGCAACCGCCACCGGTCCCAGCCCGTTCAAAGCCATTTGCAAAACTACCGCGCCAATCGCGATAATCGAAGACTGAAAACCCATTGGCAAACCGATTCGGATATGTTCCCAGATAATTTTTTTGTCGATACGAAAATCTTCGCGGCGGACGTGCAGGAGCGGCACTTTCTTTTTTATGTAGACGGCGCAGACAATGTTGCCGATGACCAGCGAAACGATCGTTGCGCCTGCCGCGCCGGGTATCCCCAGCCCAAGCAGAATTATCGCGACGGGTTCGAGCAAAATATTTATGCAGAGCGTCGTTGCCTGAATGACAGTCGGCATTTTGCTGTCGCCGAGCGCGCGGATTAAATTCGACTGCATTTGAATCATGATGAAGCCGATAACGCCGCCGTAAATTATTACAATAAAACTGTACGCGCCGTCTATAATTTCGGGCGGCGTCTGCATAATTTCCAAAAGTTCGCGGCAAAAAGTCACGCCGGTAATCGAAAGGATAATCGACAGAATCAGCGCAAGGGTCATGCACACGACGACGCTGTAGCGGATGCCGTCAAAATTTTTCGCGCCAAAACATTGTCCGGTATAAATCGAAAAGCCACTCGTCGCGCCCATGACGAAACCGAGCATTAAAAACATCATGCTGCCGGTGCAGCCGACCGCCGCCAGTGCCTCGACGCCCAAAAATCTTCCGACAATCAGCGTATCGACGAAACCGAAAAGCTGTTGAAAGACATTGCCCGCCAAAAGCGGTAACGTGAAATAAAAAATCAGTTTTGCCGGCTCACCGACTGTCAAATCTTTTACTGCGCCGTTATTTTTTTCCTGTGACATAAATTTTTAAACCAAGACCGCAGAATTTTTCGCGGCGAAATAATCTTCGACCCTCATCAACATGAAACAATAATCCGACATTCGATTTAAAAATATCCCGTCAATTTCGTGAACCGCCTCGAATCTTGCCAGCCTGTAAAATTCTCTTTCGGCGCGGCGGGTTATCGTTCGTGCAAGGTCGAGCATTGCGCCGGACTGTGTGTCGCCGGGAATGACGAAGGATTTCAGCGGCGGCAAGTTTGTTTCCATTATGTCCATGTCTTCTTCGAGTTTGGAAATGTTCGCGGATTTAATTCGCGCGTCTCTCTCGATACTTGCCAGGTCTGCCATTAGGAGCGGCAGAATTTTTTGCAGCTCGAAAATTTTTTTGCGGACTTCGGGAACTTTTGAAAAAGCTCTTGCCGCCGCCAGCGCAGAATTTGCTTCGTCAATGACGCCGTAAACTTCGACGCGGGGAGATTCTTTCGCAACTCTTTCGCCGGTGAATAAGCTCGTTTGACCTGCGTCGCCGGTTTTCGTGTAGACTCCCATAAAATTTAAACTCCTTTCTTTTTTTGGAAAAGTTTTGTTTTAAACTACTTTCTTTTTTAGATTTAGTAGCTACTTTCTTTTTTAGAAAAAGAAAGTAGCAAAGAAAAATCGCCCGCTTTCTTTTCTTCCGGAAAAGGCGCGGGCGGCCGACGTCCCTGTCGGCCTTTTTTTCCTGTCAAAAAATTTTAGCCGAACTGTTCAATTTCGCTGAAGAAAATAGGAATTTCGCGCGCGGCACTCGCGGGGCTGTCGGAGGCGTGCACTGCGTTTTTCGTGACACCTTCCGCGTAGAGTTTGCGGATTGTCCCTTCGTCCGCCTTCGCGGGATTCGTCGCGCCGTTTATTTCGCGGACGCGCTGAATAACATTTTCGCCGCCGAGAACAAGAGCCATAAGCGGCGCGCTCGTCATGAACTCAACAAGGTCGCCGTAAAAATTTTTGCCGATATGTTCCGCGTAATGAATGGCGGCAATTTTTTCGTCCATCTGCATGACTTTCGCCGCGATAATTTTAAAGCCTTCGTCCTCGTAGCGTTTCAAAATGTCGCCGGTGTGTCCTTTGCCGAAGGCGTCGGGTTTAATCAGAATCAAAGTTTTTTCCATTTGCAGTTCCTCCAAAAAATTTTAATATTCGGGCGTCCGCTGACTAAGTTCGATGCCCGTGACTTTGTTGTTGTTCACGACGACGGAAATAATATAAGTGGTGTCGCCTGGTTTGTACATGTAGTTATCGCTGACTTGCGCCCAGCTGTATTTTGTGCCGGTCCACTTGTAAGAAAAATAGGGCTTGCCGGATTCGCGCATGAACTCCGGAATATCCGCAGGGGTGCGCGTCTGAACTTCGTAGTTGCCGCCGTAAATTCTAAGGACTTCGTCAAGGGACATGCCCACATAAACGCCGGCGGAAGTTCGCCAACCATTATTCGCGGTCGTCACGACGTAACGAACTTTTTTGCCGAGAAAACCTATCTCGACGTCGTTACCGTACATTATGACATCGCTGACAAGTTGCGCGTAGCCGCCGGGGTTGCTCGTCGGCTGCCCGTAGCCTCTGATAACATAATCATAGGGCTCGTCCAGCCAAACGCCGCCCAAAAGAAAATCCGTCGGCTTAATCGCAAAACAAATGCTCGGAATCATAGCCGCAAATAAAATCACGGCGGCAAAAAATTTTCTCACAAAAATCCCTCCTTAAAAACTTTTGCAAGCTTGGACGACTTCTTGAATTTTTTCCTCCGTAAGATTATCCACGTGAAAGCCGCCCGCGCAAGTAACGACCGTCTGAAATTTTTTGCAAAACTTTTCGGCGACGAGGCGACAAATTTTTTCGTCCTTGTGCCCCGTCACGTTCAGCACCGAAGACGTACAACTTGCACTGCCGTCATTTTTCAGCGACGGGCGCGGAATCGCAAGGACAACGCTGCCGATATGAGGTCTTTCGCCGCCGTGAATCAGAATCAAAAAATCTTCCCCGACTTGCTCAATTTCTATCGTCAGCTCCGCGAAAGAAAGTTTCTTTTCAATGACTTGCTTTTCAATTTTCACGACAAAACCTCACTTCAAATATTTGTTTTCCAATTTTTCAAGCGTCCCGTCCATTTTTATTTCGGCAAGCACAAAATTTATGTAGTTCAAAAATTCCTGGTCGCCCTTCTGCATCAAAATCCCGCATGAATGTTTCGTGAAAGGTTCGTTAATCAGCGGCGCGGCTAATTTTTTGTCAGCGCGAATGTAAGTCAACGCCTCGACGGTTTCAGTTATCATGACGTCGGCTTTTCCCGCCGCAATCTGTGCCGGAATTTCCGCGTTCTCGTTGAAGACGATAATTTTTGCGTGCGTCAAGTTCGCGTGTGCAAATTTTTCATTGGTGCCGCCGGGATTAATCATAACGCGAACTTCGGGCTTGTCAATATCGGCAAGGCTTTTAAATTTTTTGGCGTCGCTCTTCCTGCAGAGAATGGTTTTGCCGAAAATCCCCACGCCGTAGCCGTCGGACATCGCCATAATTTTTTCGCGCGCGTAGTTTCGAGAAATCCCACAGAGAGCAATGTCAAATTTCCCGTCAAGAGTATCCTGCGTCAAAGTTTTCCACGTCGTCGGTACGTACTCAATTTTCACGCCGAGCGAATCCGCGATAATCTGCGAAAGTTCCGCGTCGATACCTTCGTATTTTCCGGTTTCGGTATTGAAATAAGACATCGGCTTATAATCTCCAGTGGTGCCGATACGAATCGTGCCGCGCGAAATTATTTCTTCGAGGTGTCCGGCTTCGGCAACCTGCACGGAAAAAATTATCGCTGTCGTCAAAATTATCGCGGCAAAAAATTTTTTCAGAGTCTGCACAAAAATTACTCCCTTTCAAACGGCGTCGCGCTCATGATTAATTTTGGATTGTTATCGCGTATCCAGCCGAGTGCCCATTCATTTTCGACGAGCAACACCGGATTTTCTGCGCGGTCAAGCAAAAACATTCCCCTATCCGCGCCGCGCAATGACGTCGGCAAAATTTTTCCCCCGTCGTCAAATTTCAGCCAGCGCGCAACTTCAAAAGGCAACATCGTCAAAAGAACGTCGACGTTGTATTCAGACTTAAGGCGGTACTGCAAAACTTCAAACTGCAGCGTGCCGACGGTGCCGACGACGTAAGATTCATTGCCCGCGCCGACGGGGTAGAAAAGCTGAATCGCACCCTCTTGTGTCAGTTGCTCGATGCCCTTCGCGAATTGCTTGCGTTTCATTGTGTCCTTTGCCTGCACGCGCGCAAATTTTTCCGGCGGGAAAATCGGGAACTCCTCAAATTTAAATTTATGCGCGGCGTCTGAAATCGTGTCGCCAATTCCGAAAATTCCCGGGTCGAAAAGCCCGACAATGTCGCCTGGAAAAGCCTCCTCGATAATTTGCCGCTCCTGTGCAAGAAATTGTTGCGGCTGGGCGAGTTTGATAATTTTGTTCGTGGGCGCGTGCCACACCTGCATATTTCTTTCAAACTTGCCGGAACAAATCCGAATGAACGCAAGGCGATCGCGGTGCGCGGGATTCATGTTCGCCTGGATTTTGAAGACGAACGCGGAAAATTTTTCGTCGTCCGGTTCAATAATTCCGTCGTCAGAAAGTCGCGGGGCGGGCGGCGGCGCAAGGCGCAGGTATTCTTCAAGAAAATTTTTCACGCCGAAATTTGTCATTGCCGAGCCGAAAAATGTCGGCGTCAAATCTCCGGCGTTGATTTTTTCTTTGTCGAAAGTTTCGCCGGCTTCGTCAAGCAACATCAAATCATCTTGGAGCGCGGAAAAATTTTCGTCGCCTATTTTTTCGATAACCCTCTTGTCGTCCGGCGCAAAAATTTCAGAAACGCGCTCACTTTGTCCGTGCGTGGTGTCTTCGGCAAAAAGTTCGACGCGATTTTTCTGCCGGTCGAAGACGCCCAAATATTTCCCGTCGGTGCCGATTGGCCAATTCATCGGGTAAGCGCGGATGCCCAAAACATTTTCCAGCTCGTCCATTAAATCGAGAGGAATTTTTCCGTAGCGGTCAAGCTTGTTTATGAAAGTGAAAATCGGAATGCGCCGCTCACGACAAACTTTAAAAAGTTTTTTCGTCTGCGCCTCCACGCCCTTTGCCGCGTCGAGAACCATGACCGCGCTGTCAACAGCCATCAGCGTGCGGTAGGTGTCCTCCGAAAAATCCTGGTGCCCGGGCGTATCGAGGATATTTATTCGGCAGCCGCCGTAATCGAATTGCAAAACGGAACTCGTTACAGAAATGCCGCGCTGCTTTTCAATTTCCATCCAATCTGAAACCGCGTGGCGTTGAGTTTTGCGGGATTTGATAGAGCCCGCAAGGTGAATCGCGCCGCCATAAAGCAAAAGTTTTTCCGTCAAAGTCGTTTTGCCTGCGTCCGGATGAGATATTATCGCGAAAGTGCGACGCTTTGAAATTTCTTCGGCTAAAGTCATTAAAAAAAATTCCCCCTCAAATTAATTTATGTTCACTCCAAATTTTTCCATTAAATCTTTTCTCTGCTTGAGTTGCCCGATAAAATCCGGAAAAATTTTTGAATAATATCCACTGTACTCCGAATTAACTTTTATTCCGTGAGCTATCGCGTAGCACGTGTAGTTCAGGAAGGTTATAAAATCCTCTTCGGCGTATTCGCCGCTCCAATCGTCGCCAAAAAATTTTTTCAGTTGCTCGTTGATTATGTAGCAATAAGTTCCGTTGCCGCCCGTCGCAAAAATCGAAAGACTTATGTCGACGTACGCCACGTTCAAATTTCTGATTTGGTTTATCGTATTTTGGTAGTCATTCAAATTTTTTTCGAGAGGAACGCGCGGAAAAAAGAGTGCGTTGGAATTATCTTTCACGAAAAGCGTATTATGAGCAACGGAGCCGAGAGACGATGCAAAATTTTCACAGTTGGCAAGGATATTAAGTTGTTCCTCTAAAGGCAGCACTTCCGGACGTATCACGTCATAATTTTTTGATTTGAAATATTCAGCGATTCTTTCTTCACCGATTTGGTTTCTGCCATGAAAAAAGTAAAAATTTTTTTGACTAAGAGGAGCATAATTTTTCAGCGCAAAACTTCTGATTTGCTCAACCGTGTCAATATATTCTTGGGTGCAGAGTTTCGCAGTACCCCCCCCCATTTCGGGGAAGAAAGATTCATCCGGCAAGACGATATTTTGAAATTGAGTCGGCTTGAAAATCGGATACAAATTTTTTACGTCGACTTCCAAAATCTCCAGCAACTTCGCGAACGGCGGAATAATTCCTGCCCACATGGGCACGTAAACTATCGGATAATTTTTAAAATATTTTTTGTAAACGTCACTCTTCAAAAACCAAACGCGCTTTATGTTGTCGGTGAGGCAGTGTCCCCAAATTTGAACTAACATTCCCAGATAAATGACGGTCAGCGGGCTCTGCTCAATTTTTTCAGCGGGAGTGTACGCGTGTCCGGCTTCAGGGTGAATAAAACTTTCCTCAATAAAATTTCCCCTGCCGTCGACTATTCCGCCGAATCCGACCGTATCGGGCAACTGTTTATGCGGTAGAATCGTCCCGTTCTCAATAATTCTAAAATGAAGTTTTCTATCTGAAAAATAATTTACGCCGTCGACTTTCTCGTAATTTTCCCTGTTGTATAAGCCGTCACAATTAATCATTCAATTTCCTCCATTTCGGTTTTAGTTAATCATAACAGCAAAAAAATCTTATTACAAGAAAAATTTTCACGGCCGATAAATTTAGTCAAAGCACGCCCAAAAATAATAAAAGCCTTGAAGTTTTTGCGGAACTTCGCGGCTTTTTTCGCCTAAAAAAATTTTTTAAAATCTGTAAGAATATCCGGTTAAACGATTCGCGCAGGTTTTGAACTCCGCGATAATTTTTTCTTCGTCCAAAGTTTTCAGCTCGCGCTTTTCCATTAAAATTTTTCCGTCAACGATAACCGTATCGACAGAAGAACTATTCGCCGAATAAACCAAAAGCGAAACGGGATTGTAGCAGGGTTGCCAATCGACGCCGCTCATGTCAAGCAAAATCAAATCCGCCTTGTAATTTTTTTCAAGCCGCCCGATATTTTCGATACCGACAGCCTGCGCGCCGTATTCAGTCGCCATTTTCAGAGCTTCCGTCGCAGGGACAACGAGCGGGTCAAGCGTGGCGGCTTTGTGGAGGAGAGCGGCAAGGCGAATCTCTTCGAGCATGTCAAGGTTATTATTGCTGGACGCGCCGTCCGTGCCGAGACCGACGACAATTTTTTCACTCAAAAGTTTCGGGACGGGGGAAATGCCGCTTGCAAGTTTCATGTTACTGCCGGGATTGTGCGCCACACGAATTTTTTTCTCTTTGATAATTTTAATCTCGTTATCAGAAAGATGAACACAGTGCGCCGCGAGAGTGCCCAGCTCAAAAAGTCCGGTTTCGGCAACAACTTCAAAGGGACGCTTGCCATGTTTTTCCATGCAGCCGTCAATTTCGTCAAGGGTTTCGTTCATGTGGATGTGAATTTCCGCGCCGAGTTTGCCGGCGGTGTCCGCAATCTTCCTCAAATAATCCAGAGTGCAAGTATAAATTGCGTGGGGACCAAACATAACTTTTATGCGCCCGTTCGCCGCGCCGTTAAAATTTTTGAAGAGCTCGACGTTCGTCGCGAGTTTTTCTTCGGGGTTAAGAATCCCGACAAGCCCGCGACTCAACGCGCCGCGCATTCCGGATTTTTCGACGACCTTCGCGACCTCTTCCATGTTCGGTCCGTACATATCCGCAAAAGTTGTCGTGCCGCTTTTAATCATCTCGACGGCGGCAAGTTCCGCGCCGACCCGAATATCCTTGCTCTTCATTTTCGCCTCGACCGGCCAAATATCTTTTTGGAGCCACTCCATCAAAGCCACGTCGTCCGAACAACTCCTAAGCAAAGTCATTGAGGCGTGTGTGTGCGCGTTGATAAATCCGGGTACGGCAAATTTTCCATGCCCGTCGATAATGTTGGAAAATTTTTTCGCGTCGACGTTGCCGCTGTTCGGCTGGGTGATATTGGAAATTTTGTCGTCCTTGATAAAAATATCTGCGGCGGCAACTTTTCCGTCGGGCTTGAAATAATTTACGTTGCGAATGATAATTTCGTTTTCAAAAGACATTTCGATGACCTCCAGATAAAAAATTTTTGGTTAATGAATTTTCAAATCGGTTGGGATAATCACACTTTCGCCGCGCTGATTTTTAAAGGTATCCGCCACGACGTTAAAAATTTTCCCTACAGAATCAGCCGTCAAAATTTTTTCGGGGACGCCCGCCGCGAAAATCTTTTTGTTCCTGATAACCAAAACTTCGTCGGCGAAAATCCGCGCGTGATTAATATCGTGGAGCACCATAATAATCGTCATTGCGAAATTTTTGTTGACGGCGTTAATAATTTTCATGACTTCGAGCTGGTGAGCGACGTCAAGGTAAGTTGTCGGCTCGTCTAGGAGCAAAATTTTTGGGTGTTGCGCCAAAGTCATTGCCAACCACGCGCGCTGACGTTCGCCGCCGGAAAGAGTGGCGACCTGCCGATTTTCCAGCCCCGCCATTTTCGTGACCTGCAAAGCCCAATCGACGGCGGCATTGTCCTCATTAGTGGTACTACTAAAAATTTTCCTGTAGGGGAACCGCCCGAAAGATGCAAGCTGCCTGACAGTCGTATCTTGCGGGGCTTCGCGCTCCTGCGGAAGAATCGCCATAACCTGCGAAATTTTTCTGCGCCCGATATTTTTTATGTCATCGTCGTCCAAAGTGACAAGCCCGTCAAAATTCTCGTTCAGCAGGCAGAGAATTTTCAACAGCGTCGATTTTCCCGCGCCGTTCGGTCCGATAATCGCGGTGCGCTTGCCCTCCAAAAACTTGTGAGTGACTCCGCGCAAAATTTCTTTATCGCCGATTTTCAAGCCGACATTTTCAACCGCAAGCTGCATAAAAATTTCCCCGCCCCAAAAATTTTCTCCACAAATATTTTTCGTCAACGCGCCGAAATTTCCTTTTTGTCAGAAAATAAAAAAGCCCCCGCTCTTCGCGAAGGCAATATCTCACCTGCGGCCGGCAGGCATTGGCGGCGGCGGCGGTGCCTCGTCGTAGCCGCGATCCTCTTCGTAATAATCGTCGCTGACACGATCTCTTTTGTTATTATTATTTATAATCGAGCCGATAACCACCGCGCCGATAACGCCGGCGATAATTTTGTTGCGATTTCTGACTTTCCTGCTAAGCTGTTGAGTTTCGACTTGGTTTTCGATTTGCAAAATCTGCGCGTCGGGAGAAAAAGCCGCCGCGTGAGTTACTCCAGTAAATCCGAAAGACGAAGCCAATATCATCGCTGAAAGTGCTAAGGCTTTCGTTTTCATTGTGACCACTCCTTTTTTTCTTCGAGTTTAATTCAAAAATGTTTGGCGATTTTTAAGAAAGATTAAAATCAGATTAAAAATTTCTGCCGAAAAAATTTTTGCAGGAACTATTTTTAGGCACGTCGAATTTTTTTCCGAAACTCTAAGCGGGGTGATTAAGTTGTTGAAAAAAATTTGTTTGGCGTTGGCGATAATTTTTGCGGCGTCGATTTCGGAAGTTGCCTTCGCGGATGTCGCGCCTCATCCCGGAGAAATTTACAAGCGTCCTCAACGCCAATCTGCCGCAAACGTCGACGTGCAAATCAAAAATATCGACGTCAAGAAAAATCGTCTGCAGGTTTTAATTTCCCGCAAAGCCGACGAAGATGCAAACAACTGTACTTGCCAAATTATACAATCGAACGGCAGCGAAGTCAAAAATTATTCCGGCGAGTTCGACAAAAACGGCGAAGTTTCTTTCAAATGCAAGTACGAGGGTTTGGCTGAAGATTATCCGCGCAATTTGATTATCGAAGTCAAAACTTCTTCGGACAAGGTCAAAACCCGTTACGGCACGAAGACGACGCAGAATCCCGTTGAAAAAAGTTCGCGCTTTACCGTGAGATTTATGCGCGACCGCGACGGGAATTTGACTGCGAAAGTTTCCGAGCGTTATTCCAGTCCCGTCCGCGTGAGTTGATTTAATGCTGATAACTTACACGCTACAACATTTGGCAGTCGACGGAATTTGCGGCGCGGCTTTGGCGGCGTACGCAGTGCGCGAAGAATTTTTGGAGCCGATAATTTTTTATTTCGCGCTGTATAATTTATTGGCGTTCGGTTTGCAGGCGGCGGCGGGCTTTTTCCTGGATAAGCACGAAAAATTTTTGCGGGCGGCGTTCGTCGTATCGCTCGTGGCTTTGGGGCTGGGAATTTTTTCCGCGCCGGAAATTTTCGCGCAAGTAATTTTTCTCGGCGTCGGCAATTGTCTTTTCCACGTCACGGCGGGCAGCATTGTCCTGCGGAGTTTCAAAACTTACAAGGAGCTCGGATTATTCGTCTCAAGCGGAGCGATCGGGCTTGCACTCGGATTAAATCAGTTGGTCGACGCGAAAATTTTTCTCGTGATTTACTTCGCGCTGACCTGCTACATTTTGACGAACTTCAAGCCGGAAAATCTACCTTCGCCGGAAATTTTTTCAGGGCAGAAAAATTCTGGGAAAAGTTTTTTCGCGGCGGTGTCCTGCGCGATTTTGTTGTTGAGTTGCGTGATAATGCGCGGTTTCGGCGGCGGCGGAACTTCTGCGGAATTTGTCATGCTGTTCCCGATAATTTTTGCGGCGGGGAAAATTTTAGGCGGTGTCTGTTGCGATAAACTCGGCTGGCAAAATACAATCCTGTTAATCTTCGTCGCGGGATTCTCTTCGTTGCAATTTGAAGGGCTCGTGCCGCTCGCGGTCTTGACGCTGACTTTCAACATGACGATGCCGCTGACGCTTAGGCTGTTGCATTTCTGCAACCCGCGTTGTCCGGGCTTAATGTTCGGGCTGGCGGCGGGCTGTCTGTTGCCAGGCGCGTTCTTCAAGGAAAATTTTACCGTCGCCGTGCAAGCAATGGTCGTGATTCAATTTTTGATTCTGTTCGTCGCGTGGAAAATTTTCAGCCGAAAAAATTTGGCAGTCGAGGCGGCTTGAATGGTTGTAGAAATTTTTGAGCCGCCGGTCGAAATAATCACGGGCGGCGGATTTAAAAACGAAGACATTTTAATTTTCGCGCTGATAACGGCGGCAATCGAAGTGCCGATATTTTTTCTCTGCGGCTACAGACGCGCGAAGGACTTGATTTATTTCGCGGCGGTGAACGTCGTCAGCAACCTCCTGCTAAACGATTTTTTACAGGGAGTCGAAACAGACTTACCGATAATTTTTGCGGGAGAAATATTTGTCGTCGTGCTGGAATTTGTTTTGTGCTCTTATTGGATAAAATCCGCGCGCCGAAAATTATTGAAGGTCTTGATTTTGACGAACGCCACAAGCTTTTTTATCGGCGTGATAAATTTTTGGTTTTGAAAACTGAATAAATCGGGGAGCTTGCAAACAGGCTGAGAGGAAGTTTCGCACTTCGACCCACGGAACCTGATTCGGATAATGCCGACGTAGGAATTTGAACTCGTAAAAATTTTTTGAGGAGCCTCCGAATTATGGAGGCTTCTATTTTTCTGAAAGGCGGTTTGAAGAATGTTTGAAACAATCACCCAAAACGCAATGACAATCCTGGAAAATCCGGCGGGCTCATTCGCGTTGCTCGGAGTATTTTTGCTGACAGTCGCGGGAATTTATTTCCGACGAGTAAAATTGACGACGCACACAATAATTTACGTCTCGTTGATGTTGGCGTTGACAATCGTCTTGCATCAACTTCGCCTGTACCATTTTCCGCAGGGCGGCAGCATAACTTTAGGCGCAATGATTCCGCTGTTGATGTTGTCGTATCGCTACGGCATGGGAGTGGGCGCGCTCGCCGGATTTATTTTCGGCATGATAAACTTGTTGCAAAACCCATTCATTTTGCATCCGGTGCAGTTGCTCTTCGATTATCCGCTACCCTACATGGCAATGGGACTCGCCGCGCTTTTTCCGGACAGAATAATTTTATCGACGGCGTTGGCATTTTTCGGAAGGTTCGCCTGTCATTTTATATCGGGCGTCGTATTTTTCTCGTCGTACGCGCCCAGCGGAATGTCCCCACTGACTTATTCCGCGCTTGTCAATCTTTCAATGATGGTTCCCGAATGTTTAATCTGCTGTGTAATTTTAAAGGTTTTACCGATAAAAAGACTGCTGACCGCAATGGACAGAGCCTCCCGAAATTGAAAATAAATACTTCATGAAATTACAATGAAATTGTTAAATGTTCCGAAAATTTTATTGACAGTTTCAAAAATTTGGTGTAACATAAACCCAAGTTAAGGTTATTAATCTTCAGAGTTTTTTAAATATAGGGAGGTATTTTTAAATGGCAGTTAAAGTTGCTATCAATGGTTTTGGTCGTATCGGTCGTCTTGCGTTCCGTCAGATGTTCGCCGCTGAAGGTTATGAGGTCGTCGCTATTAACGATCTTACCAGCCCGAAAATGCTCGCTCACCTTTTGAAGTATGATACCGCACAGGGCGGCTATTGCGGCAGAATGGGCGAAAACTTGCACACCGTCGAAGCTAAAGAAAATTCTATCGTCGTTGACGGTAAAGAAATTGTTATTTACGCTGTAAAAGATGCGAAAGAGATTCCTTGGGGCAAACACGACGTCGACGTCGTCCTCGAATGCACCGGTTTCTATACCAGCAAAGAAAAAGCTTCCGCGCACCTCGAAGCAGGCGCAAAGAAAGTCGTTATCTCCGCTCCTGCCGGCAAGGATCTCCCGACAATCGTTTACAACGTCAACCACACCACTCTTACCCCTGATGTGAAAGTTCTTTCTGCGGCTTCTTGTACAACCAACTGCTTGGCTCCGATGGCAAAAGCTCTTAACGAGCTTGCCCCGATCCAAAGCGGAATTATGGCAACGATTCACGCGTACACTGGCGATCAAATGCCGCTTGATGGTCCGCAGCGTAAAGGTGACCTCCGCCGCAGCCGCGCATGCGCATGCAACATTGTTCCGAACAGCACCGGCGCAGCAAAAGCTATCGGCTTGGTTATTCCTGAACTGAACGGCAAACTCATCGGCGCAGCGCAGCGCGTACCCACGCCTACCGGCTCGACTACTCTTCTCTTTGCAGTTGTTAAAGGCGAAGTCACTGTAGATCAAATTAACGAAAAGATGAAAGCATCTGCTACCGAATCTTACGGCTACACCGACGAGCAGATTGTTTCCAGCGACGTTATCGGCATGAAGTTCGGCTCGCTCTTCGACGCAACACAGACAATGGTCAGCCCCATTGGCGACGGCAACACTTTGGTACAGGTTGTTTCTTGGTATGACAATGAGAACAGCTACACCAGCCAAATGGTTCGCACCATTAAGTATTTCGCAGAATTGAAGTAATTTAATTTTTGCGGCAAGTCGGCGCAGGTTTATCCCGCCGGCGAAAATTGAACACGGTTAAAAAAAGTGACGGCTCGGCTCTTCGTCAAATGTTGAGTCGAGTCGTTCGTAGTTTGTTGTTAAAATTTTTTGGGAGGAATTTTTAGTGAATAAGAAAAACATCAAGGACCTCAATCTTAAGGGTAAAAAAGTATTCGTGCGCGTTGATTTTAATGTGCCGATGGATGAAAATCTGAATATCACCAACGCTACCCGTATTGAAAAAACTCTCCCGACTATTAATTATTTGATTGAACAGGGCGCGGCTGTGATTCTCGCTTGCCATGTCGGTCGTCCTACCGAAGCCCGCGAACCGAAATTCTCCACGAAACCTATCGCCAAGAAACTTGCTGAACTCCTCGGCAAAGAAGTAAAATGGGCGGAAGATTGCATAGGCGAACCCGCAGAAAAAGCCGCCGCTGCTCTCCAACCCGGCGAAGTCCTCTTGCTCGAAAATCTCCGCTACCACAAAGAAGAAAAGAAAAATAAGCCGTCCTTCGCGAAGAAACTCGCCGCCCTCGCTGATATTGCCGTTGACGACGCGTTTGGCGTTTCTCACCGCGCGCACGCCTCCAACGTCGGTATCACTCACTTCCTTGAAACAGCGTCCGGTTTCCTCATGGAAAAGGAAATTAATTATATTGGCAAGACTCTTGAAAATCCTGCGCGCCCATTCGTCGCGATTATCGGCGGCGCGAAAGTCTCTGACAAAATCGGCGTTATCAGCAACATGATTGACAAAGTCGACACGATTATTATCGGCGGCGGCATGGCTCACACTTTCGACAAGGCGAAGGGCTACGAAGTCGGTACCTCTCTGCTTGAGGCTGACAAAGTCGACCTGGCGAAAGAGTTGCTCGAAAAGGCGGAAAAGAAGGGCGTCAAAGTCGTTCTGCCGGTTGACCTCGTCGTTGCAAATAAATTCGCGGCTGACGCTGAATATAAAACTGTTCCGGTTGACCAGTGCCCGGCTGATTGGATGGGGCTTGACAGCGGCGAAAAGACTTCCGAAGAATACGTTAAGGCTCTCGAAGGCGCGAAGACGATTATTTGGAATGGACCTATGGGCGTTTTTGAGTTCGATAATTTTGCTAAGGGAACTTTGGCGGTTGCGAAGGCTGTTGCTGACGCGACGGACAAGGGCGCAATTTCTATCGTCGGCGGCGGCGATTCCATTGCGGCTTTGAAGAAAACCGGTCTTTCCGGAAAAATTTCTCATATCTCCACCGGCGGCGGCGCGACTCTCGAATATCTCGAAGGAAAAGTTCTGCCGGGTATCGATGCCATTGACGGAGTGGGACGCACCCCGATTATCGCCGGCAACTGGAAAATGAACAACACGATTAAAGAAGGTACCGCTCTTGTTGAAGAGTTGATTCCGCTCGTGAAGAATCCTCCTTGCCGCGTTGTCGTTTGCCCGACCGCTACCGCTCTTGCCGCTGTCGCAAAAGCTGTCAAGGGCACGAATATTCACGTTGGCGCGCAGAATGTCCACTGGGAAGCAAAGGGCGCGTACACCGGAGAAATTTCTACCGGTATGCTCAATGAAATTGGCGTCGATTATGTCGTACTCGGTCACAGCGAACGCCGCGATTATTTCGGCGAAACTGACGAGGGCGTCAACAAACGCGCAAAGGCTGCCTTCAACGCGGGTATTACCCCGATTATTTGTTGCGGTGAGTCCCTTGAGATTCGCGAGGCGGGCACGTACATTGAACACGTCGTCAACCAAATTAATGCGGCTCTCGAAGGATTTAAGGCTTGCGAAGTCAAAAAGCTCGTCATTGCTTACGAACCGATTTGGGCTATTGGCACCGGCAAGACTGCGACCTTTGAGCAGGCTGAAGAAGTTTGCAAGGCTATCCGCGAAGCTGTTGCAAAGAAATTTGACCAAGAGGCGGCGGATGCTATTCGCATTCAGTACGGCGGCAGCGTGAAACCCGCAACGATTAAAGACCTCATGAAACAACCGAACGTTGACGGCGCACTTGTCGGCGGCGCATCTCTGAAAGCCCAAGACTTCAGCGCGATTGTCAATTTCTAATCCGCGAAAAAATTTAGGATTGCTTTCTAATCTGTGAAAAATATTTAGGGTTGCTCGATTATTCGGGCGAAAATTTGAGCCGCCTCTGTTGGTCCTGACATTGGCGGCTTTAATTGATTTTTGAAAATTTTTTTAAGGAGAGTGTATCGAATGGCATCAATCAAACACGCACCAATTTGCTTAATCATTATGGACGGCTGGGGTATAGGCGACGTAACTGACAAGTACAACGCAATTCAAGTCGGCAATACGCCCGTTCTTGACGAGCTGACGAAAAAATATCCCAACGCGAAGTTGCAGGCGTCCGGCGAATATGTCGGGCTCCCTGACGGGCAAATGGGAAATTCTGAAGTCGGTCATATGAATATCGGCGCGGGCAGAATTATTTATCAGCCGCTGACGAAAATCACGAAGGCTATCCGCGAAGGAGAATTTTTCCGGAATAAGGCGTTCACCGGAATTACTGACAAGCTCGCGGCAAGCGGCGGCGCATTGCATCTTTTCGGGCTCCTTTCGCCCGGCGGCGTGCACAGCCACACCGACCACCTTTATGCGCTGTTGAAACTCGCGAAGGACAAAGGTATTAAAAAAGTTTACGTCCACGCTTTCCTTGACGGGCGCGACGTTCCTCCCAGCTCCGCGCACGAATACCTTGCGACTCTCGAAGAAAAGATTAAGGAGATTGGCGCGGGACAAATCGCAACAATTTCCGGACGTTATTACGCAATGGATCGCGACAAGAGATGGGATCGCGTGCAAAAAGCTTACGACGCTATCGCGAAGGCCGACGCGCCGAAAAAAGCCACTTCCGCCGAAGCGATAAAGGCATCCTACGACAACAACGTTACTGACGAATTTGTTATTCCGGTCGTCGTTGGCGATTATCCCGGCGTGAAGAAAGAGGACGGAATTATTTTCTTCAACTTCCGCCCCGACCGCGCCCGCGAAATTACGCACGCTTTCACGGACAAAACTTTTGACGGCTTCCCGCGCGTTGAAGAACTCGCCGGCATTCCCTACGTCACAATGACGCAGTACGAAGAAGGGCTTAACGTCGAAGTAGCCTACCCGCCGGAGAGTGTTGCGAACGGGCTCGGCGAAACTATCAGCAAGGCAGGCTTGAATCAGTTGCGCATTGCCGAGACTGAAAAATATGCGCACGTCACTTTCTTCTTTAATGGCGGCGTTGAAGAACCGTACGCGGGCGAAGACAGAATCCTTGTGCCTTCCCCGAAGGTTGCGACGTACGATTTGAAACCGGAGATGAGCGCGCCGACTGTCACGTTAAAAGTTGTGGAGGCGATTCTTTCCGAGAAATACGACTTCATAATTTTGAACTACGCGAACGGCGACATGGTTGGTCACACCGGCGTTATGAAAGCGGCCGTCAAGGCTGTCGAAACGGTTGACGTTTGCGTCGGCATTTTCGTTGAGTGCATGAAGAAAGTTGGCGGCGAAGTTATCATTATCGCGGATCACGGCAACGCGGATCAGATGTTTGACCCCGTCGCGAAAGTTCCGCTCACCGCGCACACGACGAACCCTGTACCGATTATCGTTGTTTCGGATCGTGTTGCCGAAGTTGGGGACGGCGCGCTTTGTGACGTTGCTCCCACGCTCTTGACTCTCGCAGGTATGGAAATCCCCAGCGAAATGACAGGCAAATGTTTGATTAAGATGAAATAAGTTTTAAGTGGTAAGAGGTAAGAAGCTATCCCTTGCCACTCGCCCCTTTCCCCTTGATAAGGAGCTCTTCTTTTCTTTTGGCGCAAAAGAAAAGAAGCAAAAGAAAACTGCCCGCAGAGGTCGCATCACGCGACCAAATGCGGGCGGCCGCCGCTCATCCTTGAGCGGCCTCTTTTTTTTACAATTCTTTTCGCAAAAGGTAGAGGAAGAAGGGCGCGCCAAGCATCGCCATCAAAATCCCGACGGGTAATTCAACCGGTGAAAAAATTGTTCGTGACAGGGTGTCGCTGAAAGTTAAAACGGCCGCACCCAAAAGTGCCGAGCCGGGCAATAAAAATCTGTAGTCCGAACCGATTAGCAGGCGCGTTGCGTGCGGGATTATCAGTCCGACAAATCCCAACAGCCCGACGACACAGACCGACGACGCCGCTAAAAGCGCAGCCACCGCCGTTAAAATTGTCCGCGCTAAATTCACGCGCAAGCCCAGCCCCTTCGCAACTTCGTCGCCGAGCTGCAAAATATTCAAGTGCCGCGCCGCAAGCAATGCCAACACCGTCCCAAAAACCGTGTACGGAAATAAAATTTCTGCGTGTGACCAGGATCGCGTCGACAGCCCGCCGACCATGAATAATAATGCGGCGTGAACTTTTTCGCTGTAAAAAATCAGCAACGCCGAAATCCCCGCGCCGAGAAATGCATTCACCGCGACGCCCGCCAAAATCACGCGGATTGGTCTTATGCCGTCCTTCCACGCCAAAATATAAATCAAAAACGCCGCGAACATTGCGCCGACGAACGCCGCCGGCGTGACGAGTGCTCCCACGTCGTCGAAAGCCAGCATGAAAAAAATTCCGAACAAGCCCGCGCCTGAAGATATTCCGATTATGTGCGGGTCGGCTAAAGGATTTTTCATCACCGCCTGGAGTATCGCGCCCGACAGCGATAAATTTATTCCGACGAGAATCGCGACGAGTGTGCGCGGCAAACGAATGTTCTCTATGATTTGTCGTTCGGTCTCGCTGAAATTTATCGACTCGACGTTAAAAATTATCGCGCAGATTTTTTCCGCGCTTATGTCAACCGAGCCGTTCATTAAGCTCACAAAAAATCCGACGACCACCGCCGCGCCGAAGATTAAAATTTTTAAATTCCTCATGACTTTTCAAAACAAAAGACGCGCAGTCAGCCGCCGCGCGCCACAAAATTTTCTTGACGAAAAATTAATCCCTGACTTTGCATTTAATTTTCGTGATAACGCCGTTGACAACCTCGAACTCAATTTTTTTGGAATAATCGCTGCTGTAATATTCGTACTCGGTGCCGTCGCGTTCCACGTCTACCCTGTCAGCCGCGCCGAAAGTCCTGTTCAAAACGTCCGCGCTCTGCCCGACAGCCACGCCGTTGGGAGTGGACAGCGCGCCGCTCTTCGTTTCGATTGACTCAACGATATTTGGGCGATCCTCGTCAACTTCAACCTTAAAATTGCTGTAAATCCAATCGTCGCCTTTTTTGTAGTTCGGCTGCCCGCAAATGGAAATCAAGTCAGAAGTTTTCATGCCGGGATAAATTTTTCCGAGAGCAATTTTGTCCGGAGATACCGTCGCGAAACAAACGGACGACAGTACGAAAATTGCGCCCAATACAAGTGCCGTGAATCTTTTCATGAAAAATCCTCCTTCTAAAAATTTTTATAAGTCTATCAAATTTTCGCGCAGGTTTCAACAAAAATTTACGCCGCCAAAATTTTTAATCTACAGGAAGAAAATTTTTTTCGTCGAATTTTTAAGCGATTGAATTTGAAAGATTGACGAGGAGGAAATTTTTTATATGGATTGTTTCGAGATAGAATTGGGTGGCAGAAAATTAATCGTCGAACAGGGAAAAATGGCAAAGCAGGCAAATGGCGCGGTGCTCGTTCGCTACGGAGACACGGCGGTTTTGGTCGCGGTGACTTCCTCTGCAAAGCCGCGCGAAGGTGCAGATTTTTTCCCGCTCACTGTTGACTACGAAGAAAAAATGTATTCGTCGGGAAAAATCCCGGGCAGTTTTATGAAACGCGAAGGACGTCCTCAAACCAGCGGAATTTTGCGCAGTCGTTTGATTGACAGACCGATTCGCCCGCTTTTCCCTGAAGGTTTTCGCAACGACGTGCAAGTTACCGCTACGGTCATTTGCTACGACCCCGATAACCCGCCCGAAATTCCCGCGATGCTCGGCGCGTCCTGCGCGCTCTGCATTTCTGACATCCCCTTTGCCGGTCCCATTGCCGGCGTCCGCGTCGGCAGGATAGGCGAAGAATTTATTATCAACCCCAACCAGGAGCAAAGCGAAATTTCTACGCTTGATTTGGTCGTCGCCGGCTCAAGTGATGCCGTCATGATGGTGGAGGCGGGCGCGAACGAACTGCCCGAAGAAATTATTCTCGAAGCGATTTTATTTGGGCACGAGGAAGTTAAAAAACTCGTCGCCTTCCAAAATGAAATCGTCGCGAAAGTCGGCAAGGAGAAAAAAGAATACGAACTCTTCAAGCCCGACGAAAAAATTTCTGCCGCCGTCCGCGAAATTGCTCCGGAAAAAATCGACGCCGCAATCAGAAATCCCGATAAACTCGCTCGCGATGCCGCCGTTGACGCCGTGCAGGAAGAAATTACCGCCGCGTTGCTCGAAAAATTTCCCGCTGAAGAATTTCCCAACGCCGAAAAGGAAATCGGAGAAGTTTTCTACAAAGTCAAAAAGGACGTCGTCCGCCGCATGATAACCCACGAAAAAATTCGCCCCGACGGTCGTGAACTTGAAGAAGTTCGCCCGATTAGTTGCGAAGTCGGACTTTTCGCGCGCACTCATGGCTCCGGTCTCTTCACGCGCGGACAAACTCAAGTTTTGACAATTACGACGCTCGGCTCTATCGGCGACGAACAAATTATCGACGGGCTTGACCCCGAATTTACAAAGCACTACATGCATCATTATAATTTTCCCGGATTTTCCGTCGGGGAAGCGCGTCCTTCACGCGGACCCGGTCGCCGCGAAATTGGTCACGGTGCTCTTGCCGAACGCGCGCTCGTTCCTGTCATTCCCGCGATTGAGGATTTTCCATACACGATTCGTCTCGTCTCCGAAGTTTTGGAGTCGAACGGCTCCAGCTCTATGGGCAGCGTCTGCGGCAGTACGTTGAGTTTGATGCAGGCGGGCGTCCCGATTAAACGTCCTGTCAGCGGCGTGGCAATGGGGCTCGTCAAGGACGGCGATAAGCACACGATTTTAACGGACATTCAGGGAATGGAAGACGCGCTCGGCGATATGGATTTCAAAGTCGCCGGCACAACCGAAGGCGTCACCGCAATTCAAATGGATATAAAAATCGCGGGCATTACTCGCGAAATTTTGAGTGACGCACTCGCGCAGGCAAAACGCGGCAGAAGTTTTATTCTGGGGAAAATGCTCGAAGTTATCAGCGAACCCGCGCCCGACCTTTCGCCTTATGCTCCGCGCGTCATGACGACGAAAATTCCCGTCGATAAAATCCGTGAAGTTATCGGCACCGGCGGCAAAATGGTCAACAAGATTATCGAAGAAACCGGCGTCACGATTGACATTAAGGACGACGGAAATATTTTCGTCACTTCGACGGACGTCGACGGAATTAAACGCGCGCTGGAGATGATTGAAAATATCGTTCATGATTTCCAAGTCGGTGAAGTTTACGAAAATGCTGTCGTCACGAGAATTGAAAGTTTCGGCGCGTTCGTCGATCTCCTGCCCGGTCGCGAAGGTCTCTGCCACATTTCACAGCTCGCGGCCAATCGTGTCGAGAAGGTTGAGGACGCCGTGAAAATCGGCGATATTTTGAGCGTGAAGGTTACCGAGATTGACGAGAAAGGGCGCGTCAACGTCAGCCACAAGGCGATGCTCCCTTCGCCCTCTGCAAATCGCAACACCCCCAGAAATTCCGGCGGAAGGAAACCCGAAAACAGGAGCTTTGACAAAAAAAATCCCGACCAAAGAAATTTTGACAGGCGCAACAACGACAGAACAGGCAACCGCCCGCCGCGCAGGAAGGTTTAAAAAATTCCTTCGTCCAAAAAAATTTAACGCCGTCGAAAAATTTTATTCGACGACGTTTTTTTATTTGACACAGTAATTTTTTCTGCTATAATTTTTACAGATAATTTTCATTTTACCGGAACGCAGTGCCTGTTATTTATGTCGGCAACTTTCTGGACGCGGCGGCGGTATTTTTCTGCAGTCAGCGGCTCGGTTTTCAGCCACGTCTTGACAATTTCCATCGCGATTGCACTGCCGATAATTTTTCCGCCTATGCAGAGGACGTTTGAATCGGTGTGTTCACGTGAGAGCTGCGCGCAGAAAGGATCTTGACAAACAGCGGCGTAAATTCCGTAAATTTTGTTGGCGATAAGAGCACTGCCGTAGCCGACGCCGTCAACGAAGATGCCGCGATCGCATTCGCCCCTGGCGACGGCAAGGGACGCGGGATAAACAAAATCCGAAAGGTCACAGCCTTCCTCGTCGTAGGTGCCGAAGTCTCTTACCTCGTAGCCATTTTTCTGGAGATATTTTTTAATCTCGTTTTTAAGCCGCGTGCCGGCGTGGTCATTAGCCATTGCGATTTTCATTTAAGTACCTCCCTAAAATTAACACGTTTAAATCGTTTTTAAATATTCGATACGGCAAAAAATTTTCCTGTCAAAAAATTGGAGGAGATGTCATGAAAAAAATTTTTAGTTTAGCTTTGACGATTATTTTTTTAGTCGCAAGTGTCGGCTGTGTTTTCGCCGCGAAGGACAAGCCGGAAAAAGTCAAGTTCAACAAAAAAATGCTCAAGGAAACTGAACTTGTCGAGTCTGCGGAAAGAGACGACCCAATTATTTCTTTCGGGGAAGTGGCGGACGAAGTGACTATTCTCGGTGAGGCGGTCGCCACGCCCGGGCAAATGGTGAACTTTATAAAAAAGCGCAACCCCTATCCGAAAATTAATTGCAGTGTTGAAGAACTTGTCGGTTATTATTATGAAGAGGCGACGCGCGAAGGGATTCGTCCGGACGTTGCGATTTGCCAGGCGATTTTGGAAACGGGCACGTGGAATTATGGCGGAGATGTTTCGCCGGATCAAAATAATTTCTGCGGGCTCGGAGCGACGGGCAACAAGGAACCTGGAGCAAGTTTCGCGACGCCGCAAATGGGAGTCCGCGCGCATATCCAGCACCTTTTGTCTTACGCGAGCCAGACGCCGCCCAAAATTGCCGTCGTTGACCCGCGCTACGAACTTATCGCGAAATTCCGCCCGCATATTTTCGGCAAGATAAGACACTGGACGGGCTTAAACGGCGTGTGGGCAGTGCCGGGCAATCAGTACGGACAAACCATTTTGAGATTTTGGAAGCAAGCGCAAAACCCCGACGCCAGCGAAGAGTCTTTGGAGTACGCGCATGAACAAGTAAAAAAAAATTTGAATGACGCGGAAGTTTACGTTTATCGCGGGATTGTTTATTACGAGCAGGAAAATTTTTGGGGCGCGCAGGCAGATTTTAAAAAGGCGTTGGAGATTGACCCGAACCATGCCGACGCGACTTTCAATTTGGCGTTGACTGAAACGAAACTCAAGAAGATTGATAAGGCTATCGCGACTTACGACAAATATTTGAAACTTTATCCGCAATCCGATACCGGCTATTACAATCGCGGGCTTTTGAAACTCCGTAAGAAAAATTTTAAAGAGGCGATTAAAGATTTTCAGCGCACGTTAGAAATTCAGGACAGGTTTGCCGACGCGCAGAATGAAATTGCCGTCGCGCACTTCATGCAGAAAAAATATAATGACGCCTGGAACGATATTAAAATCGCCGCCGAAATTAATACGACGAACGAAGTTATTAACACCAACAAGGCGAAACTCGAAGCTTGCATAAAAAAGAAAAAGTGAGGCTGGTTAAATGTCGATACCTTTTTCAGACAGTAGTTTTTTGCCTGTTGACCGTCCTTACAGCATAAATGGTAATCAGAGGATTAAATACCCGCTGACTTTGGGAGCTTGTTCCTATGTCGGCGACGCGAAACTAGAATTTGGTGGAAAAAATCCCGCGCATGTTTTAATCGGGAGATTTTCTTCGCTGGCGGGGGATATTAAATTTTTCATCGGTATTAATCACGAATACAAAAATGTCGTGACGACGTATCCTTTCGATGTCGGCTTTGTAGTTGCAAAAATTTATTCTGACTTGAAAATTTCTCCCACTGATTATATCCCTCGTCAGGAACGTCATGACAACCGCTACTAAATAATTATCGGCAATGATGTTTGGATTGGTAGCGGCACGACGATTATGGGCGGCGTGAAAATTGGCAGCGGAGCGATTATCGGAACAAACGCGACGGTTGCAAAAAATATTCCGCCCTACACCATTGCTGTTGGGAATCCTGCGCGCGTCGTCAAGTATCGTTTTGACGAAGAGACGATAAAAAAATTTATGGAGGTAAAGTGGTGGAATTGGAGCGTCGAAAAAGTTTTGGAGAATCTGCCGCTTATGAAAGACGTGGAAAAATTTTTGGCGAAACACCATACCGAAATCAAACGTATTCCGTACACTGAAATCGGGGGGGGGTATAGGATTGAAAAATATCGCGCGGAGAGCAGAAAAATTTTTGCGGCGGTCGCGGATTTTCGTTCGCCGCAGCCGCTCTGGAGAAGAATTGTTAAAGGTTTTTGTTCGTCGAGTTTAAAAAATGCAGTACTGATATTTTTTGCGCCTTTAGGTACAACTCAAGACGACTTAGCCGAGCTGAAAACTCTTTCACTTTCAAGCGGCTTGTCCCCCGAACAAATTATTTACGTCGTGCCTTCGACAGGCGAACAAAATTTTTCGCCATACCTTTTGCGGCAGGCGACGCACTTCATCACGACGCGGGAAATGGTGACGCTTGAATGTACGACACGGACGTTAAAGTTATTTCGGCTCTTGACGACGGGATTTTTGAAGGCGAACCGGATTTTGATTGGAATTTGATTTACGCGAAATAATTTTGTAGAAATTTTTCTTGACAATAAGGAGAAAATAATTTAATATACGGCTTGCGGGGGCGTAGCTCAGCTGGGAGAGCGCTTGAATGGCATTCAAGAGGTCAGGGGTTCGATCCCCCTCGTCTCCACCAATAATTAAGAAAAAAAAAGGAAACAGCCTCGGCGAGTCCGAGTTTTTTTTTGCCTTTATTGGAGGGGATATGCCGTTGGAAGAAAAGCTTAAACTCTATGGCTTCAACAATCTGACAAAGTCTTTGAGCTTTAACATTTATGATATTTGCTACGCGAAGAGCCGCCGCGAACAAAAAGATTATATAGATTACATTGACGAGCAATATAATTCCGAACGCTTGACGAACATTTTGACGAAGGTCACCGAGATGATAGGCGCGACGATTTTGAATATCTCAAGCCAAGATTATGATCCGCAGGGCGCAAGCGTTACGATTTTAATTGCGGAAAAGGCGGCGATTGATGCCGGACAAAAACTTCCGCGCGGTGCCGCTGAAATTATCAAACCCGAAACTGTTTTGGCGCACTTGGATAAAAGCCACGTCACTGTTCACACTTATCCGGAATTTCATCCGGAAACGAGCATTGCGACTTTTCGCGTGGACATTGACGTTTCTACCTGCGGGGAAATTACTCCTCTGCGCACTCTTGATTTTTTAATCGGGAGTTTCGATTCTGACATTATCACGATGGATTATCGCGTTAGGGGATTTACGCGCGACCTTTCCGGCAAAAAGCTTTTCATTGACGGCAAAATGACTTCCATTCAAGAATTTATCAGCCAGGAAACTCTTGACGCTTATGACGCGGTTGACATAAACATGTACCAGGCGAATCTTTTTCACACGCGCATGTTGATTAAGGAGCCGGACTTGCAGAACTATCTTTTCAACACGGACATTTATGAGATTGCGCCGAAGATGCGGCTGGAAATTTTTTCCAATCTTCGTCGTGAGATGATTGAGATTTTCAGCGGCAAAAATATTTACTGACAAAATTTTTCCCGAAAAAAAGGAGGCCGTCAAGGATGACGGCCATGCCCGCATTTGGTCGCGTGATGCGACCTCTGCGGGCGTTTTTCTTTTGCTACTTTTCTTTTGCGACAAAAGAAAAGTAGATGCTAATTCCAAAAGAAAAGAAGATTTTAAATCAAAGAAAGAAAACTCTTTATTTTGAAAGCGCGTTTACTTTCAAAGTCAGCCTGGACTTTTTACGCGCAGCAGCATTTTTATGGATTGTGTTATTCGCCGCCGCCTGGTCTATAGCTTTATAAGCAGCCGGCAAAAGTTTTTGTGCCTCGCCGGCATCGTTGTTCGCGATTGCTGCAAGCACAAGCTTCTGCGCTTTCTTCATACGATTTTTTTCGGACACATTGCGCGCATGACGTTTCGCGTCCACTTTCATACTTTTGACTGATGCTTTTATGTTAGGCAAATTTTCCAGTCTCCTCTCAATAATTTATCATTAACGCGGAAAAGTTTAACACAGCCTAATTCAAATTGCAAGAAAAAAATATTTAAGTTGTCAATATCAAACGCCGATATATTATTCGGAAACGAACAAACAACTAAAAAAAATTTTTACGAACAAAAAATTATAAGGTCAGACATGGATTCGCTGAAGGAATGCGAGATAATGACACGGAGCGTCATAAAAAATCTGACCCGTCGGCGGCGAAGTGCTTGCCGAATTTAGAAAAGGAGAAGTGATTATTATGATGCGTTCCCTGTTCGCCGGAGTCTCCAGCTTGAAGGCTCACCAAACTCGAATGGATGTTATCGGCAACAACATTGCTAACGTCAACACGGTTGGTTTTAAGTCCAGCCGCGTAACTTTTTCTGATATGCTCTCGCAGACTTCGTCGGGCGCGTCCGCACCAGGTACCAATCTCGGCGGTATCAACCCAAAACAAATCGGTCTTGGCGCGTCGGTCGAAAGTGTCGACTTGGTCTTCACTGACGGCTCCCCGCAAAACAGCGGCAAAAATACTGATATCGCCCTTTCCGGCAACGGGCTTTTCGTCCTCAAAAACGGCGACAGCTATTATTACAGCCGCGACGGCGCGTTTGAGTTCGATACAAACGGCAGTTACGTCATGCCCGGCAGCGGTCTTTACGTTCAGGGCTGGAATGCGTCGGACGGCGTCTTGAATACAAATGGCGCAACTGAAAATATCGTCGTCAAATCCGGTCAAACTATGCCGGGTACCGCAACAACAGCCGTCAATTACGCCAGCAACCTCAACGCCGCCGAACCCACAATCACGAACATTACCTACACCGCCGGCAGCACCAACTCCAACCCTTCCAGCGTCATAAATTATAAGCAAGTCACCCGTTATGCCGTCACAGGTGCCCAAAGTTTTACCTACGACCCGCGCGTCATGACTTTGAACGGAAATATGGAAGAAACTTACGTTGATACAATTACTTATACAGACAGTACCGGCGATGAAATTACCACCACAGTCGCAACCGGCAGTGAAACTCGTGCAATCACTGACGCGGGAACTTATACAGTTGGTAGCACGAGAACAGGTACTGCCGATCCCGCTACAATGGAAGTCACCCTTACTGACGGAACTACCCAAACCGTTGATATAACAAGAACTTACACTGTATCAGCTTTGCCGACGTATACTGTAACAAAAACTGTGGTTCCGACTGCAGATGATATGGCGGGTACGGCGACAAATACAACTTATTCTTTGACTTTGGACGACGGCTCGCAAATTGATGTAGACAGCCTTGACGGCTACACTGTGAACACTGCTTACGATGCCACCAGAAATATTACTTCGTTAAATACAACTGAAACGTCCACCGTTTCTTCTATGGTTTTGACTTTGAGCGACGACACAACCGTAGAAATTGCGTCGGAAGATCTTAGCGAGTATGGCTACACTATAGGCGGCACTTATCCTGAAGGAGCGGGCACAACAATTAAAAGCGTTGCGTTTACCACCTCCGTTACAACGACAACGAACGGGACAGCCGCTGACCCCGTCACGACAACGAGAACCTATCCTGACGGCAATTCTTCCACAAATGACGATTCGTTCACTATCACCGGAACCGACAATACCGATACCAATATCGTTTTGACTTACAACGACGGGAGCACAGCTACTGCAGTAGCTGGCACTTCCTACACTGTCGGCGAGGACGATGCGGGCTCCGTTCTTTCAATCAACGTCGACGGCACAAATGTTATCGCGGCGACACTCACTTTGTCGGACGGCTCCACGCAAAAAGTAACAAGCGGCTTTTATCAGATTAATCACGGCGTTCCCGTCACGACTGTCGTCACTATTTACGACTCTGAAGGTCAAGACCACGCAGTTTCTTTGCTTATCGATAAAAATAACAACTCCGTCGATAATGACGTAAATAATGATGCGCTCGCCCTTGCAAGAGTTTTGGACGACGACGGCAATACAATCACCGGCGCAAAAATCGTCAAAGCCAACAAGGACGCCGGCGGAAATATTATCAGCTACGATTACACGTATGATTCAGGAACTGAAACTAATATACCGGCAACCGCCTACGCTGACCATGTCGTTTGGGATAACCGCTGGAGTGTTTTCATGGCACCCGGCGAAGGGCAAACAGGTCCTGTTTATTCCTACGAGAAAACAGAAGAGGACAGCACTAAGACTACCGGTTATTTGAACTACACCGAAGACGACGCGGGCAATGTTTTCGGCAAGCCTGCTTATATCTACTTCAATGACGACGGCTCCTACAGCTCCGCCGCCACAGCCAACGCCTCGCTTTATCTGGTTTACTCCAACGGTAACGGCGCGGCTCCCACGACGGCAAATGTTGACTTCTCCAATGTCACCCAGTACGCGGGCAGCACGACGGCTTACGGTTCGACGGACGGCAACGCCTACGGTATTTTGCAGAGCGTTTCTATTGACGCTTCGGGAATTATCACCGGCACTTATTCTAATGGCATCCTCCGCACCGAAGCTCAAATCGCTGTCGCGCAGTTCGTCAACTCCGCCGGTTTGACTAAGACGGGCACCAGTCTTTATCAGCAGTCCAACAACTCCGGCGAAGCGAATATCAAGACGCTTGACGCTTTCGGCTTGTCTATCACTCCTTCGGCTCTCGAAATGTCTAACGTCGAACTTGCAAGCGAACTTGCTGACATGATTGTTACCCAGCGCGGTTTCCAATCCAATTCCAAGATTATCACCGTCGCTGACGAAATGCTTGAAACTATCATCAACATGAAGAGATAATCTATTGACTAGTAGTTAGTTGATAGGGATTAGAAATTAGTGGAGTAAAAAAAGAGGCCGCCCAAGGATGGGCGGCCGCCCGCATTTGGTCGCGTGATGCGACCTCTGCGGGCAGTTTTCTTTTGCGATCAAAAGAAAAGTAGATGTTCATTCAAAAGAGGAAAAAATTTTTAGAAGGAAAAAAATCTCTAATCCCTAAAAACTAGTTCACCAGTTTTCAAAGCGGTGATTCTGATTAAGAGCGGACATCTGTTTCATTTCGTCGACAGTCAATTCAAAATCGAAAATGTTGTAGTTTTCGGAAATGTGATCCGGATTTTTTGAACCAGGTACCGCAATATAACCGGCCTGCAAATGCCAGCGCAAAATAATCTGCGCGGGCGTTTTTTTATGGTTTTGAGCAAGCGCAACAATCGTGGGAATTTGGAAAATTTTTTTCGTGTTGCCGCGCCCGCCAAAAGGATACCACGACTCAACGAACGTCCCGAATTTTTTTACGTAGTCTTGCAACGCGGTATTTTGATAGAGCGGATGATTTTCATTTTGTACGACGGCGGGCACAATCTTCGCGATATTTAAAATCCTGTCGAAGTCTCGCGGCGTGTAGTAATTTGAAATTCCAATCGAACGAATTTTACCGGCGTCCGCCCCGCGCTCCAACGCCTTATAAACTGCCGTATCATTCGCGCCCGGCTGGTGAATCAACATCAAATCAACGTAGCCGATATTCAACGCCGCAAGAGAATTTTCTATCGCCGCATCGGGCTGATTGTAATTGCCTGGCATAATTTTGCTTGTCACGAAAATTTCTTCGCGCTTGACAATCCCCGCGTCGATAGCCCTGCGGACGCCGTTGCCTACACCAGTTTCGTTGTCGTAGTATCGCGCGGTGTCAATTAGCCTGTAGCCGACACTCAACGCGCGAAAAACGCACTCCTCCGCCTGTTTATCGGAAAGAGTCCACGTGCCGAGACCGAGCACCGGCATTTTGTGGCCGCTGTTCAAAGTCACGTCCTCGACGAAAAAATTTTTAGTCACGGTTTTATTTTTCCACCTCGATTTTATTTTGAACGACGTTACTCGAAGTTTCTCCGCAGCCCGCGAAAATCGAAAAGAAAATCCCCGTACCGAGCAACGATAAAAATTTTCTGCGATTCATTTAAAAACTACCTCCGGCACTTCCGCCGCCTCCGCCGCTACTACCGCCGCCGGATCTTCCAGAGGACGGTCTGGGCTTCGGTCTGCGCGAAACATTCGTGAAAAGATAAGTGTCGCGGTTTTTCGTCAGCTTAACGGTGTCGCGCTTGAGATAATCGCTCGCCGCAACTTCATGACGCACGTTGCTCATTGAACCAATCAGCCAGGAACGAACCCCAATCCCGCACAGAATAGCAATCAGCACAGCCATAACCGCCGCCATTGGATTAAAGCCGCTCGAGCTGTCATAAGCCGCGCCGTTTTTCGCGTAGTAGCCGCAAAATTGGTCAATCCCTTCGAGATAGCCGGCACACGCTCCGTAATAATCACCGCTCAAAAGTTTATTGACGAAGCCGCCGGCAATGTCGTTGGGGTTGGGAATCACCTGTTGCAATTTCGCGTCGGTGACAATCTGCCATTTTCGGTTGCCCATATCGACGAGGAGGAGGATGCCGCCGTTTTGCCCGTCGCCGTATCGCTGATTGAGCAGGTAGCGCGCCGCGCTCTCAACGTCGCTATTTCCTATTGAGTTCAAAAATTCTATGCCGACTCTGATATTATATTTCGTCTCGATAGTTTTGATTTTGTCCGTCAAAGATTTTATTTCGCTTTGGCTCATCAGATTGGGTTCGTCGACGACGGACATGTTTAAAATTTTTTCGTTGGCGGGCACGGCGAAAACTACATTGACACTTAACGCCGCGAACAACAAAAACAGCGCGCAGATTTTTTTCGTCATGGGTACGCCTCCTTACAAAATCATCGACGCGATAAAATAAATTATCGGAATTAAAATCACCGTGCAAATCGCCGGATACATGAACGCCTTGCCGCTGTCATAGGGAAGACTGCCGACAACTTTTCCGGTCTGCCCGTTCATCATAAAGGTGTACGGTTTATCTTCGTAGCGCGTCGTCAAAATCCACACGGGCACGAGCGCATAAAGCACCTTGCCGACATCTTTGACGACCGCCGAACTTTGCATATCGACGTTATCGAAATTTTTAACGGAACTTCGCAGGACAGAAATCGCGCTGTTCTCCACTCGTTTATCGGCGCGCGGCGCGCAGGTTTCGGCGGGCACGTCGTACTTGTCGGCAAGGTAGCCGGTCAAATAAGCCGTCGCGAAAGGCACGAGCTCCGAATAATCAAAAGGTTCGATGCTCTCCATGTAAGTATCGTCCATTTTTTTTGAGCCGTCGACGGGAATTTTTTCAAAACTCATTTTGCCGGCGCGCTGACAGTTAAAAACTTGAGTCTCGATAACAACTTCGCTGGCTGTTTCGTAGCGGTGAATTTTCTCCGCCCTAAACTCGGCCTGCGCGGTGATACTCGAATCGAACAGCCAAAACGGGACGTACATGGGTTGAATTGCCTCGACGCGATTATTTGCGGTGAAGTTGCTCGGCAAAAGGTAATGTCCCTCGTAAAATTTTTTCAGCGCGGCAACGGCGTCGGCTTTACTTTTTTTGAAGGGGATAACCAAATCGGGCTTGAGGTTGCCGTCAAATCTTTTTGGGATCATCGTCGGGTTGCCGCAATAAACGCACTCGGTAGCCATGGTGTTTTCGTCGCAGACGAGTTCCGCGCCGCAACTGGAGCAAGTCAACGCTTTAAGGGCGGCGGCTTCGTCAGCGGACCACTTGTCGCCGGCGTTTTGCGTGTCCCATTTTGCGGCTTGAGCCTCTTCGGTTCTCGCGGCCAGCTCTCTTTTGCCGGCGAACATCTCCTCAATCGCGGCCACTTCAAATTCCGTGCCGCAGTATTCGCAAGTAATTTTTTTGTTGCCCGGAATAAAACTTAGCGGCGCGCTACAGTTCGGACATTGATAACTGACAGAAGTATTAGCCATAAGACGCCTCCGAATAGATATTTTTATGGGTTAGCCTCTGGGCGCACCGCACTCCGCGCAAAATTTTCCTTTATTCTTCGCGCCGCACTTTGGGCAAGTCCATTCGCCGGCGGGTTTTGGCGCGCCGCACTCCGCGCAGAATTTTCCTCTATTCGTCGCCCCGCATTTCGGGCAAGTCCAATCACTCGACGCGGCGGCAGGTTTTTTTGCGGGCTTACGGCTGCCGCACTCCGCGCAAAACATTCCGCTGTTGCCTTCGTGCCCGCACTCCGAACAAGTCCACGTTGAAGAATTTTGAGGAACCTGAGCTTGCTGACGCGCCTGCAATTCCGCCTGTTGTCTTGCTTGAGCCTCCGCCTGTTGTCTTGCCTGTTCGGCTTGTGCTTGCATTTGCGCGCGCCGCTGAGCCTCCTGCTCCTGCTGCTGTTGTGCCATAGAGTAGAGATTGTTCGCGTTGATTCCGCCCGCGCCCTGCGCCATTTGCATGCCCATGAATCCTATCGCCGCGCCGCCCGCATTTTGTGCCGCCGCTTGCATTGCCGCCGCCTGCGCGCCCGTCAAGTGAGCCGCCGCCATTGCCGGATTTCTCAACGCGCCGTTGCGCTGCATCTCCTTAATCATGGCGACATCCTCTTCGTTCGCGCTGACATTCGACACGCCGAAGGACACCACTTGCAAGCCGCGCAGGTCTCCCCACTTTTTGCTTAAGACGTCGTTCAAAGCGTCGGCAATTTCCTGCGTGTGAGCCGGCAACGCGCTGTAACGAATCCCAAGTTCAGAAATTTTCGCGAAGGCAGGCTGCAACGCCGTCATCAATTCGGTTTTTAGTTGCGCGTCAATTTCCGAACGATTGTACACGTCAGAGACATTGCCGCAGACGTTTGTATAAAAGAGAATCGGATTGACAATCTTGTAGCTGTAGGAACCGAAACACTTTATCGAAATATCAATGTCCAGCCCGATATTGTAATCGACGACGCGGAAGGGAATGGGGCTGGGCGTGCCGTACTTGTTGCCGACAATTTCTTTCGTGTTGAAATAATAGATGCGCTGATCCTTGCCGGCATCTCCCCCGAAAGTAAAACGCTTGCCAATCTGGAAAAAAATTTCTTGAATGTTCGTCGCAAGATCCCCGCCGGAAAAAAGAGAAGGCTCCGTATTTTTATCGTAGGTGTATTGCCCGGGCTCCGCGCAGAAATCAACAACCTTCCCCTGCTCCACGATAACCATGCACTGCCCGTTGTTCACGGAAATGACAGAACCCTGCGTGATAATATTATCGTCGCCCTTGTTGGAGCTGCCGCGCCCCGAACGACGATGACCTTTCGCAACGAGAATATCGGAAGACAAACTATCGCAATAAAAAAATTCCTTCCATTGGTCTCCCAAAACTCCGCTTGCCGCACTCAACGCCGCTTTAATCAAACCCATTTTGTTAAACCTCCTCAAAAATTTTTTACCGTGTTGGTTGATTTTGCCGCCGCAAAAAATTTCCTGCAAAAAATTTTGCTACTCAACCGAATTTGACAATCCCCCCGCCTCTAAGCGTAGCGTAGGCGGGAGTAGTTCACTGACCGCTGAACAAATCGACTTTCTTTTCAGCTGCCCGCCGGACGTCGAACATTTTCACGAGCTCGGCAACGGCCTGCGTGGGGGAGATGACGCCGTTGAGGACGGCATGTTTTATTTCGGGCATCCTCCCGGTAATTACCGCGTCGCCAAAAAACAAACTGTGCAAGTGCTCGTCAATCATGGCGTACATCCAATCAAGCAACTGACTATCACGACGCTTTTGGAAGACGCCGCTTTCAGTAGTCAGCTTTTTAAAAACCTGAATGACTTCCCACAGTTCGGGCAAGCCGGTTTTTTCGACAGCACTTGCAAGATAAGCGTGTGTCGGCCAACCTTCGGTGGCGGGGCGGATAAATTCGAGCATGCGTTCATATTCGCCGCGAGCCACTTTCGCGCGAACAAGGTTATCGCCGTCCGCCTTGTTAATGACAATCGCGTCCGCAAGTTCCATGACGCCCTTTTTAATCCCCTGAAGATCATCACCCGCGCCCGTTAAGACGACGAGCATAAAAAAATCCACCATTGAACGAACAGTCGTTTCAGATTGCCCGACGCCGACAGTCTCAATCAAAATAACGTCGTAGCCCGCCGCCTCACACATAAGCATAGTTTCGCGGCTTTTGCGAGCGACGCCGCCCAAAGTTCCTCCGGCAGGACTTGGGCGAATAAAAGCTTCGGGTCTGCGGCTTAAAGTTCCCATACGAGTTTTATCGCCAAGAATAGAGCCGTGCGTCACTGAGCTCGTCGGGTCAATCGTAAGCACCGCAATTTTATGCCCGTTGTCACAAAGCATATTGCCGAACGCCTCAATCATCGTGGACTTGCCCGCGCCCGGCACTCCGGTTATCCCGATACGCAGGGCTTTACCGGTTCGCGGGAGGAGCCTCTGCAAAACCCTTTGCGCCTTTGCAAAATGTTTCGGGCTGTTGCTTTCAATCAAAGTTATCGCCCGCGAAAGAATCATCCTGTCGCCTTTAATCACGCCATCAACCAAATCATCTTCGGTAAGAATCATTCGGCGCGCAGGTTTAAAATTTGGGTTTATGTTGCCGACGGTCGTATCTTTGATGCCCTCGATGCCGCTCATGACTGCCGAAGAATTTGAGACCGCCCAATCCGGCTTAGTCGTCGTATAATTTGCCACGTCCCCGCCTCCTTAAAAATTACCGGCAACAACCTCTGCCGTAACCGCCGCGATAATTTCTGCCGTAGCCGTAGCAACCGCGATTGTCGTCGTAATAATCTTCGCAATAATAATTTTCGCAACAGAGATTTCTGCGGCAATAACCGTCGCGGCAATTTTCGTCGTCGTATTGAGCCGCTGCCGAAGTCAAATTAATTCCGAGTGCCGAAGTAAAAATCAACGATCCCACCAAAATTTTTTTTAACATTTTAAATCCTCCTAAATCACAAATTATTTTTTTAAGTTTTCCAAAGGAGAGGGGCCGCCCAAGGACGGGCGGCCGCCCGCATTTGGTCGCGTGACGCGACCTCTGCGGGCAGTTTTCTTTTGCTTCTTTTCTTTTGCGCCAAAAGAAAAGAAGAGCTCCAAACTCTTTGGAAGAGAAAAATTTTAATCCTTGACAGCGTCAAGCGACGCGATAGCAACTTCAATCATAGAATCATCGGGTTCGCGCGTCGTCAAGTACTGCAACCAAAGTCCGGGCATTATCGCCAAATGAACGAGCGGATTTTTTGAACGCCCGGCAAATCGAATTATCTCGTAGGCAATTCCCGCGACGACCGGCAACAAAACTATTCGCGACAAAATTCTCAGCCACAGCTCCGGCCAGCCGAGAAAAGCAAATACGAAAATGCTGACTATCATGACGATTAAAAGGAACGCCGTCCCGCAACGCGGGTGCAGACGCGGAAACTTTCGGACGTTGGAAACTGTCAGCGGCAAATCCGCCTCGTAGCAGAAAATTGTCTTGTGCTCCGCGCCGTGATACTGAAAGACGCGCTGAATATCTTCCATTCGCGAAATTAAAAAGATGTACAACAAAAAAATTATCAGCCGCAAAAATCCTTCCGCCAAGTTGAAAAAAAACGGGTCGTCTGTTATTTCGTGGAGGAACTTCGCCGCGAAAGTCGGTATCGCGATAAACAGCCCGCACGCCACAACCAGCGCGAAGAATATCGACGCGGCAAGCTCCTTGTCTGAAATTTGCTCGTCTTCTTCGCCCGCCGCCTGCGCCGAAAAAGAAAGTGACCTTATCCCCAAAATCAAACTCTCGAATAAATTCACCGAGCCGCGCAAAAATGGCAACTTCAAAATCGGATAGCGGTCGGCTATCGAAGTCACCGGCTTGACCTGCACATTAATTTTGCCGCTTGGTTCGCGGACAGCCGTCGCCACTTTTCCGAAACCGCGCATCATTACCCCTTCGATAACCGCCTGCCCGCCGACTATAGGTTTTTCCAACTTACCGCCTCCCCAAAATTTTTCGACTATGACTTTTTCTGCAACCGAAAAAATTTTCCTGCCTCTACCTTATCGGCTCGTACGCATTCCAAAGTTTTGCTTTGAGCACGTCATAATAATTTTTGTCGGCGAATTTTACAATCTGCGCGGTCATTTTGGACTTGCGGACAATAACTTCATCGTTCGGCTGAATTTTGAAACTCTCCTGCCCGTCAAGTGTAACCATGCAATCTTTGTTGGCGGAGACTTTTATTCGGACTTCGTCATCTTCGCTGACAACAATAGGACGAAGTTGGAAGGTGTGCGCGCAAATCGGAGTTAAAATCAGCGCGCGAATCGTCGGGTTTAAAATCGGACCGCCCGCGCTTAAAGAATAGGCAGTCGAGCCCGTCGGACTGGAAACGATAATTCCATCCGCCTTGCAGTTCAAAAGGTGTGTATTGTTCACAAAAAGTTCAAGTCGCAACATTCGAGCAACGCCGCTTTTCGCAATGACGACGTCATTAATCGCGTTGCCCAAAAATCTTTCGCCGAGTTCGTTGCGGACGTAGCCGCTCAATAAAAGACGGTGCTCAACGATATATTCGCCGATTAAAATTTTTCCGAGCCGACTTTCAAGTTCGCGCGGTTCAATGTCCGCCAAAAATCCGAGCGTACCCAAATTAATTCCACAAACCGGAATCCCCTGCTCACGAAATCTGCGACAAACGCCAAGCAAAGTCCCGTCGCCGCCAATCGAAAGAGCCATGTCGATATGCACGCGCTCCACGCAGGGCAAACCAAATTCCTCCTTGCGAAATTGCCGCGCCTCCGTCGCCGGCATGACAAGCCGGACATCTTTGTTGCGATAAAAATTAAAAATGCGGTCAACAATTTCCCCCGAACGCCGCTTGCTCATGTTGGGGAAAACCGCAATTTGCATCATGCCCGCCTCGACGCCAAACACCGTGCCGAAAATATTTTGTCTCGCCATTAAATCACTTCCTCTCTTGAAAAATTATTTTCCGCCCGGATTTTTTACAGTTATCCTTGATTCAAAAAGCCTGTTCCAGGGAAATTCGACGCGCAGATTTTCTTCTGCGACACTGATTGAAAATTTATTCTCCACGAAACTGGAAATCATAGACGCGCATTGATCCGACGCGGCGTAAATATTTTCGTTAAGGTCGCCGTAAAAATTCTTGTGATTGATTCTCTGCAACTGGTTCCTGACGTTCGCTTGATACGCCCAATCGTCAACGTAGCGCGTCATGAGAATTTTCTGCTTGTCTTCGGAGGAAAATTTTTTCGCCAAAATCCCCGTGCTTAGAGCAAAGCCGGTTGAGTTCGTGGCGGTGTTCCAGCCGGCGTAGGCGTGCAGACTAAGCAACAGCCCGCGATTTTTCAGCTCCTCCAACAGGGCATTATCCGCGCCGTTGGCAAAAGCAATGTCCGCCACCGCGACGGGGTGACCTGCGCGAATGTGTTTTTGAACGACGTCCGCAAAAAATTCCGTGCCTTCACGACGAGAAATTTTGTTAATCTCGCGCGCCGCCTCGTAAGTTTTTCCGTCGGGGTTCGTGTTGACGGCAAGAACAAAATCAGCTTTGCGGGGATTGTTGACGCGCTTCGCCCCGACCGCCAAAATTTCCGCGTTAATCGAATCGTCAATAGGCTCGTCCGAATAAGAAGGAACGGTGTCCGCGCCGCTACCCGTGTTGTACTCTACGAAAATTTGTGGAGAATTTTTTGTGCGGTCATTGATCGCGCGCGTAATAAGCATCAGTCCGACTTCGTCAATGCCGGCAATTGTCTGATACTTCGTCCGATTAATTCTGTTGCCGTACTTTTGCAGCTGACGGCTCTCGAAATGCGTTTGGGAGTACGGCGCATTATCGTCGCGCCCCAAAAGCAGACAGTCAAAATCTTTTTCCTTCGTCAAGTCAATTAATTTTTCGTTCGCGGCAAAATTTTTTTCACGCCTGCCCATCCAATCTGAAATCGCGCGTTCGGGAATTAATTTCTGCAAAAAATCCAGTTCCTTGACTTCGCGCGGCGTCAAACTCGCGGAATCTTTTTTATCTCGCAACGCGGTATAACGAAAAATATTTGCGCCGTAACTGCGATAATAATCCGGCTCCTCTTGTCCGGAGGCGTCGCCGCTACGTGGCGTGCGCATTATCGAACCGAAAACATAAATCGCCAAATTCTTATGATCCTTATGAAAATTCCTGAACTGTTCGGCGCGCTGTAAAATAATTTCTTTGTCGTAGTCGTGTTTCCGCGAACCGACGAGACTGCCATAAATCATTGAGTCCGAAGAAATAACCGCCGCCCTGACGTCGCGTTTGGCGTTGTTTTTTAGCCACTCCCAAAGTTTATCGGGGTCGCCGAGATTTTCGCGGCTACCCAAAATTTCCTTCGGCGGCACGATAATTTGATAGCCGCATTTTTCAGCAATCTCGACTGTTTGTTCGTTGACGACAGGGCGGTTATCGTGGGGTATGTACAAAATTTTTTCCGGCGCATTTTTTTTAGCCTCGCCGGTCGTCGCAATAAATAACCCCGTCAAAAAAAATATTGCTACCAAAATTAACGAGCGTTTAAAAAAATCCACGCCCTTTAGATTTTGCGGGTGCATTTTTCTTATTTTTCTCCTCTTCCTGTTTTTTCTGAATGGCGCGCACTTCTCCCCAAAGGTCACGGGCTCTGTCATAAACTTTCGGCTCGCGGCTACGAACGGTTTGATCGCCGATAATTCTCGAAAGATGCTGTGCACACTTTTCAAAATCTCCCAGCCGATAATAAATCGCGCCGACCAAATACAGCGCGCCGGTGTCCGACAAACCGTCAACGGGATAACGCTCCTTTGAAATTGATTCGTCGAAAAGCTCCGCCGCCTTCGTCATGTACTCCTTTTCTTTTTCCGCCTCCTTCTTCGCACGATACAGCCACGCCAAATTCAAATTCAGCGTCGCCCTCTTCGACAACGAGCCATCTATAATTTCGAGGTACTTCAGCGCAAGTTGGTAGGAGGCAACGGCGTCCGGCAAGTTCCTTTCTTCAGTGAACTCAATGTCGAGTTGCTTGTTTGAAAGATATTCCCAAAGTTTTTGACGATAAATTTTCGGCATCTTCGTCAAAAAAGTTTTCTCGTCCGCCGCAAAGCCGCAGTGTTCGCAAATCCAAATCTTGTAAAAATACGGATTAAAACCTTTGTAATGCGTGCAAAGATCCTCGTCGCGCTTTTCGACAACGAGCCGCGAACGAGTTTTAACCACGCGGGTGCTCTTCATGCAAATCGGGCAGGGCTTTTCCACCACGAAAGTATATTTCTCCATCTTCTCTCTCCCTTCGATTTTAAAACGAGCGGCAAATTAATCGCGGGGGGAATCGTCTTCCGTGACAATCCCCCGCAAGTTCTTAACAACGATAAAAATTTTTCAGCGTAGATATTTTTGACAAAGTGCCTTCAATTTTCCCGCCTCTGCCGTCAATAAATAATCCGGCTTGAGACACCACGACCAGTTTGTCCCGACGGTGCCCGGCGTGTTCATTCTGCTACGGCTGTCGAGTTTCAAAACGTCCTGCATCGGAATAATCACATAGCGCGAATCCGACGCGTAGGCAAAATCAATCAGCTTTTGGCAGACATCATCGGGGCGGCGAACGTCCGCGCCAATCAACGCGGCAATAGTCGCCTTGCTGGAGTTATCGACGTCCTCCATAAACCAACCAACCGTCGTGTTATTGTCGTGCGTGGCGGTATAGGCGACACTGTTTTCCGGAGCGACAAAACCAATGCGCCCGTCTTCGTTGAAGTGCAATTCAAAATGCAAAATTTTCATTCCAGGAAAACCGCAAGCTTGACGGAGCTGCTCAACTTCGTTGGTGATAAATCCCAAATCTTCCGCAATCATCTGCCCGTTCGGAAATTCTTTTTTTATCATGTCGAAGAACGGTTTGCCGGGACCTTTAATCCATTCGCCGCCAATCGCATTTTCGGCGTCGCCGTCCACAGACCAATACGCCTCGAAACCGCGAAAATGATCTATGCGAATTATGTCGACAGTCCCGTAAAGTTTTTTGAAACGAAGTTTCCACCAAGAATAATTTTCCGCCTTCATTTCCTCCCAATCGTATTGCGGATTGCCCCAGAGCTGACCGGTCGGGCTGAAATAATCCGGCGGCACTCCCGCGACTTTTTTCGGATGCCCTTCCTCATCCAGCTGGAAAAGTTTTTGATTAGCCCACACGTCCGCGCTGTCCGCCGAAACGAAAATCGGCATGTCCCCTAAAATTTGTACGCCGCGTTCATTTGCGTAGCGGTGAACTTTCTGCCACTGCACATCAAAAATATATTGCTCAAACTCCACGTACAAAATCTCGTCGGCAAGTTTTTCGCGCAGTTCCTCCAAAGTTTCTTCGTCGCGCTGTTTAATTTTCTCGTCCCACTCAATCCAATAGCAGTCATTATTTTTCTGCTTAATCGCCGCGAAAAGCGAATAATCCTTCAGCCAATAATCTTCCTTCTCGCAGAATTTTTCAAAGTCAGATTTTAATGCAACGTCCGTTTTAATTTTCGCCTTGAAATTTTTAAAAGCGGTCTTGAGCAGAGATTTTTTGAGAGTTATCACGCGCTCGAAGTCAACGTTCGTGTAATTGTTGCCGAGTTTCGGAAGTTTTATTTCAGTTTCGTCGAGCAAGCCGCGCGAAATCAAATCGTCCGGAGAAATCAAAAGCGGGTTGCCCGCAAAAGCCGACGGGGATTGATACGGAGAATAACCGAAGCCGACGGGATTCAGCGGCAAAATTTGCCAAATGGTTTGTCCTGCTGACTTCAAGTAGTCGATAAATGCAAAAGCCTCCTTGCCGAAATCGCCGATACCATATTTCGACGGCAAGCTTGTCGGGTGCAACAAAATCCCGGCGCGGTGGTCGTAGTTTTGTTTTTGCGGCACGTGCTTAAGCAAAACTCCCTCAAGCGGCTGAATTTTGAAGGCAACACGCCCGCGCGTCACGGGGTACTGTTTTTTCTGATTCTTCGGGTCAAAAGCGTCGACGAAAATCCCGTTTGCAAAGTCGCTTACGTCGAAGGAAACTTCCCGCGCGTCGTAGCGTGAACGATTAAAAGCGATAAGGTATGAATTATTTTCAGCCTCCTGCTCAAAAACGTCGCGCCCGGTCCGAATCACGCGCGCATAAGCGAAAATATCATCGTAGGACGGCAGCGGCAAAAATTCTCCCGTCTGCAAAACAATATTCTCGTTGCGGATGGCGATAAATTTTTTGTAGGTCTCCAGCAAATCTTTATCGCCGTCCTCCCAGGGATACGGGCGGCGGTTCGTCGGATCTTTAAAGCCCTGCATTCCGAGTTCGTCGCCGTAATAAATGCACGGCACGCCCGGATAAGTCATTTGCCACAACGCCGCCATTTTCAGACGCGCCTTGCCAAGTTTCTCGTGCTCTTCGTCGAGGCGGAAACGAGTTTGTTCGACGGCGGGCATTTTGTCATAGTAGGGAGCCTCGCCAAAAATCGTGACGGGTCTCATAATATCGTGGCTTGCAATTAAATTCATCATCGCGTAGAAATTTTCCTTAGGATAATTTTCGCGAAGACTTTCCATGCGGCGCATGCACTGCCTGCCGTCAATTTTGCCGAGAATAAAATTAAACATGTGCTCGCGGAAAGGATAATTCATCGCGGAATCCATTTCGTAGCCGCACAGATATTGACGCTGGACGCCGTAAGCAATTTTATTTGACGCATCCTCCCACACTTCGCCAATCATGACGGCTTCGGGATTAGTTTTCTTCAGCTCCGCGAAAAACGCCTGCGAAAATTCTGCGGGAAGTTCGTCAATGACATCGAGACGCCAGCCGGCAATCCCTTCCTTAATCCAATGGTGCAGGACGCTGTTTTCGTCGCGGATAATGAAATCCATGTACGAAGGAGTAATTTCGCGGACATTCGGGAGCGTCGAGAAGTTCCACCAGCTTTCGTAATCCGTCGGAAAATGTCTGAAGCTGTACCATTCAAAATAGGGGGAGTCCTTCGACTGATACGCGCCCAAAGAATCATATTGCCCGTTGCGATTGAAGTAGATGCTATTGCTGCCGGTGTGGCTGAAAACTCCGTCGATAATAATCGAAATGCCCTTCGCCTTCGCCGCGTCGATTAAGTGTTTAAATTCTTCGTTCGTGCCGAAAATCGGATCAATCTTGTGATAATTTCCGGTGTCGTAGTGGTGGTTGCTTTCGGACTCGAAAACCGGATTGAAATAAATTACGGAAATGCCCAGCTCCTTCAGATAATCCAGCTTGCTTTCAACTCCGCGCAGGTTGCCGCCGTAAAAATCATAAGCAATAATTTCGTTCGTATCGGGGTCTTTGTAATAGGCGGGCTCATCTTTCCAGCTCGCGTGAAAAACTGCGCCGCGCTTTTCGATAATCTCGTTGCCTTCGCGACAAAATCTGTCGGGGAAAATCTGATACATAATCGTGTGCTTGAACCAATCGGGAGTCTTCGCGCCTTTTTTGTAGACGGTGATTTGATAAGCGGGCGGCGCGTAATCCTGGTAGAGTTCGCCGACGCCGCCGAGCTGTTCGGGATTATTTCCGTAGTAGTAAGTTTTGTCCGCAGTGACGATAATAAAATAATACCAAAGCAACCCGCCCTTTTCGGGCATCGTCACGACGAGGGAATAAAATTTTTCCTGCGCGTCGTCCCTGTCGCGCGTCGTGAGCGTGGACCATTTTTCTCCGGCACCGTCCGCCCACGTGTGCAACAAAACCTGCTTGATAATTTCCTGCGTGTTAATCCGAATACCGAGCCGCACTTGACTGCCCGCCTCCGCCGCGCCGACTGTCGAGCGGTAATAAATGTTCTGCGAATTGTGTTCAACGTTTGTTCTATCCATTTAACCATCTCCTTGAATTAAATTTTATCGTAAGCGTCAAAAGTCTGCAACATTTTTAGCAGATAATCTAAATCTGTAAACTCTCCCCAAACATTATTCACGCGGAAAAAATGCATTGCCTGCGGAAGAATATTTATACAAGCCAAGCGAATATCGTCAACAACAGAATAATCCAGCGGCAAAATATTCGGCAGCTCGTTGAGCAATAATCTTAAATCGGCAAGTTGCAAATTCGTAGCAAAGGTTTTGTAAATCGCATTGAGCGCGGCCTCTTCAAACAAACTCCCCGTCGTAGTATCGAACAAATTTTCTTTGAAGTAGGAGGCAACGGCGCGGCAAGTCAAAAAAGTTTCCAGCTTGCCCTCCAAAAATTGAGCCGGAACATTTTTTGAAAAGGTCGGGGACAAATTTTGAACGAGCGCGGCAAAAACTCTGTCGTAGTTAATTTGATTGGCGGCGGCAAAAAATTTTAGGACATCCGTACCCCCCCCGTTTGGGGTAGCGCGTCGAGACGAGTGGCACGGTATTTCAAAATGCTGTCGTCAAATTTTTCGTTGTGGTCATTTTTTTCAAAGTTCCTCACGTCGTAGTGATTGTCAAAATGATCTGCATTACCGCGAGCAACTTTTTTGCCGTACTCTTCGCGGGATTTTAAGCTGTAGTGATTCATGACGATTTTTTCGGTGGACACCGGATAGCTTGAATATCCCGGGACGACATTGCCCTGTTCATTCACGGCGTAAAACTTTTCAAAGTACTGCGCGCAGTGCGGCACGTGAAAAACTTTTACCTTTCGGGGATTAGCTATCGTTTTAACCACCGCATGTCCGCCGTGAAGTTGAGGATAAGAATCCGAAATGGGAGCGTAGTCATCTTCAGCGCGGCGAGTAAATCTTTCCAGCACCCCGCGCGAATAATCTGCCGTCTCCTGAAAATTTGAACCGAAGCCAAAAATATTTACAGCCAAGCCCGCCGCGTTTGGTTTGTCGGATAAAATTTCGTCGACAACTTCGGGAATAGTCGGCTTGCTCTTCGGGAAAATAAATTCGTCGCCGTCAATCCACGCCATGTATCTGCTGAAAAATCTAAATCTGTGTACCGCGTCGATATAAGATTCCATTTGCCTGCACTTGTCGGGATAAAAAGTGTAGGTGACAAGTCCCGCGTCGATATACGGCTGCAAAACCATGTGCAGGTTGTCGGGGCTGTCGTTGTCGTAAATGAAAAAATGATCCACTCCGGCAAGCAAATGATAATCCAGCCATTCTTTGACGTAGGGAGCCTCGTTTTTCATAATCGCAACAACTGAAAGGTCATACATGAATAAATTTTTGTCGACAGCCATAAAAATTTTTCCCTCCTGAAATTTTTAAATCATTTCCAAAAAACGTCTCAAGTAATCCAATTCCATAAACTCTTTCCAAAGATTATTCACGCGGAAAAAATTCATCACCTGCGGAAGAATTTGGATGCACCCCACGCGAATTTCTTCGGCAATCGGATAATCAAGAGCCAAAATATTTGGCAGTTCGCCGAATAGCAATCTTAAATCGGCAAGCTGATTCGTCGAGAAAAGAGTTTTGCAGACGGCGTTCAGCGATGCCTCCTCAAAAAATTTCCCCGCCGTCTCGTCGAATGCATTTTCTTTAAGGTAGGAACTCACAGCGCGACAAGTCAAAAAAGTTTCCATCTTGCCCTGAAAAAAATCTATCGGAATATTTTTCGCGAAGGTCGGCGACAAATCTCTGATGAGCGCGTTAAAAACTCTGTCGTAATTAATTTGATTGGCGTTGATTAAATTTACGAGGACATTTTCAAAGCCCCACATCTGACTAAAATTTTCAATACGGGCGGCGCGATATTTCAAAATGCCGTCGTCAAACTCGTCATTGGTATCGCGCTCCTCAAATGATTCTAAAGTGTAGCCGCTGATAACAAAATCTGCGTTGCCGCGATTAACTTTCTTCGCAAATTCCTCTTTGGACTTCACGAGATAATGATTAATGACAATTTTTTCAGCCGTCCCCGCGTCATTGAAAGGACCTAAAATATTTTCGCCGTTCTCCCCTATGGCACCGGCTCCTTCAAAATAAAGAGCGAAGTGCGGATTTATGAAGAGATTTATTTTTCGTGGGTTGGCAATGGTTTTAATGTGTCTGTTCACATTTTTTTCGCGTCGGGTGAATCTTTCCAGCACCCCGCGCGAATAATCTGCCGTCTCTTGAAAATTTGAGCCGAAGCAATACCAATTTGCGCCCAAAGCCGCCGCGTCGGGTCTGTCGTTAAAAATTTCGTCGAGAACTTCGGGAATAGTCGGCTTGCTCTTCGGGAAAATAAATTCGTCGCCGTCGATAAAAGCCATGTACCGATTAAAAAATCTGAATCTCTGCGTTGCGTCGTTGTAGGACTCGTACTGCCGCGCCTTGCCGGGATAAAAAGTGCAAGTGACTACGCCCGCGTCGATATACGGCTGCAAAATTTCTTTTTGATTGTCCGGGCTTTCGTTGTCGTAAATGTAAAAATGATCCACGCCGGCAAGCAAATGATAATCCAGCCACTCTTTGACGTAGGGACCTTCATTTTTCAAAATCGCCACGACAGAAAAATTATGAAGAAACAAATTTTTATCGACAGCCATGAAAATTTCCTCCCCAATTATTTTTTGCTCTCGAAGGCTTTCAGCATATCCAACGTGTAATTCATTTCGACAATATCGCGCCAAAGAATATTCATCGGCACGGACGTGATACTAAGGCGGAGGGCTTCGGTGATTTTCGGAATAATTCTTATGCAGAAATTTCTGATGTCGTTCGTCGCCGCGTGAGGCAAGCACAAAATTTTCGGCATATCACTGAGCAACAGCATCACTTCGGGAATTGAAACGCTTGTCATTAAAGTTTTCGCAATGGCGTTAAGAGAAATTTCCTCGAAAGATTTTCCCGTCGCCTTCTCGACGGATTGGCTTTGAAGGTAAGCGGCAACTTCCAGGCACGTCAAAAAAGTTTCCAGCTTGCCTTTAAAAGAATCGACCGGCGCATTTTTCACGGACTTCATGATTTCCGCAAAATGTTTCTTTTTATTTTTCTGGTTGTCGAAAAAATCTTGAATGGCGTCGTCAGAGATTTTCGGCGACAAATTTTTTATCAGCGCGGTTATCAAACGCCTGTTCACGTCGGCAGGATTTTCGGGAACTTTTTCGGCACCCGCGCGGGCGTCACGATATTTTAAAATCCCGTCGTCAAATTCCTCGTTGTGGTCGTACTCCCTGAAGGCGTCGACGTTGTAACGAACATCCTTCAAAGTCGGTCTGCCGCGCTTAACTTTATTCTCCCATTCTTCGCGCGATTTAATGTGGTAGTGGTTGACGACAATTTTTTCGGCGGCGATAGGAAAACTCAAAGAAGAATTTACGACCTTTCCAACTTCGTTAATCGCCTGGCAATTTATAAAATATTTCGCGTGGTGAGGATCATTAAAATAATTTATGTAGCGCGGGTTGGCGATTGTCTTGACGTGCTTGTTACCGGCGTTTTTGTTCGCCACATTCAAAAACCAATCCGTCGGCGCGCGGTGAGTGAACCTCTCCAAAACTCCGCGCGTATAATCCGCTTTCTCTTCGTTGCTTGAACCGAAACACTGCCAATTAATCGCCAAGCCGGTGACGTTCGGTTTGCCCGATAAAATTTCGTCGGCAACTTCAGAAATACTTTTATCGCTCTTCGGAAAAATAAACTCGTCGCCGTCAATGAACGCCATATATCTGCAGGCGAACCTGAAATTTTTCGCCGCCATGTTGTAAGATTCAATCTGCCGAACTTTGCCCGGCAAAAAAGTATAAGTGACAAGCCCCGCGTCGATATACGGCTTTAAAACTTCTTTTTGATTGTCCGGACTGTCGTTGTCGTAAATGTAAAAATGATCCACCCCTGCGAGCAAATGATAATCCAGCCACTCTTTGACGTAAGGACCTTCGTTTTTCAAAATCGCCACAACCGCAAGGTCATGCAAGAATAAATTTTTGTCAACAGCCATAAATTTTAGCCACCTTTCTTTTTTTTCATCAAAGTACTTTTTATCAGAGCAAGCCCCTCCGAATCAAACGCGGGCTTTTGTATGTAACCTCTTATCAAAGAATTTGTATTGCCGATAGAATTTTTTTCATGTGTCATCATTATCACGGGGATATTCACCAAATTTGCGCTACGACGAATAAAAGCCAAAACCTCCATGCCGTTCATAAAGGACATTGACAAATTCACGAGGATTAAATCAAAATCAAAATTCTCGTCCAGAATCCAAATACCCTCCGTGCCGCTGGGAGCAAAAGTTATTTCGCAGGGAATATTTCTCGACAGCGTTTCCCTTTCGATTTTCGCGTCGAAGAGATTATCATCTATCAACAAAATTTTAAAAATGGTGTAGGACTTCGCGCGCAGATTTTTTCCGAGCAAATCCCTTTTCACTCGTTCGACTAAGTCTCTGGGGTTGAAAGGTCTGTTGAGATAATCCGACGCGCCCAGCGCAAGTGCCCGCGTGATTTTATTCTTCTGCGCCTGCGCCGTCGTCATGATAACGGGCGTGTACTTAAAAAGATTTTCGTCGCGGATACCTTTTAAAATTCTCAACCCGTCATAATTCAAAGTAACCGCGTCGTCCAAAATTATCAGCTTGACTTTCAGCCCATGCAAAATATTTATCGCGCCTATCAAACTATTCGCAGTGGCAACGCTGTATTCGGAAATCCCCTTCTCCAAAATAAACTTCATCGTCTTCAAATTGAGTTCGTCGCTGTCGATAACGAGAATGACTTTATCGCGTTGCACTTCGATTTTTTCTTCGACGGAAAATTTTTTCAGCGCGTCCCTGCGTTCGCCCTGCGCCTTCGCCTCCTTGCGGAGTACTTCCAGACAATCCCGACAATAAACCCCCGCATTGATAGGCTTGCCGCATTTTGCACAAGGGTACTTCGTTTTTGAGCCGGCTTTACCGGAATTGACAAAGAAATTAGATCTTCTCAGCTCCCGCAAAAAATCTCTGGAGACGCCGGCGTTATCTATGACATCCTGAACGGACGCGCCCTTGTGCTCCAAAAGATAACTCCTCACGGCGTCCATTTTATCTTTGAAATCTTTATCGGGCAACGAACCGGAGACAGGAATTTTTTTGAAGGACGCGCGCTGCATTTGTAGCAAGTCAACTCGTTTGCTTCGCCCCAAAAAGAATTTCCGCACTTGATACAAATTTTATTCCTTTTCACCGACAACCACCATTAGCAAAAAAATAAATACTCCCCTGCTAATTATATTCATTAAGCGGCTAAAAAAAAAGACCGACGAGAGAAAAATTTCTGCTCGCCGGTCTGACGAATCAAACGCAAAATTATTTTTGTATAAGTTTTTCGTAAAGCTCTTTGTATTCGCGCGCAGATTCTCTCCAGCTGTAATCGCTGTTCATCGCGTTGGAAACAATCTGCAACCAAATTTCAAAATTGCCGTAGGTGCTGAGCGCGCGCTTGAGGGCGTACATCATTTCATGCGCGTTGTAATTCGAGAAGACAAAGCCGTTGCCTTCCTTTTCGTACTTATCGTACTGGTGAACGGTGTCTTTCAGCCCGCCGGTTTCACGGACGACAGGAGCCGCACCGTAACGCATGGCGATAAGCTGACCGATACCGCAGGGCTCGTAATTCGACGGCATGAGGAAAATATCAGACGCGCCGTAAATTCTTTGAGCAAGTTCGTTGGAGAAATAAATATTCGCCGAAACTTTTTGCGGGAATCTCCACGCCAAACCCTTAAACCAATCTTCGTAAACTTTATCGCCGGTGCCGAGAAGGACGAACTGGAAATCTTCGTGCTGCAAAAGTTCGTCCATCATTCTGACAACCAGGTCGAGACCCTTCGCCGCCACGAGACGAGTTACCATTGAGACCATAGGAACTTTTCTTGCTTGCGGCAGACCAAGCAACTCTTGCAACTTAACTTTGTTATCGCCCTTGCGCTCAAATGCGCTGAACGCGTCCGAATTGTCGTAGTTGACGAAAAGATTTTTGTCCGTCGCCGGATTATAAACGCCGTAGTCAATTCCGTTGACGATACCATACAAATCATCTTTGCGGCTCCTGAGCAAGCCGTCAAGGTGTTCGCCGAAATACTCGTACTGAATTTCTTGCGCGTAAGTTTTGCTGACCGTCGAAACATAATCGGCGTAAATAATTCCGCCCTTCATGAAGTTGACCGCGTCATAAAATTCAAGGTCGCCGTTGTTGAAATATTTCCAGTCGAGACCGAGAACGTCGCCCATGACGTCTTTCGAGAAAACGCCCTGATACTTCAAGTTGTGAATCGTGTAGATAGTTTTAATTTTTTCGTAGCGTTCGTCGCCCTGATGCTCCAACTTCAAGAGCACGGGAACAAGTCCTGCGTGCCAATCGTTTGCATTAATCACGTCGGGGAAGAAGTCGATAGCCGGCAAGCAATTCAGCACGGCGCGGCAGAAGAAAGAAAATCTTTCCGCGTCGTCGTCGTAGCCGTAAACGCCATCACGATAAAAATATTCTTCGTTATCGACGAAATAATAAATCACGCCGTCCAGCTCGTACTTGTCAATGCCGACGTATTTCGTGCGCCAAGAAACAGGAATTGTACCATCGTAAACATGTTCCATATTGTTGCGCATCTCTTCCGAAATTTTGCTGAACTTCGGCAAAATGACGCGAACGTCAACGCCCTGCTCCTTCAGAGATTTAGGCAACGAGCCGGCAACATCAGCCAACCCGCCGGTCTTGACAAACGGGACTGCTTCCGACGCTACATAAAGAACTTTCATGATTATACCTCCATTATTTAAAGTTGTAACCGCTAAATTCAAACTTAAAATTTTTACCTGGAAACGGTTGCGTTCAATTTTCGTTTTCTGACGAACGTCGATTAGGTTCCTCGCCGACAGCAAACCTCCTCGTTTTGCCCGCCTCAATTTTGGCCTGCTTCGCCGCTTTTTGTTCTTCAGTCATTCGCGGACGCCCGCGCCTCCTTTTCGGCTCGCCGTTATCCGAATCAAACGATTCGTCTGCCAACTCAACCTCCTCAACCGATTCTTTGAAATCAATCACCTCTACCACCTTGCCTGCTTCAATTTCGTCAATCGCCGCGACAAAATCATTTGAATCAAAATTTTCTTGCGGAGTCCCCGCCGAATCTTCTAGCTTAGTTTTTTTTTGATTCTGCGTCCTTTTTGTGCTTAAGATAAATCGTTGCAAGCGGCGGAACTCTAATTTCTATAGACTGTTCGCGATTATGCCAAGCAACGTCCTGCGACCAAAGATCTCCTTCGTTTTTGACGCCGCTGCCGCCAAATTCTTCAAGATCCGAATTGAAAACTTCAACATACGCGCCCTTATCCGGCACGCCGATTCTGTAGTTTGTGCGAACTTCCGGAGTAAAGTTGCAGACCGCGATAACATAATCGTCCGGATCTTTCGCCTTGCGGATAAACGAAACAACGCTGTTATCGTTATCGTTCGGGTCAATCCACTGGAAGCCGTTCCAATCGAAGTCAATCTGCCAGAAAGATTTATTGTCAAGATAGAATTTATTCAGCGCGGCGGAATAATGCTGCATCTGCGTATGTTTTTCGTACTGCTCCACCAAATGCCAATCGAGACTGTCGTTTTCGTTCCACTCGATAAATTGACCGTACTCGCCGCCCATGAACAAAAGTTTTTTGCCGGGATGCGCCATCCAGTAGCCGAAGAAACCACGCAAGCCCGCAAATTTTCTCCAATAATCGCCGGGCATTTTCTCAATCAAAGAGCACTTGCCGTGAACAACTTCGTCGTGACTGAGCGGCAGGATAAAGTTTTCGCTGAAGGCATACATAAACGAGAAAGTAACTTTGTCGTGGTTCCACTTACGATAAATCGGGTCGAGGCTGACATATTTGAGCATGTCATTCATCCAACCCATGTTCCATTTGTAATTGAAACCGAGCCCGCCCATATACACCGGCTTAGAAATCAGCGGCCAATCCGTCGATTCTTCGGCCATCATTAAAGCGTTGGGGTGATATTTGAAAACGGCCTCGTTGAGATTTTTAATAAACTCAATCGCCTCAAGGTTGCCGGTATCGCCGTATTTGTTGGGAGTCCATTCGCCTTCTTCGCGCCCGAAATTCAGATAGAGCATGTTCGCAACGCCGTCTATCCTCAAGCCGTCGATATGATATTCTTCAAACCAGAACAGCGCATTGGAAATCAAAAAGCTGTGTACTTCCGTGCGACCGTAGTCAAAATTAATCGTGCCCCAGCCTTTGTTATCGGAAAGCTGCGGGTTGTCGGATTCGTAAAGATTTGTGCCGTCGAATTCGCGGAGCCCTTGATTATCCTTGCAGAAATGACCGGGTACCCAGTCCATAATAATCCCGATACCGTTTTTGTGCGCCGTCTCCACGAGATAGCGGAAGTCGTTGGGTTCGCCGTAGCGGCTGGTAACTGCGTAATAACCCGTTGTCTGATAGCCCCACGAGCCGTCGAAGGGGTGTTCGGTGAGCGGCATGAACTCAATGTGCGTGTAGTTCATCTTCTTGACGTACGAAACAAGACGGTCAGCAAGTTCGCGATAACTAAGATAATCGCTTTCGCCTCTGCCTGCGCGCTGCCACGAACCGGCATGCACTTCGTAAATCAACATGGGCTTAGTGTAGGAGGATTCTTTTTTCTTCGCCTCCATATATTCGCCGTCGCCCCACTCGTAGCCTTCGAGATTGTAGAGGCGGGAGGCCGTCGCGGGTTTTTTCTCCGCGTAGAAACCGTAAGGATCCGCCTTCAAAATGTGCGGTCCGCCCCACTGCGGTTCAATCGCGTATTTGTACGTATCGCCCTGCTTGAGTCCTTCGATAAAAATTTCCCACGTTTCGCCGTCCTGCAGACGAATCATTTTGTGTACGCGCGTGTCCCAATTATTGAAATCACCGACGACGCTCACCGACTTGGCGTTTTTCGCCCACACAGCAAAGCGAACGCCCTTTTTGCCGTCCTGCTCAATAAAATGCGCGCCGAGCATTTCATAGGCGTGAAAATTTGTCCCTTGATGGAACAAATACAAATCGTATTCGCTAAGATTAGAAGTTTTCACAAAGTCACGCTCCTTTTCTAGGGTTAAGGGGAAAGGGGGAAGTTTTTTCTTATCCCTTACCACTTATCCCTTATCACTGAATCTTACAGGGTACGATATTCCAAATTTCGTCCGCGTATTCGTCAATCGTCCTGTCGGAAGAAAAACGCGCGGAGTTCGCGATATTAATCGCCGCAGATCTCAACCATTTCATTCTGTCGCTGTAGCGGGCATAAATCTCCTCGTGCGCATCGATATAGGCGTTGAAGTCCTTCAGAATGAAAAACTCGTCGTTGCCCTGAATGAAATAATCGCGCAGAGATTGGAAGTTGCCGTAGGTGCCGTCCGTCAATTTATTCAGCACAAGACGAACGTTAGGATTAATATTGTATTCGTTCCAAGCGGAATATTCGCCGGTCTCGTAAAATCTCAAAACTTCACCGGCTTTAAGTCCGAAGATAACAATATTTTCGTCGCCGACAGCCTCACGAATTTCAACATTCGCGCCGTCGAGGGTGCCGAGAGTAATCGCGCCGTTCATCATGAATTTCATGTTGCCCGTGCCCGACGCCTCCTTCGACGCCGTAGAAATTTGTTCGCTGACGTCCGCCGCAGGATAAACAATTTCGCCGATAGACACGCCGAAATTTTCAATGAAGATAACTTTCAGCCTTCCGTCAATCGAAGTGTCGTTGTTAATTTTCGCGGCGACGGCAAGAATCAGGCGGATAGTTTCTTTCGCAATGTAGTAACCGGGCGCGGCCTTCCCGCCGAAGAAATAAGTTGTCGCGGGCGGCTTGTAACTCGGATCCGTCTTCAGTTTCTCGTACTGCCACATAATGTGCAGGATATTCATCAGCTGCCGCTTGTAGGAGTGAATGCGCTTGACTTGAATATCAAAAATCGTATCGGGGTTGACGTCAATATTATTGTGCTTTTTAATGTATTCGGCGAGCGCGACTTTGCGGAGGCGTTTAATTTCCTCAAGCTCAATCAAAACTTTTCTGTCGTCCACTGCCTCATTGAAGAGGTCAAGCTGTTCGGGGTGGCGGTGCCAAATGCGGCTGCCAATAGTTTTATCGATTAAGTTTGCAAGTTCGGGGTTCGCGCCCATAAGCCAGCGGCGGTGAGTAATGCCGTTCGTCTTGTTGTTGAACATGCGCGGCCAATACTCGTAGAAATCGTGCAGAGTGGTTGACTTCAAAATATCGGAATGGATTCTTGCGACGCCGTTGACGGAATGGGAGCCGACGATAGCAAGGCGCGCCATGTGCACTTCGCCGTTTTCGATAATGGACATTGCGCGGAGTTTGCCGACGTTGTCCGGATAACGAGCCTTGACATATTCGACATGGCGGCGATTAATCTCGTCGATAATCATGTAAATTCTCGGCAGGAGCGCGCGGAACATATCAACCGGCCAACGCTCCAAAGCTTCGGGCATAATCGTGTGGTTCGTGTAGGCGATCGTGTTGCGCGTGATAACCCAAGCTTCGTTCCATTCCAATTCATAATCGTCGACGAGAAGGCGCATAAGTTCCGCCACACAAAGCGCGGGGTGCGTGTCGTTAATGTGAATCGCAATCTTTTTATCGAACTCGCGGATATTCATTCCGGAGCGGACGAAGTGACGGACAATACTTTGCACGCCCGCCGAAACGAGGAAGTACTCTTGAATCAGGCGCATTCTCTTGCCTTCGTTGGAGCTGTCGTCGGGGTAAAGATATTGAGTGATACTCTCGACGAAGTTACGATAATCGTTTTTCGCCCGCATTTGTTCGTGCGTCAGCATTCCGTAGTCCGAGAAATCGCGATTGACTTCCGCGTTCCAAAGACGAAGAGTATTAACAGTTTTGTTGTGGTAACCGACAATCGGCACGTCGTAGGGAACAGCCATAACGACCATAGCATCTTCGTGCACGAGTTTCAAGGAGCCGTTGGGCTGTTTCTTCATGTAGGCGTTGCCGTTAAATCTGACATTGATAGACTTATCGGGCTTGCGATATTCCCACGCGAAACCGTCACGCAACCAGTTATCGGGAATTTCGACTTGGTTGCCTTGAATAATTTTCTGTTCAAAAAGCCCGTACTGATAGCGGATACTGCAGCCGTGTCCGGGCAGACGGTGAGCCGCCATTGAATCAATAAAGCACGCGGCAAGACGACCCAAACCGCCGTTACCGAGACCGGCGTCCGGTTCTTCTTCTATGGCGTCACTGAGATTTAAATCGAGGTCTTCCATGACTTCTTTAAAAGCCTCGTCGATACCAAGATTAATAAGGTTGGATTTTAAAAGCCGCCCCATCAAAAACTCAATAGAAAAATAGTAAACCTGCTTGACTTGACGATCCATGTAAGCCTTGTTGGTTTTAATCCAGTTTTCGGAAATGATTTGTTTTGCTACGGCTGCGACGGTCTTGTAAATATCATTCATCGGCAATTCTTTAATGTCGCGTCCAAACAATATGTGCGCCGAACTGATAAACCTGCTCTTCAGATTTTCCTTGAGTTTTTCATATTCCTTACTGACAGCGACTTTTTTTTCATTTTTATTCGGCAAGCAAAACCCTCCTTTTTTTAGTGGCAAATAACAAGCGGTAAGTTTCTTTCTAACCACTTATCCCTTACCCCTTAAATCATAGTAAACGGCGAATTTTCAAAGCCGAGCCAAAATATTTCCTCGACGATAAAAAATCCGCCGCCTACAGTGTTAAGTGGAAAGTATCAAGCGGAAAGCGGCAAGAGTCTCTTACCCCTTATCCCTTAACACTTATCCCTAAATCCGCGCATTTTTCGTGACGATATAGGGGAATGATTCAACGCCCTTGAGCCAACGATTCTTCGTGACAATAACGTTTTTATCGCAGATAATATTTTCGACGCGCGCGCCGTCTTCAATATCGCAACGTTGCATGAGGATACAATCTTTAACGACTGCGCCCTTGCCGACTTTAACTCCGCGGAAGATAATGCTATTTTCGACTCTGCCGCGAATCACGCAACCATTAGCGATAAGCGAATTTTTAACTTCAGCGGTCTCTTTGTACTGAACGGGAACTTCGTCCTTAACCTTCGTAAAAATCGGGCGTTCCTCATTCATAAAGAGTTCTGTCCAGACTTCGGGCTTGAGACAATCGCGATTAGCCTTGTAATAACCCGCCGTCGAATTGATACGAGCGACATAGCCTTTGTGTTCGTACGCGCTGATTTTATGTTCGCTTGCGTGGCGAATAATTCCGTCAATCAAGAAATCTTGTCCGCCGCGTTCGTAGGTCGTACGCACGATATAAGCGAACGTCGGCACCGGCATAAGGTACGCACTCATGACGACTTTGGAGCCTTTTTTGACGCCTTTGGATTCTGCAATATCGGTAATTATACCATTCGTGCTGGTCTGAATGGAAACGGTGTAACCTTCCTTGTCTTCGTCCACAGTCTTATAAATCATCGTAATATCCGCGCCGCTGTCTTTGTGGAAATCGAGGACGTCTTGGAAATCGATATTATAGACATAGCTTGCGTTGACGAAGAGGACATATTTTTTGTCGCTAAGTTCCGCGAAATCGAGGTTAGCATAAATATCCTTCAAATCGCCTTTACGGGCGTCGTTTGTCGGGAGAGCTGCGGGCAGGTATGTCAGACCGTCACGACGACGGGCGAGATCCCAATCTTTACCGGAGCGAATGTGGTCGAGCACTGCGCGAGAATAATCCGGCAACATAAGTCCGACCGTGTTGACTCCCGAATTAATCATATTTGAAAGGGAGAAGTCGACAACGCGATAACGTCCGGCGAAGGGCAAAGCCTCAACTGCGCGGGTTGCCGCCAACTCTCTGAGCAATTCGTTGCTTTCTTGAAGATTTATAATCCCCACTACTGTTTTCAAAATCAAGCACCTCCTGCTGTGGTCAAGGGGAAAGGGTTAAGGGGAAAGGGTCAAGAAATCTTACCCCTTACCGCTTACCGCTTATCCCTTCAATCTAAGTTTCTTAGTGATAGTTTCAATCCACGCCGGTAGTTTCAGGAGCACGACAAGCCGTATCGCGTGAATTGACTTCTTGCTGGTGGGGGATACCGCTTCGCTCCGCCCCCACCCACGCGATATAGACCCTTACTCCCGCCTACAGAGGCAGGAGATTCATCTCGTTAGGTTAATTCCCAATCTATAATCCCTAATCCCTAAAAACTCAACCAACGACTTCGCCTTCAGCGATAACGGCAATTTCGCCCTCTTTGCCTTCGACTTTCGCGCCGGCTTTAATTACGACGTCCTGCGCCAAGATAGCATGATCCACAACCGCGCCGTCTTCGATAACCGCGAACGGGAAGACGACAGAATTGGTGACTTTCGCGCCCTTGCCGATTTTCACGCCGTCGAAGATAACAGACCTGTCAACCGCGCCGAGAATGGAAGAACCTTCGGTAATCATTGACTTTTTAACGGAGCCTTCCGGTCCGACATAATGCGGAGGCATCGAAGGATTAGAGGAATAAATTTTCCAATCGCCGTTAAGTTCAAAGGGCGGCTGGTCTTGGAGCAAGTCCATATTTGCCTGCCAAAGACTTTCGATAGTTCCGACATCCTTCCAATATCCGTCGAATGCATAAGAGAACATACGCGCGCCGTCGTTGAGCATTTTCGGAATGAGGTCGTTGCCGAAATCGTGGGTAGAATTTTCGTTGACGCCGTCTTCTTCAAGGTATTTCTTGAGGAAGGGTTTCGAGAAAATATAGATACCCATTGAGGCGTTATTTGACTTAGGTTCTTTCGGTTTTTCCTGGAATTCAGTAATACGTCCGGTTTCTTTATCGGTAACCATGATACCAAAGCGCGGAGCCTCTTCCCAAGGAACTTCAAAGACGCCGATTGTGACGTCAGCATTATTATCTTTGTGGGCTTTGAGCATCCAAGAATAATCCATTGTATAAATATGGTCACCGGAAAGAATGAGAACATAATCCGGGTCAGCGAGGTCAACAAAATTCAAGTTTTGATAGATTGCATCAGCCGTGCCACGATACCAGTCCGCACCTTTTTCACGAGCGTAAGGAGGCAGGATAAACACGCCGCCGCCGTTACGGTCGAGATCCCACGCGCTGCCGGATCCGAGATAATTGTGGAGTTCAAGCGGCTTGTACTGGGTCAAGACGCCGACTGTAGTTATGCCCGAATTCGCGCAGTTTGAGAGCGGGAAGTCAATGATGCGATACTTTCCGCCAAACGGAACTGCCGGTTTAGCAACAGTTTTCGTCAAAGCTTTAAGGCGACTGCCTTGTCCGCCGGCGAGTATCATTCCCAAGCACTCTGTTTTTCTCATAACAATCCCCCCTGGATTCAAAAAATACCTTCAACGCACTGCAACACTTGAAGTAACGTTGACTTACTTCATTTTCAAACAATTTCTACGCTGTTTGAAAAATTCCTGCCGAAAATTTCTGAAAAAGATTTTTTAAATTAAGGATAGAGAATTTTTTTTCTTTATAAAATTTTTTCTCTCTTTAAAATTAGTTTTTCTCCATAAACTCTAATCCCTTTCCCCTAAGATTTAGGATCTCTACTTTTCTTTTGATCGCAAAAGAAAAGTAGCAAAAGAAAACTGCCCGCAGAGGTCGCATCACGCGACCAAATGCGGGCGGCCGCCCATCCTTGGGCGGCCCTACTTCACACTTTCCCCTTATCCCTTTCCACTTGTCTCTTTTCCCTAAAAACTTGTTTTTTTTTCAATCGTGTGGTATAAATTTGCAACACTGAAAAAATTTTTGGAGGTCATTTGATGAAAATTTTATTGACTAACGACGACGGAATTAACGGCGCGGGGATTTGGGCAATGGCGCGCGCTTTGTATGCAAGAAAAAATTTTGAAATTGCGGTTGCGGCTCCAATGAATCAACAGAGCGGTATGGCTCACGCGATGACTTTCGGGAGAAAAATAGAATATCGGCGTGTCGAAAATCCTGACTTTGAAGTTTGGGCAGTCGACGGCACACCAACTGATTGCGTTAAATTTTACCTTGACGCGCTTGACGAAGATAAAAAAATCTGCGCGGTTATTTCCGGGATAAACGACGGCGCAAATTTGGCGACGGACGTTTTATATTCGGGGACTATCGGCGGGGCGTTGGAAGGTTATCTGCACGAAATTCCCGCGCTTGCAATTTCCCTTGACGTAAAATCCGAAATTACCGTCGACGAAGCCGCTGAAACTGCCGTGAAATATTTTGAAGAACAACTTGCGCTCGGAGATTTATTTTTCCATAACATAAACTTCCCGAAAAAATTTCGTACGAATCACCCCGAATTTAAATTTGCGCGTCTCGGTCGTCGTGACTACATTAACGCTTTTGAGTTGCAGGAAATTAACGGGAAAAAATTTTTCGAGGTGCGCGGGAAAATTTTCGACAAGGACCGCGAAGAGGACACGGATATTTTTGCCGTCAATCAAGGTTTTATTTCGGTGACGCCTTTGCACTTAGACGTTGCTCACCACGAAAAAATTACAATCGGCAGGCGATAAAATGTTCCGCTACATAAGAGCACTTATAAACCTGGTGCTCGACATTTTCAGAAACAGACAAATGCTTTGGCAAATGACCAAACGCGATTTCCGGCAACGCTATCTCGGCTCGTACTTGGGAATTTTGTGGGCGTTCATTCAGCCGACGATAACCGTGCTGATTTTTTGGTTCGTGTTTGAAGTCGGGTTCAAGTCCGCGCCGGTCGAAAACTTCCCTTTCATTTTGTGGCTTGTCTGCGGAATGTTCCCGTGGTTTTTTTTGAGTGACAGCATTGCAAGTTCGACGACTTCGATAATTGAAAGCAGTTTCCTTGTTAAAAAAATTGTCTTCCGCGTCGAACTTTTACCGATTGTAAAAATAATGTCTGCGCTCGTCGTGCACATATTCTTCGTGGCGGTTTTGTTCGCGATGTTCGCGATCTACGGCTACCCAATTTCTATTTACAACTTGCAAATAATTTATTACTTCTTCGCGATGATTTGTTTATCGCTGGGGATTTCGTGGCTGACAAGTTCGCTGACGGTCTTCCTAAAGGACGTCGGGCAGTTCGTGGCGATGATGATTCAGTTTGGATTTTGGGCGACGCCGATTTTTTGGAATTTAAAAATGGTGCCGGAAGAATTTCAAGACGTTATAAAATTAAATCCGGCTTATTATCTCGTCGAAGGTTATCGCCAAAGTTTTATTTACTTCGAGTGGTTTTGGGATCACCAATATTTGACGGCGTACTTTTGGATTTTTACGGCGGCGGTAATGTTTTTGGGCGCGTTGTGTTTTAAAAAGTTGCGTCCGCATTTTGCTGACGTCTTGTAAAATTTTTTCTTCTTTTGGAATTAGCGTCTTCTTTTCTTTCTAAAAATTTTTTTCTTTCTTTAAATCTGGCATCTTCTTTTCTTTTGGCGCAAAAGAAAAGAAGCAAAAGAAAACTGCCCGCAGAGGTCGCATCACGCGACCAAATGCGGGCGGCCGCCCGTCCTTGGGATTTTCAAAAATTTTTCAACTTGAAGGAGTTAGGAAATTGAGCGACGTTGCAATTAGGGCTGAAAATTTGTCGAAGGTCTATAAAATTTACGAGAAAGATATTGACCGACTGAAGGAAACTTTTCACCCTTTCCACAAAAGATACAGCAGAGATTTTTTTGCGCTACAGAATATCTCCTTCGAGATTGGGCGCGGCGAAAACGTCGGGCTTGTCGGGAAAAACGGCGCGGGCAAATCGACGCTGCTGAAAATTATCACCGGCGTTTTGACTCCCAGCGGCGGAAATTTGGAGGTGCGCGGCAGAATTGCTTCGCTCCTCGAACTCGGCGCGGGCTTTAATCCCGAAATGACCGGCGTCGAAAATATCTACATGAACGGGCTTTTAATAAATCAGCCCCGCTCGGAAATGGACAAGAAAATTTATGACATTGTTGCCTTTGCGGATATTGGCGAATTTATAAATCAGCCGGTGAAAACTTATTCATCGGGAATGTTTGCGCGGCTTGCCTTCGCCGTGAATGCTTTTGTCGAGCCTGATATTTTGATTGTCGACGAGGCGTTGAGTGTCGGCGACGCTTTTTTTCAGAGCAAGTGCATGGACAAAATGCGGAAGATGATTGACGGCGGCGTCACCGTGCTTTTCGTCAGCCATGATACTTTTGCCGTGAAAAATCTTTGTCAGCGGGCTTTTTGGCTGGAGTCCGGAAAAATTATTATGGACGGCTCGTCTAAAGATGTTATCGAATCTTATCGCCGTTCGATTGTCGAGGCGCAGCGCGGCGACCAAAATGATCAGACGCGGGCTTTGATTGAATCTGCGCGAGAAAGTCAAGAAAATAATTCTGCGGAGGATTTTGACTTGCCGATAAAAAATCTGGAACTGAATCGCGAAATTTTTTTGAAGAACGCCGAATATCAGCGCATTCAAGACGGGCGCGCGAGCTTTGAAAATATTCAGCTGTTGAATCCGGAAGGCGAGCCGGTCACTGAAATTATTTTTGAGCAGGAAGTTATTTTGCGCATGGTCGTAAAATTTCACGCTGATATAGATTGTTTGGGCATGGGCTATCACATTCGCAATTCGACGGGCATTGATTTGATTTACACTGATTCACGATTCAACAAGACGAAGGCGATTTTTGATGCGAAGCGCGGCGAAATTTACGTTATCGATTGGAAATTCAAGGCGGCACTTCGGCAGGAGCTGTACGACATTGCTTGCGTTATCTCGACGCCCGCCGACGTCAACTTGAATACTTCCAACCTGTGCGATTTTATTCCGTGCGCCCTGCAGTTCGCGGTCGTCAGCCCCAATCCTTACCAGACACTTGTCGGCGGCTACGTCCATTGGCATAACGATTTAAAGGTCACGAAAATTACGAAGGAGCTTGCAAAATGAAAACCGAGTTGCCATTTTTTAAAGTTGGAGAATCTTTTGGCGGGCAACAGTATTGGATGCCGGAATTTATAATGCGCTTGGGAGGGTGCGCCGCGATTTCCGCCTGTGACTGCGCAATTTATTTGCGGCTGTACAAAAATTTTCAGAGGCTGTCTCCTTTCGACGAGAAAAATATTTCCCGCGAAGACTACATAAATTTTGTGGAGGAGATGAAACCGTACTTGCACCCGCGCTGGATGGGCGTCAACACCCTGCAACTTTATATTGACGGCTTTGAAAAATTTTTGCGGGCGCGCGGCGAAAAAAATTTGCGGCTGTCGTCGTGGTTCGGCGAATATGATTCTGAATCGACGCGCTTAATTTTGAAATACCAAATCGACAACGGCTACCCTTTACCCTGCTTGATGTTGCACCACAAAAATCCCACGCTGAAAAAATACGAATGGCATTGGTTTTTGCTCACCGGCTACGATTTTTCCGGCGAAGATTGGCGCGTGAAAGTTGTCAGCTACGGTGTCGAACGTTGGTTTGATTTTAATTTGTTTTGGGACACTGGTTTTTCAGAGAAAGGCGGGTTGATTATTTTAGAGACTGGGGATTAGAGTTTAAGGAGTAGGGTTTGAATATAAATTTTCCGCCACCAAAAAAAATTATTGAAAAGAAAAAACGAACGTGCTATACTTTCGCCGATTGGAAGAAGGTGAAAAAAATATGAGTGACTTAAAAAAAATCGGGTTCGTCGGCACCGGAATAATGGGCGCGGCTATGGCGGGGCACTTGTTGGACGCGGGCTTTGAAGTCAGCGTTTACAATCGGACGAAGTCTAAGGCGCAGGCTCTGATAGATCGCGGTGCGCGTTGGTGCGAAACTGCCGGCGAGTGCGCGAAAAATCAGGACGTTGTTATTACTATTGTCGGCTACCCGAAAGATGTTGAGCAAGTTTATTTTTCGGAAGGCGGGATAATCGATTCTGCGAAGGCGGGCGCGTATCTCGTCGATATGACAACTTCTTCGCCGGTGCTTGCCGAAAAAATTTTCGCCGCCGCGCAGAAAAAAAATCTCCACGCGGTTGACGCTCCGGTTACCGGCGGGGATGTGGGCGCGAAAAATGCGACGCTGACAATTTTGGTCGGCGGGGACGAAAAAGATTTTGCGGCGTTGAAGCCGGTCTTTGAGGTCATCGGAAAAAATATCGTCTACGAAGGAACGGCGGGCGCGGGTCAAAAAACTAAGGCGTGCAACCAAATTGCTATCGCGGGGGCTCTTGCCGGAGTGTGTGAGGCTTTTGCTTACGCGAAGGCGTCGGGGCTGGACGTCGAAAAAGTTTATTCGGCTATTTCGACGGGCGCGGCGGGCAGTGTGCAAATGACGGGCGTCGCTCGTAAAGGTCTTGACGGCGATTTTAATCCGGGATTCATGCTGAAACATTTCGCGAAGGATTTGGCTATCGGGCTGGAAACTTCTACGGCTTACGGTCAAGCTCTGCCGATTTTGGCGACGGTTCTGCACGAAGTTCGCAAGATGGAAGAATCGGGCAGCGGCTCTGAGGGAACTCAAGCCCTGCTGAAATATTACAACGTCATTTAAATTTTTGGGAGGGATAATTTTGATTGACGAGTTTAAAAAATTTATAATGCGCGGCAACGTCGTCGATATGGCGACGGGTGTCATTATCGGCGCGGCGTTCGGGAAAATTGTTTCGTCGTTCACTGCGGATATTTTGATGCCGCCGCTCGGACTTTTGCTCGGCAAGGTTGACTTTTCAAATTTGTACATTAATCTTTCCGGCGTCGAATATGAATCGATTGCTGCGGCGAAGGAGGCGGGCGCGCCCGTCATTGCTTACGGCATGTTTTTGAATACGTGTTTGGACTTTTTGATTATGGCGACGGCGATTTTTATTTTGATTAAGCAGGTGAATCGCCTCATGCCGAAAGCTCCCCCGCCAAAAGCTCCCCGTGTTTGCCCTTATTGCAAGGAAGTTGTTGCCGACGACGCGGTAAAGTGTTCGCATTGCGCGTCTGACATTGCAGGAAAATAATTTTTTCAAAAATGTTTTTTTGGATCTTCTTTCTCTTTTCAGAAAAAAGAAAGAAACAAAGAAAAAAGGTCGTCATCCGTGACGGTCTTTTTTTTTACAGGTCATTAAAAATTTTTTGAGAGATTTACTTGTTGCAAAGGAAGTACAATCGCTGATATAATGCAATGCAGATTGAAAATTTTTCAGGGGGGAATTTTTTGAACCAAAAAAATGTTTTTGAGATGCTCGGCTTGGAATTTGATCCTCCCGACAGTTTGAAAAAAATTCAGGCGGCTCACGTCGATTGGAAAAAACGCTTGACCGCCGAACAAAATACCACAGTCGACAGCGCGCGCCTTGCCGTCATAAAATCTGAACTGGAAATGGATAATTATATCACGCAGGTTATCGAAAATCCGCGCCTTCGTCAACGCGAGGCAGAATCCCTCAAGCAAACTCGTATCGAACAACTGCGCGGATACATTGACCTTTTGCGCGGAGAAAATCCCGGCACGCTCCAAGTCAATCATTCACAAATTAAACAGCTTAAGGAAAAACTCAAGCTAAGCCCCGCGACGATTGAGGCGACGTACAAGGAACAGGGCTTCGAGATAAAAAAGGAGCGTACTAATAAATCCGTCGTCGAGGTGCTGAATAATTTTTTCATTTCTGATTCTGTAATGGACGAACTGCGAAAAAATTTTGCGGACTTCCAAAAAGTTCCCGACGAAAAAAATTATCCCTGGTCCGCGAATGTTCACAACTTTTACGAGCTGGCGTATTATCTCGAAAATCAAACGGAACCTTCGGCGGATTTTTACAGGCGGCGCGACTGCGAAGAACTGTGCAGAATTTTTAACGAAGAGGCGAAAAAAGTTTCCGCGCCCATTACCGCGTGGCAGTCTATCAAGGCTCTTTTGAATCTTGCACAGACACAAATTTTTAATTCCGATGCAAATCGATTCAAGTACGATCATTCGCTGAAGGTCGAAGGGCTGAAAGATTTTTTCGCGAAAATCAAGACCGCCCCCGAAATTTTTAAGCGCGACAAATTTTTTGCCGACAACTGCATAACTCGAATCCGCCAAACTTTTCCTAACCTGCTTAATTACGAATTGAGTGCCGCGCTCTACAACAAAGCCGCCGGGCTTCTAAAAAATCCTTACGAGTCTACAAATAACGCGATTGAAAATTTTTTCTGCATGACCTGCGCGAATTGCGGAGCGATTGAAAATTTCCGGACGCGCGAAGAGGCGGAGAACGCGGCGTGCAAAATCTGCGGCACAAAATTTTTTGACGATTGTCCGAAGTGCGGCAAAAAAATTCCCGCCAACGTCGACCATTGTCCCAGCTGTGAATTTTCTTTGAGTGAATTGCGGCGTTGTGATTACTATATCGCTTATGCGAACTCGATGTTGGATTTAATTGAGCGCGGCGCAAAATCTCTTGACGACGACGTTAAAAATGTCATGGCGGAAGTTATAAAGACTATCGCGAAAATTAAACTCGTCCGTCCCGAATCTCCCGACGCCGCAAAAATTGAGTGGCGCATTAACAAAATTAATTCGGAGTTCAGAAAACGCGAAGACATTCAGCGCGCCGAAACGAAGATGCCCGGGCTTGGTATGAGCCCCGAAAGAGCCGTTGCCGCTTGCCTGGAAATTTTGCGCATGATTCCTGACTACAAGCCCGCGCAAGAAAGATTGAGGATTATCAAGCCGAAAAAGCCGCTGAAAGTTGGAGCGACTGTCAAGGGGAATGTCCTGCAAAATCCTTCGGGCGCGGCGATTCTCAAAAAAATTTCCGTCAACGCGAAATCAACGGGTGCGGCGACGACGGCTTTTAATTTTACTTTTATGGTGAGTTGGCAGCCGGCGAATGATTTGGGGATTTTTTACACGGTCGTCCGAAAAATTGACGGCGTCCCGCGAACTTATCACGACGGCGAAATTATCGCCGAGAAGACCGACAAGCTTGAGGTCGAAGACACGAACGTCAAGCCCGGGATTTTATACGGCTACGCGGTTTTCGCTGAAAGGTACGGATCTGTTTCAGAGCCGGCGACGTGCAAAATTGTTCATTACAGCGACCTTGAGCCGAATAAATTTATCGCGAAGACTGAAAGCGGGCATTGTCGTTTTACGTGGAAACTTCCTGCGGATAATTGTTTGGGCGTGCGGATTTTACGGAGTGACAGCGCGGGCAGCAGTGTCGTTGTTGCGGATTGTGTTCAGTCTCCTTTTGTCGACAGGTCCGTTAAAAATCGGATGCAGTATCAATATACTTTGCAGTGCGTTTATCATTCGGCGGAAGAGACTGTGGCGAATCGCGAAAGATTTTTGGCGAAGGCGGGCGACGAAACTTTCAACACGGTTTGGCGGGACAATCGGACGAGAAAATATAGTCACGGGTTGACGGTGACTTTGACGCCGGAACTTCCGCCGCGTCTGATTAAAAATTTTTCCTTCGACGTTGTTGACGGGCGGATTAAATTTTTTTGGCAACCGACCGGAGATTTTGATATTTGGTTCAAAGAAATTCCCGACGACAAAAAAATTTCTGTTGCGTCCGCGAAAAAAATTTTCGAGCTGAATAAAATCGACGAGCTTTTGGGCAGCGGGCTGGTTTTGAGGCGCGCGAGCAGTTCCGAAAAATTTTGCGAACTCGATATGAGCGAAGAGCTGATGAAAATTGCCGTCGTGAGCGCGACAACAAATTTGGGGATTCTCAACGAAATTATTACCGCCGCGAATTTTGAGCCGTGTCGCATTGACGACGCCAAAACTAAAATCGAAGGAAATAATTTGAAGCTCGTCCTGAAAACTCTGCCGAAAAATATTTATCGCATTCATTACAAAATTAACACCGAAGATTCCGAAGACCTCTACTCGACGATTGACGACGCGAAGAATTGGCACATGAACAGGACTTTCGCCGCGCAGTACGCGCAGGACGGATTTATTTTGCAGCCGCATCTGCCGCAGAAAAAACTTTACGTCACAGTTATTGGCGAATACAAGTTAGAGGACGGCACGGCGATTTTTTCTCCGCCGGATAAATTTATTTTGAATAATCGTCCGAAGTCTGAAATTTTTTATCGGCTGGAGTGGGGGATGAGCGGGCTTTTCAATAAGAAGGCGCAGGCGAAAAATTGCAAGCTGATTCTGGAAAGTGATGCGGAAACTCCGTCTTTGTTTTTGGTTTACGAAAAAAATTCTTCGCAACAACTTTTGCATATGGTTCGCGCTTACGACGATGGTTTTCCGAATCACCGATTGGAAGTTCTTTTGCCGAATGATATTTGGCAGGACGTTTTGCCGGGCACTTTGGTTAAGCTTGTGACTTCAAAGGACGACGAAAAATTTTTTAATCTGAAGTCTTCAAAGCCCGAAAGTCTCATTGTCCCTAAGAAGTGATAAGTGGTAAGCGGTAAGAGGCAAGATTCTTTTCCCTTATCCCTTATCCCTAAAAAGGAGGTGTGGTCGTTGTCTGAAAAAGATTATAAGGATATTCTCAAGCCGATTTTTTCTGCAGTAGAAAGACTCGTGCCGACAAACCGTCAGCTGCTGAATTTCGTCAACGAAAAAGCTATCGGCAAGGATATGAAGCGGTCGATTTACAAGGTGAAATTTTTGGACAAGGCGGAGAAAAGTACAAAGCAACTTTCGGACGTCACGCTAATCGAATTCAAAAAGCACCTTAAGGAACGAAAAATCGAGGACGAGGAGGCAGAAATTTTAATAAAGCAGGCGGAAGATATTTTGAACGACGCGCAACAACAGGTTGAAAAAGTTTATGCCGAAGTCCGCCGCTACATTGTCACCAGCGAACTGCGCGGCGATTGCGTAAAACACAACTTCAGAAAAATTCCTTCGCTAGACGACGCGAAAAACGAAACTATCTCCAAAGAAATTTTTTCCCTTGCGCTCGCCGAAGTCAACAAGGGCGAAAATCATAACCTGGACGACGTTGAGGAGCAGTTCAAAAAAATTAACGACATTGCGCTTGCACTCTTCGGGGTTATCGCGGCGACAACGGACAATCACCCGACACCCGAAAAAATTCAGAAGACGCACAAGGAACTGAAAAAGCAAGTCGGTTTCCTTGAAAGACTTTTTTCTTGAGGCGAAATTTTTATGAACACGATTATTGGAAAGAATCCCGAAAATCTCGAAGTTGAAAAAATTTTTGAAGAGGAACTCCTGCGCGCGGCTGACGTCGTCGGAAAAATTTACGGCGTCGAAAATCACGAACTAAGTATCACTTTGACGAACGACGAAAATATTCACGCGCTCAATAAAAAATTTCGCGGCATAGACCGCCCAACTGACGTGCTGTCCTTTGCTTTTAACGAGAGCGACGAGCCGGAGATTATCGGCGCGGAAATTAATGTGCTCGGCGAAATTATTATATCGGTGGAGCGCGCGAAAGTGCAGGCGGCGGATTTTGGGCATTCACTCCTGCGCGAAATTATTTTCCTGGAAGTTCACGGGCTGTTGCATCTTTTGGGATATGACCACGTCGACGAAGACGACAGGCGCGAAATGGAGGAGGAGCAGAAATTTATCATGGCTCAACTCGGAATCGGGAGGGATTGAATTTTGAATTACAAGTCAGGGTTTATCGCGGTTATCGGGCGTCCGAACGTCGGCAAGTCCACGCTGATAAATAAAATCATCGGGCAAAAAATTGCGATTATGTCCGACAAGCCGCAGACGACGCGTAGCCGCATTCAGTGCATCTTGACGCAGGACGACGCGCAGATCATTTTTCTCGATACGCCCGGCATCCACAAGCCGAAACTGAAAATCGGTGAGTACATGCTGAAGGCGGCGGAAGGAACGCTGAAAGAAGTCGACGCGATATTTTTCGTGATTGACGCAACGGAAAAATTCGGCGGCGGAGAAAAATATATCCTTGAGCGTCTGGATTCGACAAGCAAGCCGGTGATTCTCGTCATTAACAAAATTGATTTGGTCGACCGCGCGGAAATTTTGCCGATTATTTCTGATTATTCAGCGCGGAAAAATTTTGCGGCGGTTGTTCCGATTAGCGCAGTTGGCGGCGATAACGTCGACGAACTTTTGAACGAGGCGAAAAAATTTTTGCCCGAAGGTCCGAAATATTATCCCGCCGATATGGTCACAGATCAGCCGGAGCGTTTGATTATTGCGGAACTCATTCGCGAAAAAATTCTGGACGTCACCGAAGACGAGGTGCCTCATTCCGTTGCCGTCGACGTCGAAGAAATTGCGGCGCGCAAAAATAAAACGACTTACATTCGCGCGACGATTTACGTTGAAAGGGAATCGCAGAAGGGAATTTTAATCGGCAAAGGCGGCGAACTTTTGAAGGGCGTCGGGAAAAATGCGCGACCCGAAATTGAAATGTTGCTCGGTACGAAAGTTTTTCTGGACTTGTGGGTTAAAGTGAAACGCGGCTGGAGAAATTCTGCCGGCGCGCTCCAAAGTTTCGGGCTGGGCGAATAAAATTTTATAGCGGGAGGGCATGAAATTGGGCAGCAAGAAAAAATCCAAAAACCTTGCAGGGCGAATATCCGAATGTTTTTTCGACGGGCTGATAGTTTTGGTGCCGCCCGTTATCACAATTTTTGTCGTCAACTGGATTTTAAACCTAACCGAAAACGGATTCGGCAAACTCCTTGAAAAATATCTCAACATAAAATTTCCGGGCATGGGGATAATCACAATTTTGATTGTCACTTTGATTGTCGGTTTCGTCACCGGAAATAATTTCGCGAAAAAAGTGATTCGTTTTTTTGAACGGTTGCTCGATAAAATTCCCGTCGTCAAATTTATTTACGGCTCGGTGAAACAATTTTCGCGGGCGATACTTGAATCAAATTCGACGTTCAAACATGTTGTGCTTGTGCCCTATCAAAAATCTTATGTCATGGGATTTTTAATGACGAATGTCCCTTCGCCCGTCCGCGAAAAACTTGGCGTGAACTACGTCAATGTTTACGTGCCGTGGAGTTTGAACATGACTAGCGGCATGAATCTTTTCGTTAAGCGTTCCGATATTGTTTTCGTCGATATGAAATCCGAAGACGCGCTGCAATTTATTTTGACAGCGGGAACAATTTCCAAGAAGATTTAAGTGGAAAGGAGCAAGTGGAAAGGGATTAGTAGTTAGTGTGAAGTAGGGGAGGGGCCGCACAAGGACGTGCGGCCGCCCGCATTTGGTCGCGTGATGCGACCTCTGCGGGCAGTTTTCTTTTGCTACTTTTCTTTTGCGATCAAAAGAAAAGCTAATTTTAAAGAGAGAAAAAACTTTTAGAAAGAAAAAAATTAGCCGCCCGAATTTTTAAAATCGGACGGCTCTTTTTATTTCGTTCAATCAAATTTAAAATTCATCAGTTCGGGATAAAGATCTCCAATTGACTGCGATAAATCCTTCGGCTTCAGAAGATCTATAACCGGCTGCATTGTCTCGAAAAATTTTTCGTTGTCCTGCATCAAGGCGAGAATTGCGGCGGCGTTCGCAGCATCGGCAAGGGCGGTGTGCTGCGTGCCCTCGAAGTCACGATTCATCGCGCCCACTGCATATTTCAGCGAAAGGTTACTGTGCAAACCAATCCTGCTGTCAAATTCTTTTTGCACGTCAACCCACTGCCGCTCCAGCCTGTCCGCGTCGAAACTCGGCAACTTGTAGGCGCACTCGTTCTTCAGCTGTTTAATATCCGACGAACTCCACGAATAAAGCGTCATATCCCATGTTCCAATCCAATCCAAAAAATTTTTGAACTCCTCGACGAAGGCGGGCTTATCGGCAACAGTTTCGTTCGTAATGCCGGTGAGTTTCGTAATGTGCTTGTTAATTTCGCCGAACTCCGGACGCACATAACATTGAAATTCGTCGACTTGCCGATAATTTTCGTCGAGCTTGACCGCGCCGAACTCTATAACCTCGTCCAGCAAAAATTTCCTAATCGTCTTCAAATCTTTTTTGATTGGATTCATTTCCAAATCTATGACTATGTGAACCATTTCAGCCTCCCGCTAAAAAAAATTTGTATAAGAAATTTTACCGCACATTTTGAAAATCTTCAACACGTTTTTGCGGGAAAAATTCTTGCCGCCGTGTATTGTTTTAATATTTTTTGTGTTATAATTTTGCGGGGTGATTTTGTGTCGAATGTTGTGACAATAACCGGCGTGAAGAAACTTTACAAAATGGGTAGCGAGATTGTCGCCGCGCTCAACGGCGTCGACTTGAAAATTGATTCAGGGGAATTTGTCGCGCTCATGGGTCCTTCGGGCTCCGGAAAATCCACGCTGATGAATATTTTGGGTTGCCTCGACAGACCGACGGAAGGTTCTTATAAACTTTTGGGCAAGGAAGTCAGCGGGCTGTCCGACGACGAGCTTGCGAAAATTCGTAACAAGACGATTGGTTTTGTGTTCCAAAATTTTTGCCTGCTTGCCAAGCTGACAAGTCTGGAAAATGTTGCGTTGCCGGCGATTTACGCGGGCTTTGATTCAAAAAAAAGATTGGCAATGGCAATGGAGGCACTGGAAAAAGTTTCGCTTGCAGACCGCGCAGAACATTTGCCCAGCGAACTTTCGGGCGGACAAAGACAGCGCGTGGCTATCGCGCGGGCTATCGCAATGAAACCGGCGATAATCATGGCGGACGAACCGACGGGAAATTTGGACACGAAATCAACCGGCGAAATTATGCAGATTTTTCGCGACCTCCACGCCACCGGCTCAACTATTATCATTGTCACGCACGAACCGGATATCGCGCAGGCCGCCGAACGTCAAATTCTCGTCAAGGACGGAAAAATTACAAAGGATATTTTGACGGCTCACACCGATGAAAAAATCGATATCATTTAATTTTTTAATGGAGGCTCGCCATGCTCTTCACGGAACTTTTGAAAATCGCCTGGCAAAGTTTAATCGCGAATAAATTCCGAACGATTCTAACCATGCTCGGAATTATAATCGGCGTTTCCGCCGTCATAGCTATGGTCTCGGTCGGTATGGGCGTGAGGAAAAACGTCACCGATTCAATTTCTCGGCTCGGCTCGAACATGCTGGTGGTAATGTCCGGCAGCTCGAATCGCGGGGGAGTTCGCGGGGGCGCGGGGTCTGTCACCACTTTGACTTACGACGACGCGATGGCTATCAAGGACAAAATTAAAAATGTCGCTTATGTTTCGCCGACCGCCCAAACCAGTTCGCAAGTTGTTTATGGGCACGAAAATTGGAGCACGACTGTCACCGGCGTCATTCCGGAATATGTGGCGATTCAGTCTTTGTCTATGCAGAGCGGAATTTTTTTCACTGAACACGACGTCGAAGTCCGCAACCGTGTCGCCGTCATTGGCACGACCGTCGCAACAAATCTTTTCGATACTGTTAATCCCGTCGGCAAAAAAATTCGCATAGGCAACGCGCCTTATACTGTCATTGGTCTTTTGAAGAGCAAGGGACAATCCGGCGGCGGGCAGGATCAAGACGACGTTGTTTTGATTCCGCTGACTACCGCGCAGGAAAGATTGCTCGGCATAACTCACGTGCGTAGCATAAACGTGCAAGTCGCTGACGCCGACAAAATGGACGAAGTGCAAGCGAATATCGAAAAACTTTTGCGGCAACGTCACAGAATCCGCGCGGGCACTGACGACGATTTTAACGTAAGAAATTTAACCAGCCTAATGGAGACAATGACGGAAACAACGACAATGATCACTTTGTTACTCGGCTCAATCGCGGGGATTTCTCTTGTTGTCGGCGGCATCGGGATTATGAATATCATGATGGTCAGCGTAACCGAACGCACGCGCGAAATTGGTATCCGCAAGGCGATTGGCGCGACGTACAACAGCATCATGTTGCAGTTTCTGATTGAATCGACGATGATTAGTATTCTCGGCGGGATTATCGGAATTATTTTTGGCGTCGGGCTGGCGCAGGCAATTTCAAAATTCGGGAACTTCACGACGGTTATCAGCAGCTTGAGTATCGTCGCAAGTTTTGGTTTTTCTCTGTTCGTCGGGATTTTCTTTGGCATGTTGCCGGCAAGGAAAGCCGCGCGCCTGGATCCGATCGACGCACTGCGCTACGAGTAAAATGAAAAATCTCTCTGTCACGAAAAAATTATTAATTTCCTACGTCGTGCTCGTAGTGGCGGTGGCAGCTCTGTCCGTCGCGCTGATTCTGCCGAAGGAAATTGAAACTATGGAAACGAATTTGGAAAGAACCCTTTCGCGAATCGCCTACATTCTCGCCTACGACAAAGAAATTATTGATTCTCTGAAGGGCGGCGAAATTTCAGGCAACCTGCGCGAAAGACTGGACGACATTTCAGAATTGACAAAAAGCAATATCGATTATATAGTTATCGCCAACACGAAAAGTATTCGGCTCTATCACCACGACCATAAACTTATCGGGAAAAATTTCGTCGGCGGTGACGAGGCGGAGGCTTTGGCGGGAATTATTGACAGCTACGTTACAACGTGGAAGGGCGACCCCGATATTCAAAAGCGCGCCTTCCATTCTGTTCGTGACGACGACGGAAAAATTATCGGCTTCGTCATGACGAGCACTTCCACGAAAAATATCGAGCTGCACAAGTGGGAAATTATTTTTCAAGCCGGCGGTTTTCTCGGAATTTCTCTGATTGCCGGGTTGCTTTTGGCTTTTGGGATTTCGTGGAGCATTCGCCGGATTCTTTTGGGCTACGACCCGACAACTTTCGCGCAGATGTATTTGCAGCGCGAAGAAATTTTAGATAAATTAATCGAAGGAATTTTCGTCGTGAACGAACAGCAACGAGTTATCTATAAAAATCTTCCGGCGCGCTCTTACATATCGGCGGATTATCTGTCGAATGACTCGACGCTCTACCCGATTTTTTCTGACTGCCTCAAATCAAACGTAACTATCTCCTGGTCAATGATGGAACTGCAGGAAAAATCTTTCTTAGTCAGCGTCGTGCCGCTGCGCCCGCTGGAAAATTTGGACGCAGTCATGATAATTCTGCGGAACCGAACAGAATTTGTGAACCTTACCGAGCAACTGACTGGCTCGAATCACATAATCGACGCCCTGCGCGCAAATACCCACGAGTACCGAAATAAACTGCACATTATTTATGGGCTGTTGCGGCTCGGCGAAATAAAACAGGCAATGGAATTTATCAGCGAACAATCTGTCGGCGGGAACGGCAAAAATATTTTGCGGCTCATTCACGATAAAACTGTTGCCGCTCTGCTTTTGGGCAAAGCCAACCGCGCCGAAGAACTCGGAATAAGTTTTAATCTTCGCCGCGATAGTCACCTGCCCGAAAAAAATTCTCTCCTCTCGACTAAGGAAATTGTTTTGATTGTCGGCAACTTGATTGAAAATTCTTTTGAGGCGATGGCTGATTCCAAAAATTCGCGGCAAGTTGAAGTTTTTATCGCCGCAAACGAAGAGGGCTTGACGATTACCGTTGACGACACCGGTTGCGGAATGTCCGACGAACAAATTTCAAAAGTCCTTTCGGAACCTTACACGACGAAGGGCAGCGGGCACGGCTACGGCATGCGGCTAATCCGTGAAGTCGTCGCGAAACACAACGGCTTTTTGCAAATTGATTCCGAAAGCGGCGCGGGCACTTCCATTGCCGTAAATATAAATGCCGAATTTGGGGTGACGGACAATGATAAAACTCGTAATAGTTGAAGATGATTTAATGGTCGCCGCGATTAACCGTGAGTTCGCCCTGAAAACTCCCGAACTGAATATCGTCGCAACTTTTTATAACGGACACGAGGCACTGGAATTTTTGAGCAAGCACTCAATCGATTTGTTGTTGCTTGACGTTTATCTTGCCGGCTGTTCCGGACTGGAGATTTTGACGGAACTGCGCAGACAGGGAAATTTAATCGACGTCATTATAATTTCCGCCGCAGATGATGCCCTGCGCGTCGGCGAAGCTTTTCATCTTGGAATAATCGATTATCTGATTAAGCCATTCACTTACGAAAGATTTAACGACGCCGTGCAAAAATTTTTGTTGCGCCGCTCCCTGCAAATGAAAGGCAAGTACACGCAAGAAGATATTGACAAACTCCTGCGTGCAAGGTGCGAGGAAAGTGTTCAGTCCTACACGGTTTTGGGCAAGGGTCTTCAGCAAAACACGCTGGAAAAAATTTTGGAGTGCCTTTTCTGCGAAAAAAACTTCAGCAGATATTTGACGAGCGAACAAATTTCCGAAGAGACGAAACTTTCAAAAATGACTGTCCGCCGCTACATGAATTATCTGATTGAGCAAAAGGAAGTTGTCAGTCGCGTGAACTATGCGACGGGCGGGCGTCCTTCGATTGAATATAAAATGATTCGCGGGTAAATTTTCCTACCAAAAAAGCCCCCTTAGCAGAGGGCTAAAATTTTTCTTAGTCATGGTCGGGATGACAGGATTTGAACCTGCGACCTCATCGTCCCGAACGATGCGCGCTACCAAACTGTGCTACATCCCGCAACAGCCAGTATTATAACAGCTTGCCGGAAAAAAATCAATATGCCTCCAAAAAAATTTTTTCTCCTCCTGAATTTTTGGGGAGGTTTTTTTTATTTTTAATGATTGAAATTAAAGCAAGGCTCTGTTAAAATGCTGTCATAAAATTAAAAAATTAAAGTGGGGGGAATTTTTATGGACGAAAAGGATTGGGAGTTATTCAAGAAAAAATTAAATGATAGAACGGGAATAGATTTGCAGCTTTACAAGGAACCGCAAATGAAACGCCGCATAAGTAATCTCGTTACGCGCGCCGAAGAAAAATCTTTCACGGCTTATTTCGACAAAGTATCCAAAAATAAAAATGACTTCGCCGAATTTATCGAGTACTTAACTATTAACGTCTCGGAATTTTTCCGCAACCCTGATAAATTTTCAAAGATTGAAAAGGAAGTCATTCCCTACCTTCTGAAACGTTCGCAAAAGCTGAATATTTGGAGCGCGGGCTGTTCAATCGGCGCAGAGCCATATTCTCTTTCAATTATCATGAAAGAAAAGACGCCGAACGTTCGCCACCGTATCCTTGCAAGCGATCTCGACGTTGATATTCTCGCGAAGGCACGGCGCGGCGTCTACACGGAAAACGAACTCAAGTCGATAGACCCTGCGCGCAAGGCAAAATATTTTACGCAGATGCCCGATAATCAGTACGCCGTCAAGCCGGAAATTAAAGCCGCCGTCGAATTTAAACGCCACAATCTTTTGAAGGACAAGTTTGAAAAGGGATTCGATTTGATTCTTTGCCGCAACGTCGTAATTTATTTCACCGACGAGGCGAAGGACAAACTCTACGCAAATTTCTTCGACTCCTTAAAGCCCGGCGGCATGCTCTTCGTCGGAGCGACGGAAGCTATCTTAAATTATCGAAAGCTCGGTTACACGAGTTTTCAGCCGTTCTTTTATCAAAAGCCGGAAAATAGTCCGGCGTGATTATTTACGCTGAAAAAAGGAAGGATTTTTGCGATGTATGCAAATGAGCGAATGGAAAAAATATCACGCGAGGACTTGCAGGATTTGCAACTTGAGCGGCTGAAAAAAATTATTGGCTGGGCGTATGAAAAGAGCGCGTTTTATCGAAACTCCTTCGATAAAGCCGGCGTCGGACCGCAAGATATTCAGACGCTCCAAGATGTGCGAAAACTTCCTTTTTTGACTTACGCCGAACTTAATCGGGCTGACGCGCAGGATTTTTTGACGTTGCCTTTTTCAAGTATCGTGCGCGTGAATTATGTTGACGAGTCTGCAAAGGAATTTACAAACTTTTACACGAAGGGCGACATTCAAAATAACGTGGAGATGATGGCGCGTTGTTTGGTTGCCGCCGGCGTGAATCGCGCGTCAATCGTCGGGCTGCAAGCCGATATGTCCGACAGCAAATTTTTGGACGTGCTTTATGCCCTTGAATCAATCGGCGCGACGGTTGCGCCTCTCGGCACGGATTATCGGCAGTGGCTGAAGATGCTCGATATGTTCAGCCTGGACACTCTTATCGGCACGCCGCAACTGATTATGCAATTGATTATTCAACTGCAGGCGTTCGGGAAAAATGTCATTGACTACGACATAAAAAAAATTATCTGCGCGAACGTCAACAACATTCAGAATCCTTTGCAACAACATATTGAGGCGAGAGCCGACGCGGAAGTTTTTAATTTGTTCGCGCCTTCGGAGCTGGGCACCGCCGGAATGATTTTCCAGTGTAAAAATAATTCGGGGCATCACGTCCAAGAAGATAATTACCTCGTCGAAATTGTCAACTTTAAAAGCAATGAAGTCCTCGAAGAAGACGAACACATGGGCGAGCTGGTTATCACGACTTTAACCGCGCAGGCGATGCCGCTGATTCGTTATCGAACGGGGCAGGCGGTGCGCAGAATGAGCGACGCATGTGAGTGCGGACGAACTTTTTTGAGAATCGCCACGCCTTACACGCGGGCAATGGGAAATATTTAACCTAAATGCGCGAGAATTCCCCCGCCTCTATAGGTGGCGGGATGAATCGCGTTTCTTGTTGACACTGAATAACATAATTGATAAAATCTTGTCG
>CAJOFR010000012.1 GCA_905234195.1 uncultured Selenomonadaceae bacterium
TACACGTTTTTGTTAAAGCGGAAGGCTAACCGCTGTTTCAATTTTAAACTACGTATTTTTTAAAGTCAATATTTGCGGCTTATATCCCCATAGCTAAAGTTAGGGGTTTTACGCCGCCTTTGGATAAGTCGAAGGCTCGGAGGAAAGATAAGAACGCGGCGTGATTTTTCTGTAGGTCATGGACGTGCCGGGATTGTCGACCAGCCCAAAAGCATAGAGCAATGGAAAAGAACCAATGGGCGTGGTCTTGTCGCCGGCGTATCGATTGGAACTTAAACCGTTTGTTCCGTAGCCGCAATCAACCTCCAAATCGCACTCCCATTCGCCGCGAAAATTTTTATTCCAAAAACTCAAAAGCCCTTTCGCGTTTTGCCTCTCATTGCCGATAACCAAAATAATTTGATCCGTTTTTTGCGCAGTCTCCGAATTTGCGAGAAGTTGCGCGATTTTTATTTCGCGTGCAGATTTTTTTTCGTCAAGCTCCGAAGAATCAATCCCCCTCGTTATCAGCGAACTTCCTCTTTGATAATTCGCCCCCACCGCGCAAAAATTATTCACGGATAAAATTATCAAGACTAATGTTAAAATTTCCCAAAACTTTTTTTTTCACGGCAGCATTCATCACAAGGCTAATTGCCCGAAAAATAAAATCGCCATGATTATCAAAAGCGGATGTATTTCCTTGAATTTTCCCGCGCAGATTTTTAAAATCACGTAGGTTATCATTCCGACGCCGACGCCGTTTGTTATGGAGTAGGTGAATGGCATCAAACTCATTGTCAAAAACGCGGGGAAAGCCTCCGAATAATCAAACCAATCGATTGACGAGACGTCCGCGACCATGAAACAGCCCGTCAAGATTAAAGCCGGCGCGGTTATCGCGGGGACGGAAGAGAGTGCCGCCGCAAGTGGTTGGCAGAAAATTAAAAGTATGAATAGAGCCGCCGTCACAAACGAAGTAAAACCCGTCCTGCCGCCCGCCGAAACACCTGTGCCCGATTCGACGTAAGCTGAAGTGGGTCCGGTGCCCGCGAAGGAGCCGACGAAACTCCCCAAAGAGTCAGCCAGCAACGCACTTTTTAAATTCGGGAACTTGCCCTCTTTGATTAAGCCCGCTTGCCTGCCGACGCCGAGCATTGTACCCGTAGTGTCGAAGAGAGTCACGAGGAGCAGAGTGAAAATTACGAAAGACAAGGAGCCCATCCCGTCGAAACTCAACTGCATGAAAGTTTGGTCGAAGCCGCTGGGAATAGAAAAAGGTGTCGCCGGCAATTCCAGGTAGCCGAAAATTTTTGCAATAACCGCCGTGATTACCATGCCGACAAAAATTGCGCCGGTCACCCTCATGACGAGCAACACCATCGTTATCAGCAAGCCCACGACAGTTAAAATAAAAGTCGAGTCGTTCATTTCGCCAAAGCCGACCATTGTCGCGGAATTAGCCATGACGATATGCCCGTTGTGGAGACCGATTAACGCTATAAAAAGTCCGATGCCCGCCGCAATAGATTTTTTCATCGATTCGGGGATTGAGTTGATAAACATTTCGCGGAAACTTGTCAGCGATAAGAACGTAAAAATTCCCGACGCTATCGCCGCCGCGCCGAGTGCTTTTTGCCACGACACGCCCTCCGACAAAATCACCGTGTAAACTAAGTAGGCGTTTATTCCCAGACCCGGTGCTATCGCTATCGGATAATTCGCCGCCACGCCCATTATCAGCGTTGCCACGACTGTTGCAATTATCGTCGCGAGGTAGACGCCGCCAAAATCCATGCCGCCCGCAGAATACGTCGTCGGGTTCACGATAACGATATACATCATCGATAAAAAAGTTGTCGCTCCGGCAAGAACCTCCGTGCGCAAATTCGTATTGCGCTCCTCAAATAAAAAATATTTCTTCAGCTGTTCCATTCTACCCTCCTGAAAAACTCAAAAGAATTTTTTACGGCTGTATCGTACCACGCCCGCCGCCCAATGTCAAAACTAAAAGCTTTGGTCGAAAACGAAATTTTTGCAGGAATTTTTGTTGCTGTGTCGAAATCTCAACGGCGGTAACCCGCAAATATCAACGGGTTAAAATTTGCCGCGAAATTTTGTGGGGCGATATGGTTGAATTTTTTTCTGATAGTGCCGCTTGTAATGGTCGTCACAGTCTTTTCGGTTTACTCAATATCAAATCGATTGGGCTTGCGCATACGTTTGGGCGTGCTTGCGGCTTGCGCGGCGGCGGCCTTGTTGGTTGACTTCGGGGCGGCGATAGTTTCTTCGGCTCCCGGCAGGAATTATTTTATTTGTCTGTTCGTATTGGCGGCGATTTTTTCTGCGGCGATAACCTTCGTGAACAAGCGTTTGGTGCGAAAGGAGCTTGCGGCGGAAGAGGACTTCGCGGCTCAAGTTCAGGACGCCTATTTAGGTCGCGCGGAAGACGCCGAAGAATTTGCCGAAAAGAAAAATTTTTCTGCCGCCGTCAAAAATATTTCCGAAGAGAAAATCGATGAGGAAAGACTTCCCGAAAAAATCATAGCCGTCGAAAATTCGGACGAAGAAAAAATTTTCGATAAGCCCGCGACGATTGACGAGGACGACGAGAAAAAAAGCGCGGACGAAGAAAATGACGCGCCCGCCGATTCCGAGCCGGTAAAAAAAAATAATCCCGTCAAGCCCGCTGAAAAAAAAATCCTGGTCAGCGAAATGAAAACCCTTGACGAAATTTTGGATTATGCCTACACTGAAAGGGCGCGCGGCAATTTCAGCCAGGCCGCCTACGCCTACAAAAAAGCCCTCGAAAGATACGGCTATGACGACTACGCGCCGTTTGTTGCCGTCGATTTGAGCAACGTCTACAAGGAGCAGGCTTTTTACATGAAGGCGATCAAAACTTATGAAACCGCATTAAAACTTCCGGCTGTCGTGCGCAACTCTTCCATTCAAAAAGAGTTTCAAGACAATCTGAATTATTTGCGCGTCGTGCAGTCGGTTCTTTTAAAAAACCGCGCCTTGTCTACTCCCTTCAGCAAAATTTCTCCTGAACATCTGCAGGAAATTGAGGCGGAGTTTCAAGCTAAGCGGTCAGAGTTTGATTGATTCGGGCTTGACGCTCGAAATTATTTTTTAACGGACGGTGATTAGCAAGAAAATTTTTTATCTAAAAATAAACGGGAGGTAAATTTAATGAAAAAAAGTGTGGAAATCCTTGGCTTGCCCATAATCAGTATCACTGAAGGGCGCGAGCTGGGTGTGAGCAAGTCTTTGCTCATCGATGCTAAAAACGGTCTTGTCGCAGCTATCACTGTGGAAGACAACGAGTGGTATCGCGGCGTGAAGCTCATTCCTTACGAAGCAGTTATCGCTATCGGCGACGACGCGGTCACAATCACGCACAGCGAAAATATTTTGAAACTTGAAGAGGCCGGCGATTACGAGACGATGCTTGAGGAAAATGTTCGAGTTATCGGCACGAAAGCTATCAGCAAAAACGGCGTCAATCAAGGCAATGTCACCGAAATTTACGTTGGCGACGACGGCAAAATAGAGCAGTGCGAAATTACCGCGCCCGACGGCACCGTTACTGAATTTGATGCGGATCAAATTTCCACTTTCGGAAAACTGGTCACCATGATTGACTTCAACGCGGAAAAAAAAAATGATTTTATAATTCCTTCCGCGCCTGTTATCGGCAATTCCATGTTCGGTTCAGAAAACGCCAAGCCCTCCTACGAGCCGCAAGAGCCTCCGGTTTACGAAGAGCCCGCAGAAAATTTTGTGGAGACCCCGCAGGCCGAAGAGCCGCCCGCTCAAGAGGAAATGCCGCCGATGTTCGTTGAAACCCCTGCAGAAAATCAAGACGTTTTGGAATCTGTGATGACTCCGGAACCCACGCAAGATTTTCCGCCGGCTGAAGAAATTCCCGCTGAAAATAATTTCGTGGAAGAAATTCCGCAGGAGGTAAACGATATTCACGAGGCAAATGAGTTCCCGACGCTTTACCCCGAACACCAGGAAGAAGTTCCGCAGAGTTTCGAGGAAATTCCTCAAGTCGAAGAGCCTCAACATTTTGAAGAGGAAATTCCCGCGACCGAAAAGCCGCAACACTTCGAGGAAGAAATCCCCGTTCTTGCGCCTGAACCTGAACCGGAGCCGGAAATTCCTGCGCCCGCTGAAGAGCCCAAAACCGCTTCGGCAATAACGAAACAGGCGGAGGCACTCAAGGCGGCCTTGAAACGCGCAATGGAAGGCGCACCGAAAGCAGCGGCAGCCGTGCAAACTCAAAACGCGACGACGCCCAGAGTTACTCCCAGAAGACAAACCACCGAAAGGGCAGTCGAAGACCGCCGCCGCATGATGTTGCTTGGCAAGAAAGCCGCACGCACGATTAAGGCTGACACCGGCGCGATTATCGTGGAGGCAGGCGCGGAAATTACCGAAGAAGTTTTGCAGAAGGCGAAACTTGCGAACAAGTTTATAGATCTTTCCATGAATTATATTCCGTGATTCAAACGAAAATTTTTCAACTAAAAAAGCGAACTCTCCAAAAGGATTGAGTCCGCTTTTTTGTTTTTTGAACTACTCCCGCCTAAAGAGACGGGAGATTCATGAGAAGTTTGATAGCCTAAGCTACCCTTATTCTCAAAGGGTTGCCCAAGAGCCCTATACACAGTCGCTCTAAGTCGAGTCTCTGCTTACTTTAATCTTCGTGTACTGCTTTGCCGGACTTATACAATACTGTAGCCTTGCAAGGGAGTACTGCCTCAAAAACGGCTCAAAGACCGTTGGTCAAAATACATTTTTTCAACGTGGTTGTCTTCCACAAATACGTTGTTTTTCACAGCAGAACGATTTCACTGCCAACCGCCGCCTACAGAGACGGGAGTTTTCTTGCCGCGTTTAGGATAAAATTCTCGTCGAGAAAAAATTTTCGTGGTGGAGATGAGGAGAATCGAACTCCTGTCCGAAAATAATGTTACCCGACTTTCTCCGAGCGCAGTCTGTGGTTAAATTTCAATTCTGTTAAGTCCACAGACAAACTCAACGGAATCAATCACCGAAAAAATTTCCCGAAGTTGCTACGGTGCCACGCAACCAGGTATCCCGCGTTGACCCCTGCCCCGACCTAGCGGGAAATCAGCCGGCAGAGGCTGGCTCATGCTGCCAGAGCGTAATCTTCGTTCGCTTTTATTTTAAAGCAATTTTCCCCTTGCTGAACCGGTTCGAGGAGCCCGGTGCTCGCTTATCAAATCCCATTTATCCCCGTCGAAACCATTACATCCCCTTTCGTTTTCGCAAGTTTATCACGCGCGCCGGTCTTTGTCAATCCAGTGTTTAGGGGTTAGAGCTTAGAGATTTTTTCCTTTCTAAAATTTTTTATCTCTTTAAATCTAGCATCTACTTTTCTTTTGATCGCAAAAGAAAAGTAGCAAAAGAAAACTGCCCGCAGAGGTCGCATCACGCGACCAAATGCGGGCGATCCCTGTGCGGCCCCTCTCCTTTTCATACTAATTCTTTATCCCCTAAGCTCTAGCCACTAAAAACGCGCCGATTAAATTTGCGTCGTTGCGAAACCTGCAGGGAACAACTTCGACGCTCGGAAAATTTATCGGGCGTTCGTCGTAAATTTTCGCAAGGTTTAAACGAATCGCGGCGATAAAACTTTTTTGCGCACTTATCCCGCCGCCAATCGCAAACTTTTCCGCGTCAATCACCATTTGAATATTAAAAATTTTCTCGGCTATTCGGCGCGCGAACTTATCAAGGCAAAAGAGCGCGTCATTTTCTTTTTCGTCGACGGCGCGGAAAAAATTTTCTCCGGTAATTTCGCTTGACAAATTTTTAATCTGCGCGTACATTTTTAACAGCGCGGGGACACTGCCGACGTCGTGGAAAATTTTTTCGCCGGAAGAAGTAAAAGCAATTTCGCCTGCCAAATTATTTTTGCCGCGATGAATTTTGTGATTCTTGATGAACGCGCCGCCAATCGACGTGCCGAAGACCATAACAAAGCCGTCGCTGACATCGGCAAGGCTTCCGATTTTCGCTTCGGCAAGAGCCGCACAATTTGCGTCGTTCTCAATCGCAACCCTCGTGCCGCAAATTTTTTCCAGCTCGGCGACAATGTTGCAGCCGTTGTTGTAAGGCAGCGCAACACTGGCGACACAAACCCCGCGCTCGGCGTCGATAATTCCAGGCAGAGAAATCCCGATACCCGCAAAATTATCCGCGCGGTAAAGTTTTTCTATCGCCGCGAAAAAATCTGCGCGATTGGTTTTCGGAGTGGGGATTTTCCCTTGACGGATAATTTCCGCCGAATCACTAATGGCGGCGTGTTTTATAAAAGTTCCGCCGACGTCGACGCTCAAAAATTTCATAAAAATCCCTCCAAAGGAAAGGTGACAAGCTTGAAAAAAATTAAAGTGCAAAACATTATCGAAGTCATGAGCAAAATTGCTCCCCGTCAGCTCGCCGAAGAGTGGGACAATCCCGGACTTTTGGTCGGCGCGCCGGAAAACGAAGTCAAAAAAATTTTCGTCTGCCTCGACGTGACTGACGAAACTGTTAAAGCCGCCGCCGATTTTCGCGCAGATTTAATTGTGGCGCACCACCCGATTATTTTTCGCGCCGTCAAAAATTTTCGCACGGATCTTCCGCTCGGTCGCAAGCTGGAGATGCTCATAAAAAATAATATTTCGGTTTTCGCGGCGCACACGAATTTGGACAGCGCGCAGGGCGGAGTGAATGACGTGCTCGCCGAAAAAATCGGGCTGGTTGACGTGAAAATGTTTGGTGACGAAGAAATTTCTCTCGGCAGAATCGGACGCCTCCCCGAAAAAATGTCCGCCAAAACTTTTGCCGAACACGTCAAAAAATCTCTGAACGCGAATTTTGTCCGACTCGTCGACGCGGGAGATTTTCCCATTGACAAGGTTGGGATTTGCGGCGGCGCGGGCAGCGATATTATTTCTAAGGCAAAATTTTTCGGCGCGCAGGCTTTTGTTACCGGCGACGTAAAATATCACGAGGCGCAGAATGCTGTCGACACAAAAATTCACGTCGTCGACGCGGGACATTTTGCGACGGAATTTCCGATTGTCCGCGCGCTTGCCGAAAAACTTTCGGCTGAATTTAATAAACTCGGTTACGAAATTGAAATTGCGGAAGATAATTTTTCTCGTGACGTCTTCACGGCGATTTAAAATTAAAAGAGCGGGACAAATTTGCCCCGCTCGGAAAATTTTTTAAGCCTTGTTGTAACGTTTGTTGAACTTTTCGATACGCCCGCCGGCTTTTACGTCGCGCTGACGACCGGTGAAAAACGGATGACATTTTGAACAAACGTCAACGCGCAGTTCTTTTTTCGTGGAACCGGTTTTAAAAGTATTGCCGCAACCGCAAGTAACAGTTGCCTCAAAATATTGCGGATGAATTTTATCTTTCAAATTAAACACTCCCTAAAAATATTGACGCGAAAAAGCACAGGGTGTATTATATACCTTGCGATTTTTTATTGCAAGGTTTATTTAGGATTTGAAGGAGCAAAATTTTTATGGCTATAATCACCACAGGAAATTATCGTTGTAACATTTGCGGGCGTCGGATCAAAATTCAGAGTCAAGTCGATATGCCGATTTTGGATCCGAACACCGGATTTGCCGTCTGCAAAAATTGTATCAAGGAGATATACAAGTACATTGAGGAAGACGAGAAGCACAAGCTCAAGAGCGCGAAAAAAAATTTCGCGAATTCTCTTGGCGAACTGCTGGAAAAAAACAAGCCGCATGTCATTAAACAGTACCTCGACGAATTTATTATTCAGCAGGATCGCGCGAAAAAAATTCTTTCCGTTGCGACGTACAACCACTACAAGCGCATGAAGTACGACTACGACAACGCGGGCGGCGACGACGAAATTGACAAGTCCAACGTGATAATTATCGGACCTACCGGCTGCGGCAAGACCGCCATGCTTAGTCACCTGTCAAAACTTTTGGACATACCCTTTGCCGTAACTGATGCATCCAGTCTGACGGAGGCGGGGTTTGTCGGCGCGGACGTCGAAGTAGCCGTAAGAAATCTTTATTACGCGGCGGGGCAGAACATTGAGAAAACCGAACACGGGATTATTTATCTCGACGAGTTCGACAAAATCGCGCGCAAGTCCGGCGAAAATAATTCTATCACCGCAGATCCGGGACATGAAGGCGTTCAGCAAGGGCTTTTGAAGATGCTTGAAGGCAGCGTCGTGGAGTTCACCGCGCGCGGGCAACGCAAGCACCCCGAAGCCCCGACAATTAAAGTCAACACGAGAAATATTTTGTTCATTGTTGGCGGAGCGTTCGTCGGCTTAGATAAAATTGTTGCCAAGAGGATTAGGAAAGGCGAGGCGAGTTTGGGTTTTGGCGTCGACGTTCAATCTAAGGACGACAGCGACGAAAAGTTCAACGAGCTGATTCACCAGGTGCGCCCCGAAGATTTGATGAAGTACGGGATTATTCCGGAAATTATCGGACGCCTGCCCGTCATTTGCACGCTGGAAACTCTTGACGAAAATGCTTTGCTTAGAATTTTGACGGAGCCGAGAAATGCGCCCGTCAAGCAATATCAAAAACTTTTGGCTATGGATAATGTTCAGCTGGAGTTTGAAGAAAATGCGTTGCGTGCCGTCGCGAAAAAGGCTATCGAGCGCAAGACCGGCGCGCGCTCTCTCAAGGGGATTATCGAAGATACTATGCTTGACGTCATGTTTGAAATTCCGAAGTCCGACGCGCCCCGCAAGCTGATTATAACTGAAGAGTGCATTAACGAGGACGCGGAGCCGAAAATTGTTTACCTTGATCCCGAAGAAAAAGTTTCCCTTGAAAAAGAGGACGCGCCGCCTTTTATCGAGGAAGATAACGAAAACGAATCCGCTTGATAAAAAATTTGGAGATTAAATTTTGTGCATGGCGTCAAAAATATCCTGGTGTTGGGTTTTAATTTCGACGCCGATTTCTTCGCCCTGCGCCTTAAGGGCGGCTTGCAAGTCGACGAGGCTGATTTTAGATTCGTTGGCTTCGGCGAAAAGAATCATGTTAAAAAAGCCGTTCAAAATATTTTGGCTGATACTAAGTATGTTGACATTGTTATCGGCGAGGATTTTTGTCACCGCCGCGATAATTCCGACGCGATCCTTGCCGACAACAGTCACAATCAATTTCATTTGAATCACCTCTGCAACAATATACCACAAGTCAAAAATTTTGTCGACAATCATGTTAGCGACTATTGGCAAGAGGTAAGGGATAAGGGGCAAGATTCTTTTCTCTAAAAACTTTCCCCTAATCCCTAATCTCTAAAAAGAGGAGGAGTTTTTGTGGCGGAACTTTTGTACACCATTAAAGCGAATACACCGAAGGAAGAAATTATCAGACAGCTGCGCGAACATCCGGAAATAAAATTTGTGTCGTTAATGGGAATAGACCTTGCGGGGAACGACACCGACGAAAAAATTCCGGTGAGGATTTTCATTAAGAACATGGACGAATTTTTTTCGGGGCGCGCAGTGCAAACGGATGGCAGCTCGGTTGTTTTGCCGGGTATAGCGACGCTGAATAACGCCAAAGTCGATATGCCGATAGACCATTCGGTAAATTGGTTCGTGGATTATAATTTTGAGCACTACGACAATTTGACAAACTTGCCGGTCGGAACTTTGCGCATACCGAGCTTTTTGATTCACGAGGGCAAAAGGGTTGACTCCCGCGCGGTTTTGACGGACACTTTGATTAACGTTAAGAAAGAGCTCGTCGATTTATTTCACCGGTACCACGAAATTGACGGGCTGGCGGTGAACGGGAAGGACGTCACGGATATTTCTTTCACTTCGGCGACGGAGCTGGAGTTTTGGGTAAAGACGCCGCTGGAAGAAGCCGCCGTCGAAGAAATGAGCGCGTCGCAAGTCATGCAGGAACAGTATTGGGAGCGGACACACGGCGCAGTTCGTTGCGCGCTGGAGCAGAGTTTGATTGAGCTGGATAAATACGGCTTGCAAGTCGAGATGGGGCATAAGGAAGTTGGCGGGCTTAAGGCGCAAATTGACGAGTCGGGGCACTTGACGCACGTCTGCGAACAGCTGGAAATTGATTGGAGATTTGCGGACGCGGTGCAGGCGGCGGACAACGAAATTTTAGTTCGCACCGTCGTCAAGGAAATTTTCCGCGCGAATGGTCTCGAAGTCAGCTTTAAAGCAAAACCGATGATTGGTCTTGCCGGCAACGGTGAACATACGCATATCGGGCTTGCCGCCATTACCGCAGAAGGCACCGTCCATAATATTTTCACCGCGAAAAATCCCGAAAAGGATTACATGAGCGCGGTCGGCTACGGCGCGTTGATGGGCTTGCTGAAAAATTACGAGGTCATTAATCCTTTCGTCAGTGCGACAAATGATTCGCTTAATCGTCTTAAGCCGGGCTTTGAGGCTCCCGTTTGTATCGTGACTTCGCTTGGACACACGCCGAAAATTCCCAGCCGCAACCGCACGATTCTTGTCAGCTTGATTCGCGATTTGGAAAACTCTATGGCGACGAGATTTGAGTTGCGCGGCTGTAACCCCTACTCGAATATTTATTTGGTTCTGGCGGCGGCGTATTCGGCTATTCTCGACGGAATTAAAATGGCGGTCAATCACACGACGGACGAACTGCTTGCCGAGCTCAGCAAGAAAGCCGGCGACGACGGTTTTTATCTCGAAAAGGAGCGCGCCTATCGCAGTGAAGAAGATGTTTTCGAGGACTACACCGAAAAGGAGCGCAATCTGCTTTTTGGCGAACCCCCCGCCACCGTTTGGGAGAACATGGAGGCTTTCAACAAGTACCCCGACAAAGTTAAAATCATTTCTTGCGGCGGCGCGTTGCACGAGAGAATTATAACTGCCTTCCGCGACGGCGCGTTACTTCGCTGGAAAATTGAACTTATCTCCAGAATTTTGCCGGAGATGCGCGAAATTGTTCGCAGGGCAAAAAAAATCGACGCCCCGTTTGTCACGGATCAAGACGCTTATAATTGGAATAAGATTCTCATGCTCCGCATCGAACTCGCGAAAGATTCAATCGACGAAAAATCTTTGTTCACTCGTCTGATTAACGCGCTTCATGCCGGAAAATACGAGAGTGCATCGAAAATTCAAGTCGAGATTTACAAAAAAATCGAGGAGCTGAAAATTTTATACGACGCCTACGAAAAAAATATCATCTGAAATTTTCAGCCCGACGCAAAAAAAATTACCGCCCAATATTTTTGGAGCGGCTTTTTTATTTTTAGTCACGATATTTTATTTTTGTCCAGGCGCATCCAATTTTCTCCGAGTTCGATTATTCCTTCGAGTTCCATTTGAGAAATTTCCCGCGTCAGTGCGCTGCGGTTGCATTCCAATTCTTTCGCGAGTTGCACCCTGCCGGGCACTTTCACTTTTTCGGATTGTTGACGCTTTTCGCGCTGGAGCAGGTACAAAATTAATCGTTCGCGTAAACTTTTTTGCGACAATAATTCTATTTTTTGCATCATCAAAACACATTTGCGGCTGAATGACTCCAAAAAATTTTTCATCACAATTCCGTGAGTCCGTCCGAGTTTTGGTCCCGCGACGAGTAAAGAGTTGTAGGGTATCCACATGACCGCCGCGTCCGCAGTCAGTTGTATCGAAGTTGCTATGGCGTCGTCCGCCAAAATCGCCGAAGTTATCCCGAACATTGCGCCGCGCTCCAGCGTGTGCCCTATTGATTCGTTGCCGAAACGATCCAGCGCGAGTATTTGCGCCGAGCCGCTCAACAGCACCCCGATATTTTTATTCAGCTCGAACGCCTTTAGCACGCGCTCCCCTTTCGGATAACTTTTTATTTTCGCGCCGGTCGACTCCAAAAAATGTTCAATCTCCCCGACGGATAATCCTTTGAACAGCGGAATTTCTTGCAGACAAAAATTATTCAAGACAATCATCCCTTTTTTCCAGACTTGTAGAAAAATTTATCGCGATAGCTTTTTTCGGACAAGCCGCCGCGCATTCCCCGCAACGAATACATTCGGCGGAATCATTTTGCCGGACGGGGTCGACGTTCATGCCGCAGATTTTTTTGCAACGCCCGCAATTTATGCAAAGATTTTCGTCGACAGTCAGCCGATAAAAGCTTATCCGATTCAACAATCCGTAAATCGCGCCGAGCGGACAAAGTACCCTGCAGAAAAATCTGTAGAAAATCACGCTCCCGAAAATCACGACGACTAAAATAAAAAACTTCCACGCGAACAAACTCCCCACGACTTGCCGAAGTTCGGGGCGCGTCGCCAAAAGCGGCAGGCTCCCTTCGAGCGTCCCCGCCGGGCAAATGTATTGGCAGAACGCCGGCAACCCGACGCCCGCATAATTCGTCAGAGTCAGCGGCAAAATCAAAACGAAGACCGCCAACACGAAATATTTTGCGTACATCAGCGGACGCCACAAAATTTTTTTCGGCGTCGGGATTTTGTGCAACAGCTCCTGAAAAAATCCGAACGGGCACAAAAATCCGCAGACCGCCCGCCCAAATAAAATTCCGAACGCCAAAATTATTCCTGCCGCGTAAAATCCGAAATTGAATCCCGAAGTCGCGGCAACCGCCTGCATTGCTCCGATTGGGCAGGAAAAACTTGCCGCAGGACACGAATAGCAGTTCAAGCCAGGCGCGCAGAAATTTTTCAGTTCGCCCTTGTAGATTTTTCCCGACGCCAAATTTAAAACCTGCGCGTTTGTAAATCCGAACGCCGCCAGTTGAATTAATCGCCTCCGAAAAATTTTCATCACGTCAACCCAGCCCGATACATTCCATGCAAATCCGCGCCGCCTTCTGAAAAATTATCGCCACTTCTCCGCGCGTGACGCCGTGAAAAATAAATCCGCCCGCCGTCAAAATTACGACGGCTTGAAAAATTTTTCTGCTCATTTCAAAAAGTTTTCGACGGCTTGTTTGTACTTCGCCACGTCCGCGCCGATAACCGCCTCGCCCACGATATTCCCCTGCGCGTCAACAAAAATCGTCGTCGGCACAAACTCAACCTTCTGCAGATATTCCGCGACCTGTTCATTCGGCAAAAGGTTCACGAAATCGGCGTTGGCTTCGGTCAGAATTTTTTTCGCGGCGTCAATCGTCTGCGCATCGTCCTTGCCGCGCACGTCACAAATCAGCCCGATAATCTGCGCGTCGGCGGGCATATTCCGCGCCCATTCGCCGAGCTCCGGCATCTCGCCAATACACGGCGGGCAAAAAGTTCCCCAAATGTTCACGACGGTAATTTTTTTCTGCGCGAAAATTTTGTTGGTGACTTCGTTGCCCTTCAAGTCAACCGTCGCGAAAGTGGGAAATTTTTCAGCGGCGTTCGACGCAGAATTTTTTTCACTGCAGCCGGCAAAAATTATCCCCGTCAAAACGCAAGTCAGAATCAAAATCAAAAGTTTTCTCAAAAAAACTCACTCCTCGTCAAAAATATCGAGATAATCGCCGTAACCTTCGGCGGACATTTTTTCTTTAGGGACGAAACGAAGAGACGCGCTGTTAATGCAATAGCGGAGCCCGCCAAATTTTTTGGAACCGTCGTCGAAAACGTGACCTAAGTGCGCGCCGCTCGCCTTCGCGATAACTTCCGTGCGCGTCATTCCAAAAGATTTGTCCTCGCGCTCAATCAAAACACTTTCGTCAATCGGGCGGGAGAACGCCGGCCAACCGCAACCCGATTCAAATTTTGCCGTCGACACGAAAAGCGGCTGCCCCGTCGTAATGTCGCAATAAATCCCCTCGCGAAATTCTTTATCGTACGCATTTTGATAGGGCGGCTCGGTCGCTGCCTCCTGCGTCACGGCGTACTGAAGTTGCGTCAAAATTTTTTTCAGCTCGTCTTGATTCGGCTTGTCGTAAATTTTTCCCCGCGCGTGATTTTCGGCGGCATGACGATTTTTTTTGTGCAGTTCGTCGAAAAGATAATTCGGGATATGACAATAGCCGTTGAGATTTTTCGTAAGATACTTTTGGTGCTCCTCTTCGGCGCGATAAAAATTCACAATCGCCCCCGATTCGACGGCAAGCGGCTCTTTATATTTTGTCTGCAGATTTTGCAACGCGGTTTCGATAATTTCCGCGTCGCTCTCGTCTGAAAAATAAATCCCCGTACGATATTGAACGCCGCGATCATTTCCCTGCCGATTCTTGCTCACCGGATTAATCGTCTTGAAAAATTCGTCAAGCAGTTCGCGCAGAGAAATCTTTTCCGGATTATAAACAACGTGGACGGTTTCGGCGTGCCCGCTGTCGTTGCAGACTGCGCGGTAGGTTGGATTTTCCGAATAGCCGTTCGCGTAACCGACCTCCGTCGCCTCGACGCCGTCAAGCAAACTCAAATACATTTCCGTCCCCCAAAAACATCCGCCCGCCAAATAAATTTCGGCTTGTCCTGCGGCGACGGAATTTTTTTGCACAATCCCCTGCGGCATTACAGTTTGCGAAGAAGTTTTTCCGCAGGAGGCAAAAATTATTGCCGTCGTTACAAAAAAAATTATCAGCAAAGTCGTCACGAAAAAATTTCCCCCTTGCATAACAATCGCTCCAAAATTTTTCTCTAATTTTATTTTGGAAGGCGGAAAATTGCAAGCCTTATCCCCCCGCGCGGCTTAAAAAATTTTTCCGGACGTTGTAAAATTCCTACAGTAAAATTTTTTGGAGTGGCTTATGCGAAAATATATTTTCAGCCGATTGATTCAGCTGGTGCCGATTTTATTCGGGATAACTTTTTTCACGTTCGCAATGATGCAATTCGCGGCGGGCGACGCCGTCGATATAATCTACGAACAATCCGGCAGCGTCGCGGAAGAAATCAAAGCGGCAAGGCGCGCAGAACTCGGACTCGACAAACCATTTTTAGTTCAGTACGGAAATTGGCTGAAGGGAATTTTAACGGGAGACTTGGGACGCTCTTTTATCAGCGGCAAATTAGTTTTCGAGACCTTCGCGGAAAAACTGCCGGCAACTTTTGAATTAATGTTCGTTTCAATTTTGTTGACGATTTTTTTCGCTACGCCGCTCGGAATTTTGGCGGCGGTGAATCAAAATCGCCCGCTGGATTATTTAATCCGCACGCTTAGTTTCGTCGGCAACTCCCTGCCAAATTTTTTCGTGGGACTCCTGCTGATTTACTTCCTCGCGCTGAAATTAAAACTGTTGCCGATAATCGGGCAAAACGTAATCATGCCCGCGCTGACTTTAACAATCGCAATGGGCGCGAAGTACACGCGGCAAATTCGCGCGGTCGTCCTCGAAGAACTGAACAAACCCTACGTCGTCGGAGCAAGGTCGCGCGGCGTGTCGGAGTTCACGATTTTAACGAAAAGCGTCCTGCGCTCAACGCTAATCGTGATAATAACTTTGCTCGCGCTGTCAACGGGCTCGCTCTTGGGCGGCACGGCGATAGTCGAAACAATTTTCATGTGGGACGGCGTCGGCAAAATGGCAGTCGACGCGATTTTGATGCGCGATTATCCGCTGATTCAAGCGTACGTCGTTTGGATGGCAATAATTTACGTCGTGATAAATTTGTTGGCAGACTTGCTTTATCGTTGGCTTGACCCGCGCGTAAAATATGGAGGCGATTCGGCTTGACGGAGAAAAATTTTCGTCCGCTTATTCCATATTTAATTTTGGCGGGCGCGTTAATTTTTGTGGCGATCTTCGCGGAATTTTTGACGCCGTTCGATCCATACGCGCAGGATTTATCGAACGCCTTGACGCCGCCGAACGAAAAAAATTTGTTGGGCACCGACAGATACGGACGAGATGTTTTGTCGCGGGTGATAATGGGCTCGCAAACAACATTGTGCGCGTCGTTGATTTTGCTCGCGGTAATTTCGAGCGTCGGCAGTTTAATAGGCGCGGTCTGCGGTTTCAGCGGCGGCAAGGTCGACACAATTTTAATGCGGGTGTCGGACGTGTTCCTTGCCTTCCCGCAAATGGTTTTCGCAATCGCGGCGGCGGGAGCATTGGGCGGCGGGCTCTTCAACGCGGCGGCGGCTTTGGCGATAATCGGCTGGACGAAGTACGCAAGAATTTCTCGCGGGCTGGTCTTAACAATCCGAACAATGCCATACATGGACGCGGCGAAAATGGCGGGCACCGGCTCAATCGGGATGCTTTTTCACCATGTCTTGCCGAACATTGCCGGACCAATTTTAGTGACGGCGGCTTTGGACATTGGCACAATAATAATGGAGCTGGCGGGATTATCTTTTCTCGGATTGGGCGCGATGCCTCCTACGGCGGAATGGGGCGCAATGATGAATAACGGGCGGTCAATGTTGCAAACGGCGTCGTGGGTGATTCTTGCGCCGGGCTCCGCGATTTTTTTGACTGTTGCAATTTTTAATCTGCTCGGCGACAAACTGCGCGACGTCATGGATAAAAAATCCGCCGCGTAAAAAATCATTCCCTACACGATTCAATTGAATTTTCAAAGTCTGTAGACAAAGACAGTTAATTATGATATTTTATCACTAACCATTTTTTGAAACGAATGTCAAAAATAAAAACAAGAGGGAAGTGATAAATTGTGGGGCAGTTGGCGTACAGATTTTTTGTGTCGGCTTTTTTGTATTGGGTTGTCGCAACATTTGCGGGATCTTTGTTGGACTTTCCCGAAAAAATTATAAATATCGCCACATTCATACCGCCCGTGCTGGGAATGATGTGGGGATCTTCGGCGGCGGTCGGCGTGTACGTGGGCGGGCTTTTTGCCGCGCCTGAACTAAGCAAACTTTTTGCTACGGAAATGAACAACGGCGATTGGATTTTATATTACGTTCGGGGACTGTGGGTATTTCTCGCGGGCTACCTGCCCTGTTTCCTTTGGCGCAAGTGGCTGATTGATTCGGACGAAAATATTTTTTCCCTCAGCTTACACACGCTCCGGAAATTTCTCTTGATTATGTTTGTCACCTTCCTCGTGACTTCGGTATTTCGCACTTTGACGGTGATCGCGCCCGAATTAAAAGTTGTGACGGGTTTGTTCGGTTTCGGAAAAGCAGAAACCATCCTGGCGTATATTCTGACTTGTTTCACGAATGATTTTTTTATCGCGATATTTTTTGACATGGTTGCCTTTTTCTTCCTGATAAGCAGAAAATATCCTTTCTATACCCCCGTGAAAGTCAAAAAGAGTTCGCGCGGCGCGCAGGACGACGAATCCGCGAACGAAACTTACAGGGCGTGGCGGATAGCGTTGGTGTTTTACGCTCTCTTCCCTATAGGCGTCGTGTACATATGCAAATTTCAGATCTACGGAATGGATAACGCGAGGACTTGGCTGAATTTTATCGTCGAATGTCTTTCCGTGATAGATATTTATCTCGTGCTAATGCTCTACCTTATGCTGCGCTACCGCCGCTCCATAATGCTGGAGGTCGTATTTTTGACGACGCAGACAGTATTTTTAACTTCAACGGTTTTGGGCGGGGGCAGTTCCGCCGCGATAGGAAATCTCGTAAACACTCACACCGAAGCCTCCCTGCGTTCAATGAGTTTTATTTGTCGTGAACGACTGTACAGAACTTTTTTCTCTGTGCGGCAGACTGTGGACGGCATGAAACGTCAAGCCGAAGCCGGAATCGTGAGCTATGACAGGCTGGCAAACGACGCGGCTTACAGAAAAGATTATCTCAACAGAATGAAAACGGATTTTAGTTTTGGGGCTGTCGGTATCGACGGCAGTATTTCCTACTATCTGCGGCTTATCCCCGAAATTGAAGGGACTAAGGGCGGCTTTTCCATGCAACGCGAAGATACGAGATGGGAAGGTGCTGTTTCGCCGTTCCTGGAGCGCGAACCCATTGACCTTGCGCCCTACGATCCGGACGACGCGCAAAAAGTCGGCTGGTACTACATGCCAATGAGGAGCGGGCATTCGACCTGGATTGAACCTTATGTCGACGCCGTCACAGATTTTTATGTTATCTCCTACGTTGCTCCGCTGTTCGTCGAAGGAAAATTTATAGGCGTTGTCGGGATGGATATAGATTTTAATTTCATTATCCACGAGTTGCGGCGCATGTCCATATATGATTATGACTACGTTTATATAACAAACAGAAGTAATATCGTGCTCTATCACAGCACGCAACCACAGGGCGCAATATTCAAGCCGAATCCCGAATTTCAAGAAATAGAAGTCTATCTGCTGAACGGAATGTGGTTGGGTATTGCGACGCCCTTGACGAAAGTTTACGCGGCGCGCAACGCAGTACTAATGCACTTAATCGCGGCGGTTATAATTATAGCGATGCTGATTTCCATTGCCAGCGTCACCTTAGCCGCAAAAGCTATAAAACCTTTAGCCGGAATGACGGAGGCGGCAAAGCGAATTGCGTCCGGCGACCTCAATGTAAAAATTTCTTATGAATCCGGAAATGAATTGGGAATTTTGGTGCGCAGTATCCGCGAAATGGCGACGAGGCTGGAATATTATGTTTATCGCGACAGACTGACGGGGCTCCGAAACACGGCGGCTTATATGAGCAAGTCGAAGGAACTGGACGAAAAAATTAAACGCAGCCCCGATTTGAATTACGGCGTTATCGTTTTCGACGTAAATTTTTTGAAGAAGGTCAACGATAATTACGGGCACGAGGCAGGCAACGAGCTTTTGCGTCACGCCTCTCAAGTTATCTGCAGGGTTTTCGTGAACAGCCCCGTTTATCGCGTCGGCGGCGATGAATTTACGGCGGTGTTGGAAGAACAGGATTACGCGGATCGGCAAGAACTTATAGATCTGTTCGACGAGGAGCTGGCGAAAGAACATTTCGACGCGGCGGGAGATACGCTGAATGTTTCTGTGGCGCGCGGTCTCGGAATTTACGAAAAGGGAATGAGTTTTGCTGAAGTGGCGAAAAGAGCTGACGCCGCCATGTACAATCACAAGGCGGCTATCAAGGCGAAATACGGGGAGGAAGTGCGCTGAAATATCCTCGTGAATAATCGACAAGCTGTCATTGACTTTTAAAATTTCTGTGATAAACTTGAGACTGTAGAAAATTTTTAGGAGAGTATAAAGATGAATTACAGAATGCTTGGAAATACCGGCTTGAAGGTTTCGGAAATTGGTATGGGTTGCGAAGGTTTCAGCGAAGAAAATTTTTCAATGGCGCAAAAACTTTTTGACGTCGCCGAAAAAAATGGAGTGAACTATTTCGATTTGTACACGTCCGACCCCGACGTTCGCAGGGCTGTAGGAAATGCGCTGAAAGGTCGCCGAGAAAAATTTATCGTGCAGTCGCATATCTGTTCCGTTTGGAAAAATGGGCAGTATCAGCGCACGCGCAAGCTGAAGGAAGTTAAAGCCGGCTTCGAGGAAATGATGAACCTTTTGCAGACTGATTATCTTGATGTCGGTATGATTCATTATTGTGATGCGCTTGACGATTGGCAGGAAATTGTTTCGGGCGGCGTGTTGGATTACGCGCGCGAGCTGAAAAATTCCGGACGCATTAAACATATCGGCTTGAGCAGTCATAATCCGCAAGTTGCGCTGAAGGCTGTGGAAAGCGGCGCGATTGAAGTTTTGATGTTCAGCGTCAATCCCTGTTACGATTTGCAGCCCGCCTCCGAAGACGTCGAGCAGCTTTGGGCTCCCGAAAACTACGAAAATAATTTGACGAACATGGATCCCGACAGGCAAAATCTTTACGAAACTTGTCAGCGTCTCGGCGTGGGAATTACCGTCATGAAATGTTTTGGCGGCGGCGATTTGCTTGACGCGAAACTTTCTCCGGCGGGTGTCGCGCTGACTGTCAACCAGTGCATTCATTACGCGCTGACTCGTCCGGGCGTCGCAGTCGTTTTGGCGGGTGCTCATTCCGTCGAACAATTTGAAAAGAGTTTGGCTTACGAGACCGCCACTGACGAAGAAAAAGATTATGCGCTTACTTTCGCGTCCTTCCCAAAAATCAGTTGGCGCGGGCACTGTGTTTATTGTTCGCACTGCGAGCCCTGCCCCAAGAAAATTGATATTGCCTACGTCACGAAATTTTTAAACTTGACTATCGCGCAGAAAAAAATCCCCGAAACTGTCCGCGAACACTACGCCGCGCTGAAACACCACGCCGGCGAATGTATTCAGTGCGGGGCGTGCGAGACGCGCTGCCCGTTCGGCGTGAAAATACGCGAGAACATGAAAAAGGCCGCAGAAATTTTCGGCTACTGATTCGTAAAATTTTGCAACAGAAAAATCGCGGAGACCGGACGAAACATCCCCGCGATTTTTATTTATATTAAAACCTCGAATAAACTTTCAAAATTGGTGACGCCTAAGGGATTCGAACCCTTGAACCCGCCGTGAGAGGGCGGTGTCTTAACCACTTGACGAAGGCGCCGATAACCGTAGTTAATGTTAGCACAGAAAAGCGAACTCGTCAAGGAAAAAATTTGCCGGAGAAAAATATTTTAGCGGTGCGGACGATTTTCCCTTGAGATTTTGCGCAAGTCGACGTTGTATTCTTTGGCGACGTCATTCCAGCTATTGTTAATCTTGCGTTTTGAAAGGACAGTCTTAACATTTTTGCCGGAGGCGTTGGCGATAATCCCCGCCATTTGAATATCGCGCGGGCTGTAGTTTTCTTTCAGCAGATCTTCGACAACTTTTTTATCGAGCTTGGAAATTTTGGCGAGCTGTGACAATTTTTCATCTTTGGCAAAAGCGTCGAACTGTTCACGAGTGACGCCGAGTTTTTCGGCGACTTGATGCCAATCGGATTTCATCGCCAGGACTTCGGAAAAAGATCTGTTGCTAAGTTTCGCCAAAGTCGCCGCATTTCTCACATCGCCGAAGGGAACGCGATTTTTCAGCGCGGCGGAAACTTCGGAGGCGTCAACGCCGTAGTAGTCCGAGATTTCTTTGGAGAGTTCGGCAATTTTTTCGTCGCTAAGCTCCTTGCGCTCGTGCCTTTCCTGAAATTCCTCAAAGCGCGCGGTTTTATCGGAGTCGTCTTTTTCTGCGGCGTAGACGTTGCTTGCGGCAAGCCCGCCTGTCATAAAAATCGCGCCGCTCAAAATCCCGGCGATAAGTTTCTTTTTCAAACTGGTTTTCAAACTGGTCATGATAATCAATCCTCCAATTAATGTGGGTGATTTTTGAAACACGCTGATTATAACTCAAAAGTTCGCGGCTGTCTTTAAAATTAGATTAAAAATTTTGGTTGCGGCAGGAAAATTTTTCGACAGCGTAGAAATTAGGATAAAATTTTTGAAAATAATTGGAGTGTGGATATTGTGAGCAAAGAGCAACTCGAAAAGCTTATTTCTGAAAAAATTGAGGCGGCGTTGAAGTCTGAAGATACCCCGAAAAAATTTTTTATTACTGCCAACGGGCGCGGCGTGACTGACGGCGGCGACCTCTACAACGCGGTTTTGCACGAAGTTCTTGACGTCGTGAAAATTGCGCTCGTCGATATTATCTCCGAACTTTCTGCCGTCTCGGAAAAATCTGCGGCTTCCGTCCAAACTGCGAAACAATCCGCGAAAAAATAATTGACGACCGAAAAAAATAAAACCTGCGCGAATTTTGGACAGCCTGCGCAGGTTTTTTGTTGGTCTTGTTGACAAGCAAGACGCATAAGTTTATAATTTTTTGTCAACAGAATTTTTGAGGAGGGATTTCGTTGGAAAAATATAATCCGCAAGAGATTGAGCCGAAGTGGCAAAAAATTTGGGACGAGCCGAGTTATTATAAAGCTGACATAGATAAAAGTCGACCGAAAAGTTACGTCTTGTCGATGCTCCCTTATCCTTCGGGGAATTTGCACTGCGGGCACCTTAGAAATTATGCGATAGGCGATATATTTGTAAGGTACCGCTCCATGAACGGCTTTAATGTTTTGTCGCCAATGGGTTTTGACGCGATGGGCTTGCCGGCGGAGGGAGCTGCCATAAAGCACGGCATTCGCCCCGACGTGTGGACTTACAAAAATATTGAAAACATGACGCGGCAACTTAAGTCAATGGGCTTGTACTACGATTGGGACAGGGAAGTTATCACGTGTCACCCGTCGTATTATAAATTTACTCAATGGCTTTTCGAGTTGTTTTATAAGCGCGGGCTGGCGTACAGGAAAGAGGCGTCGGTTAATTGGTGCGACACTTGCGGGACGGTTTTGGCGAACGAGCAGGTTATTGACGGGAAGTGCTGGCGTTGTGACCACGAAGTACACAAGAAAAATTTGGCGCAGTGGTTTTTGAAAATCACTGACTACGCTGACGAACTGCTGAAGGATCTCGACAAGCTGAAGGGCTGGCCTAATCGCGTGAAGGTCATGCAGGAAAATTGGATAGGGCGAAGCGAAGGCGCGGAGTTCAGTTTGGAGATTGACGGGCGCGCAGAAAAAATCCCCGTGTACACGACGAGACCCGACACTATTTTCGGGATAACGTTCATGGCTCTTGCGGTTGAACATCCTCTTATCGAAAAACTTATCGCGGGCAAGCCGAACGAGGAAGAAATTCGCAGGTTTATCACCGAGACGCGCAACATGAGCGATATGGAGCGCACGTCAAGCGAATCCGAGAAGAAGGGGATTTTCACCGGCGAATACGCGATTAATCCCGTCAACGGCAAAAAAGTTCCCATTTGGATAACAAATTATGTGCTTTACGAATACGGAACGGGCGCGGTCATGGGCGTGCCCTCCCACGACGAACGCGATTGGATGTTCGCGAAAAAGTACGGACTGGAAATTATTTTGGTTATCGATAATCCGAGCGCGCCGTTAAAACTCGAAGAGATGGATAACGCTTACACCGAGCCGGGCATTATGATTAATTCCGGCGAATTTAACGGCATGGAGAACGAGAAGGCGAAGGGCGCGATTGTTGATTGGCTGGAGGCGAAAAAAATCGGCGCGCGCAAAATTAATTACAAGTTGCGCGATTGGCTGATTTCCCGTCAAAGATATTGGGGCGCGCCTATTCCGGTGATTTATTGCGACCACTGCGGAGAAGTCCTCGTGCCTGAAGAAGATCTGCCCGTTGAACTTCCGGACGACGTCGAATTTAAACAGGGCGCGTTGAGTCCGCTGTCGACGAGCAAAAAATTTAACGACGTCAAATGCCCGAAGTGCGGGAGACCTGCGCGCCGCGAGACTGATACAATGGATACGTTCATTTGCTCTTCGTGGTACTACCTGCGCTACACCGACCCGCATAATGGTAAATTGCCCTTCGACCGCGACAAAGTCAACTACTGGAGTCCGGTTGACCAATACATTGGCGGGATTGAACACGCGATTTTGCATTTGCTTTACTCCAGATTTTTCACGAAGGTTTTGCGCGACGCCGAATTGCTCGATTACGACGAGCCCTTCACGAATTTGTTGACGCAGGGCATGGTTATCAAGGACGGCGCGAAAATGAGTAAGTCGCTGGGCAATGTGGTTTCGCCGGAGGAAATTATTTCAAAGTACGGTGCGGACACGGCAAGGCTGTTTATTCTCTTCGCCGCGCCTGTCGAACGTGATTTGGATTGGAGCGATCAGGGCGTCGAAGGTTCGTTCAGATTTTTGAATCGCGTGTGGCGTATCGTGGGAATTTTTGAGGACGCAATTAAAAGCGGCGTCGACGAATACGACGTCGAGACTTTGAATGACGAGGAAAAAAATCTTCGCCGGATTCTGCACAAGACGATGAAAAAAGTCACGGAGGATTTGCGCGACCGCTTTGCTTTCAACACGGCGATCAGTTCGCTGATGGAACTCGTCAACGCAATGCACACCTTCCAGGACAAAAAAATAAATCCCGACCTTGCGCGGGAAGTCACGAAAAATCTTTTGAAGATGCTTGCGCCGTTCGTGCCGCACATTACCGCCGAGCTTTGGAGCAAATTTTTTGAAGGCGACATTCACAAACAGAGCTGGGTTAAGTTCGACGAGGCGGCGATTGTCGAAGACACGGTTGAAATTGTCGTGCAGATTAACGGGAAAGTTCGTGAGCACATAAAAGTTGCGACGGGCTTAACCAAAGCCGAACTGGAAAAACTTGCGCCGACAATTCCGCGCGTGCAAGAGCTGACTGCCGGCAAAAACGTCATGAAAATTATTGCCGTGCCGAATAAATTAATTAACGTCGTCGTGAAATAAATTTTTCCGATAAAAAAAATCGCGCAGAGATGAATTTTCGTCCCTGCGCTTTTTTTATTTGGCTTCAGTTTCAGTTTTTTTGCCTTTGGTGATATTTTTTGCGATGTCGATGAAGAGCCGCCCGTTAAGGTGATCCACTTCGTGCTGAATGCACCGCGCGAGCAACCCTTCAGCCTCAATTTCTTTTTCCTTATGAAAGCGCGTCGTGTACTTGACGCGAATTTTTTCTGCGCGCTCGACGTCCCCGAAAAGATCCGGACAAGAAAGGCAACCTTCGGTATCGACGACGGAGCCTTCGCGGTGAGTGATAACGGGGTTAATTAAATCGTAGCGTTTTTGATCCACGTCGACGACAACCGCGCGGACAGAAACACCGACTTGAGGCGCGGCAATTCCAATCCCCGCCGTCGCGTACATTGTATCAGCCATATCGTCAAGCAAGCGTTTAATTCTCTTGTCAATCTTCGTGACTTCGACGGCGGTCTTTTTCAAAATAGGATCACCGGCAGTTTTTATTTCAAGCACAGCCATAATTTATTAGTCCCTTTCGTTCAAAGCATTGAGTACATCTTCGCGAGTGACGGCATAAGTACCGGATTTTGAAATGACGATACCCGCCGCGACGTTGGTGATATATGCGCCGTCAATGGGTTTCAGTCCTCCGGCAAGAGCCATTGAAAAAACTGCGGCAACAGTATCCGCCGCGCCCGCGCTGTCAAAAACTTCCTGCGACTTTGTCGGAATGTGAGCGACGTTGTCATCAGTCACCAAAGTTATTCCGTGAGAAGAGCGAGTAGCCAAAACATTTTTAATTTTGAATTTCCGCATAATGTATCTTCCCGCGCGCTCGACAACGTCGTCATCTTCGTCGGTTATAGGCGAGAGCATGACCTTATTAATTTTCGCAATGTTAGGGGTGACGTAATCGGCCTGCGCGTATTTAATCCAGCGTTGCCCGTAAGGCATGACGGTGACGGGGACGCCGTGATAATGCGCCGCCTTGATAACTTCCGCGCAAAAATATTCCGTGCAAACTCCCTTTTCGTAGTCAGCGATAACAACTGCGTCAAGGCTGTCATTCAGGCGGCGGCGAACATATTTTTCAAGCGCGCCGTATTGGTCGTCTTTCTTCGGCGAGCTGTCCTCGAAGTCCATACGAAACATTTGTTGGTGCCCGCTTATGACGCGAACTTTTGTAGTTGTCGGGGATTCGGTAGTAATCAGCCCGTCTTGATTTATATTATTTTTTTTCAGCTGGTCGGACAGAGTTTCAAAATTGTGGTCGTCACCGACAAAGCCGGCGAGATAAGTTTTGCAGCCGAGCAAAGATAAATTGTGAGCGATATTCGCCGCCGCGCCGAGAGCCGAACGCCGCTTGACGATTTTCGCGACGGGCACGGGCGCATCGCTTGCGAACTTGTGAACTTCTCCGTGATAATATTTGTCAATCATCACATCGCCGACAACTAGAACTTTACACTTTCCGGCTTTATCGATAAAAAATTTTTTCCAATCGGATTTATTCATTTTAATCACCAACAAAAATTTTTCCATAATTATATCACGAAAGACGAAATAAAAAACCCCCTGAAATTTTTTTCGGGGGCTAAAATTTTTATAGCAGTTAAAATTTTTTCAGAAGTTGAAAATATTTTTGAGAGCCTGCAAGTTTACGTCGCGATTGAGTTGTGCGAGGTAAGTTGTCAGCTTAATTGACTTCGGACAAACTTCGACGCAGTTTTGGCTATTGCCGCAACTGGTGATGCCGCCTTTTTCCATGAGAGCGTTCAGACGTTTAGGCGCGTCGAATTTTCCGAGCGGGTGGAGATTGAAAAGGTACGCTTGGACTGTTGGCGCGGGACCGATGAAATCTGACTGCGGCCCAACATTCGGGCAGGCCTCCAGGCAGCAGCCGCAAGTCATGCAGTGAGAAATTTCGTAAGCTGTTTGCGCGGTGTACGGATTTTGAATCGGCGCGTCTTTGACTTCCCATGAGCCGTCGAGTTCAACCCAGCCCTGAATTTTTTTCAGACTCTCGAACATGACGCTGCGGTCAATCAGCAAATCGCGGATAACGGGGAAAGTTCGCGCAGGAGCAAGGTGAATCGGCTGTTGAATTTCGTCGACGAGCGCGCAACAAGCCTGACGAGCCCTGCCATTGATAACCATCATGCACGCGCCGCAAACTTTTTCGAGACAATTACATTCCCACGTTACGGGCGGCACTCTTTTCCCGTCGACTGTGACGGGATTTTTTTGTATTTCCATTAAAGCGGCGACGACGTTCAGCCCGGGACGATAGTCGACGTCAAACTCTTGCGTGTAAGGCTTATCGTTCGGACCATCCTGCCGCTCTATTATAAATCTGACTTTATCGGCCATAATAAAAAACCTCCGGTTTTTATTTAGGGGAAAGAATTTTTTGCCCCTTATCCCTTATCATTCTTTTTTGGCGACAGCGTAGTTACGTGCGCGCGGCTTAATCAGCGAATGATCAAACTCACGATAACTGATAATCGGCTCTTCGGTTTTCGGATCATAGGTGACAATTGTCGTGCGCATGAAATTTTTATCGTCGCGCCCCATGAAAACGAGTTCGCCGTCGGCGTCGTGTTTCTGCTTGCCATTTTCGAGAACTATTTTTGCGTGAGCACCGCGAGATTCGTCACGCATTCTTGCGCCCTTCGTGATAGTCATCGCATAGAGAATCATGTTACGAAGTTGGCGGACGAACATTGCCTCTTGATTGGCAACGGGAGAATGATCCGTTATGCCGATATTATCCCAACGCTGCAGAAGTTTTTTCAGTTCGACAAGGCAAGCGTCGAGCCCGTTGTTATCGCGCTCAATGGCAACGTACTTGTACATTAAATCGCCCATTTCGTGGTGGAGTTTGTGCGCGTTTTCGGAGCCGTTCATCGTCAAAATTTTATCGTATTCGTTTTGCACTTCGCGGCGGGCGGCCTCAAGTTCGGCGTCGGTGAGTTCGGAGCCCTTGTTGCCGGTTTTCGCCCAGTTCATTGCTTCGGGGCCGGAGACGGTGCCGGAATAAGCCGCGCTCAAAAGGGAGTTCGCGCCGAGACGATTTGCGCCGTGATATTGGTAGTCACATTCGCCGCTTGCCATAAGCCCTGGGATATTCGTGTTGTGTTTTCTGTCGACCCAGATGCCGCCCATTGAGTAGTGGACGGACGGGAAAATTTCCATTGGAACTTTTCGCGGATCCTGCCCGACAAATTCGGAATACATTTCCAAAATGCCGCCGAGTTTTCTTTCGAGGTAACCGCTGTCAATATGCGACAAGTCAAGGTAAACGCGATTCTCTTTGTTTATTCCGAGACCCATATGCACACAGACTTTGTAGATAGCGCGGCTTGCAACGTCACGCGGAACAAGGTTGCCATAAGCCGGATACATTTCTTCGAGGAAATACCAGGGCTTGCCGTCTTTGTAGACCCAGACGCGTCCGCCTTCACCGCGACAAGCTTCAGACATCAGACGATTTTTATCGGAGCCTGGTATAGCCGTCGGGTGAATCTGAATAAATTCAGGGTTGGCAATTTCCGCGCCCTGTTGGTAGACGGCGGAGACAGCCGAGCCGTTACAGATTGTCGACGCCGTGCAACGACCGAACACTTGACCGGGTCCGCCGGTAGCGAGAATGACGGTATCAGCCTTGAACGCGCGAATTTCCATTGTGTTCATATTTTGGGCGACGAGCCCGCGACAAACGCCCTCTTTATTTTTGATAATCCTGACAAATTCCCAGAACTCGTATTTCGTGACGGAGCCCTTGACTTCCCAGCGGCGAACCTGTTCGTCAAGCGCGTAAAGAATCTGCTGACCGGTAGTGGAGCCGGCGAAACAAGTGCGCTTATGTTTTTGTCCGCCGAAGTTGCGCAAATCCAAAACGCCTTCCGAAGTGCGGGTAAAGGGCACGCCCATTCTGTCGAACATCTTGATTAATTTCGGAGCTGCCTCGACCATACCTTTGACGGCAATTTGATCCGCGAGGAAGTCACCGCCGTAAACGGTATCGTCGAAGTGTTCGTAAATGCTGTCGTGTTCGCCCTTCGTATCCATACAGGCGTTAATGCCGCCCTGCGCGCAGAGTGAGTGCGAACGTTTAACGGGGCAATAGGAGAACAAATCTACTTCGCCGCCGAGTTCACAGACTTTAATCGTGGCGAGCAGTCCCGAAATACCGCCGCCGACTATTGCAATTTTCTTTTTGCTCATATCTTTAGCCATATCAGTACTCACCTCAATAAATGAAATAACTTGCCATAAACGCGACGGTCACAAGGCAAAGAGCCGCGCAAAGGCACATGCTGATAACGCTGATAACATTTTGGGAGCGCGGACCTTTTGTGATTCCCCACGTCATGCAGAAAGTTGTAATGCCGTTGCAGAAATGGAAAATCGCCGCCCACATTCCGAGAATATAGAGCACAACGACAATCGGGTTTTGGAAAAAGTTTTGGAGGAGTTCAAAAGAAATGGGGGTGCCGGTTACGCCTTTGACGTAGAAGCGGAGATAGCCGACGTGCCAAATCAGGAAGACAACCAAAAACCACGCAGTCCAACGCTGCAAGGTGAAATTCCAGTTGCGCAAATATCCGAAACGACGCGGATTATTATTTGCCTGCAGTGCAATGTAGATACCATAAAGTCCGTGAAACAGGAGCGGAACAGCAATCCCGCCGAGCTCAAGCCCCAAGAAAATTGGTTTAGGGATAAGCTCCATCATTTCAAGCGCGGTGTTGAGTCCTTCGGGACCGAGCATCGCCATTGAGTTTGTAAAAATGTGCTCAAACAGCACCATTCCCAAGACGAGCAGACCGCAGAGCGAATGCAATCGCCTTAAATAAAAAGTTGTATGCATTTTAAGCCTCCTTGTTTTTTTTAGTGACTAATGTTAGTGATAAGGGGCAAGGGGATAGGGATTAGCGATAAGGGGCAAGGGGTAAGGGGCAAGAAAATTTTTTCCGCCAAACCCTTATCCCTTTCCACTTATCCCTTTCCACTAACCACTATCCACTAATCTCTAGATTTGGTTGATGTCGAAATTGCGGAACGGTTTCTGCCCAATCTCGTAGAAATTATTTCCTTCGCAGTCAATGACGACAATCGCGGGGAAGTCCACAACCTCCAGCGCGGCAACTGCCTCCGGACCGAGTTCAGGGTAAGCAAGCACGGTATAACTTTTGACAGACTTCGCGATTAAAGCCGCCGCGCCGCCCACCGCCGCAAAATAAGTCGCGCCGTTTTTCTTCATTGACTCCACGACTTCGGGGGCGCGTGAACCTTTTCCGACCATGCCTTTGATTCCTTGATCGAGCATTGTCGGCGTGTAGGCGTCCATTCTGCCGGAAGTGGTAGGACCGCAAGAGCCAATCGGGTCACCGGGTTTTGCGGGCGTGGGTCCGAGATAATAAACAATTTGATTTTTCCAGTCGACGGGCAATTTTTCGCCGCGTGCAAGAGCTTCAGTCATGACTTTGTGAGCCGCGTCCCTTGCGCTGATAATCGTGCCGGTTATGAGGACGCTGTCGCCCGCTTTGAGTTTGCGCGACATCTCTTCAGTAAACGGCGTCGTGATTCTGATACTTTCAGCCATTCGTATCTCTCCTTAAAAATTTTTTCGATTAAAGAACTCTGTGCGCGTGGCGCATCGCGTGGCAACAAATTGTGACGGCGACAGGCAAGCCGGCAATGTGTGTCGGTCCCCACTCAATGTTGACGGCGAGCGCGGAAGTTGTGCCGCCGAGCTGCGGACCAATTCCCGTCGAGTTAATCATTTCCAAAAGTTCCTCTTCAAGTTTCGCGTATTCGGGCATGGGATTTCTTTCGTCAATGGAACGAGTCAACGCCTTTTTGGAAAGCAGGGCAGCTCTGTCCATCGTGCCGCCGATACCCACGCCGACGACCATAGGCGGGCAAGGATTCATGCTGGCGTGCAAAATAATTTCCATGACAGCTTTTTTCACGCCCTTGACGCCGTCGGCGGGCACGAGCATTTTAATTCCGGATTTGTTTTCGGAACCAAAACCCTTAGGCGCGATTGTAATGTCGAGTTTATCGCCGGGCACAATCTCCGTGTAAATAACGCCGGGCGTATTATTTTTCGTATTGACGCGATTAAAAAGCGGCTCCCCGACGACGGACTTGCGAAGGTAGCCTTCGGTGTAGCCCTTCGCGATTCCCGCATTGACTGCCTCGTTTAAATCCCCGCCAACAATGTGCAAATCCTGTCCGACTTTCAAGAAAACGATCGTCATTCCGGTATCCTGGCAATAAGGACGATCCTCCGCCTTCGCGATTTCGGCGTTCTTGATAATTTGGTCGAGGACGATTTTGCCGACTTCAGACTTTTCGGTTTCGCGCCCGCGTTTCAGTCCGCGATAAACATCGTCCGGCAAATAATACGCCGCCTCTTTGCACATCTCGGCGACGTTTTCGGTAATAACTTTTACGTCAAGCTCTCTCAAAGTTAATCCCTCCTGTGATTTTTTCATAACACTACTCAAATTTTATTTGCCAAAGCGTTTAAAAATCCTGCCGCCTGTCACAAATTTTTCAAACTATCTTTCGCCGAGCCACACATAACGATAAACGTTAAACTCAACCGGCGTGTAGTACGCGGACAACTGCGCGCTGTAGCCGTCAGAATTTCTGAAGGCAAAACCATTTCTGCCTTGATAGAATTGATAATCTATGTAGTAAGGTCTGTTGGAGGGATAGCAAACGACCGTGCAGAAGAAACTCCCGTTGCTATAATTCGTTCTGATTGTTTCGGTCATGAGGTAGCCGCGCAGTCCACTCTGCGAATAAATCCCGACGTCGTAATTGTACGCTTCGGCTTGATTATTTTGACTGCCCGAAAAAATCAGCGCGCAGGTTAAAATAATTCCGAGAAAAAATTTTTTCATGACGAGCCCTCCATTAATTTTTGTCGAAAGTTTTCAGCAGGGCTTGACAGCCGCGCAGAATATCCTCGTACGTTTTCGCGAACCCGTTTTTGTCCCAAGGGATGTCTTTTTCTTCGCCGACGAAGGACAACAACAATTTAATTTTGCCTGCAGGATCGCCCCCGCAAATTTTTTTCACCTGCTCAATATTTCCGCTGTCCATGCAAATAATTTTGTCGAACCTGGAATAATCTTCCGGCGTAATTTGTCTGGCGGTGTGTTTCGTGTAGGGGATATTTTCTGCGCGAAGTTTCGCGGCTATTCCCTCGTGAAGATCCCCGCCGTCAGTCGGCTTAGACGCCGCCGATTCAATCAAAAAATTTTCCGCGTCCTGCGCGACGAGTTTTTTTAAAACAAACTCCGCCATCGGTGAACGCCCTGTGTTACCGCTGCAGACAAACAAAATTTTTTTCATAACAACTCCTCCAAAAAATTCTTATCGCTGATTAATTTCGACGTCATTAAAAAAAATCTTGCCGGCGGAAAATAAAAAGAGCCCGATTTTTTTATCGAGCCCCGAAAAAATTTTATTCAGAAATTATTTTCTGGACGTGTAAGCCAAATCGTTGCGAATGTCATTGAAAACATTTTGATTCAGCACGGCATTGCCCACCCCTGCGGGAGAATTGATATTGTTTATTAGATTCATACTTTGATAAGTCGCCGAAAGATGAAGTTCGCTGAAATATCCGAGCGTCTCCAAAATGTGGCGGTCTTCGTCGCCGATTACAATTTTGCCCTGCTCGGATTCACTAAAGACGTTGCTGACGTAAGCGCGCATCAAATCCGTGAGATTAAATGAAACCGTCGCGGTTTGATTGGTCACCTTGTCAAAAACCCACGTGCAAACGACGTCGGTATTTTGCAACGCTTTGTTGAAGTTGCGCTGGAAAATTGTGTCGGTCATTTTTTGAACTGCCATTGCGTCATCTTCGGCGGGCATAGCCGGCTGCGGGAAGAAGTTGGCGATATATTTTCCGTCCAAAGTCACGTTAAAAATTCTCTGCGAAGAATCTTCCCTGAAAAGCTCCACAGCTTTGACGGCGTTCAGATTTTCCTGCAAAACACTGACGTCGCGCGTCGAGATAACATTTGCAAGTTCAGCGGGGAAAGTAGGCAACGGCAGTCTGCTCCAACGATTGTTGCGTTGAGCGTAAAGAGTCATTGTGCCGTTTGCCTGTTCAATGTAAATGGGAATATTGCTGTTGGAAGTTTGATCCGTGTCGGGGTTGGTGAACTCCCAATTAATATTGCCGTTCATTCTGATTGAGCCGTCTCTTAAAATTTGTCCGAGCGCATTTGCTTCAGCGTGATAAGTCGTGCCGAAAAGTAGAGCCGTCCCCTGAAAAGGTCTGCTTTCCGTCGTCGAAGAAAGGTACGCCTCTTTGAACGACCACATTGCATTATCCGAAGGAGCGGCGGAAACATTCGCGGCAGTTCCTCCGAAAACTAAAACTCCTCCCACCGCTAGAGCCGCCAAAGTTTTTGACAACCTGCGCGATTTAATTTTCTCCAAGAATTTCATGACAAAACCTCCTAAAAAATTTACGATTAAGCAACCGGAAATTGGAAAACTATTCGCCAAGTATACGGACTTCCGGCATGAGAGTGACGCCGTGCATTTCCTTGACGCGGCGTTTAACTTCGTCAATCAAATTCAAAACGTCCGAAGCCGTCGCGCCGCCAATATTGACGACAAAACCCGCATGCTTTTCCGAGACCATAGCACCGCCGTATTTTAAACCTTTAAGCCCCGTTTTGTCAATCAAAGTGCCCGCGAAATAACCGGCAGGGCGTTTGAAGGTACTGCCCGCGCTGGGAAATTCCAGCGGCTGTTTACTTTCGCGCTTGAAGGTGAACTCCGCCATTTTATTTTTAATTTCGTCGCGGTTGCCTTCAGCCAAATTCAATTCGACTTCGCAAATCGCGCAACCATTCGTCTGAAAAATACTTTGGCGGTAGCCGAGATTCAATTCGTCAGCGCGAAAATTTTTTATCTCCCCGTTTCGCGAAACCGCCTTGACATTGGAGACGATATTTTTCATCTCCCCGCCGTAAGCCCCTGCATTCATGAAAACCGCGCCGCCGATACTTCCGGGTATCCCGACGGCAAATTCTATCCCGCTCAAATTTTTTTCCGCCGCGAAATTTGAAACGTCCTTGAGTTTTGCTCCGGCACCCGCGATAATTTTTTGACCTTCCGCGCGAATTTCCCCGAAGAACTTATCCGTGAACTTGATAACCGCGCCGCGAATGCCTTTATCCAAAACCAAAACGTTCGAGCCGTTTCCGAGAATCGTGCAGGGAATTTTAAACTCGTCAATCAAATTGAAAATCGCCGGAATATCTGCGGTGCTCGACGGAAAAATTAAAACGTCCGCCGCGCCGCCGATTTTAAAAGTAGTTTGTTCGCTCATCGGCGCATGAAAAATAAATTGTTCGTCACTCAAAATTTCTGCAAGTTTTTTTCTGAATGATTCTTCCCATTCCATGAGAAAAATTTCCCTCCCAATTCTCGGCAAAATCAAACCAATACAAATTTTTTATTCAAGTTTTTTTCCGGACCGGAGTGCCGCCATTTTCGAGACTGAATTATTTCAGCCAGGCGGGCTTCTCAACATTGAGCAGGGCTTTAAAAATTTCAATGTCCTCCGTCGTCGTTATCTTAAAATTTTTTTGGGAACCGGAATAAAGATAAATCGGCTCGCCAAATTCCAGCATCAAAGTATGTGAACCAATAGAATCAGTTATTCCCGCCTTAAGGGCGCGCCGGTGAATTTCGCAGACCTTTTCCAAAAAGAAACCGCGCGGCGTTTGTCCGACACGAAGTTTGTCGCGGGGATATTGCGCGGCGGAAATTAATCCGTCTTCAGTTTCCATCATGACGTCCGCGCAGGGAATTGCCGCGCAAGCACAGCCGAACTTTTTCGTGGTCGCGATACAGTCTGAAATAATTTTCGCGGAAGTCAGCGGGCGGTTGCCGTCGTGAATCAAAACAATATCTTCAGGCGAAAAAATTTTTTCCAGTTCAAAAAGCCCAATCCTCGACGACGCTTGACGATTTTCGCCGCCGGTGACGATAAATTTCAGTTTGCTGATATTGAATTGTTTCGCGTAAGCCTGCAAAACATTTTCCCAGCCTTCCAAGCAGACAACGGCAATCGCGTCAACTTCGGGGTGATTTTGAAAAATTTCCAGCGTGTAAATTATTACGGGGCGATCATTAACAGTCAGGAACTGTTTGGGAATATCTTGACGAGTCCTTGAACCCGTGCCCCCGCCCAATATCAGAGCGATATTGCTCATAAAAATTTTCAGCTCCCTTAAATTTTGCCAACTCATTTCAAATCTTGCGCAATGCTCTTAAAAATGTACGCGCTCGCCAACATTTTGTTAGCCTGTTTGTAATTCAAGTACCTGTCGAAAAATTTCATGCGCTCTTCAAACATTTCGTCCCTGCCTTCGATAAAAATTTTCTGCATAAGTTCGGCGATACCCTGAAAATTTTTGCCGTCGACGCGATAAATAATTTTCATTATCTCATCGCCCAAAGAGTTAAATTTTTGAGTGTCGCGCGTCAAAAAAATCATCGGCTTGTGAACGTACTGATATTCGCTGATAAAAGATCCGCTGTCCAATATCATTCCGTCCGAAGTCGCAAAAATCGCCTGGTAATAAGCTCCGGTTTCAACTTTCGCGTTTGGCAGGTCGTTCCATTTTTGCAAGTACTCTTCAAATGCCTTGACCGAAGGAAACAATCCCGCCTCGACTGCAGAAAATAACAAATTCGGATGCGGTTTGACGACCCAAGAAATTTCAGGATGCGCCCGCGCGTATTCGTACATGAACTGATAATTATAGTGGAAGGTAGAATATTTTATTCCTTCCCTAATCGAAAAATGTGGTGCCCAAATAATTTTTCTTGAGTTCGGTTGCGCCATTTTCCAATCGTATTTGAAATCAGCTTTATCGTCAAAGAAAATATCCATCTTCGGGTGACCGCTGTAATGTCCGCAAAAATTTTCAACCTCCGCATTTTGTTCGTGTTCACGAAGAGAAAATTCCGTCTCAAAGAAAATTTTCCAGACAACGTGCAGGAGCGGATTTTTCGTCGTGTCCCAAGCAGCAGTGACAAGCCCGTAAGGAATATAAGTCAGCAGAGTTTCGGCGAGAATATTCGCAAGACTGAAAGCTGTCGGCAAAACTTCAAGGTAGGGCGTCAAAAAAATGAAGACGTCTTGACGAGGAATCGCCGCATTTTTATCGACAACGCTGACGACGTTCAAACCCTTTGCCTTGAGTTGTTCGACGCCGTGATAAAAATCTTTTACTGTGGTTTCCATGTTCAGCTTGTCTTGCCGCAAGCAAAGAAAAACCGTCGGCTCGTATCGCTTATCTTTCGCGAAGGATTTATAAATTTCATCGCCACACCACATTGACGAATCGTAAAGGACAAACGCAATGTTGATTTTATTCTTGCGACGCAATTTTTTTAGAGACATTTTGAAAACGTTGCTCATGAAATTATTGTACTCGTCCTTCGGGAGAATATTCGACAGGGTGTAAAAATATTCGTAGCTGTATCTGCAAAGATTTTCCGGCGGCAAAATATTTTGCTCGCACAATCTCGCATTCAAGACATTGCCCGCAAGAATGGAGCCCTTCAAATTCAAATGAGGCATGTTGTAAAAGCAACTGTAGTCCAGCGGCAAATCAAACATGTCAATAAACTTGAAGTCGTAAATTTTTTCAAGCTGTCGTACCGTTTGACGGAAAGTGACGAGAAGATTTTTGTCGTAGTTATCGCGCATTGCCGGAGCGAAGGGGAACATAATTCCGACGGGCTTTGCATGATTTTCCAGACAAAGTTTAATATAATCCTCAAGTATCTGCAAATTTTTCTCGAAGGTATCCGGATAAAAATCTTTCGCCGAATTTTTCAGTGCTTCCTGCCAGCCGACCAACGCATATGCCGGAAATTCTTTAAGGGCACGATTTTTAAGCCCGTCAAAATTTAAATCATCCTGTTCAACGGGAGTGTTAAGAAAATTATTTTTGACTTCGTCGCTCACCAAACGCTGAAGTAATTTCCCGTGCGGAGTGTCGTCCGTCGAATCGTTCAGCGTCCAGGCGTATTGCAAATTGCGCGGACAAACTGAAAAACTTTTTATGTTATCGTAGCGAAAAGAGTACGGCGTCAATCCGATTAAAACAAATTTGAAAGAGCCGCGTTTTGCGTGGTCGAAGACATATTTTGCCGTTATGTAGCTTTGGCGCAAATCCTGATTGCTGCTCGCCAAGTTCACACCTTTTACGCCCGCGATGCAATTAAAATTCAAGCCGGCTTCCGTGTAGCTGATACCCGTTGCGAAACAATCGACGGGATTTTTTTCAATGTAACGGAGATTGGCGATCCACTCTTTCGTTATGTGTGACAGAATTTCAAAATTCACGATATTATTTTCGGGAACGCCGGCGGACACGAGCAATTTTTTCATCTTGTAAATATCGCCGACATCCCAGACGACGCCGCAGATAAGCCACGCAAAATTTTTGTACCGGTTCAAAATCTGTTGTATTGACGAAAAAGAAAACATCTGAATTCTTAAATTGCCGAACGTAATGATTTTACCGCCGCCGCCTTGAGAGAGCACGGCAACTGGGAGCGCGTTGTTTAGATTTAAACTCGACAGAGCTTGAGAAATTGCGTTGGGATTCAGTGCGACAATTACCACGCCGATTTTTTCCATGAAAAATTTTCTCCTCTCAAGCGTTGACTATTGCGCCGGTCGACGCGGAAGTAGTCAGCCTAGCGTAGCGAGCAAGGTAGCCGGTTTTAATTTTCGGTTCAGGCTTTACCCACGCCGCGCGACGTTTTGCAAGTTCTTCGTCCGAGACTTCCAGCTCAAGTTTTCTGTTCGGAATGTCAATAGAAATTATGTCGCCGTCCTCAATTAAAGCAATAGGACCGCCTTCCATTGCCTCAGGAGAAATGTGACCGATACACGCGCCTTGACTTGCGCCGCTGAATCTTCCGTCCGTTATCAAACCAACTTTCAAGCCCGCGCCGGTAATTGCCGCCGTCGGGTTCAACATCTCCTGCATGCCGGGTCCGCCCTTCGGTCCTTCGTAGCGGATAACAACAACGTCGCCGTCATGAATTTCGCCCGCCATAATCGCATTAATTGCCGTCTCTTCGCTGTCAAAACATTTCGCCTTGCCGCTGTAGACGAGCATATCTTCGCTGACGGCGGACGCTTTTACGACAGCGCAATCTGGACAAATATTGCCGTGCAAAATCGCAATGCCGCCCGTCGGTCTGTACGGATTATCGACGGTGCGAATAACGTCGGGGCGTTCAATTTCCGCGCCTTCGATTCTTTCGGCAAGCGTCCCCGTCACCGTCAAGGCGTCGAGGTGCAAAAGATTTTTCCTGGAAAGTTCGTGCATGACCGCCGTAATTCCGCCCGCCTCTTCCAAATCTTGCATATGGTGAGTGCCGGCGGGGCTAAGTTTCGTAATGTAAGGAGTGCGCGCAGAAATTTCGTCAAAGAGTTGCGCGGGGATTTTTATTCCGCATTCGTTGGCAATCGCCGTCAAATGCAAAACGGTATTCGACGAGCCGCCTATACCCATGTCGACGGTTATCGCGTTCTCAAAAGCTTTAAGCGTCAAAATATCACGCGGCAAAATATTTTTCTTTATCAAGTCCATGACAACTTTGCCCGCGCGTTTCGCAAGAATCAATCGTGCGCCATTGTAAGCGGCGGGAATTGTTCCGTTGCCGGGCAGAGCCATGCCCAGTGCTTCGCTTAAACAGTTCATTGTATTCGCCGTGAAAAGTCCCGCGCAGGAGCCGCAACCCGGGCACGCCTTCGCCTCAAGCTCCGTCATTTCCTCTTGAGTCATTTGACCTGCCGCGAATTTTCCCGCCGCCTCAAAAGACTGACTGACACTAATATCACGCCCGTGAAATCTTCCGGCAAGCATGGGACCGCCGCTGACAATCACCGCAGGAATATTTAGACGCGCCGCCGCCATAAGCATTCCAGGTACAACTTTATCGCAGTTCGGAATTAAAATCAGCCCGTCGAAACCGCTCGCCATTGTCACCGCCTCTATCGAATCGGCAATAAGTTCGCGGCTGGCAAGAGAATATTTCATTCCGGTATGCCCCATCGCTATTCCGTCACAAACACCAATCGCCGGAAATTCAATGGGAGTTCCGCCGGCGGCAGCCACGCCGAGTTTCGCGGCTTCGGTTATGGATTTTAAATGCATGTGCCCGGGAATAATTTCGTTGAAAGAATTACAAACACCAATCAGCGGGCGGCTAAGCTCTTCGGGACCAAAACCATTTGCATTAAACAAGGAACGATGAGCACAACGAGTTGCACCCTTCTTCACGATGTCACTTCTCATTTTTTTTACCCTCCAAAAAATTTTTTCTGTTTATCCACAAGGTAAGTACTTTGCAAAAATCTTTTGATATAATGCTGAAAAATTTTAACGCATTTTTGAATTATGTGCAAGTCAACAAGATTACAACTTAAAAAAAATTTGACTGAAATTGATTCGGCAAGTACAATAGCGCAGAAAAAAATTTTTGGATTGGAGAGATTGACATGAGTGAAATTAAAAATCCGAGCGTCTTTGACGTCGGCAACCCTCTTCCCGAACAGTTCAGCAAATTTTTTATCGGGCAGGCGTATTTGAATCCGCTGACGAAACAGGGCGGACCTATCGCGAACGTAACTTTTTCGCCCGGCTGTCGCAACAACTGGCACATTCACCACAAGGGCGGGCAGATTTTGCTCGTCACAGGCGGCAGGGGCTGGTATCAAGAGTGGGGCAAAGCTCCGCAGGCTCTTAAGCCCGGCGACGTCGTGAACATTGCGCCTGAAGTCAAACACTGGCACGGCGCGGCGGCTGACAGCTGGTTTTCTCATCTTGCCGTCGAAATTCCCGCTGAAAATTCTTCTAACGAGTGGCTTGAGCCCGTCGACGACTCACAATATCAGAGATTAGGGACAAGTGGTAAGTGACAAAGGGCAAGTGGTAAGGGGCAAGCGGTAAGTTTTAAGAGAAAAGAAGATCTTATCCCTTAATCCTTATCCCTTAAAATTGGAGCGTTGCTGATGATTTTTGCAAGTTTGTTGTTCGTATTCTTTTTCTTGACGCTGAATCTCTGCTCACAAGTTCTAATTCCTTCAGCGAAGGGAAAAAATATCGCGATGCTGTTTTTCTCGCTCATCTTTTACACGTGGACGGGCGTCCGCTGCCTCGTGCTGATGTTGCTGATGGTTTTTATTTGCAAAATCGGGGCAATAGCTATCGAAAATGCGGGAGTTAAAGGCACGTCGAAAAAGCGTCCGTTATTTTTCACGGTCGCCGCTTGCTTGACGATACTCGGAATTTTTAAGTACACCGGCTTCACGATTTCAACAATCGATTACGTCGCGGGACTTGACTTGCCGATTCCCGAAATTGTTTTGCCGATTGGAATTTCCTTTTACACTTTCCAGCTGATTTCCTACGTCGTCGACGTCTACCGCGAAGAAATTCCCGCGCAAAAAGAATACTGGCGGCTGTTGCTTTACGCTTGCCTCTTCCACCAATGTATCGCCGGTCCTATCATTCGCTACCAAGATGTTCACGAAGACTTAATGGCGCGCAAAACGAACGTCGACGAAATTGGAAGAGGTATCAGCCGTTTTTGTCTCGGTCTCATGAAAAAAGCCGTCTTCGCGAACGGTTGCGCGGTTATCGCTGACAGAATGCTTGACTTGGATTTTAATGCGCTGTCGACGGCTCCCGCGCTCGGACTCTTTTTAGGATTATTCGCCTTCGGAATGCAAATCTACATGGATTTTTCCGGCTATTCAGATATGGCTATAGGCATGGGCTTAATGTGCGGGCTCCACTACAAAGAAAATTTTAACTTCCCTTTCATTTCAAAATCTATCGCCGAATTGTGGAAACGTTGGCATATTTCGTTAAGCACTTTTTTCCGCGACTACGTCTATATCCCTCTCGGCGGCGGGCGTTGCTCTCCGCTCCTGCAGTTCCGAAATTTATTTATCGTTTGGTTTTTGACGGGGCTTTGGCACGGCGCAGAATGGAATTATGTTTTGTGGGGTCTCTACTTCGGAATGCTCCTCGCAATTAAAAAATTTATAATCGGAAATACTTTTGACTGGTTGCCGTCGATTGTGCAAATTTTTATCACCTTCTTCTTTTTCTTAATGAACCTCGTAATTTTCAAGTACAGCGATATAACAATGATGTTGACCGCGTTTAAAAGTCTCTTCTGCCTGAATGATAACCCGCTGACAAATTTTGGCGTCGAACTCATTTTCAAAAACAACATGTACTTTTTAATTTTGTGCACGCTCGCTTCCACACCCTTCTTCAAAATTATCTACGAGGCATTGGAAAAATCCGCTGCTACAAATAAATTTTCCCTGGTCGTTTACGGGCTTGTTGAAGTTTTGTTGCCGATAGCCATGTTCATTCTTGCGGCGAATGCTCTGGCAGGCGACAGCTACAACCCGTTTATCTACTTCCAATTTTAATTCGGCGACAGGAGATGAAAAATTAATGCAAGAAAAAAAATCCCCGCCCGCTAAACACGATGTAATTCAATCAATAAAAATTTTTGTCTTCGGCGTCTGCATGATGAGTTTTTTCATAATCGGTTTGATGCTCTTCCTGCGCCCGAAAGTTTCCATGATTGAAAAACGTCCGCTCGCCGAGTTTCCGGAATTTACTGCGGCGGGTCTTTGGGACGGCTCCTTCTTCAAAAAAATCGATATTTGGTATTCGGACACCTACCCCCTGCGCGAAGAAATGATCGCCGCAAGCAAAAAGGTAGAAAGTTTTTACGGCTCGCGCTCCGAACAAATTATCGAGGGCAAAAATGATCAAGCCGCTCCCCCGCCGAAACCTCCCGCCGAAAATCAGCCGCCCGCCCAAAATAATCAGCCCGAACCCGAAGAAAATTTGCCCGACGGAACAATTCACGGCATAGGCGAAATTCGCGGGCAGATTTACATTGCGAACAACAGCGGCTACGAACTTTACACCTTCCTTGAAGATAATAACTTAAACTTCGTCAAAACCATGAACGACATTTACAGCCGCTTTCGTGCTCTCGTGAATTTTTACGTGATGTTGGTTCCCAATAGCGCGGGCGTCATGCTGGATAAGTCCGCGCTGGAATATCTCGGTACCAGTGACGAGGCAGTCGCTTTCGATTTTGTTTTGAGCAGGTTGGACGGCGGGATTCTCAAAGTAAATTCTCTGCCGACTCTCCGAAAACACAACGCGGAATATATTTTTTTCCACACAGATCATCATTGGACGGGGCTTGGAGCTTATTACGCTTACGTTGAATTTTGCAAAGTCAAAGGGATTCAGCCGCACGACATAAAAAATTACGAGCAAAAAGTTTTTCCGGGATTTCTGGGCAGCTTTTATTCTTCAAGCAACCAATCTCCGGAAATTGCCGCAAATCCCGATACGGTTATCGCTTATCTGCCGAAGGACGCCGACAAAATGACAATCTTCGACAAAGACGGCGCGGCGCAAACTTATCCGATAATCATTGACGTTTCAGACTATCACCCTTCCGCGTTGTACGGTGCGTTCGTCGCGGGAGATGTTCCGCTTGCCGTCGTGCACAACGACAAAATTTCTGACGGCAGTGGCGTTTTGGTGATAAAGGATTCAATGGGCAATGCCTTTATTCCCTGGCTCGTTGACCACTACGAAAATATTGTTTGGGTTGACCCGCGCTACTTCGAGGGAAAAATTTCTGACCTTGTCCACAAATACCATATCACCGATTTAATTTTTGAAGTCGGCGTTTATAATGCGTCGAATACTTACATTCACAAGCGTTACGACCAAATCAGCTGGTAGTTTATTCAAGGGACAAGCGGTTAGGGAATAGAGATTAGTTTAAAGAAGGAGAGAGGCCGCACAAGGATGTGCGGCCGCCCGCATTTGGTCGCGTGATGCGACCTCTGCGGGCAGTTTTCTTTTGCTACTTTTCTTTTGCGATCAAAAGAAAAGTAGATGCTAGATTTAAATTTTTTATAAAGAAAAAATCTCTAATTCCTAATTCCTAAAAACTTTTGCGCCAAAAGAAAATCAGGGAAGAGAAAAATAAATTACAACAGAAGAAAAATCTTTGAAGGAAAAAATTTTTTCGCGTTGAATATTTTACTTCGAGATAACTTGTGATTGGAAGGGCGCGTCAAATTAAGGCTTGACAATGTTTTTTCTCAATGTTAATATTCGCTTCGTTTTGAAACAAGTTTATTTTTTCTCTGAAACTTTGAAAGGAGGTGGGCGTGTGCCAACCATAAATCAGTTAGTTAGAAAAAGTCGTCAGAGCGTTGTTGAAAAATCTACTGCTCCTGCCTTGAAAGAATGCCCGCAAAAACGCGGCGTTTGCACTCGTGTTTATACGACGACGCCGAAGAAACCGAACTCCGCTCTTCGTAAGGTTGCGCGTGTCCGTTTGACCAATAGTATCGAAGTCACTGCATATATCCCGGGTATTGGTCATAATCTGCAAGAACACAGCGTGGTTTTAATTCGCGGAGGTCGTGTTAAGGATCTGCCGGGTGTTCGTTATCACATAATTCGCGGCTCACTCGATACCGCAGGCGTGCAAGACCGTAATCAGTCTCGCTCAAAATACGGCGCGAAGAAAGCCAAACCTAAGAAAAAGTGATTAGAGATTAGGGGCTGAGGATCATTTTTCTGTCCCTTAGTCCGAAGAAGGAGAAGTAGAAATGCCAAGAAAAGGTTCTGTGCCGAAGCGTGACGTTCTGCCGGATCCTGTTTACCACTCGAAGACGGTTACAAAGTTTATCAACAAAGTCATGCTGTCCGGCAAAAAAAGTGTCGCTCAGCGTGTGGTGTATGATGCCTTTGATGTCATTCGTGAGAAAACAGGTAAGGATCCGCTGGAAATTTTCGAGACGGCACTCAAAAACGTTATGCCTGTTTTGGAAGTTCGCGCCCGCCGCGTTGGCGGTGCCAACTATCAGGTTCCCGTTGAAGTTCGTCCCGAAAGACGTCAGACTCTCGGTATCCGCTGGCTTGTGAATTACGCAAGACTGCGCGGAGAAAAAACAATGGACGCAAGACTTTCAGCCGAGCTCATGGACGCGGCTAACAATGTCGGTGCGGCAATTAAGAAAAAAGAAGATACTCACAAAATGGCGGAGGCTAACAAGGCTTTTGCTCACTATCGTTGGTAATTTTTGACACAGAGAATTTTTCAGCGAAGTGCGCAGAGCTGACAATAGCCGAGCGTACAAAGCAGTTTAAAAGATAGGAGAGAAATTCAAAGTGTCAAGAGAGTTTTCACTGGAAAAAACTCGTAACATCGGAATCATGGCGCATATCGACGCAGGAAAAACGACGACGACCGAACGAATACTTTTTTATACGGGTATCAATCATAAAATCGGCGAAGTGCACGACGGCGCAGCAACAATGGATTGGATGGTACAGGAGCAGGAGCGCGGAATTACAATCACTTCAGCGGCGACGACTTGTTTCTGGAAAAACCACCGTATCAATATTATCGACACGCCCGGTCACGTTGACTTCACGGTTGAAGTTGAACGTTCGTTGAGAGTTTTGGACGGCGCACTTGCGATTTTGACTGCGCGCGGCGGCGTCGAACCGCAAACAGAGACTGTTTGGCGGCAGGCGGAAAGATACAACGTTCCCCGTATGGCTTACGTCAACAAAATGGATATCACCGGTGCGGATTTTTATCACGTCATTCAGATGATGCGCGACCGCCTCCACACGAACGCCGTAGCTATTCAGCTCCCAATCGGAGCGGAGGATAGTTTCAAGGGGATTATCGACCTGGTCAAAATGGAAGCGATTGTTTACGAAGACGACTTGGGGAAGGTTGCCGACGAAATCGAAATTCCCGAAGAGTTTATGGATATGGCGATAGATTATCGCGACAAGTTGCTTGAGGCGTGCGCGGAGCAAGACGATGACTTCATGGAAAAATATCTCGGCGGCGACGAAGTGACTGTGGACGAAATTAAAGCCGTTATCCGAAAAGCGACGATTGATTGTAAGATGACGCCGGTTACTTGCGGCACGTCCTACAAAAATCGCGGAGTGCAGCCCTTGCTCGATGCGATTGTTGACTACATGCCCGCGCCGACGGACGTCCCGCCGATTAAAGGCGTCACTCCCGAAGGCGAAGAGGACTTCAGACCGTCAAGCGACGACGAGCCGTTTTCCGCGCTTGCTTTCAAAATTATGACTGACCCATATGTCGGCAAGCTGGCTTTCTTCAGAGTTTATTCTGGCGTCCTGAAATCCGGCTCCTACGTCTACAATTCGACGAAGGGCAGGAAGGAACGCATAGGCAGGATTTTGCAGATGCACGCGAATAACCGCACGGAAATTGATACTGTTTACAGCGGTGACATTGCGGCGGCCGTCGGGCTGAAGGATACGACGACGGGCGATACTCTTTGTGACGAAGGCGCGCAGATTATTCTTGAGTCGATGGAATTTCCGGATCCCGTCATTTCAGTTGCCGTCGAACCTTCGACGAAGAACGACCAGGACAAAATGGGAATCGCCTTGCAAAAACTTTCGGAAGAGGATCCAACTTTCAAGGTTCGTACCGACGCCGAAACAGGGCAGACAATTATTTCCGGCATGGGCGAACTTCATTTGCAGATTATCGTCGACAGGATGCTACGCGAATTTAAAGTCGATTGCAAAGTCGGCGAGCCGCAGGTTGCCTACCGCGAAACTATTCGCAAGACCGCGAAAGCTGAAGGAAAATTCGTTCGTCAAAGCGGCGGGCACGGGCAATACGGTCATTGTTGGCTGGAGATTTTCCCGAACGAAGTCGGTAAAGGTTTCGAGTTTGAAAGTAAAATCGTCGGCGGCGTCATCCCGAAAGAATATATCAATCCGATTGAAGCGGGCGTCCGTCAGGCTATGGAAAATGGCGTGCTTGCAGGTTACCCAATGGTTGATATTAAAGCGGTCGTCTACGACGGAAGTTTTCACGAAGTAGACTCAAGCGAGGCGGCGTTCAAAATTGCCGGTTCAATCGCTTTCAAGGCGGCGGCGGAAAAAGCTAAGCCCGTTTTGCTGGAACCCTACGTTAAAATCGAAGTCACCGTCCCCGAAAATTATATGGGCGACGTTATCGGAGATTTGAACGCAAGGCGCGGAAGGATTGACGGCATGGAGCCGCGCAATGGTCTGCAAGTTATTCACGGTTTCGTTCCGCTTTCGGAAATGTTCGGCTATTCCACAGACTTGAGGTCAAAAACTCAAGGGCGCGGCAATTATTCAATGGAAGTCGCCTATTATGACGAAGTCCCCAAAACTATTGCCGACGCGATTGTTGCGAGAAACAAAGGCGAGTAATTTAGAGATTAGAGGAAGGGAATTAGGGATTGGTTTTTCACCGGCACCTTTGCTCTGACTGCTAAATTTGAATATTTTTTGGAGTTTAAACTAAGTTTATAAGGAGTGTTTATTTTGGCAAAGCAGAAATTTGATCGCAGTAAACCCCACGTTAATATCGGTACTATCGGTCACATCGATCACGGCAAAACAACTTTGACGGCGGCTATCACAAAAGTTTTGGCGGCTAAAGGTTTCGCAAAGTACGAGTCCTACGAAAATATCGACAAGGCTCCGGAAGAACGCGAACGCGGTATCACAATTAACACCGCCCACGTTGAGTACGAGACTGAAAAACGCCACTATGCACACGTCGACTGCCCAGGTCACGCTGACTATATCAAAAACATGATCACCGGCGCGGCGCAAATGGACGGCGCGATTCTTGTCGTTGCTGCTTCTGATGGTCCTATGCCGCAGACTCGTGAGCATATCCTCCTTGCTCGTCAAGTCGGCGTTCCGGCTATCGTTGTCTTCCTCAACAAAGTTGACCAGGTTGACGACCCCGAACTTTTGGAACTCGTCGAAATGGAAGTCCGCGAACTTTTGAGCAAGTACGAATTCCCGGGCGACGATATTCCCATTATTGCCGGCTCTGCTCTCCTCGCTCTTGAAGGCGACAAAGACCAAGAAGCAAAAATTATGGAACTCCTCGACGCTGTCGACGATTATATTCCGACTCCGGAACGCGATAAAGATAAACCGTTCCTTATGCCGGTTGAAGACGTCTTCACAATCACCGGACGCGGCACGGTTGCTACCGGTCGTGTGGAGCGCGGCGAATTGAAACTTAACGATCCTGTTGAGATAGTTGGTCTCCGTGACGAGCCGAGAAAAACTGTCGCTACCGGTATCGAAATGTTCCGCAAGTTGCTTGACAGCGCGGTTGCCGGCGATAACGTTGGTGTCCTCCTTCGCGGCGTAGACCGTAAAGAAATTGAACGCGGTCAGGTTCTTGCGAAACCCGGCACAATTCATCCGCACACGAAGTTCAAGGCTCAAGTTTACGTCCTTACCAAAGACGAAGGCGGCCGCCATACTCCGTTCTTCGCTAACTATCGCCCGCAGTTCTATTTCCGTACAACTGACGTCACCGGCGTAGTCGGCAACTTGAAAGATACAAACGGCAACGCCGCTGAAATGTGCATGCCCGGCGATCACATTGAAATGGACGTTGAACTTATTACCCCGATTGCTATTGAAAAAGGCTTGCTCTTTGCTATTCGCGAAGGCGGTCACACTGTCGGTTCGGGTCGTGTTATCGAAATCAACGAGTAATTTTACTGTCGATTGAAAATTTTTAGGAAGCAGGGACTTAGTTAGGGATAAGTGACAAGGGATAAGTGGCAAGGGATAAGCGGCAAAGGATAAGGGATAAATTTCCTCTTAGTCCTTCCCTCTTAACCCTTTCCCCTTGACCCTTTCCTCTTAATCCTAACCACTAGTTCCTCTTCCTAAATTTTTGCTGTTAATTGGCAGATTGCTTGGCGAAATTCGGCAATTCGTTTCGTCAAGGGAACTGCCGATAAAAAAACTTCCAAAGAGGAGGAAAATAAATTGCCACAAAAACCACAGAAGAAAAAACTTCGTATCCGTCTGAAGGCTTATGACCATAAGTCTTTGGATCAGAGCGCGGCAAAGATTGTGGAGACCGCCCGCAAAAACGGCGCAATGGTTTCCGGTCCCGTGCCGCTGCCCACAGAAAAAAATGTCTATACGATTCTGCGCTCGCCGCACGTCAACAAGGATTCGCGCGAACAATTCGAGATGAGAACTCACAAACGCCTTATCGATATTATTCAGCCGAACCAAAAGGCAATAGACGCCCTTTTGCGCCTTGACCTTCCTGCCGGTGTTGACATCGTTATTAAGCTTTAAGGGCGGGAGGTGTAGATATTGGCAAAAACAATTTTGGGTATCAAATTGGGCATGACGCAAATTTTTACCGAAGACGGCAAAGTTATTCCGGTGACTGTTATCGAAAGCGGCAAAAATGTTGTGCTCCGCAACAAGACCGTCGATACCGACGGCTATAACAGCGTTCAGCTCGGCTTCGGCGAAATTAAAGAGAACAAAGTTAATAAGCCTATGGCGGGGCAGTTCAAAAAGTTTGGCGTAAATCCCGTGAAATTTATCCGCGAAGTTCGTCTCGATTCTGAATCTGAATACAAAGTCGGTGACGTTATCGGCGTCGATATTTTTGCGGCGGGAGATCTCGTTGACGTCGTCGGCACTTCCAAAGGCAAGGGTTTCGCCGGAACTATCAAGCGTCACCATTTCGCAAGAGGTCCTATGGGTCACGGCTCGAAGTCTCACCGCGAACCAGGCTCCACCGGCGCAATGCTTTCCGGTCCCGGCGGTCGCGTCATTAAAGGCAAAAAGTTGCCCGGTCGTATGGGCGGCGTGCGTACCACCATTCAGCGTCTTTCCGTTGTCAAAGTTGACGTCGACAGAAATTTGCTTTTAATTAAAGGCGCGGTACCCGGTCCGAAAAAAGGATTCGTCGTCGTAAGAGAAACGGTTAAACCTGCTAAAAAGAAAAATTAATGAAAGGAGGAAAGGGCATTGCCTACTTTATCGGTATACAATATGACGAATGAGAAAGTCGGCGATATTGAACTCAGCGCGGAAATTTTCGACGTGGAAATTAACGAAGGATTAGTTCATCAAGCCGTGATTATGCAGCTGGCGTCTCGTCGTCTCGGAACTCATCAAACTAAAACGCGCGGTATGGTTCGCGGCGGCGGTCGCAAACCTTGGCGTCAAAAGGGCACGGGTCGCGCGCGCGCAGGTACTCGCAGAAGTCCTCTTTGGCGCGGCGGCGGTACGATTTTTGGACCGCACCCCCGCTCCTACACCTTCACGATGCCTAGAAAACAGCGTCGTCTTGCTTTGAAATGCGTGCTCACTGACAAAGTTAAGAATGAAAATCTCGTCGTGCTGGACGATTTGAATTTCGACGCGCCGAAGACAAAAGACTTTGTTGCTTTCCAAAAAACTTTCGGCGTTGATAAATCGAAGGCTCTCTTCATTACAAAGGAGCTCGTGGAAAATGTCGTGCTCTCTTCAAATAATTTGCAGAACGCAAAGACAATCAGCGCGATTCAACTCAACGTCTTTGATATTTTGAACAGCGAAAAAGTTTTCGTGACAAAAGAGGCCGTCGAAAAAATTGAGGAGGTGTACGCTTGATGGAAGCGAGAGATATTTTGATTCGCCCGATGATTACCGAGCGCACAACCGACTTGATGGCGGAAGGCAAATACGTTTTCATTGTCGATAAGCGCGCAAATAAAATTCAAATTGCTGACGCCGTGAAAGAGGTCTTCGACGTAAAAGTTGAGGACGTCAACACCGTCAACGTCAAGGCGAAAGTCAAACGCAGAGGTCGTAACGTCGGCAAGCGCGCGGCTTACAAAAAGGCGATTGTCAAATTGGCGGCGGGAGAAACTATCGAATTCTTCACCGTTTGATTTTAATCGGATGCTCTTTGGAGATTTTGCGCCATGATAAAAGTTATCCTGATGTTCGTTTTCGGCAATGCCCTTTGGGATAAATTGGTGGAGTTCTTCGGCTCCACTGAAGACGTCATCTTCGCGGCGATTGTGTTGGTCGCGCTGATTGTCGTCGTGAAATTTTTCAAGCAGATTGTCGGATTGGCGGTTGTAATTTTTATCTTGTGGATGCTGTTTCACTGACGCAGAAATTTTCGTTGGTTACCAAAATAAAAAAAGGAGGTCAAATAGTGGGAATAAAATCTTTTAAGCCGTATTCTGCCGGACGTCGTTTTATGACGGTCTCGACTTTTGAAGAGATAACGACAGACAAGCCGGAAAAATCTTTGCTCGCGCCGCTGAAAAGTCACGGCGGACGCAACCAGCAGGGAAAATTAACGGTGCGGCATCAAGGCGGCGGACATAAACGCCGCTACAGAATTATCGATTTCAAACGCAACAAAGACGGTATCCCCGCAAAAGTTGCCACGATTGAATACGATCCTAACCGTAGCGCACGCATTGCGCTCCTTCATTACGTCGACGGGGAAAAGCGTTACATTATCGCGCCGAACGGTCTTAAAGTCGGCGATAAAGTTGAGTCGGGGGCGGAGGCCGATATTAAAATCGGAAACGCTCTGCCGCTGAAAAATATTCCCGTCGGTACTCTGATCCATAATATCGAAATGAAAATCGGCAAGGGCGGGCAGCTCGTTCGCAGTGCCGGTACCGCCGCGCAGCTCATGGCTAAAGAGGGAAATTACGCGACGATTAGAATGCCGTCCGGTGAAGTTCGCAAAGTCCACATTAATTGCCGCGCAACAATCGGGCAGGTTGGCAACCTCGACCACGAAAATATTACCATTGGTAAAGCCGGTCGCTCTCGTTGGCTTGGCGTTCGTCCTGCTAACCGCGGCGTCGTCATGAATCCTGTCGACCATCCGCATGGCGGCGGTGAAGGTCGCAGTCCTGTCGGGCGCAAGCATCCTGTCACGAAGTGGGGCAAATGCGCTATGGGTGCTAAGACTCGCCGCAAGAAGGCTTCCGATAAACTTATCGTGCGTCGCCGCAAGTAATTGACGAAGGGAGGATTTAAAATTGTCAAGGTCTGTAAAAAAAGGACCGTTCGTGCAAGAAAAACTTTTGAAAAAAATTGAGGCTCTCAACGCCGCTAACGATAAAAAAGTTGTCCGCACGTGGTCGCGCAGTTCAACAATTCTTCCTGCGTTCATTACTCACACTATCGCTGTTCACGACGGCAGAAAACATGTTCCCGTTTACATTACTGAAGATATGGTCGGACACAAGCTCGGTGAATTCGCTCCGACGAGAACTTTTAAAGGTCACGCCGGCGAAGAACGCAAAACTAAATTGAAGTAACTAGGGATTAGAGATTAGTGGATAGAGATTAGCGGTTAGGAGTTTTTCTCTAGCCACTAAAAAGGAAGGAGGTTTTTTCGTGGCACAAGAAGTTAAAGCCGTCGCTAAGTACGTGAGAATCGCCCCGCGTAAAGTTCGTGTGGTCATGGATTTGATTCGCGGAAAAAATATCGCCGACGCTTTCGCTATTTTGAAGTTCACGCCTAAACGCGGCGCGGGCTTGATTGACAAAGTGCTTAGATCTGCTGTTGCAAACGCCGAAAATAATTTCGACATGGACACCGATAATTTGTACGTCTCGAAATGTTTCGTGGATCAAGGTCCTACACTCAAGAGGATTCATCCGCGCAGTCGCGGGCAGGCGTTCAGCATTTTGAAACACACGTCTCATATCACCGTTATTGTTTCGGAAAAAGAATCAGAATAAATAAAGGAGGGTTAAAGCTTGGGTCAGAAGGTACATCCACACGGGATACGCCTCGGCATTGTCAAGACATGGGATGCCAAATGGTACGCCGATAAAGATTTTGCTAAAAATCTGCACGAAGATATTAAAATTCGTTCGGAACTCAAAAAGGAACTCAAAAAACAGCTGATTCAGCCGGGCGTCTCGCGCATTGAAATTGAAAGGTCTAAAAACCGTCTCAAGCTCACGATTCACACCGCAAAACCCGGTATGGTTATCGGACGCGGCGGCGCGGGTATTGAACAGATAAAGGAACAGCTGAAAAAATATACCGATAAACGCTTGGACATTAACATTATGGAGATTCGCCAGCCCGATATGGACGCGACACTTGTTGCGGAAAATATCGCGGCGCAACTCGAACGCCGTATCGCCTTCCGCCGCGCAATGAAACAGGCGGTCGGTCGCACTATGCGTCTCGGCGCAAAAGGTATCAAGATTATGTGCAGCGGTCGTCTCGGCGGCGCGGAAATTGCCCGCTCCGAATCCTATCGCGAAGGCAGTATTCCCTTGCACACTCTTCGCGCGGATATTGATTACGGGTTCGCGGAAGCAAACACGACTTACGGGCGCATTGGTATCAAGGTTTGGATTTTCAAGGGCGAAATTCTTCCCGAAAAGAAGAGCAAGGATATTCAGCCGGTTCCGGTTCCGCAGATTGAAGAGGGGGGTGACGAGTAATGTTAATGCCGAAAAGAGTTAAGTACCGCAAGCAGTTTCGCGGCAGAATGAAGGGCAAAGCAAACAGCGGTAACAAAGTTGCTCACGGGCAGTATGGTCTCGTCGCACTTGAACCCGCTTGGATAACTAATCGTCAGATCGAGGCGGCGCGTATCGCAATGACACGTTACATTCGTCGTGGCGGTCAAGTCTGGATTAAAATTTTCCCCGATAAGCCCGTAACGGCAAAGCCCGCTGAAACTCGTATGGGTAGCGGCAAAGGCTCGCCGGAATATTGGGTTGCAGTCGTCAGGCCCGGTCGTGTCCTCTTCGAGATGGCAGGCGTCCCGCGCGAAGTCGCGGCAGAGGCAATGCGCCTCGCAGGGCATAAGCTCCCGATTAAGACGAAGTTTATCGAAAACGAAGGTCAGGGCGATGTTTACGTTCCTGTTGTCAACGAAACTTTGGCCGACGCGAAAAAAGCGGCACATGCTGCGGCGGTAGAGGAAGCTAAGGAAGCGGCGGAAGAGGCTGAAAAAGCTGAAAAAGGCGGTGAAGCAAGTGAAAGTTAATGAAATTCGCGACATGAGCGCGGACGAACAGGCGCAAAAGCTTCAGTCCTTGAAGGAAGAACTCTTTAACCTTCGCTTTCAGCACGCCACAGGTCAGCTGGAAAATCCCATGCGCATTCGCGACGTAAAAAAGTCTATCGCGCAGGTCAAAACTATTCAGCGCGAACGTGAACTCGGTATCCGTCAGTAATTTTTGCGTCGATTTGAAAGGAGGGGCATCGTGAGCGAAGAGAAGAAACGCAACGAGCGCAAGGTTCGCGCGGGAAAAGTTGTCAGCGATAAAATGCAGAAAACTATCGTCGTGGCGATTGAGGAGCTCGTTCAACATAAACTTTATAAAAAATCCGTTAAGCGTACAGTAAAATTCAAGGCACATGATGAAAACGAAGAGGCGCACGTCGGTGACAGAGTTTCTATCATGGAAACCCGCCCGCTTTCTAAGGAAAAGCGTTGGCGTCTCGTGAAGGTTCTTGAAAAGGCAAAGTAATTTCGGAAAGGAGGATAAAAGTTGATTCAACAGCAAACTATGCTGAACGTCGCCGACAACACCGGCGCGAAAGATATTATGTGCATACGAGTTTTGGGCGGGTCTTTTCGCCGCTACGCAAATATCGGTGACATTGTCGTCGCGTCCGTGAAATCTGCCGCGCCCGGCGGTCAGGTAAAAAAAGGTGACGTTGTTAAAGCGGTCGTCGTTCGCAGCCGCAAGGGTCTTCGTCGTCCGGATGGATCTTACATTCGCTTTGACGAAAATGCAGCCGTGCTTATCAAGGAGGACAAAACTCCTCGCGGCACTCGTATTTTTGGACCTGTTGCCCGCGAACTGCGCGAAAAAGATTTCATGAAGATTATTTCTCTTGCACCGGAAGTTTTGTAAGAGGGGAGGGTGTCGAGTTGTCATTGACAAAAATGCACGTAAAGAAAGGCGACACCGTCGTCGTACTTTCGGGTAAAGACAAAGGCAAGCAGGGCAAAATTATCAGTGCCATTCCTAAAAAAAGTCAGGTTGTCGTTGAGGACGTCAACAAAGTCAAACGCCACACCAAGCCGAGTTTGAAAGCTCCGCAGGGCGGTATCCTCACGAAGGAAATGCCGCTTAACGTCTGCAAGGTTATGGTCGTTTGTCCGTCTTGCAACAAGCCCACTCGTATTGGTCATAAGCAGGTTGACGGGAAAAATGTCCGCGTTTGCAAAAAGTGCGGCGAAGTTGTTGACTCTGCAAGATAATTTTTGGAAAGGAGGGATATTGTGAGCAGCAGACTTTTGGAAAAATACAAGGGCGAAGTCGTCAGCGCGTTGATGGAAAAATTTAAGTACAAGAACGTCATGCAGGTGCCGAAACTCGAAAAAATCGTCATTAACATGGCGGTGGGCGACGCCGTAGGAAATGCGAAGGCTCTCGAAGCAGCGGTAGGTGATTTGACTTTGATTGCGGGGCAAAAACCCATCGTCACTCGCGCCAAAAAATCTCTCGCGGCGTGGAAACTTCGTAAGGGTATGGCTATCGGTTGCAAGGTCACATTGCGCGGCGAAAGGATGTACGATTTTCTCGATAAGTTTATGAATATTGCATTGCCTCGCGTGCGTGACTTTCGCGGCGTGAATCGTAATTCTTTTGACGGGCGCGGCAACTACGCTATCGGCGTGAAAGAGCAGCTCATTTTCCCTGAAATTGATTACGATAAAATTGATAAGATTCGCGGCATGGATATTATTATCGTCACTACGGCGCACACAGACGAAGAGTCGCGCGAATTTTTGACGCTTATGGGGATGCCCTTTGCGGCAAATGCTTAAGGAAGTGATTATCAAATGGCAAAGAAAGCTTTAATCGAAAAGTGGTCAAAAGAACCGAAGTACAAAACCCGCCGCTACAATCGTTGCAAAATTTGCGGGCGTCCGCATGGCTATCTTAGAAAGTTTGAAATGTGCCGTATTTGTTTCCGTGAGCAGAGCTACGCGGGAGCAATTCCTGGCATCACGAAATCCAGTTGGTAAAATTTGAAGGGAGGATATCGGTAGCAAATGGCAATGACTGATCCTATTGCGGATATGCTTACGCGCATTCGCAATGCAAATTCTGTCTATCATGACAAAGTTGAAATTCCGGGCTCGAAGATAAAAACCGCCATTGCGGAGGTCTTGAAGCAGGAAGGGTACATAAGAGACTACACTTTCACGCAGGATAACAAGCAGGGCATCTTGACTGTTTTTCTTAAGTACGGCGCGAATCGTGAAAAAGTCATTACGGGCATTCAACGCATTTCCAGACCGGGCTTGCGTCAATACACGGGCAAGAAGACTTTGCCGCGCGTTTTGGGCGGACTCGGTATCGCTGTTATCTCCACTTCAAAGGGGATAATGAGCGACAAACAGGCTCGTAAAGTCGGGCTCGGCGGCGAAGTTATCGCTTACGTTTGGTAATACGGAGGTGCAAAAATGTCAAGAATCGGAAGGGCACCTATTGCAATCCCCGCCGGCGTAACCGTTAATGTCGACGAGAATAATTTGGTGCAGGTTAAGGGTCCGAAGGGAGAGCTTTCCCGAAAGATCCACCAGGATATGAAAATAAGCATTGAGGGCAATGTTTTGACGGTAACTCGTCCCTCAGATGATAAAATGCACAGGAGTATGCACGGACTTTCCCGCACGCTGATTAACAATATGGTGGTCGGCGTGACGCAGGGTTTCACTAAAAATCTTGAAATTGTCGGCGTCGGTTATCGTGCTGCCAAGCAGGGCAAAAATTTATCTCTTGCTCTCGGCTATTCACACCCCGTTATTATTGAGCCGCCCGCAGGTATCACCCTTGAGGCTCCTACCGCTACCACAATCACTGTGCACGGCATTGATAAAGAGTTGGTCGGCGCAATAGCCGCTGATATTCGCGGCTGGCGTGAACCCGAACCGTATAAGGGCAAGGGTATCAAGTACGCAGGTGAACATATCCGTCGTAAGGAAGGTAAAGCCGGCGGTAAGAAGTAATTTAGTGGAGGTCTTAATATGCTTCTTAAGGCAGATAAAAAGGAAACGCGCCGTAAAAGGCATTTGCGCGTTCGTAATCGTGTTGCCGGTACTGCCGAGCGTCCTCGTTTGAACGTCTTCCGCAGTCTCGCTCACATTTACGCGCAGGTTATTGACGACGAAAAAGGTCATACCTTAGTCGCCGCTTCGTCCCTCGATAAAGATTTTGAGGGCTCCGGCGGGAATATCGAAGGGGCAAAAAAAGTCGGCGCGGCTATAGCTAAAAAAGCTCTCGAAAAAGGTATTAACGAAGTTGTTTTCGATCGTGGCGGCTACATTTATCACGGTCGTATCGCCGCTCTGGCGCAGGCTGCCCGTGACGGCGGCTTGAAATTCTAAGCAAAGGAGGTTGCTTTTGTGCCCAGAAATGAAAGATTTGATAATGAGACTCCCGAATTTGAAGAGAAGGTAGTTTTTATTAACCGCGTCGCTAAAGTTGTTAAAGGCGGTCGTCGTTTCTCCTTCAGCGCGCTCGTCGTCGTCGGCAATCGTAACGGAAAAGTCGGCGTCGGGCTCGGCAAAGCAGCTGAAGTTCCCGAAGCTATCCGCAAGGGCGTGGACGATGCGAAAAAAAATCTCGTCGAAGTCGCGCTTAAAGAACGTTCCATTCCACACGGCGTTATCGGCGTTTTCGGCGCAGGTCGTGTCATGCTCCGCCCCGCCTCCAAAGGTACAGGCGTCATTGCCGGCGGCCCCGCGCGCGCAGTGTTGGAACTTGCAGGCGTTCATGATATTTTGACAAAGTCGCTCGGCTCATCCAACCCGAATAATATGGTTCGTGCCACTTTGGAAGGTCTGAAGATGCTCAAGCGCGCCGAAGTCGTCGCTAACCTGCGCGGCAAGACAGTCGCAGAACTTTTCGTTTAAGGAGGGCTTATTTTGGCTAAATTGAAAGTTACTTTGAGAAGAAGCCTTATCAGCCGTCCCGAAACTCAACGCAAAACGGTAAAGGCTCTCGGCTTGCACAAAATTAATTCCTCTTCCATCTTGCCTGATTCGCCGTCCGTTCGCGGGCAGATTTTCAAGGTCAAGCACTTGGTCAGCGTAGAGGAAGTTGCGGATTAATTGGAGGTGTCACTGTGAATTTACATGAACTTAAACCCGCCGCAGGTTCCCGCAAAGCTGAAGTTCGCGTCGGTCGCGGCACGGGTTCCGGCAGGGGCAAAACTTCCTGTCGCGGTCATAAAGGGCAGAACTCCCGCTCCGGCGGCGGCGTTCGTCCCGGTTTTGAAGGCGGGCAGATGCCTATTTATCGTCGCCTTCCCAAACGCGGCTTCACGAATATTTGGGCGAAGGAATATGCTGAAGTCAATGTCGATACTCTGAATCGTTTTGACGACGGCGCGGAAGTCGACGCCGTTGCTCTCGTGGAAGAGGGTATCATTAAAAACGTTCGCGACGGGATTAGGATTCTCGGCAAGGGCGAAATTACGAAGAAGTTGACAGTTCGCGCGCAGGGCTTTACAAAAGCTGCCGCTCAAAAAATTGAAGCGGCGGGCGGTAAAGCTGAGGTAATTTGATTTGTTTTCCGCGCTTGCAAATATTTTCAACATACCGGAGCTGCGGCAGAGAATAATTTTCACGCTGATAATGTTCGCCGTCTTCAGAATGGGGACGCACATTCCGGTGCCCGGCGTCGATCCTTCGGCAATAGAGCAACTTTTCAACAACGGAAGTTTATTTGGGCTGCTGGATTTATTTTCCGGCGGCGCGTTCAGTAAATTTTCTATCTTCGCAATGAGTATCACGCCGTATATTAACGCGGCGATTATCATGCAGTTGCTGACGGTTGTCGTGCCGACTCTTGAACAGTGGTCGAAGGAAGGCGCGGAAGGTCACAAGAAGACGACGCGCGTCACGAGACAATTTACCGTCGTCCTCGCCTTCCTGCAGGCGGTGGGAATGTCAATCGGATTGAAAGCGGCGATTTTAAATCCCAACCCCGTGAATATTTTAATCATAGCGATAACACTCACGGCAGGGACAACGCTTTTAATGTGGATAGGCGAACAAATTACGGCTCAAGGTGTGGGCAACGGAATATCATTGATAATTTTCGCGGGGATTGTCGCGGCATTGCCAAAAAATCTCGCCACGATTTATCAGTACGTCCAGGCGGGCACGATAAATTATTTTAGCGTGTTGCTCTTCGCGGTGATAGCCGTCGCGATGATTGTTTTCGTAATTTTCGTCGAGGCGGGCTACAGAAGAGTACCGATAACCTATTCGAAAAGAGTTGTCGGCTCGCGGGCGTATGGCGGACACACCAGCCACATTCCACTGAAAGTGAATCAGGCGGGCGTTATCCCGATAATTTTTGCGTCGTCGGTGCTCATGTTCCCGATAACGGTCGTGCAATTTATCGACGTGCCCTGGGTAAAATCGGTGGCGGCTTATCTCCAATGGGGGACGCCGTTGCAAACTTCAATCTACGTCGTGCTGATAATTTTTTTCACGTATTTTTATACGGCGGTCACGGTGAAAATTCCGGACATGGCGGAAAATTTGAAGAAGTACGGCGGATTCGTTCCAGGTATCAGACCGGGACAGCCGACAGCGGATTACATTGACCACGTGCTGACAAGATTGACGCTGGCGGGTTCGGTGTTCCTCGCGTTTATTGCGGTGCTCCCAAATTTGATAGCGGGGGCTACGCATATTCAAGGAGTTTATTTCGGCGGCACGGCACTCTTGATTGTCGTGAGCGTCGGGCTCCACACAATGAAACAAATCGAAGCGATGGTCGTTATGCGGCACTATGAAGGCTTCATGAAATAAGTGGAAAGGGACTAGGGGCTAGCGGTTAGAGAAGAACTAATCCCTATCCCCTAATCCCTAATCTCTAATCCCTTAGAAGAGGAGGAACTTTGAATGCAACTTTTATTGATGGGACCTCCTGGTGCCGGAAAAGGTACGCAGGCGGCCGAACTTGTTAAAAAATTTTCCATACCGCAAATTTCTACCGGCGATATGTTTCGCGCGGCAGTGAAAGAGGGTACGGAACTCGGAAAAAAGGCGGAGGCTTGCATGAAATCCGGTACGCTCGTCCCCGACGAAGTGACTATCGGAATTGTGCGCGAAAGACTGGCGAAGGATGACTGCAAAAACGGTTTTATCTTGGACGGTTTTCCGCGTACGGTGGAGCAGGCGGACGCACTCGCAAAAATTCTTGACGAACTCGGAAAAAAACTCACTCGCGTTTTGAATATTCATGTGCCGGCGGAAGATTTAATCGAACGCGCCGTCGGACGCAGGATCTGCAAGGGATGCGGTGCAACTTATCATGTCAAGTTCAATCCGCCGAAAAAAAATTCCACTTGCGATAATTGCGGCGGCGAACTCTATCAGCGCGCTGACGATAACGAGCAGACAATGACGACGCGCCTCAGCACTTACGAAAGTTCAACGCGCCCGCTGATTGATTATTACAAAAAAGTTGGAGTTTACACCGAAATTGACGGCAGACAACCTATCGCGAAAGTCACTGAAGATCTCGTGAAAGTTTTGTCGTCGGTGAAAGATTGAGGTTGCGGCAATGTCAAAGCAAGATGTAATCGAAGTTGAAGGAAAAGTGCTTGAGGCTCTGCCTAACGCAATGTTTCAAGTCCAGCTGGAAAACGGGCACACGGTTTTAGCGCACGTTTCGGGAAAAATTCGCATGAACTTTATCAGAATTTTGCCGGGCGATAAAGTTACAATCGAGTTGACGCCGTACGATTTAACCAGAGGACGAATTACCTATCGCTTTAAGTAGAAAATTTTTGTGACGTTTGGAGGGAAGAGCATGCAGTTGTTTATCGGCAAGAAAGTTGGAGTCAGCGAAGAGGAAAAAAATCTCTCCTACTACAAATTTTTTGAGCGCGCGCTTGCAAAAATTCCCGAAGAGAAAATTAATTTGCTCGACGCGCCGTCAAAAATTCCTGCGGTTCCTTTTGAGCAACGCAATTTATTTTTGACAGGCGAAGATAAAAATTTTTGTCAAATTGGTTACGGAGTGGCGGCTGACGGCACGGGCTTTGTCTGCAATGAAACTTATATGCCGAACGTCACCGGCGAGATGCTTGATTGGTGGTTCCCGTGGCACAGCGTCGGTTCAGATCTGCGCTACAAAATTTGGGACAACGAGGATCATTATTTCGCGCGCGCGGATAACGCCGCTTATGTCTGCGATAAAAATATTCCGGTGAATCGGAAGACGTGGGGCGTCAATCACTACATTCTTGAGGATATTGGCAACGGTCCGAGCTTCATTAAGCTCTGTTTCAAAAGTCCTGCCGCTTTCGGTTTCGACGAAAAACTTGTCGGCGCGGAAAAATGTCAGTCGCTGGTTTGCGGGATTGGCGCGGGGGAATGCGCGGCGGCTATGGTGCACAAGTGGTATCCTCACGAAGGCGGCGTTATGTTCTGTTCGCGGTTTTGGATTGGATTTGCCGAAGTCGACGGAAAAATTATGAAGGCTTTGCCCGCCGGCGTGAAAGTTCCCGTTGAAGTTCCGCGCGGCTTGTTCGCGCATAACATCAAAGAATTTTCAAACCTTGCGGCGATTTTGCCGGAGGTTTACGCGGAAAATGCGGACAACTTCTAGAAAAATGTTTTTGGAAAAAATTTTTGGATTGAAAAAAATTTTAGTAGACAGTTTGGAAAAAAAATGGTACATTATCGACTTGTTGGGAGGCGGAAATTTTGAAAGTAAAGCCGTCGGTTAAGCGTCTTTGTGACAAATGTAAAATCATTAAGCGCAAAGGTCGCGTCATGGTAATTTGTGAAAATCCCAAGCATAAACAGCGTCAGGGATAAAATTTTTTTTAGGAGGTGAAAAATTTATGGCACGTATAGCCGGTGTAGATTTGCCACGTGATAAGAGAATCGAATACGCTTTGACGTATATTTTTGGTATTGGGTTGCCGTCGTCGCAAAAAATTTTGGAGATGACCGGAATTAATCCGGATACCCGCACAAGAGACCTCACGGATGACGAAGTTGTTAAGCTTCGTGATGCCATCGATCATAATTTTGTGGTTGAAGGTGACCTTCGCCGCGATATTCAGATGGACATTAAGCGACTCATTGATATTGGCTGTTATCGCGGACGCCGCCACCGCCTCGGTCTTCCTGTTCGCGGGCAAAACACCAAGAACAATGCAAGAACTCGTAAAGGTCCCAAGAAACTTGTACAGGGCAAGAAGAAAGATTAATTCTAGGGATTAAAGATTTTTTCTCCAAAAGTTTTTTAGATTTACTTTTCTTTTTTAGAAAAAGAAAAGTAACAAAAGAAAAATCGCCCGCTGAGATTGCATCACGCAATCAGCGCGGGCAAGGCCGTCATCCATGACGGCCACTTCAAAAAATTTTTTGAGAAAATTTCAGGCGATTAGCAGAAAGAGGAGGATCAAGTAGGTGGCAACAAAAAGAACGGTTCGTTCAAAGAAAAAAGTTCGCAAGAATATAGAATCGGGCGTGGCGCATATCAGCTCCACTTTTAATAATACGATTGTTACAATCACCGACAAAAGCGGTAATGCGCTTTCATGGGCAAGCGCGGGCGGTCTCGGTTTTCGCGGTTCACGCAAAAGCACCCCGTTCGCCGCTCAACAGGCAGCAGAGGTCGCGGCAAAGGCGGCTCAGGAACACGGCTTGAAAACGGTTGAAGTTTACGTCAAAGGACCCGGCGCAGGTCGTGAGGCGGCCATTCGTTCACTGCAGGCGACAGGGCTTGAAGTCAATATGATTAAGGACGTTACTCCTATTCCGCACAACGGTTGCCGTCCGCCTAAGCGCAGAAGAGTTTAATGGAGGTGAAATTTTATGGCAATCGACAGAACACCAATTTTGAAACGCTGCAGGGCTTTGGGGATTGAGGCGGCTATTGTCGGCAAGGCGCGTACTTCCAAACGTCAGCCCCGCCGTTCGATGCGTAAAGTCAGCGAATACGGTCTGCAGCTCAAGGAAAAACAGAAGGCTAAGTTTATTTACGGCGTGTTGGAGCGTCAGTTCCGCAAGTATTACGAAAAGGCAAAGACGATGTCCGGCGTCACCGGCGAAAATCTTTTGATTTTGTTGGAGCGCAGGATAGATAACGTTGTATTTCGTCTCGGCTTGGCGAATACCCGCAGGCAGGCAAGGCAAATTGTTCGTCACGGACACATTACGGTTAATGGCAAGCGTTTGGATATTCCTTCCGCTCTCGTCCATGTCGGCGATGTCATTGAAGTCTGCGAAAAAAGTCAGAGTAACGAGCTGTTTAAAATGCTCAAGGAAACTAATAACGCATTGAGTGCGCCGGCGTGGCTGGAGGCAGATCAAGCAAACCTTAAGGGTAGCGTTGTCAGGTTCCCCAGCCGCGACGAAATAGATATTCCCGTTAATGAACAGTCGATAATCGAGCTTTATTCCAGGTGATAATCTGCCGTAGTAGGGGTTACAAAACGGCAGGAGGTTTTCCGAATGACAGAAATAGAGAAATCGAAAATCGAAATAGCAGAAATATCAAACGACGGACGTTACGGGCGATTTATCTGCGAGCCTTTGGAGCGCGGCTACGGCACGACCATAGGAAACAGTTTGCGGCGGATGCTTTTGTCTTCGCTGGAAGGCGCGGCAGTGACTTCGATAAAAGTCGACGGAGTGTTGCACGAGTTTTCGACGATAAAGGGCGTGAAAGATGACGTCACGAATATCGTTTTGAATATCAAGCAGCTTTGTCTGAAAATGGACGGCGACGAGCCGCACACCATTCGCATAGATGTTGAGGGCGAGCGCGAAGTTACTGGCGCGGACGTGATTTGCGATGCGGACGTAGAGGTTTTGAATCCGGATTTGCACATTGCGACGCTGAATGAACAGGGTAGCTTGCAAATTGAAATGCGCGTGGAGCGCGGGCGCGGCTATGTTCCTGCGGAGAAGAATAAAACTCCCGAAGACGTCATAGGCACAATTCCGGTGGACTCAATTTTTTCGCCGGTACTGAGAGTGAACTACAAGGTAGAAGATACGCGCGTTGGCAACGTGATGGACTATGACAAGCTCGTTTTGGAAGTTTGGACAAATGGGACTGTCAGACCGGACGAGGCAGTAGCTAAGGCGGCGGGGATTTTGGTTGAGCACTTAAAACTTTTCCGCAACATGGTAGCAGAGCCGGTGCCGGAGCCGCCGGAAGTCGAAGAGGAACAGCCGCAGTTGCAGCCGCAGTCAAATGTTGCGGCACCGCCCGAAGACAGCTCCAAGAGGATTCTCGACACGACGATAGAGGATTTGGATTTGTCGGTCAGGTCGTTTAATTGCCTCAAGCGCGCAGGAATAAATGTCGTGGGCGATCTTGTGGCAAGGACGGAAGAAGAGATGATGAAGGTTCGCAATCTCGGCAGGAAGTCACTCGACGAAGTTAAGAAAAAGTTGGAAGAATACGGCTTGTCGCTCAAGCCCAGCGTTCGTTCTGACACTGAAGAATAAGGTGGAGGTTAGATATGAGTTACAGGAAGCTCGGCAGGAACTCCGGCGCAAGAAAGGCGTTATTTAAAAGTCTCCTTGCCGCACTTTTCAAATATGAACGCATAGAGACGACGGAGGCGAAGGCGAAGGAGTTGCGCAAATTCGCTGAAAAAGTTGTCACGCTTGCTAAGCGCGGAGATCTTGCGGCGCGTCGTCTTGCTATTCAGGCGGTTGCCGACGTGGAAGTCGTGCACAAAATTTTTGAGGAGTTGCCGGCAAGGTACAGCGAACGCACCGGCGGCTACACGCGCATTTTGAAATTGGGACCCCGTCGCGGCGATGCAGCACCGATGGTTTTAATGGAGTTAGTATGAACTTGCAGGGAAAATCGGCATTGGTAACCGGTTCTTCGCGGGGTATCGGGCGCGCTGTTGCTCTGAAGTTTGCGGAGCGCGGCGCGAAGGTCGCCATAAATTTCGCGGGCAATCTTGCGAAGGCGCAGGAAGTTCAGCAGGAGATTGAGGCTAAGGGCGGAGAGGCTCTTTTGGTTCAAGGCGACGTTGCAAATTTTGAAGTCGTGGCAGATATTGTCAAGAAAATTGTCGACGCTTGGGGCACGGTTGATATTCTCGTGAACAACGCCGGAATCACGCGCGACAATCTCTTGATTAAAATGAGTGAAGCAGACTTCGACGCGGTCATTTCGACGAATTTGAAGGGCGTCTTCAACTGCACGAAGGCGGTCACTAAGCTGATGATGAAACAACGCGGCGGCAGGATTATTAACATGGCGTCGGTTGTCGGGCTGACCGGCAACGCGGGGCAAGCAAATTACGCGGCGGCGAAGGCCGGAATTATCGGCTTTACGAAATCTTCGGCAAGGGAACTTGCGCCGCGCGGGATAACCGTCAACGCAATCGCTCCCGGATTTATTGATACTGATATGACGGCGGCTATTCCCGAAAAAATTAAAGCAGACATCTTGACGAAAATTCCTTTCGGAAAAATGGGTAGCCCTGAAGACGTTGCGGACGCGGCGGCTTTCTTGGCATCGGAACAGGCGGCTTACATTACGGGGCAGGTTATTTGTGTAGACGGCGGCTTTGCAATGTAAGGCGTGCACTTGAAGGGAGGTGGCAGTGTGTCAACGTTTGAACAGGTCAAAAAAATCGTGGTAGAGCAGCTCGGAGTAGAGGCTGACGAGGTTCAGATGAGCTCAACTTTCGTGGACGATCTTGGCGCGGATTCTCTGGACATAGTCGAATTGATTATGGCTTTTGAGGAGGAATTTAATATCGAAATTCCTGACGAGAAGGCTGAAAAAATCAAGACCGTTGAAGATGTTGTAAAGTTCATCGACGGCGTGTGATAACAACATGGCAATATGATAGTAAAATCCCGTGAAGGCGAAAGGTTCTTCGCGGGATTTTTTAGAAGGGAGAGTTTTTTTTATGAAACTTCCTGAACTTAGAATCGGAAATAAAATTGCGCGCGTGCCGATTGTGCAGGGCGGAATGGCGATAAGACTTTCTACGGCAAGATTGGCGGCGGCGGTGGCGAACGCAGGCGGAATAGGATTGATCGCGGCGTCGGGCATGACGCACCCTGAATTGCGCTACGAAATAAATTTGGCGCGGTCACTGACGAAAGGAATAATCGGAATAAATATCATGGTGGCAGCGTCGGATTTTGCGGGGATAGTCAAAACTGCAATCGACGCGGGAATAGATTTAATCGTGGCGGGCGCAGGATTTTCGCGGGATATTTTCGGGCTGGGCAGAGAATCTCAAACGCCGATAGTGCCGATAGTTTCTTCCGTCAAGCTGGCGAAAATATCAGAGAAATTGGGCGCGGCCGCCGTCGTCGTGGAAGGCAAAGAGGCAGGCGGACATTTGGGCACGGATATTTCAGTTAGGGAACTGATAGAGCCGATACGCGCGGCGGTGAAATTACCGATAATCGCGGCGGGCGGCATCTTGAGCGGCAAAGACATTGTCGAAATGCTGAACATGGGAGCGAACGGCGTGCAGATGGGTTCACGTTTTGCGGCGAGCCTGGAATCAAACGCGGCACCGAGTCTGAAAGAATATTACTTGAAGTCAAAGCCGGAAGATGTCGTCGTAATTCACAGCCCTGTAGGTTTACCCGGGCGCGCGGTACGAACTCCATTTTCAAAGCGCGTTATGGAAGGACCCGTCCCGCCAAAAGTTTGCGACTCCTGTTTGAAAGCGTGCAGGCACAATTTTTGTATCGTGCGGGCGTTAATGCGGGCGCAACAAGGCGATTTGGAAACGGGCTTGGTGTTCACCGGCGAATACATGCCGAGAATAAAAGAGATATTACCTGTCAGCGAAATCATGCGGCAGCTTGTCGACGAAGCAGAAGCGGTGTAACGGAAGGGAGCGTTTTTTTTGAAAAATCGAGTAGTGATAACGGGATTGGGCGCAATCACGCCGATAGGTATCGGGAAGGAAGAATTTTTCGCGGGGCTCAAGGCGGGACAAAACGGAATTGAAAAAATTACGCAATTCGACGCCGCAGAGTACGATTGTCAAATTGCCGGCGAAGTCAAAAATTTTAATCCCGACGACTTCATTGACAAGAAAGAATCCAAAAGAATGGACAGGTACACGCAATTTGCGGTGGCGGCGTCCAAAATGGCTCTTGCTGATTCAAAACTTGACTTAAGTACCGTTGACAGGAATCGCGTTGGAGTTTTCATAGGCGCGGGAATCGGCGGCATGAGGACTTTGCACAGCCAATACGAAAAACTTTTTTCCAAAGGTCCTTCGAGAATCAGCCCGTTTTTCATTCCGATGATGATAGCGAACATGGCGTCGGGGCAGGTTGCCATTGCGCTGAATATTCATGGACCTTCAGAATGTATCGTGACTGCCTGCGCGAGCGGCACGAATTGTATTGGCGATGCTTTTTACGCGATTAGACAGGGCGAGGCTACGATTATGTTCGCGGGCGGCACGGAATCGAGCATTTCACCTGCGGGCGTTGCCGGTTTTATCGCAATGAAAGCCCTCTGCGTGGATCATAATGACGACCCGCATCATGCGTCGAGACCTTTCGACAAAAATCGTAGCGGTTTTGTCATGGGCGAAGGTTCCGGAATTGTCCTGCTTGAGGATTTGGAGCACGCTTTGAATCGCGGAGCAAAAATCTACGCGGAAGTTATCGGCTACGGGCGCAACAACGACGCCTATCATATCACGACGCCCGCGCCGAACGGAGAATACCAGGCGAAATGCATGCAACTTGCAATCGACAGCGCGGGTATCGCGCCCGAAGAGGTGGACTACATTAACGCGCATGGAACGTCGACGCATTTTAATGACGACGGCGAAACTAAGGCGATTAAAACGGTTTTCGGCGAGCACGCCTACAAATTGGCGGTGTCCTCCACAAAATCCATGACAGGGCACATGTTGGGCGCGGCAGGCGGCGTGGAGGCGATAGCGACGATTATGGCGATTGACGAAGGGATTATTCCGCCCACGATAAATTACGAGACGCCCGACGAAGGACTTGACCTTGATTATGTTCCGAATAATTCCCGCGCGGGAAAAGTCAATACAGCTTTGTCAAATTCTTTCGGCTTCGGCGGACACAATGCTTGCATCGTTTTGAGGAAATTCAATGGCTGAAATCGGAATGACAATGGACGAATCGCGCCGCCGTGAACTGTTGAAATTGGAAAAAGTTTTAGGCGTGAAATTCAATCGGCTGGAACTGCTGAACTTGGCGTTGACGCATAAATCTTTTTCAAACGAGCGCGAAGACCGGACGAACAACAACGAGCGGCTTGAATTTTTGGGCGACGCGGTATTGGAGCTGGCGACGAGCACATATCTTTTTAACAAGTTCAAAAAATTATCGGAGGGCGAACTCACCAGGACGCGCGCGGCTATAGTTTGTCAGCCGACGTTGGCGCGGCTGGCGAACAAATTGGGCTTGGGAGATTTATTGTTGCTCGGTCACGGCGAGGAGGCGAACGGCGGGCGCGGGCGCGAATCAACTTTGGAGGACGCGCTCGAATCGATTATCGGGGCGATTTATCTGGACTTAGGCTGGGAGGCGGCGCGCGATTATGTTTTCCGTCAGTTCGCGGAGGAGTTTGAAAATTTCAGAGCCGGCAACAGCATAAAGGACTACAAGACGACATTGCAGGAGATTATTCAGCGCGACCCGACGAAGACGATAACTTACGTCGAACTGAACGAGAGCGGACCCGACCACATGAAAACTTTTGAGTTTGCCGTTGAGATTGACGGGGAAGTTTATGGCAAAGGGATTGGGCACACGAAAAAATTTGCCGAGCAGATGGCGGCGAAACAAGCCCTTGATCTAGTGATAAGCGGTAAGGGATAAGCGGTAAGATTTTTTCTCTTGATACTTGCCCCTTTCCCCTTGATAAGGGGCTCTTCTTTTCTTTTGGCGCAAAAGAAAAGAAGCAAAAGAAAACTGCCCGCAGAGGTCGCATCACGCGACCAAATGCGGGCGGCCGCACGTCCTTGTGCGGCCTCTACTTTTAATAATCCCTAGTCGTCGTCGTCGTTGTAGCTAATATCGTCGTCACGAACATAGGCAACCGAAGTGAAGAGCATGCACTCTTTATTGAAGAAGAGCCGCAAATTTGTCGTGGGACCGTTGCGATTTTTCGCGATAATCAATTCGGCAAGGTTTTCGTTTTCAGCCTCTTGCTTGTAATAATTTTCGCGGTAGAGGAACATAACCATATCGGCATCTTGCTCCAGCGAACCGGACTCACGCAAATCACTAAGTTGCGGACGTTTATCCGCGCGTAGTTCAACATTTCGCGAAAGCTGACTCAAGGCGATAACAGGCACGTCAATTTCGCGCGCCAAAGCCTTTAGGTTGCGGGAAATTTCGGAAATCTCCTGCTGGCGGTTGGAATCAAGTCTGTTCGAGGAAGATCCTTGCATCAGCTGAAGATAGTCGATAACAATCAAGTCAAGCCCGCTGTCCATTTTCAGGCGGCGCGCCTTCGAGCGAAGTTCCAGAGCCGAAATCCCGACGGTGTCATCAATAAAAAGACTTATATTCTGCAGATGCTGAAAGGCGTTGACGATATTCATGAACTCTTCTTCAGTCAGCTGACCGGTATTTACTTTCAGCGAATCAACTTTGCTGTCGGCGACCAAAAGACGAGTACCGAGTTGCAGTTTGCTCATCTCCAGCGAAAAAATTGCGACCTTCCTGCCCGCCAACGCGGCGTTCATGGCGATATTCAACGCGAAAGAAGTTTTTCCCATAGACGGGCGGGCGGCTATCAAAATCAAATCGGAACGCTGAAAACCATTTGTGATTCTGTCCAGATCTTCAAAGCCGCTCCCGACGCCGCCGATACTTTCCGGATTGTGGAAAAGCTGACGGATTCTGTCGAAGGAACGTTCCAAAATCGGCGTGATATTTTCAAATTCGTTGCGCGTGCTTTTCAAAGTCACGCTCAAAATTTTTTGTTCGGCGTTTTCAAGAATTTGGGAGACGGGTTTCATATCCTGGTAGGCTTCGGAGGAAATTTCTTCGCCCGCGTAAATAAGTTTGCGGAGGGTAGCTTTTTCCTTGATAACTTTCGCGTACTCCTCAACGTAAGCCGTCGTGTGAGCAAGGTCGCCCAAAGCCATAACCGAGCGCAAATCCATTTTGTTGAGCATTCCGGCGCGGTGCAATTTTTCTATCAGCGAAAGCAAGTTCGGGACTATTCCTTCGTTGTACAATTCCAAAATCGCGCCGTAAATTACTTGGTGCTCTCCCCTGTAAAAATCTTCTTTGTTTAAAATTGCCGAGACTGCGGAAACAATTTCGCCTTTTTTCAGCAGGAGCGCACTAAGCACGAATTTTTCCATCTCCACCACGTTTGGAAGTTCACGCATCGAAATTACTCCCTCTCCTTTGACAAAAATTCCTCTCGTAAATTCGACTTGATTCGCGATAATTCCTGTGTCAAACGTCTAAAATTTGTGCTATAATTCGATTGACTGAACAGAGAAAATTTTTTCAAGGGACGTGGTATTTTTGAAAGACGTAATTGACGTTCACATACACACGACAGCTTCGGGGCATGCTTACAGTACTTTTCGCGAAGTTGTTGGCGCGGCAAAAAAAATCGGGCTGGAGCTCGTGGGGATATCTGACCACGCGCCGCTTATGCCGGGCAGCTGTCACGATTTTAATTTTATAAATTTCAAAGTCATTCCGCGCGAAATGGACGGGCTGAAAATTGTCATGGGCGTGGAGCTAAACATAATCGATTATTCGGGCAGTACGGATTTACCCGCGCAACTTTTGAAGAGGACGGACTACGCGATAGCCAGCTTGCACGATGTTTGCGTTGACGCGGGGTCTTTGGCGGAGAATACGGCGGCGATTATCGGCGCGATGAGAAATCCGCACGTCGTCATAATCGGGCACCCCGACAATCCGTTTTTCCCTGTGGACTTCGACGCGATAGCCGCCGTCGCGAAAGAAAATCATGTCCTGCTGGAAATAAACGACAGCTCCTACAAATCGAAGGGGTCGCGCGCGGGTTCGCGGGAGACGGTGAAATTTCTGCTTGCCGCCTGCAAAAAATTTAAGACGCCGGTTATTATTGGCAGCGACGCTCATTTTGACCTTGACGTTGGAAATCACAGGGCGGCGTTGGAAGTTCTGCAGCAAGAAAATTTTCCGGAAGAGCTTGTGATAAATTCTGACGTGGAGAAATTTTTTGAGCACGTCAGGTTCAGAAAATCCCTCGCTCCGAAATAAAATATTTTTCGCAACAAAAAAGCGCGGGGCTTTTAAATCTTCCGCGCTTTTAGTTTTATTTTGAGTTCGTATTTAATTTTCATCATCTTAAAATATACACCGTTACGTTACGACGTCCAAACTGCATAGCCTCAGCATAACTTTCCATACAAAGATCTATTCTATGACCATAAATTGCTCCGCCGGTATCGGCTGCAATAGCTTCTCCATAACCCGGGATATAAAGGCGACTGCCAAGAGGAATAATACTCGGATCGACAGCGGCAACCCCGTACGTTGCGGGAATACCCGTCGCGGTAATCCCGTCACCATTTCCGTCGGACGCAAGGTACGCCGTCGCCTCCATAGAAAGCACGTAACTATATTCCCTGTTGCCGACGCTCGTCATTTCAACCATATTTTTCTTCGCGGGCTCCTCCACAAAGCCGACGAGTTCCAATTCAGAATCCGGAATCTTAATTGCAGAATTTATGCCGGAAATTTCGCCGACAGCGGAATCTCCAATCGCTTGAGTTATATCAATAAATTCAGACATGTTTTCAGTCTGCACGGAATTTTCTTCACTTGGCAACACAAACTGCGCCGCTAATACTTGAGAGTCTTCAGTCTCCATAGTTTTAATTTCGTTTACTTGCGTGGTGAATCCGAAGTTCAAAGCTGCAAAGCCGATAATCATCATGCAAAATAAGCATCTAAGTTCGCTGATTCTCCAACCTCTTGAATTTTTCTTTTTCATTTTCTTTGCTGCACGCGCGCACAAAAAAATACGCCCATAGCCCGTCGATGAGATACGACGCACCTTTTCGCAGCCTACCCCCTTTCTAAAACTAAAAACTTTTTTTTGACACATTTATTATCTCATATGCAGGTGAAATTGTCATGAAAACGAAAAAATATTTAAAATTTACTATGAATAAAAATCCGGCAAAAAAATCTTGAATATCGTCAGCTATTCGGGTAAAATTTAGCGGTGAATTAAATTTGGAAAGGACTTCGACAAAATGAAAATTATTCATACGGATAAAGCACCGGCGGCTGTCGGACCGTACAGCCAGGCGGTCGAGATTAACGGGGTGGTTTACACTTCGGGGCAAATTGCGATTGATCCTGCCGTTGGAAAAATTACGGCGGAGGACATCGCGGGGCAAGCCGAGCAGTGCTGTAAAAATCTTGCGGCGGTTTTGGAGGCGGCGGGATTAAATTTCACGAACGTTGTCAAGACGACTTGTTTTCTTGCGGAAATTGCAGACTTCAAAACTTTTAATGCCGTCTATGAAAAATTTTTCGTGAGTAAACCTGCGCGCAGTTGTGTTGCGGTGAAGGATTTGCCCGCCGGCGCGCTCTGTGAAATCGAATTAGTTGCTAGTGGTAAGTGATAAGTGGCAAGGGGCAAGATTTTCTTTCCCCTTATCCCTTAGAGAAGGAGAGAGTTTGTTGGCAGAAAATGTTTTTGATACTTTGAAAGAGCGCGGCTTTATCGCGCAGTGCACAGATGAAGAAATTGTCAGAAAGATGCTCGGCGAAAAATCCGTGACGTTTTATATCGGTTTCGATCCGACGGCGGACAGTCTCCACGCGGGGCATTTTATCGCGCTCATGGTCATGGCGCACATGCAGCGCGCAGGTCACCGCCCGATTTGCCTTGTGGGCGGCGGCACCGGAACTATAGGAGATCCTTCCGGGCGTTCGGATTTGCGCAAGGTTATGACTGACGAAATTATTGAGCACAACTGCGAATGTTTCAAGAAACAAATTGCGCGCTTTATCGATTTTTCGGACGGCAAGGCGTTAATGGTGAACAACGGCGATTGGCTCCGCAAGCTCGGATATATCGAACTCCTGCGCGAAGTCGGGGCGAACTTTACTGTTAATCGCATGCTCGCCGCCGAATGTTACAAGCAACGCTGGGAGAAGGGCTTGACTTTCCTTGAGTTTAATTATATGGTTATGCAGGCGTACGATTTTTATAAACTCAACGCCGATTATAATTGCGAAATGGAATTGGGCGGCGATGATCAATGGTCGAACATAATCGCGGGCGTTGAGCTGGTTCGTCGCAAGACCGGCAGGAATGTTTTTGGATTGACGAATAAACTTTTGACGAAGAGTGACGGCTCGAAAATGGGCAAGACTGCCGGCGGCGCGCTGTGGTTGGACGCGGAAAAAGTTTCGCCGTACGATTTTTATCAGTACTGGAGAAATATTGACGACGCGGACGTTAAAACTTGTCTTTCGCTGTTGACCTTCCTGCCTATGGACGAAGTCAACCGCTTGAGTAATTTGAAGGACGCGGAAATTAACGAGGCGAAAAAAATTTTGGCGTACGAAGTCACGAAACTCGTGCACGGGAAAAATTCCGCAGATGCCGCCGCAAAATCCGCCGCTGAAATTTTTGGCGGGCAGGGTTCGGAAAATATGCCGAGTGTCGAAATTTCTGACGCCGTCGGGAAAAAATTGTTGGACGTTCTTGCCGGCGCGAAAATCATTGAATCGAAGGCGGAGGGGCGTCGACTTATCGCGCAGAATGGTTTGACGCTCAACGACGAAAAAGTTACCGACGTCGATTATATTTTTGGCGAAAAAGATTTTCCGAACGGCGCGGCTGTCATTCGCAAGGGCAAGAAAAAATTTTATAAGCTGGTGATTTAATTGAAGAGGAACATTAAAATTTTTGCCGCGCTCCTCGCGGCGGGTTGTTTCATGTTTGGCGCGCCTGTTTGTGTGGCGGGCAGCGATACGACTTCCCCCGACGAGCGTGTTGAAAAGGCGGTGCAGTGGGCTTGCGAAATTGCGATTGACCCGATTCACGGCTATTCACAGGGCGCGGAAAATGCAACGCCTGCCCATCCTTATACCGGCTCCCGCGAAGGTCCGGACTATGATTGCTCGTCGCTGGTTTATCACGCGTTCACTTACGGCGGCTTTGATATTATTTCTGTGTGGCAAAATCAGAATCCGAATTATTATTCTCGTTACGGCGGCAGACAATATTCTGGTGACGCCGATACAATTTGGATGGACTTGGAAAAACTCGGCGGCTTTAAAAAATATTCATGGGCAGAAATTAAAGACAATCTTCAGCGCGGAGATATTATTTGTTGGCCGAAACACCACGTCGCAATTTATATCGGCAACGGGAAGACGGTAGAGGCGCGCGGCGTGAATAATCCTCGCGGCGGTGATTGGCGGACGGGAGATCAGGGCGGCGAAATTGATTTTTACGAACCCGAAGGGCGTACCTGGACGGAAGTTTACCGCTACGTCGGCGAATGACGCGGAAAAATTTTGTGAGTTAGGAGAGATATTATGTCAGGACATTCTAAGTGGGCAAATATTAAACGCAAGAAGGGCGCGAACGACGCGATTCGCGGGGCGATGACGACGAAAATCAGCCGCGAAATTACTATCGCCGTGAAAATGGGCGGAGCAGATCCAACCGGCAACATGCGCTTGAAATTGGCTCTGTCGAAGGCGCGAGCGAACAACATTACCAAAGACAACATTAACCGCGCGATTCAAAAAGGGCTCGGCTCTTCGGACACTTCCAACTACGAGGAAATTACTTACGAGGGCTACGGACCCGGCGGCTCTGCTTTGATGCTTGATATTCTCACGGACAACCGCAACCGCACGGCGGCGGCTGTTCGTCACATTTTCACGAAGTACGGCGGGAATCTCGGCGAAAACGGTTGCGTCGGCTGGATGTTCAAGAAGAAGGCGGTTTTTGTCGTGGATAAGGAAACTTTTGACGACGAAGACGCGCTTATGGAAATTGTTATGGACGCCGGCGCGGAGGATTTTGAGGCGGACGACGAGTCTTTTGAGATAACCGCCGCCCCCGAAGATTTTGACGCGATTGAGTCCGCGCTCGCCGAAAAGGGAATTGAGACCGCGTCCGCTGAAATTACTCAAGTCCCCGATACCACCGTTCAGCTTTCGGACAAAGACGCCGAGAAAATGCAAAAGCTCCTCGACGCTCTTGACGAAGATGACGACGTACAAAATGTCTACGGTAATTACGAGTTCGCGGATTGATGTTGGCTTTGGGGATTGATCCCGGCACGGCAATTTGCGGCTACGGTTTTGTTGAGCAGAATCGCGGGCGGCTAATCGCAAAAAATTACGGCGCAATCACGACGAACTCAAAGGCGCGCATGCAGGACAGACTTTTAAAAATTCACACGGAACTTGACGCGCTGATAAAAAAATTTCAGCCGGAAGTTATCGGCGTGGAGAAATTATTTTTCGGGCGCAACACAACGACGGCAATACCCGTCGGGCAGGCGCGAGGAGTCGTCCTGCTGTGCGCGGCGCAAAATAATTTGGACGTCGTGGAAATCACGCCAAACGAAGTAAAAATGTCAATCACGGGCTACGGCGGCGCGACAAAGGAGCAAGTCATTTACATGGTGACGAGAATTTTGAATCTTGCCGAGCCGCCAAAACCCGACGACGTCGCGGACGCATTGGCGATAGCAATCAGCGCGGCGTACGAGGCGAACAGTTTGGCGCGGAGAAATTTTTTTGAGGAAAAATTATGATCGGTTATCTTAGCGGCAAGGTGAAATTTCTTTTCGACGAGGGTTGCATTCTCGACGTGAACGGCGTCGGCTACAAAGTTTCGGTTGATTCGACGACGCGGCAGTTTTTAAAAATTGGTGCGCCGGCAGAATTTTTTATTCACACTTCAGTTAGAGAAGACGCGATAAATTTGTACGGCTTCAAAAATCAAGCGACCTTCGATTTATTTGAGATGCTGTTGACTGTCAGCGGCGTGGGAGCAAAATCCGCGCTGGGTATCGTCTCGAAAATTTCGGCGGCGGATTTTTCTTCGGCAGTGGCGCGGCAGGATTTATCCGCGCTGATAAAATTGCCGGGCGTCGGTAAAAAATCTGCGCAACGAATTTTGTTGGAGCTGAAGGAAAAAATTAAACCGGTCGACGGAAATTTAGGCGCGGAAGATTTTCAGCCCGTCACCTTGCCGTCAAATTCTTTCGACGAGGCGGCGGAGGCTCTTTCAGCTTTAGGCTACACTTCGGCGGAAATTTCGGGCGTCTTCAAGCGCGCGCCGAAAAATTTATCCACCGAACAGCTGATAAAATTCGCCCTCAAGGAATTCTAATGTTAAGGGGTAAGCGGTAAGTTTTAAGAGAAAAGAAAATCTTATCCCTTGCCCCTTAAAAACGGAGGTGGTAATTTTGCTAAGTACATTGGCGGCAGTGCGCCCGAAAAAAAGATTGTTTCTCGGATTGTTGCTGGTGACAGAATTTTTAATCGCGCTGGCACTCTACGGCATCTGGAAAATCAGTTATCCGGGATTGGAAAATATTTACGAGTATTTGCCGGCAATCGTCGGCGCGTTCCTGATTTTCATTTCGACGTTTTCATTCGGCGCGGTCTGCAACATGATTTTCGCAGTCAAGGGCTTGCCGACTCTAAAATTATTTCATCGATACACTTTTGCAATTATCAAATTTTTATTCCCCTTCGCAGTGCGCGTCGGAAAAATTTTCGGGATAAAGCGGCGGCAACTCGAAGGTTCGTTTATCGCGGTGAGCAATTTAATTTTCATGAAGAGCCGCATTAAAGTCAAGGCGAATAAACTTTTGGTAATATCGCCGCATTGTCTTCAGCTGGCAAGTTGTCCGCATAAGATTACACGCGACCCGAATAATTGCAAGCGTTGCGGCGGCTGTAATATCGGCGATTTGATGAAACTTTCCGAAGAGGTGGGATTTATTTTTTTCGTGGCTACCGGCGGAACTTTGGCGCGGCAAGTCGTGAAAGATAATCGCCCGCAAGCCGTCCTTGCTATCGCGTGCGAAAGGGATTTAATGAGCGGCATTCAAGACGTCTTCCCGCTGCCCGCTGTCGGCGTGCTGAATATCCGTCCGAACGGTCCTTGCTACAACACCCGCGTCGATATGGCGGAGGTTCGTCGCGTCCTCGAACAAATTATCGAAAAAGATTAGGAGCATTTTAATGACGGTAACTTACGAACTAATTCACAAGGACAAGTTGACGGGCGCGCGCGCAGGGATTTTGCACACACCGCACGGAGATTTTTTGACGCCGATTTTTATGCCGGTGGGCACTCAAGCAACGGTGAAAACTCTTTCGCCGGAAGAACTCGACGAACTCGGCGCGGGAATTATTTTGTCGAACACCTACCATTTGTTTTTGAGACCCGGCGCGGACTTGATTCAAAAACACGGCGGCTTGCACAAATTCATGCACTGGAATAAGGGAATTTTGACGGACAGCGGCGGCTTCCAGGTTTTCAGTCTTGGCGCGTTGAGAAAAATTTCTGAAGAGGGTGTGACTTTCAATTCGCATATCGACGGCTCAAAAAAGTTTCTTTCGCCGGAAATTTCAATCGAGACGCAAATTAAACTCGGCGCGGATATTATCATGGCGTTCGACGAATGCATACCTTATCCCGCGACTTACGATTACACAAAAATTTCTACGGAGCGCACTCACCGCTGGGCTGAAAGGAGTTTGCGCGCGGCGACCTCCGAAAGTCAGGGAATTTTTGGGATTTGTCAAGGCGGCATGTACGAAGACCTGCGCGAAGAGAGCGCGAAAATTATTGGCGCGATGAATTTTGACGGTTGCGCGATTGGCGGCTTGAGTGTCGGCGAAGACCGCGAAACAATGTACAAAATGTTGGAGGCGTCGACGAAATTTTTGCCGGAAAGTAAGGCGCGCTACCTAATGGGCGTCGGCACACCGGATCATTTGCTGGAAGGTGTCATGCGCGGCGTCGATATGTTCGATTGCGTTTTCGCGACGCGCGTTGCTCGAAACGGGATGGCTATGGTTTCGCCGAAGACTGCCGCAAGCGGGCGGCTGGTCATGAAAAATTTTGCCTTCACGGAAGATTTTTCGCCGCTCGAAACCGATTGCGATTGTTACGCCTGCAAAAATAATTTCACCCGCGCTTACATTCGTCACCTTGTCAGAGCAAACGAGATTTTCGGGTTGCGGCTGTTGACGTTGCATAATCTTCGTTACCTGCAAAAATTTATGGCGGATATGCGCGCGGCGATTCTTGAAGACAGATTCAGCGAATTTCGCGCAGATTTTTTTAACAACTACGAAAAGGAGCGTCCGATTAATGGATAACGAAACAATGGCGGCAATTGCAAGTTGGTCGCCGATTTTATTCATGCTGATTATTTTTTACTTCCTGCTGTATCGTCCGCAGAAAAAAGCCAGGCAGGAAAGGGAAGACATGCTTAACAGTTTGAAAATTGGCGTGGAGGTCGTGACTGTCGGCGGGGTTTTCGGGAAGATTGTCGAGATTGACGAAGAAAACATGCGCCTGGAAATTGCCAACAACGTCCGCGTCAAGGTTGCTCGCGCCGCAGTCAGTTCTATCGTGACGAACGACAAGGCAGAAATTTGACATGGAAGATTTAATTGCGCGGAAAAAATTTTTGCGGAAAGAGATGCGTTCACGGCGCGCGGCACTTTCAAAATCAGAGCGCGAACTATTCAGCCGCGAAGTCGTGGAAAAATTTTTGGCGCAACCGATTTATCAAAACTCGACGACAATTTTTGCCTACATCTCTATGCCGGAAGAAATTCAGCTGCAAGAAATTTTCGTCGACGCCTTCAGCAAAAATAAAATCGTCGCGGTTCCGGTTATCGTCGGCAAGGGCGAAATGGTTGCGGCGGAACTTCCGAACTTCGACGCGCTGGAGATTGGGGACTTTGGAATTTTTACCGTTCGCGAAAATTTGCGGAGGTTCGTCGACGCGAAAAATTTTGATTGCGTGATTGTACCGGGTGCGGCGTTCGATATTCGCGGAAACAGGCTGGGGTTGGGCGGCGGCTACTACGATAGGTTTTTGCCGCGCGCAGTCAACGCGAAAAAAATTGCGCTCGCCTTCGATTTTCAGATTGTCGAAAGTCTTCCCGCCGAAAGCCACGATACGCCCGTCGATATGATTATTACCCCGACGAAAATTTTTCAGAATCTCGGCTGACGTCGAGATTTTTTTTATCTGTGAAAAAATTGGCGGTTGACGAAAATTTAAGGATTAGAGATAATAAGGCGTAATCATTTATAAATTTTGGAAGGGAGAAAATTTTTCGTGAGAAAAGATGTTTTAGGCAAGCTGTTAATTTGTCTCGTCGCGATTATAGCGGTGTTCGTGATTTTTATACGTCCGTTGGCAAATTCTATTCGGCAGGGTCTGGACTTGCAGGGCGGCACGCACGTCGTTCTTGAGGCCGAAGATACAGATATTGCGAAGGTCGACGATGACGCAATGCAGAGGGTCGTCAGCATAATGGAGCGCAGGATTAACGAGCTGGGTTTGACGGAGCCGATTATTCAGCGCGAAGGTGAACGCCGCGTCATAATCGAATTGCCCGGCATAAAGGATCCTGATAAGGCGATTGAAACTATCGGCAAGACTGCAATGCTGGAGTTCAAGGACGAAGAGGGCAATACGCTTTTGACGGGTACCGATTTGAAGGACGCGCAGGCGGCGATGAATCAGCAGAATAATCAAAGCGTCGTGCACCTGGAGTTCAGCGACGAGGGCAGGGAAAAATTTGCCGACGCCACGCTGAAAAATGTTGGGCGGCAAATTGCGATTCTGCTCGACGGCGAAGTTTTAACTAACCCCGTCGTTCGTGAGCCCATTCTCGGCGGCAACGCAGAAATTTCCGGTCAACGCGACCTTGAAGAATCTCAACACCTTGCAGTTCTTTTGAGGAGCGGCGCGCTCCCCGTCAAGGTCAACATTATCGAAACGCGCACGGTTGGTCCGTCTCTCGGTCAAGACTCCAAAAATAAATCGGAGTTCGCTTTTGTGATTGGTATCGCCGCCGTCTTGATTTTCATGTTGCTTTTCTACAGGGCTTGCGGGTTTGTCGCCGACGTGAGTTTGATGGCGTATACGTTGCTTTTGCTCGGCATCTTGAAGGCACTCGACGCAACCTTGACACTGCCGGGCGTCGCCGGAATAATTTTATCAATCGGTATGGCAGTCGACGCGAACGTTTTGATTTTTGAGCACTTCAAGGAAGAATTTCGTCTCGGCAAAAGTATTCGGTTCGCAATGGACGCGGGATTTAAGCGCGCCTTCACGACGATTCTCGATTCAAATACGACGACGATAATTGCGGCGGCGGTGCTGTTCTTCTTCGGCACGGGAAATATTCGCGGCTTCGCAATAACTCTCGGTTTGGGCGTGCTGTTGAGTATGTTCACGGCGATAACTTTGACGCAGTTCATGCTGAAACTTTTGGTCAACTCGAAACTTTTTGACAGCCCCAGCGTTTACGGCGCGGACGGCTTTGTACTTTTCGATCCAAAGGCGGTGAATAAGAATGCCTAAATTCGACATTGCGGGGCGCGCAAAAATTTGGTTCGTGATTTCCCTGCTCGTGATAATTCCCGGGTTGATTTCTATGGTGACGCGCGGATTTAATTTCGGCATTGACTTCACCGGCGGCACGATTATTGATTTGAAATTTGAACAGCCCGTCGAAATTTCAACGGTGCGCGATTCGTTAAAACCTTTCGGGCTTGACGGCAGTACGATTCAGCTTTCCGGCGAAACTTCGGACGTGGCAAGCTCGACTGACGTGATGATTCGTACGACTGATTTGGAGGAAGTTCAGCGCAAGGAAGTCATGGCGGCGATTCGTTCGCAGGTCGGAAATTATGAAGTCATGCGCGAAGAAAAAGTCGGGGCGACGATTGGCGGCGAACTTATTTTTAACGCGGTTATGGCTCTGGTAATTTCTTGGGTGCTGATAATTTTGTACATTGCCTACCGTTTTGAGTTTAAGTTCGGGTTTGCGGCGGTTCTTGCTTTGGTTCACGACATTTTAATTGTGCTGGCAGTCTTCTCCTTCACGCAAAAGCAGATTGATTCTTCGTTCGTGGCGGCGTTGCTGACGATTGTCGGTTACTCGATTAACGACACGATTGTTATTTTCGACAGGATACGCGAAAATCTGAAACTGCACTTCAAGCGCGGCACTAACCTTGCCGAACTCGTCAACCGTTCGATTTATCAGACATTGACGCGCTCTTTTTACACGGTGTTTACTTGTCTTTTCACGACGCTTGCTTTGTACTTCTTCGGCGGCGAAACCACGAAGGACTTTGCTTTTGCGCTGACGATTGGTTTTATCAGCGGCTGTTACTCGTCAATTTTTATCGCTGGTCCGCTTTGGCTGACGTTCAGGAATAGAAAAACAAGTTGAGGAATTTTTATGCAGAAAAAATGGATAATCAAAGAGGATGACGCCGCCGCCGTTGCCGAACTCGCGCGGGCTCTCGACGTGACTGAACTCATGGCGAAAATTTTAATTCATCGCGGCATTACGAATCTCAAGGACGCCGAAATTTTTTTGAATCCGGAAATTGCGCAAGAGTCTTACGATCCTTTTTTAATGCTCGGTATGCGCGCCGCGATTGACAGGATTATTTTTGCGCTGGAGCACGGGGAAAAAATTTGCATTTACGGAGATTACGACGTCGACGGAATTTCAGCGACGACGATTTTAACGCGGACTCTTCAGCGCGTCGGCGGGGACGTCATGAATTATATTCCAATGCGCGAAGAAGGATACGGTCTGAACATTCCCGCGCTGGAGAAAATTATTTCCGCCGGCGTGAAGCTTTTGATTTCGGTAGACTGCGGAATTTCAAACGAGAAGGAAATTTCCGCCGTCAAAAATAAAATCGACGTGATTGTTACGGATCACCACTTGCCCGCTCTCGAAAAAGTTTTGAGTGCCGTCGCCGTCGTCAATCCCAATCAAGAGGGCTGTCCTTATCCGAATAAAAATCTTTGCGGCGCGGGCGTTGCCTTCAAAATTTCGCAGGCTCTAATGCACGAAATGAAGATTGCCGATTTCAAAAGTTACACGCTGGATATTGAACTTGCCGCGCTGGCGACTGTTGCCGACCTCGTGCCGCTGACCGGCGAAAACAGAAAAATTGTTCGTCTCGGCTTGAAAGAGATGCGCGATTCAAAATGTATCGGGTTGCGCGCGCTGGTGAATGTTGCGGGGCTTAGCGGCAAGAAAATTTCTGCGGGGCATGTTGCTTTTCAGATTGCGCCGCGTCTAAATTCTATCGGGCGGCTGAAGGCGGCGTCCGAAGGGCTGAAACTTCTTTTGACGGAGGACGAGGACGAGGCGATTAAAATTTCCGAACGCCTTAACGCGGCGAACGACATGCGCAAAAAAATGGAGGCGAATATTCTTGCGGAGGCGGAAGAAAAATTGCAGGGTATTCGCGCGGATTGCGGCGGCGATTTGTATTCGATAATAATTTCCGGAGAAAATTGGAACGCGGGAGTTATCGGCTTGACTGCGTCGAAACTCGTCGAGAAATATAATTTGCCGACGATAATTATTTCCGAGCTTGGGGAAATTGCGCGCGGTTCCTGCCGAAGTATTCCCTCGTTGCACATGAAGAACGCGCTGGATTCGATGGCGGAAATTTTTTTGCAGTACGGCGGACACGCGCAGGCGGCGGGCTTTACTTTGGAAACTAAAAAAATTCCCGAACTGCGCAGGAAATTTGACGAGTACATAAAAAATAATTTGACTGACGAAGATTTTTTGCCGGTGCTGAAAGTTGACGCGCTGATTCATCCTTCCGAGTTGACTGTTCGTCAATCGAGTGAGCTGGAAAATTTGGAGCCCTTCGGTATTGGAAATCCGTCTTCGGTTTTGGCGTGCAGAAATGTTCGCGGCAATTCCGTAAAAATTATCGGCAACGACAAAAGGCATTTGAGTTTCTTCGTCGAAAAAGTTCGCGCGGTCGGTTTCGGGCTGGCAAAATTTGCGCCGCTCGTCGAAAGTGAACCTATCGCGATGGTTTATCAGATTGGGCTTGACGATTGGCAGGAGACGCTGAATGTTGAGTGCCGCGTTTCGCAGATTGAGCCGATTGGCGGCGCGGAAGATTTTCCCACGCGCGAACAGCTGATTGACGTCTATAGATTCTTGAGAGTTTTTGGCGGGAGGAGTCTCAATATTTGCGACCTTGCCAAAAAATTTAACGCCGCGACCGGAAAAAATTTCTCCATGTACAAATTTTTCTGCGCGATTGATATTTTCAGCGAACTTGGTTTATTTCGGCAAAGGGAGAGCGGTTTTGAGATGCCGCCCTCGAAAAAAAAGCTTGACTTGAATAATTCGCGCACCTTCCGCTTGGGTAAGAAAAATGACTGACAAAAAAATTTTGCTCGCGGTTTGTTTGGTGTTGTTTTTTTTCGGCGGCTGGTGGCTGCCGATAACCGACCCTACGGAATGTTGCTACACGCTGACGGCAAAGGAAATGCTGGCGGCGGGAGATTATTTTTCGCCGCGCATATACGGAGATTTTTGGTACGACAAGCCGATATTTTTTTATTGGGAATTGATTTTGGCGTACAAAATTTTTGGCGTGAATGAATTTGCGTCGAGATTTTTCCCTGCGGTTTTCGCGACGCTCGGAATTTTTTTGACGTACTCTTTCGCCGAAAAACTCTACAACAAAAAAATCGCATTCACGGCGGCGATAATTCTCGCAACTTCCGTCGAATACTGGTACATTGCGCACGCGGTGATAACCGATATGACTTTGTTCTGCGCGGTCTCGACGACGCTGATGACTTTTTATTTCGGCTACGTCGAAAAAAAACCGAAGCTGTATTTAATTTCGTACGCGGCGGCGGGAATTGCGGTCTTGACGAAAGGACCAATCGGCTTTTTGTTGCCGGGGCTGATAATTTTAATTTTCTTGGCGGTGCAAAAAGATTTGAAATACCTGCCGAAATTATTGCGCGGCGTGCCGATAACCATCTTGGTTGCGGCGGTTTGGTACCTGCCAATGTATTTTTTGCACGGGCGCATTTTCCTGGACAACTTTTTGGGCGTGCACAACTTCCTGCGCGCGACGCAATCGGAGCACCCCGAAGTAGACGTTTGGTTTTATTATTTAATCGTGTTCGTCGTGGGGCTGGCGGCGTGGGTTTTGCCGATAATCGCGGAATTTTTGAAAGAGCGTCGTCTGCCGAAATTCGACACGCGCCAAAAATTTTTGTTGATATGGGCGGCGGCGGTCTTCGTCGTCTTCCAAAGTTTCGCGACAAAATACGTGACGTACACTTTTCCCTACATGATGCCGCTTGCAATTTTGTTCGCGGGATTTTTCGTCAAGCGTGAAAAACTTTTCCGGAATATGGCGGCGGGAATGATAATCTTTTTGACGGTGTCGACGCTCGTTGCAATTCCGATTGTCAAAGAAAATTCCGGCAAAGCGGCGGCTGAAATAATTTCCCCGCTCGTCGACGAAAAGACTTGCGTCGTGAGCTACAGAAGAGTTTATTCCGGCTCGTTGGTCTTTTACAGCGGAGCGAAAATTTTCCGGCTGGAGGACACCGCGACAATTTCTAAACTCAAGCCGGACAGAATGAGCTGGACAACTTTAAACGTAATGCCTTTCCTGGATTTTAAAAATTTGCCGCGCGATAAAAAAATTGTCGCGATTGTCGATAAAGAACGTGAGGAGAAATTTTTTGAGCTTGCCGGAAAAAATTGGCGGCTCGTCGAAAATTTTGACGAATATAAAATAGTGGTTAGGGATTAGAGTTAAGAGGTTAGGGGGCGAAAATTTTGAACGATAAAGATAAAAAACCCGTGACGATAGAATCTCTTCTATCAACGGTGAAAAATTATCAGCCCGACGCCGATTTGGATTTGATTGAGCGCGCGTACCTCGTCGCGAAGGAAGGGCACAAGGATCAAACTCGCGCTTCGGGCGAACCGTACATAAATCACCCGCTGAACGTTGCGGCTATCTTGACTGAACTTCAGCTCGACGATAAAACCATCGCGGCGGCTATTCTTCACGACGTCGTGGAGGATACAATTTTCACGCAGGAAGAAATTTTAGACATATTCGGCGACGAAATTGCTTTGCTCATTGACGGAGTTACTAAGATTGGACAAATTTCAATTCAGGACAAAAATATTTCCAAGCCCGAAAAAAATTTGCCCGCCGAAAAATCTAAAGTCGACGCCGAACGAAAAAGACTGAAGGAAGAACAAAAACTCGAAACGTATCGCAAAATGATTATCGCTATGGCAAAAGACATTCGGGTTATCATGATTAAGCTTGCCGACCGCCTTCACAACATGCGCACGCTGAAATTTATGCGTGAAGACAAAAGGAAACGTATCGCGCAGGAAACTTTGGAGATTTATGCGCCGCTCGCCAACCGGCTGGGAATATCAAGCATTAAATGGGAGCTTGAGGACTTGAGTTTGAGATACCTGGAGCCGGATATTTATTACGAGCTCGTCGAGAACGTCAAGAGCAAACGCCGCGACCGACAAATTTATATCACGGAAGCCGTTCGCCAAATTGAAGAGGTCTTCGATGATTTGGATATTCACGCGACAATCAGCGGGCGCGCCAAACATTTTTACAGCATCTATAAAAAAATGGTTCGCGATAATAAAGAAATTGGGGAGATTTACGATTTGTCCGCCGTGAGAATTTTAGTCGACGAGGTGCAGGATTGTTATAACGTGCTCGGCGTGATTCATTCGCGCTGGAAACCGATACCCGGGCGTTTCAAAGATTATATCGCCGTGCCGAAAAGCAACGGCTACCGCTCTTTGCACACAACCGTTATGGCGTTGGGGTTTCCTCTCGAAATTCAGATTCGCACATTCGCAATGCATCAGATTTCCGAATACGGCGTTGCGGCTCACTGGAAATACAAGGAGGCGGGCAAAAGTGTCAGTGCTGGAAAATCTACGGATCAAAAAATGTCGTGGCTCCGGCAAATGGTTCAGCTCCAGCGCGAAATTAAAGACCCGAAAGAATATCTTGAGGCGTTGAAGTTGGATATTTTCAGCGACGAAGTTTTTGTTTTCACGCCCGTTGGCGATATAATCACGCTGGCGAAAGGTTCCAACCCGATTGATTTTGCCTACCGCGTGCACACTGAAGTTGGTCACCATTGCGTCGGCGCGAAGGTCAACGGCAAAATCGTCCCGCTTGAATACAAATTGCACACCGGCGATTACGTCGAGATTATAACCAACCGTTCAAACAGCGGACCCAGCCGCGATTGGCTGAATGTCGTCGCGTCGAGTGACACCCGCGCGAAAATTCGTTCCTTCTTCAAAAAGGAAGACCGCGAAGAAAATATCACTCGCGGGCGTCATTTGTTGGAGGCGGAAATTAAAAAGCTGGGACACACGCCAAGAACTGTGATTAAGGGCAGCCGCCTGGAAAAAATCGCCGAACAAATGGGCATCCCCTCCGAAGAAGATTTGCTCGCGCAGATTGGTTACGGCGGTGTAAATCTGCGCGGGGTAATCACGAAACTCGTTGAGATTTATAACAAGGATTTAGTTGACCACACGCCGCCTACAGTCTCGGCTCTGCTGCAGGAAGTCAAACCCGTGCGCGGCGGCGGCTCCAACAAAAAAAGTGAACACGGCGTTCTTGTCGAAGGGGAGCGCGGATTTTTCGTGCGGCTCGCGAAATGTTGCAGTCCTATTCCAGGCGACGAAATTACCGGCTACATTACGCGCGGGCGTGGCGTCTCCGTTCACCGCGTCGATTGCCCGAATGTTTTGAACGGCACCGAACTTGAACGCGTTATCGAAGTCAGCTGGGAAAGCGGCACCGATAATACTTACACCGTTGAAGTTGAAGTCGTCTGCAACGACAGAGCGGGCGTCCTCTCGGATATTTTTGCCGTGCCTGCGGAAATGCAGCTGAATATCCAATCCGTTCACGCCGCGCCGAATAAGAGTAACAAAACTTCGACGGTGAATCTCGGCATCGAAGTCAGAAACTCGGATCAAGTCACGCGGCTAATGAATCATTTGCGGCGCGTCAAGGATGTTTACAGTGTCACCCGCCCGATTTTGAACGGCGTCGGCTAATTTTTAAGCAACTTCAAATTTCGGGACGCTCGTGCCCCTGTATTCGACGTCAAGCAGCGCAAGTTGCCTCCGGATTGTCGAACGCATATTTACCGCGCGATTTAAAAAATTTTTTCCTGTTGAAAATTTCAAGCGGCGTCATTTTTTAAAAGTTAAAATCTTTTTTTTCTCGCCCAATGTGCTATAATTACTTGTTTAACATTTTATAGGACAGAGGGGGATTTTTGAATTGATACTTGAGCGTTTGGAAGAATTGCCGGTAGGCTCCTTCCATTACAAATTGTTGGTGATAACCGGCTTGGGCTGGCTGTTCGATTCAATGGACACCGGATTAATTTCCTTCGTGTTGCCGGTTTTGGCGAAAGAGTGGGGATTATCGGCGGCGCAAGTCGGCTGGATTGGCAGCGTGGGATTAATCGGCATGGCACTCGGCGCGGTTTTGGCGGGAACAGTCGCGGATCGTTTCGGGCGGAAAAAAGTTTTCGCGGTGACGGTAATTCTGTACAGCGTATCAACGGGGCTCTGCGCGGTCGCGTGGAGCTACGAATCACTTTTGGTTTTCAGATTTTTGGTCGGCTTCGGGTTGGGCGGAGAACTCCCCGTCGCGGCAACTTTGATGAGCGAATACGCGCCAAGCCGCCTGCGCGGAAGATTTATCGTGCTGCTGGAAAGTTTTTGGGGAGTCGGCTGGCTCGTCGCGGCGTGCATATCCTATTTGCTTATCCCGCAATTCGGCTGGCACATTGCATTCGTGATTGGCGCACTACCCGCGCTGTACGTCTTCTTAATCCGCTTGCACATGCCCGAATCCGTCCGCTATTTAATTTCGCGCGATAAAATCACAGAGGCAAAAAACATAATTTTGACTCTCGAAAAAAATTTGGGCGTCGCAAGCAAACCCTTTGACAAAGAATTAAGTCCGGCGGAACTCGGCTCGGAATCAGCGGCTCAACCAAAATTTTCTACACTTTGGTCGCCAAAATTCAGAGTCAGGACGATAATGCTTTGGCTTGCGTGGTTCGGCATCGTCTACAGCTACTACGGAATTTTCATGTGGTTGCCGTCAATCGTTTTCGCGCAGGGTCTTGCCGTCGTGAAAACTTTCGAGTACGTCTTAATCATGACGCTCGCGCAATTGCCCGGATATTTCGCGGCGGCGTGGCTCGTCGACATAATCGGCAGAAAGTATACTTTGTCGCTGTTCCTCTTGATGTCCGGCGTGTGCAGTTACTTTTTCGGGAACTCCGTCACCCCGAACGAGCTTTTAATGTGGGGCGCGGCAATGAGTTTCTTCAACTTGGGCGCATGGGGCGTCATCTACACCTACACGCCGGAAATGTACCCAACCGCAATTCGCGCACTCGGCTCCGGCTGGGCGGCGGGCTTCGGCAGAATCGGCGGCATGCTCGCTCCGGTACTCGTCGGCGTCCTCCTGTCACACGGCGCGCCCATGAATTTAATCTTCGCAATGTTCGCGTCGGTCTTCGTAATAATTTCGTTAATAGTTTTGGGCTTGGGCGTGGAAAGCAAACAAAAATCCCTCGAAGAAATTGAGCACATAACTTTAAACGGAACTTCGCGCGTCTGAAAATTTTTCAAGCGCACAAAAAAAACCGTCGGCAAGTCCGGCGGCTTTTTATTTGCCAAAAATTTTTCGATAAATCTGCGCGTCGACGTCCTTAAACACATTGAACACGACGACCGAATTATTTTTCGACAAAAATTTTCTGACGGTATCGACTGCAATTTCGGCGGCGCGTTGATTCGGAAAATGAAACTCCCCCGTCGAAATGCAACAGAAGGCGACGCTCTTCAGATTATTTTTCGCGGCAAGGGCAAGGCAATTTTCGTAGCAGGCGGCAAGTTGACTTTCCTCTTGAGAATTTTGCTGACGATGCGGCGGAATAATCGGTCCCACCGTGTGAATGACAAACTTGCTCGGCAAATTAAAGGCCGGCGTAATTTTCGCGCGCCCCGTCGGCTCGTCACTCCCCCGCATAATTTTTTGACAGGCGTCGCGCAGCTGAAGACCCGCCGCCGAATGAATAGCGTTATCTATGCAATTATGCAGCGGCACGAAACAACCAAGTAGCGCGGAATTTGCGGCATTAACAATCGCGTCGACTGCAAGGCGTGTAATATCTCCCTGCCACAGCTTAATATTTTTCTCGACGTTCGGAATATCGGCAAGTGTGATAATTCCGCGCTCTTCGACTTCGGCAGATAAAATTTCGTCCTGAAGTTTCAAAAATTTTTCGTCGAGAGGCATCGGCGGGCGGATATTCATCAAGGCGCGCAAAAGTTTTCGCTGTGAAATTAAATCGTTCGGCAGGTCGGGAATTTTTACTTCGGGCATCTCCGCCGACAAATGCGCGTTGAGTTTTTTTATTTTTTCCAGTCTGTCCAAAGCCATCACCTCAAATTTGCATAAGCACTTCTTTAATATCGGCGTCAATCAAAATACTCTGCGCGGCAATTTCTTTCGGCGCAAAAATTTCGCCCTTGTTAATGCAAATGTATCGCGCCTTCGGATTTTCGGCGGTGAACTCCCAAAAAGGATACTTGATAATGCCGGGCGTGTTGCTGCCGACGCCAAGTTCAAGGTACACAATTTCCGCGCGCAGATTTTTCTGCAGAAATTTCCTGTAGTGATTCGACGCCAACTTCCAGCCAAAATCCTCAACAAACCTGTCGTCGATTCGCAAATTCGTCGTCATGACTTCGCCGCATTTCGGGCAGCGGGGAAAATATTTTTCGGGGACGCTCATATTTTTTTGCGCGGCGATCATTTCGCGAACAATCTCCTCGTTATCGTAAGTCTTCTCGTGGCAGGGCGTGGGGCATTGAAACAAACCGTAATCCCCCTGCGTGTAAAAAAGTCTTGCCTTGTCGAAACCGTTGTTCTGAAAAAGATGGTCAACATTCGTCGTCAAGACAAAATAATTTTTTTCGCGGACAATCTCCAAAAGTTTTCGGTGAACTTCGCTGGGCGGCTGGTCGTAGCGATTGTAAAAAATATTTCTGCACCAAAAAGCCCAAAATTCTCCGGCAGTCGGGTAGGGATAAAATCCGCCGCTGTACATATCGTGAAAGCCGTATTTTTTTTCAAAGTCCGCGAAATATTTTTGGAAACGCTCTCCGGAATAAGTATATCCGGCGGCAGTGGAAAGCCCTGCGCCCGCGCCGATTAAAATATTTTTTGCGCCGCGAATAATTTTTGCGGCTTGAGAAATTTTTTCGTCCATATTATCACCAAAAAAGCCCGCCGCGTCGACGGGCAAATTCTTTAACGCCGTTCGAGTTGGTGGCGCATCATTTGTTGAACCAGTTCGATTGCGCCGCGCCCTAATCCTGTTTCGCGCGCGACTTCTTCGACGGACATGCCTGACAAAAGCATATCCCTTATCGTGACTGAACCGACCGTCGTATCAGTTTTGAAAGGCTCGCGCTGTTTCAAATTTCTGTCGGCGGCGGGAGCTGTCCTGCCCGCTGAAACTCTTTCCGGCTGAATTTTTGGGGCGGGCGGTGTAGAAATCTCGCCTTCGGTTTCGGACGCATTCTTTATTGCCGCGACTGCCGCCCTGCGAATATCCGAAGACGAGCGGGCGGAAACCGTCGACGATTTATTTTCCATTGCCTCGCGTGGAGTGACTGAAGGTCTGCCCGCGCGTTCTTGAGTGGTTCTGTCGACGGTCGTCGGTTGAGGCGCGCCCTGCCCGGATATTTTTGCGGAGGCGGTCTTCAGAGCTTTTCGGACTGCCTCAATTTTCACGGGGTCGGCGTCCACTGCGCGAATACTTGAATTGCCGCGCGAAACTATCACCGAACTTCTCGCGGGCTGTCTCAAATCCTGCACGGGAGGAGCCGCCACAGGTCGGCGTTGAATAATTTCCTCTTCCTCCGCCGTTTTTTCGAGGACGCTCGCAAAATCTTCGGCGGGCGCGGGTTGCGGGGGCGGTGCGGGTGCGCGCGGCGGGACTGTCGCAACGGGTGGAGTTTGCCCCATAATCGGCGGCTGTGCAAGGGGATTCCTCACGGGAGTCGCCGCCACTCTTTCCGCAGGTCTCGGCGCGTTCATTTGCGGCACTGCCTGCGGATTCATACCCGCCGCCGGATTTAATGCCGCCGGGTTCGCCGCCTGCGCCAGCGTCTGATTTTGCATCATCGGATTCATTAATTGTTGCGGCGTCATCATTTGCGGCAACGTGCCTATTATCGGCTGTTGGAGTGGAAGGCGCATATTCATTGCCGCGTTGATTTTTCTTTCGATTGAATCCATTTGCCGCTGCATTGCGTCGACGTCGTCAACCGCGTCGTCCAATCTCGCCAGCAAGTCTTTTATTTCCGAAGACTGCCCTTCCCCGCGTTTCAAAAGTTTTCTAAGTTCAGCGACGCGCCCTTCAAGCTGTGTCCTGTTTCGCTCCGAATCGTCAAGGAGATTTTCCAAATGCGTTGCCTGATTTTCCATGCGCCCGATAATTTCGTTCGCCGTCTTTTCAAGCTCGATTTTAAATTGGTCTGTAGATTTTTCGGCCTCCCTGCGCTCTTGATCGGAAAGTCTCCGTCTTCGCGCGCTCATCCATACAAAAAAAACTATAACCGCGCCGACCAAGATTAATATTATCATCAATTCGGTAATCATGATTTACACCTTTTGATTCAAAATTTGTAGGGGTCGGCAAAATTTGAATGTGCTCGACCTTTCGTCAAAGAGAAATATCCAAAAAACGTCCGCGTCGTGGGTCAATCGCCAGTTGCTCCTTTTCTTCCTGTTTCTTTTGAGATTTTTTGCTGCTCCGATAATAATAGCCACCGCCGCGCCCTTGACGTTCGGGGTCATCTTTAATAGTGCCGCCTTCGGCGTCGTCCTTGTTGCGAACCTGCGATTGTTTAAGGTCGGCGTCTTTTTCTTGACGAGCCGCCTCAAGATCCTGTTGCAAATTTATCGCGTGATTCAAATTGTGTTGAACTTGACTTGCATTTGTCGCGTTCGCGTAAGTCATTTGAACTCCAACCGGCGCAATTTCCATAATAAACGCCTCCTCCAAAATAATTCAAGTTTAGTAGGTGCCGAGCGTGACTTCGCCTTCTTGCAAAGACAACGTGCAATGGTGATACTCTTCCTGCACATTTTTCACGACGGAATTTATCGAAAGGCGCGCGCCCGGATACATCACGTCGTCGACGCGAATTTTTCCGTTCTTCATCTCCGAAAGTTTTGCCTCAAGCTCCAAAATCCTCTTCTCGTCTCTCTTCAGTTGTCCGGCGATAGGAAATTGGGAACGAGTCAGCGCGTTAATCTTATCCATTCTCTCTTGCGGCAGCGTGCTCAAATCTATTTTCGACAAAGTATTCAGCGTCTGTGTTATCTGCAAAAGGCGTTTCTTGCCTTCCTTGTAGCTCTTGCAGACTTCGTGATACTCCCGCTGCAAATTCGGGTCGACGCCGACGGAAACGCGGGTAATGACGTAAGCGGAATTGCCTATCACTTTTGCGGTGACGTCCTCGCCGGCGACAGTCAAGCCTCCGGTAATTTGTCCGTGCTTGCCTTCGACGGTAATTTTTTTGCCCGCGCGCATTGTCGAGTGCAAAACGACGTCGGCAATATAAATATCGCGCCCCGCCTCTATGATCGCGCTCTCGGCAAATGCGGCACGAACGTCGAAGGTTGATTGAATCTTCCCGCGATTGGCACCGGTTATCCCGCCGCTTATGACGACGTTCCTGCCGACGACTTCCGCGCCGTTGACGCTGCCTTTTATCTCAATATCTCCCGTCGCCTTGACGGAAAATCCTTGCTTGACGTCGCCATTGACAAAAACCGCTCCGTCAAATTCAATATCGCCCGTCGCAACACCGACCGAACCTTTAATCGTCAGCTGGGGATCCACGCTGATTTTCGAGCCGGTATCGACAATCTGCCCGTTAATCGCGGCGATAAGTTGGTTTTCACCGACGACGGTAGTATTTTTTCCGTTAGGCATGGGGATTGGGCGTCCGTTCTGCGCGGGAACAACCTCCCCGAAAATATTTTTGCCGGGCGTGCCTTTTGTTTGAGGAATCCTGATAGCCAAAGTGTCATTGGCTTTAACCAAAACGAATAAGTTCAAATTTTTGTAGTCGACGCGGTCATATTCGTCCAGCACCGGACGACCTTTCACGCCGAGATCAAATTTCCTGTCAATGTAAGCATTTTCTCCGGCGACAGGCGGATCACCCTGCGCCGCGATAAAAGGCGAAAGTCTGTCCACACCCTGCGCTATCGCCTCTTCGTCAATCCCGTAATTAATTTTCTGCTCGGCAAGCGCGTCCATAACCATATCCACCGTCGGCAGACGCGAACCATTTTTCGTATCGTAACGAACGGTAGCTTTCATTTTGTCGCGGCTTACGTCGACAATAATTCTTGCGTACTCTTCGTCTTCGTTCGTGTCGACAGCGTCAGATTCGCCCGTCGAAATTTTTTCAATCTTATCTTGAGTAATTTCGATAGGGTCCGCGATTTTTTGCGGCTTACCCGACGCCTCACGAACTGTCCTTGAAAGTAGCGCGACGTCGTAATGAACAACCCCATAGTCCTTCAAAATCTGCCGCATATCGGACAATTCAAACAAAAGTCCTTCGTCCCCGACGGGATAAACAGTAAGATAAACGCCGTCCTTTCTAAACTCGTACTTATACCCGGATTCGGGATTGCCTATAGTCGGAAAATTTTTTTCATCTTCCATCTTTGCACCCCCCTTAAAAAAAATAAATAATAAAAATTGACGCGGCGATTTCCTAAAAAACTACGGCTAAAGAATCAAAAAGAATTTATCCATGTGGAAAATTTGCTCGCGCCAAATAACTACGCATTCTGAAAACCGCCTTTGTATGCAGCTGTGAAATTCTTGCCTCACTCAAATGCAAAATCAAACTGATTTCCTTTAAGGTAAGTTCTTCGTAATAGTACAGCGAAACAACCGTGCGTTCTTTTTCGGGCAGGCGGTCGATAGCTTTTGCAAGGGTCTCTTTAAGCTCCAAAAATTCTGTTGTATCTGCGGGGTTCGCGTCTACGGCTTCGGGAGTTTCGCTTTGCAGGTATTCTTCAAGAGGGATAACCGTCGCCGAATTACATTGCCCGACTAAAATTTGCAACTCGTCCAAAGAAATATCCAAAGCGTCAGCGATTTCCTTGTCGGTTGCGCTCCTGCCGAGTTCAGTTTCCAATTTGTAGACTGCCTGTTCGTAGCGGCGAATCTTTTGGCGCATAGTCACCGGCACCCAATCTTTCGCGCGCAGATAATCAATCATTGCGCCGCGTATCCGAACGCCGGCATAAGTTTCAAATTTTATGTTCCGCGAGATGTCGAAACGGTCTATCGCGTCCAGCAGCCCGAAGAATCCGCTACTGAGAAGGTCGTCTCTATCCAAATGGGGCGGTAAGCTGACAGCCAACCGCCCGCCGACAATTTTTACCAGCGGCAAATAATGTTCGGCAAGCTGGTTGCGTAGCTCCACCGACTTCGACGCTTTATATTGTCTCCATAAATCCATTAAGTTACTTTCCATAGTTGCTCACCTCGCTCCTTGCATTTTAGTTTTTAGTGGCAAGTGTCAAGGAATAAGTGTCAAGCGGCAAGTGACAAGCTTTTCTCTAGCCACTAATCTCTAGCGTCCGGCGTTCGGCAAATCATTCGCGTTCAGCGGCTGAAACCCGGGCTGCTGTTGTTGAGGCGGGGGCTGATCTTCCGCCGTGAAAACTTCCTCTTCAAAACCCTCTTCATCTTCGGCGAGCTCCTCCTCAACTTTTTTCTGCTCTTTCTTGTTATTTTCCATCATCAAATCGAAAAGCATCATGAGGAAATAACTTGCCGCGCTTGTCAGGCAAAAAGCAATAAGACTTCGGAGCGTCAGCGTCCCCAATCTCACGACGCCGCTCATTAATCCGGAGATAAAGACGATTATCATTGAGATTGTTCCCAACGATAAAGCCATTAAAATTGTCGACATAAAATCACCGGCTTAAATTTCTTTTTCGCCTCTATCGATAGTCTTAACTTTATAAATTCCGGTTTGAAGGTCAATTTGGACTGTGCGCCCGTAATTCCCGCCGGTATCTTCGGCGATAACTCTAATCCCGTGACGGCGCAAAATCTGCTTAACAGCTTCGGCGTTGCGGTTGCCCACGCGCATAATGTCGGTTGCGTTCGCGAAGGCGAACATTTGCGCGCCGCCGGCGATTTTTGCGACGAGTCGGCTTTTCGACGCGCCCAAAGCCAAGACGTCGTTCAACATGAGCGGTACGCCGGTATCTGCAAATTTGGCGGGGTTATCACTTGCCCGCGCCTGCGTACTGTCCGGCAACATTATGTGCAACAAGCCGCCGATTTTACTTTGCGGGTCGTACAGAGAAACGCCAATGCACGAACCCAAGCCATAGCTGATAAGAGTGGACGGACTGCGCCCGACCTTGTAGTCAGCCATGCCGACTTTTATAAGGTCTGCCATAATCATTCAACTCCTACTGCCTTGATCAACGTTCCAAGTGAACCGGGATCCGGCACGAGGAAAAAGTGTCCGTTAATCCCATCATCTTCCGCTAAAAATTCCGTTTCGATAACCATTGCCTGGTCTCCCATTTGCCCCAACTGCACCAAAATTATGTTGAGGATTGCGCCCGCCATATCCATTGCCAGCGCGGGTATCGAAGGCAACATCGATATATGCGTAAAGTTGAAAAATGCGTTGAGGTACGCCCCCGAAAGTATGTTGCCTATTTCCATTAACGCTGATTCGTCCATGAAGTCCAGCGATTTTGTTGTACCGTGTTCCCTTCCCATCAAGGTATCTACCAAATAGAACGCGCTTTTTTGCGGCAGAAGGAAGAGGATATTTCCGGGAGCCTTGCCGTAGACTCTCAAGAATACGCCGACAACTATTGTATCGGCACCGCCCACCAAATCCGGCACTGACTCAATCGGCACGAGCGCAACTTTCGGCACATTCATATCGATTCTCTTGTTGATTATCTGCGAAAGTGCTGTTGCACTGTTCCCCGCGCCCACATTCCCTATTTCGCGCAGGGCGTCAAGTTGTATTGGCGTCAAGTTAAATTCATCCGTCATATAAAAGACCTCCAAAGCTAGTGGCTAGGGATTAGGGTTTAGGGACAAGGGGCAAGACTTCCTTTCCGCGTAACACTTTCTGCTTAACCCTTTCCACTTAACCCTTTCCACTTAATCCCTAATTCCCACGATTTCTTCCAAGTTCAGCATTATTACCAATCGCCCGTCAATATTTCCTATACCACTCAAAAATTTACTGATATCTTTTTCGTTTATAGCTTTCTTTGTATCGACGAGCTTTGAGCGAATCATCAAAACTTCCGTGACAGAATCGACCAGCATCCCGACGGGCAAATCACCAACAGTCACCGTAACAATTCTCGTCCTTTCGGTGTACGGTGTCGGCTCCAGCCCCAATCTCTTTTTCAAATCGATAACCGGCAAGACACTGCCGCGCAGGTTTATAACTCCTTTAATGTAGCTCGCCGAAAAAGGCACGCGCGTTATTTCAACAAGGTTACGAATTTCCTGCACCTGGAATATATTAACGCCGTATTCTTCGTCACGAAGTTTAAAGGCAACAATTTGCATACCGGAATCAATGCTTTCGTCATCGCCCAAATCATTGGTTACGTTGTCTTTCGCCATATAGTTCACTCCTTTTCTAGTGACAAGTGTCAAGTGGTAAGGGTTAAGATTTTCTTTCCCCTAATCCCTTTCCCCTTTGCCCTTGTCACTGCAACATAGTGGCAACGTCCAGAATCAACGCTACACGCCCGTCGCCAAGCACCGTCGCGCCCGAGAACATCTTCAGACCCATAAACAAATTGCCCAGCGTCTTTATAACAATTTCCTGTTGTCCGATTAATTTATCGACAACCAAACCCGCCTTCGCTTCGCCCGCGTGCACGACCACGACAAAAGTTTCGTCGGAGTCCTTGACGTGCGGCACGAAAAGCGTCTGTTCCATTCGGATTATCGGAATAATTTCGCCGCGCAGGACAATAACTTCTCGATTCTGAATAGTTTTAATCTCTTCGGGCTGAATATTAATCGTGCTGTCAATGGAGCCGAGAGGAATAGCGTAAACTTCCTCCTGCACCTTAACGAGCATCGCCTGGATAATAGCCAAAGTCAGCGGCAATTTAATCTTGAAAACGGAGCCTTCGTTGACGTGCGTTTCAACGTCGACATGACCGGACAACGATTCAATCTTACTGCGGACAACGTCCATGCCGACGCCGCGCCCGGAAATATCGCTGATTTTTTCGGCGGTGGAAAAGCCCGGCAAGAAAATAATTCTGACGGCGTCCGCGTCGTCCATCTTGTCGACTTCTTCTTGACTGAAGAGACCTTTTTCGACAGCTTTCTTGCGGATAACGTCCGCGTCAATTCCCTTGCCGTCGTCGGTGACCATGATAACGACGTTGTTGCCTTCGTGGCGGGCGATAAGACCGACTTCGCCGACGCGGGGTTTGCCCTTCGCAACGCGGTCATCGGGCATTTCTACGCCGTGATCCAAAGAGTTACGCAACAAGTGCATAATCGGGTCGCCGATTTCGTCGATAACTGTGCGGTCGAGTTCGGTATCTTCACCTTCGATAGTCAAATTAATTTCCTTGTTGAGTTCCTTTGTGACGTCGCGAACCATACGCGGAAAACGGTTAAAGACTTGGCTGACGGGAACCATGCGGACTTTCATGACTATATTCTGCAAATCCGTCGTGACGCGATCCATTTGTTCAAGCGTCTCGGTAAGTTCCGAAAGTCTGTGTGTCTGCCCAATTTGTTCGAGGCGAACTTTATTGACGACCAACTCGCCCATCAAATTCATAAGAGTATCGAGTTTATCAATATCGACGCGGACGGACTGACTTGCATGACTTTTTTTGCCGCCTGCCGCGCCGCCGGACGCCGCTGTTGCCGCAGGTTTTGCCGCCGCCGCCGGTTTATGGTCTGCAGGGGCATTTGCCGCCGCTGAAGTTGTCGCAGGTTGTGCAGGTGCATTTGCCGCAGGAGCCGCCGCAGGTTGTGCGGGCGCGGGTGCGGGTGCAGGTGCGGGAGCGGGTTTAGCGTCGGGGTCAATAATATCTGTTTCCGCCTTTTCGACTTCAGAAATATTCATGACAGCTTCTTGAACGGCGGCTTCTTCCGCAGGGGTAATGAGGATAACTTCAAAGGAGCGATCAAACTTTTCCTGCTCCAATTCTTCGGCGGCGGGAATAGATTTTATGACTTCGCCGATTTCGTCAAGAGCATTCATAACCATATAAGAACGAGCGGATTTAAGCAAGCAAGATTCCGCGAGAGTAACGGTGAGGTGCACGCCGCGCATGCCGGTAGATTGAGCCTCTTTAATGACAGATCTTTCAGTATCAGTCAGGTCGAGTGCGCCGGCGGCAGGAGCAGCGGGAGCGGCGGCAGCAGGAGCGGCAGCGGCTGCTGCGGGGGCGGCTGCGTCGGGAGCTACAGTTTTGCCGCTAAGAATAGCGGAGAGTTTCGAGACGAGGTCGGAAACATCGATTAAGTCTTCGGGGTCGCCGTTAGCTACGTTATCAATCATCTGTTCGAGGGAATCGACGCATTTAAAAAGGGTATCGATAATATCTTCGCGAATTTTAATTTGTTCCTTGCGGAGGGCGTCGAGAACATCTTCCATTTCGTGGGTTAATTCTGCTATTTTGTTATAACCCATAGTCGCGGACATACCCTTAAGGGTGTGCGCGTTGCGGAAAATTTCGTTAAGGATGGATAAGTCTTCGGCGTTATCTTCAAGCCCTAGCAAGCCGTCGTTGAGGGACTGCAAATGCTCGTGGGATTCGTCGAGAAACATCTCCATATATTGATTAGTTTCCATTCATTCAAAGCGACGCAACTTAAAATGCGTCTTCCTCCTTCTTATTTGATTATCCAATCAAGGGCTAGTTTTTAGGGATTAGGGGTTAGGGGTTAGGGATTAGTTTTTTCCAGCCGCTAATCTCTGACCGCTAACTAGACTCTGCGGACGATAGCTTCAGCAATTTTGGTAAGAGGTACAACTTCATCGGCAAGCCCCGCGTCAACAACCGCTTTGGGCATACCGTAAACGACGCAGCTCGGTTCATCTTGCGCAATGGAATAGCCGCCGTTCGCCTTAATTTTTTTCATGCCCTCGCAACCGTCGGAGCCCATACCCGTCATGATAACCGAAATTAAATCGTGACCGAATTGAGCGACGGAATCGAACATGACATTAACGGCAGGGCGGTGGTTCCCTACGGGCGGTTCTTGCGACAAAACGATTTTCTTGCCGCCGCCGGCGATAGGGGCGATACGCATATGAAAATTTCCCGGCGCAATGTAGACTTGTCCGGCTTTAATAATTTCGTCGTGCTCGGCCTCCTTGACGGCAATTTCGCTAATCGAGTTCAATCTGTCGGCAAGGGATCTTGTAAAACCTGCGGGCATGTGTTGAACGATAACGACGCCGCAGGGCAAATTGCCGGGCAGACGAGTTATGACGCTTTGAAGTGCTTGAGGACCGCCGGTAGAAGTTCCGATAGCCACAAGTTTTTTTCCGCTCCCGCCGGCTATCGAAGTTGACGCCGTTATACGCGGCGGCGGGCTTGGCGGCGGTGTAAAAGTGGGCACGCGATTAATTGTAGGCTTTTGTCCGAGCACCAAACCTGTTTTGCGCCTTACTTCGACGCGTTTCAATGTTGGGGGCTCTTTTGGTTTTTGCACGGCGGGAGTATAAATCAACGGTCTTGATTCTGATTCAGGCACTCTGACTTTGGCGACGTGAGCTTTCGCCGCCTCCCTGCACTTTGACAAAAGTTCCTTTTCGATTGTGTCGATTTTCGAGATAGGACCGCCTGCCTTGCTGATAAAGTCCACCGCGCCCAGTGCAAGTGCTCTGATTGTTGCGTCCGTTCCCCGCTGCGTCATGCTGCTTACCATGACGACCGGTAGCGGGTTTTCCTCCATAATGATAGCCAGCGCGTCCAGCCCGTTCATAACCGGCATCTGCACATCAAGCGTCAACAAATCAGGTTTCAACTTTTTTACTTTTTCGACAGTATCAAGCCCGTTGATTGCTGTGCCTATAACTTGAAAATCGCTCTGTTGATTGAACAAATCAGAGAGAACTTTTCGCATAAACGCCGAATCGTCAGCAATCAATACACGAATCATCCGCCGTCACTCCTTTTACGCATTCCGTCAAATCCTCTGCTTTCCTATTTATCTGAAATTAAGCGATTTAAATCCAAAATTCGCAACCGATATTCGGACAACTATTCATTATACTATTCGATTGAATTGCGAAAGTTCCTTCATTTGTCCGATAAATTTTTAGCTCGAAAGATAAAGACAGGCGTCAAAAAATTTCTTCAATGATTTATAAATTTCCTGCGCGAATAGCCGCCGCCGCCGCGCTCAAGCTGGGATAAATTCCCGTGCAAATTTTTTTCATTTCGTCGGTAGCGGGGGCAGTGTCGGGTATCATGACAGGAGCACAGCCCGCCGCCGTCGCGCCGCGAATCCCGTTATAAGAATCCTCGAAGACGTAACAATCTTCCGGCGGCAAATTTATTGCCTGCGCCGCCACCAAAAAAATATCGGGCGCGGGCTTGCCTCTTTTGATTTTCTTGTTATCGCCGCCGATAATCACATCGAAATAATTTTTCATGTGCACGCTGTTTAAATTTTGTTCGATAAGCCAAACAGGTGACGAACTCGCAACGGCGGTCTTGACGTCATTTTCTTTGAAGAGTTTCAAAATTTCTTCGACGCCCTCCATTAAATCGACGCCCTTTTCAAAAGTACTCCGCGCGATTTCCACCACGTGCCCGAAAAATTCTTCGACGTCGACATCGGGGTAAAACTCCTTAATCGTCAATCTGCAATATTTGTCGCTGGAACCGCTGACCTTTTCCGAAAGTTCGACGCCGTTGGGCTTGCCGAAAAACTCCGCGCTCTCCACCCACGCCCGCTTATAAACTTTTTCGGTGTCGAAAAGTAGCCCGTCCATATCAAAAATTGCGCCCTTCTTCATAAAAAAACCTCCCATTCAAATTTCAATATCTCCCAAAATATTTTTGAGCATCTCTTCAGAAATTGCGCCGCGCCTTAAAATTTTCGGCGTCGTCGCAGTCATATCGACAATGGTCGAAGAAATTCCGAACTTACATTCGCCGCCGTCCAAAATAATTTCCACGCGCCCGTTTAAATTTTCCAGAACTTCTTGCGCGGTTTTCGGTGGATTTTTTCCGGAAAGATTGGCACTGGGCGCGGCGATAGGACAGCCCGCGATTTTTATCAGCCGCAGTGCAATTTCGTTGGCGGGGAAACGAATCCCCACGCTTTGCCGTCCGCCGGTCACGAAGTCCGGAACAATTTCCCTTTTCGGCAAAATCACCGTCAAAGGTCCCGGACAAAACGCCGCGAAAATTTTTTCAGCCGCCGCAGAAATTTTTGCCACGCGCTCGATCATCTCCAGGCTTGCCACGTGCAAACTCAACGGCTTATTTGGCGGTCTGCCCTTCGCCGAATAAATTTTTTCGCAGGCGGCGGCGTTCAGTCCGTCCGCGCCGAGACCGTACACAGTTTCAGTGGGGAAGGCGACAATTTCCCCGCCGCGAATCAAATTTGCCGCACGAATCAAATTTTTTTCAGTTGCTTTTAAAATCTCCGTCATACTTCTAATCCCTAATCTCTAATCCCCAGAACAACTCTATTAATTCCAGACAAGTCCTTGAAAATTTCAACCCCGACAAAATTATTTTCAGCAAAAATCTTTTTGACAGCTGCCGCCTGATTAATTCCGACTTCGACCGCCAAAAATCCGCCGCCCGTCAAAAATTTTGGCGCGCCCCCGATAATCCGCCGATAAAAATTCAATCCGTCCGCTCCGCCGTCAAGAGCACTGCGCGGCTCCGTTTTCACTTCGGCCTGAAGATTTTCGAGGTCGTTCGTGGGAATGTAAGGCGGGTTTGAAATTACGGCGTGAAATTTTTGTCCGGCAAGAGGCGCGAACAAATCGCCGCAGTAAAAATTTATTCTGTCGTCGACGCCGAATTTTTGAGCGTTAAACTTCGCGCAGTCAATCGCCTCCGCAGAAATATCGACAGCCGCCGCCGTTGCGCCCTTAACAAATTTCAGAATCGAAACGCAAATCGCGCCGCTGCCCGTGCCCAAATCCGCGAAACGAACTTCACCGAGCGGCAAAAGTTTTTCGATAGCAACCTGCGTCAAAATTTCTGTATCGGGGCGCGGAATCAGCACGGCGGGCGTCACGGCGAAACTCAAGCCCATAAATTCCTTGTTGCCGACGAGATAAGCGACGGGATTTTTTTTCAGCCGCCCTTCAATCAAATTTTCAAAGCGGGAAATCTGCGCGCCGGTCAAAATTTTTTTGTCGTCGACGTAGAGATTTAATCTTCGGCAGTTCAAAACGTGAGCCAACAAAATTTCTGCGTCAAGGCGAGGAGTTTCGATACCCGCCGCGTTTAATTTTTCCGCCGCCGATTTTAAAATTTCGTTTACTTGCAAATTTTGTCAATCCAATCAAAAAGCTCGTCCAGGTCATAATCTCCGGCGTGCCCTTTTCCCCAGGGGCTGAAGAAATCCACGTCAATACCATTGTTCTGAAGTCTCAAGGCAAGTATCGCGGGAATGGCAAGGGAAGTGTCCCTGTCAATCGCGCCGTGACGAATTCTGAAATGCGGCGCGACGTTCACATCCTGTCGCCCGATAAAATTCAGCGGGTTCATCATTTTAATTTCCTCTTCGGGAGCCATGACGCCGCCGGAATTTTTCTGAACTATCTCCGAAAAATGGCGCGGCTTGTTTTCTGGAGTGCCGAACTCGTCATTTTCCGCCGAACTCAAATCCATTTTGTCGAAGGCGGGCGCGGCTTTCATTCTCGTGGCGGTGACGGCGTACTTTTTCAAATCAATATCGACGACGCGTTTATTTTTGATAATCACCCAATTCGCGTCGGAAATATCAACGCCGGCATCCAGTTCGCCCTGCGCGGACTCGGCATATTTTTTCTTGATATAATCCTTGAAGGAGCCGTCGCCGTTTTTATCGAGCGTCAATTTTTTTCCGGACTCGTCGCGCAGATTTAAGTTGTTGACGTAATCGGGGAAGGCGTCGCGCAATTTTTTGGAGATCTTAATTTCCGCGCCGGTCATCTTGACGGCTTGTTTTGAGGCGGTGGGATTATTCGCGCTGTCCGCGTCGACTTTGACGTCAGATTTTTTCGCGGACTTATCCAAACCGCGCGCCTGCCTGTCCTGAATTTGCCACATCGCCTGATAATATTTGTTGACGCCGTGAAAAATCCACTCGTAAGCTTTGTCGGCGTTCTCAAGGTTGGTAATCGGGCAGTAGTCGCTCGACGCAAAAATATCGTCGCGTTCGTCCGCCGCGCCTATGTCCTCCAGGTAAGGTTTAAATTCGGGCGCGTTGCCCATGCTGCCGAGAGCCGCCGAAAGTGCGCCGCCCGCCGAAGTTCCGTTGGAAATAATTTTTTCGGTATCGCCCGCCGGCAGTCTGTCACGATTAAAGCGAAGATAACGAACCGCCGCCTTGTAATCGACAATAAACGCGGGAGCCTTGCCGACGTACCTGCCGCTTGCGGCTACAGTCGTGCGCCCGCGAATCGCCGGACTCACCACGACCAGCCCGCGCGAAAGTGCAACGAGCGACGCATTCGGAATATCTTGACCGAAACTTTTTTCGGAAGGTGCTTGAATTTTTCCGGGCATGTACCCGCCCACTCCGTTAGGCATAAAAATTGGCGCGGTCTTCGCGGTGTAGCCGTTAATCATTCCGCCACGCAGATATTCCGCCGGAATGTACACGCTCAACATTTGTGATTCAACGTCGGCGGGATTCTGAACGTAGACGATATTTTCGTAGGCAATGAATTTTATCGCGCGCCCTTCGCAAGTCAAAGTTTTCTCGACTCCGCGTTTTGCATCGAAGTTCAAATTAAAAGTCTGCATCGGAATCAAAACCTCCGCCTCACAAATTTTGGCGTCGTAAAAATTCGGCACGGCGGTCAAAATTCCGACGCTTAGGAACGCCGCAAGAGCCTTCGCCAAAAATTTTCTCTTCAACATAAAAACCTCCTCAAGTCACATAAAAATTCACGGCGTGTCGAATAGTTTTAATCTTCAGCGGGAGCAAGCCGCCTATTTCGCCGTCAAGGTCGCTGGTCAGATTTTCGGGGGAGCTTATCTCAAAATTTTTCGCCTGCAGGTAAAAAACGTTCGGTTCATCTTGAATACTTTCGCCGGAAAAAATTTTCTTCGTCAAGGTCAAAAGTTGTCGCGGGCTACAATTTTTCAGCGCGATAAAATCTAATTTGCCGTCGTCGATTTTCGCGACGTCCGAAATTTTTTTCATGCCGGCAACTGCGGGACTGTTCAACACGAGAAATAAAAATGCATCGAGTTCAAAATTTTTTCCGTCCGCGCAGATTTTCAGCGGCACGGTTTTAAATTTCGGAAGTTCGCCGAGCCCGCGAATGTAGTACGCAATTTTGCCGAGAGCATTTTTCTGCCGCGCGTCCACCTCGTGAGCAATCGAAGTCAGGACGCCCGCGCTTGCCACGTTAATAAAATATTCTTCGCCGTCGACGAGCCCCAAATCGACAGGACGAATTTTATTTTCGGCAACGGCGTCGAAAAATTTTTCCGTGTCGAAAATCTCCAAATGCGTCGCGAAATCGTTTGAAGTTCCGCTGCCGATAATCCCGACGGGCAAATTAATTTCAAAGTTTTTAATCCAATTTATGACGCGGTGCAAAGTTCCGTCGCCGCCGGAAATAATCACGCCTTCCGCGCCAAAAATTTTCACGCACTCAAAAAATTCTTCCGCCGAATTTTCCGCGCGCGTCCGATAAATCGCGGGCAAAATATTCCGCCGCTGAAACGCCTCAACAATCTCGTCGAGTTTCCTCTTGAAGTTCGCGCTACCCGAAACCGGATTGTAAACGAGGAGAATTTTTTTCAACCGGTTCACCTCCCCGAAAAATATTATAGCACGTTGAAAATTTTACTTGCAAATTTTTTTCTGCTATAATAAATTTTAAGGCGAAAGGAGTCTTGAAAATGACATTTGAAAATTTGCGAGTCGGTTTAAAAAATTCCGCCGCCTCTATCGTCACGGAAACGAGCACGGCGGATATTGTCGGATCCGGCAGCGTGAAAGTTTTGGCTACGCCGAAATTAATTGCTTTGATTGAAGCGGCGGCGTCCGAACTCGTCGAGGCGGTTTTGCCCGAAGAATTTACTTCCGTTGGAATTTCCGTAAACATTGAGCACACCGCGCCGACGCCGGTCGGAATGAATTTTTGCGCGGAAGTTGAGCTGATTAAAATCGACGGCAAAAAATTAACTTTCAACGTGACGGCTCTCGACGAAGTCGGCGAAATCGGGCGCGGTACTCACGAAAGATTTATTGTGGAGCGCGAAAATTTTCAAGCAAAAGCTGATAAACGTCATCGCGTTTGAAAGTTGACATTAAGAAAAATTTTTCCTATAATCTTCGACGAAAATTTTTTATTTTTTTAGAGGAGTTGTTTGGAATTGTTGTTTGGTAAGAAAAAATTTAGGCTCGCCGCGCTTGCGATAGGCGGATTGTTGGCTTGCTCGGTCTTCAGCGGCTGCGGAGGCGGAGGAGACAGCGCGGGCGGCGGCGGAAATGCGGCGGGCGGCGACGAAATTGTTGTCGGCTCGAATTTTGAGTTGACGGGCAACCACGCGCAGTACGGCTCGAACGCCGCGAAGGGTTTCAAGCTCGCGATTAAGGAAGTCAATGACGCGGGCGGTATCGACGGCAAAAAAATTAAAATCGTCGAGGCTGACAGTAAATCCGAAGCCGCAGAATCCGTCAACGCCGCGACAAAATTAATTTCCGACGAAAAAGTTGTTGCGATGGTCGGTCCGGCTGTCACCGCGAACGTTATCGCCGAATCCCAAGTTGCGACGGATAACAAAGTACCGATCATTGCTCCCGCCGCCACAAATCCCGATGTCACCGTTGAAAATGGAACGCTCAAGCCGTTTATTTTCCGCAGTTGCTTTATAGACCCGCAGCAGAGCGAAGTTATGGCGCAGTTCGCCGCAAAGGATCTGAACGCAAAAACCGCCGTGCTTTATCTTGATTCCAGCTCCGATTATTCTAAGAGTCTCGGAAAAATTTTCAAGGAAAAGTTTGAGGCTGACGGCGGTCAAGTCGTAATGGAAGAGGCTTTCCTCGCGAAGGATCAAGACTTCAAAGCGGCTTTGACGAAGATTAAAACTGCAAACGCCGACGTAATTTTTGTTCCGGCTTATTATGAGGAGGTCGGCAAAATTGTCAAGCAGGCTCGCGAACTCGGAATTGAGTCGGTGATTCTCGGCACTGACGGCTGGGACGACTCGAAGGTTGTCGATATTGCCGGCAAGGACGCTCTCAATAATACTTTCTTCTGCACACACTACTTTGAGGGTGACGAAGATGTACAGGCTTTCTTGAATGCCTACAAGACTGAATACAAGGAAGACCCGAACGTTTTTGCGGCTCTTGGCTACGACGCGGGCAAGATGTTGGCTGACGCAATTCAGCGCGGCGGCAATGACTCCGAAAAAATCCGTTCGAGCATTGAAAATATTAAAGACTTGAAGGTCGGCACGGGCGTTATCACTATGGATATGGAAACTCATAATCCGATTAAAGGCATCGTTGTTATCGAAAACAAGGACGGTGCTCGCTCGCTCCGCACGAAAATTTCCCCTGAAGGTTGATTCTTTTTAATTTCAAATTTTTATTCTTCTTTTCTTTTGGTGCAAAAGAATCCCTATCCACTTTCCACTTATCCCTTAACAAGGGAGGTTTACTTTTCTTTTTTAGAAAAAGAAAAGTAACAAAAGAAAAATCGCCCGCTGAGATTGCATCACGCAATCAACGCGGGCATGGCCGTCATCCTTGACGTTTTTACTAATCCCTATTCACTAAAATCGCACCAGGGTTCGCCGGTCATGAAGTCGCCGCCATGATAAATTGCCGCGCGCGCACGACAACCCCCACATTTCATTTTGTAACGACAACCGCCGCAATTTCCGCTATATTCGAGAGTCCGCAACTTTTTCAAAATAGGACTGCTCCTCCAAATTTCGTCAAAGGGAGTTTCGCGGACGTCGCCGAGCTCCATATTGAGATATGCGCACGGCTGAACTTTTCCGCGCGGGCTGATTATGCAGTAGGACAAGCCCGCAAGACAACCGCGTTTGAATCTCGAAGTCATTCCCAGTTGGTCGACTATCCTTAAAAATTGCGGCGCGCAGGTCGGCTTGAGTTCGATTGAAACTTCTTGCTGTTTCCTCATGATTCGCGTCAAAACTTCCTCGTATTCCGCCGCTCGCAATGATTCTTCCTCAATCGTCGCGGCTCTTCCCGTCGGCACCAAAAAGAAAAAGTGATGAGCTTTCGCGCCAATCTCTACCGCAAAATTTGTTATCGCCTCAAGCTCGTGCTGATTCCAATCCATAACTGTCGTGTGAACTTGAAAGGGAAGTCCTGCCGCGCGACAATTTTTCATGCCGTCTACCGCCCCTTGCCACGCATTTTTGAACGCGCGAAACTTGTCGTGCTTTTCCGCGTCGAGGGAGTCCAAAGAAATTCCCATGCCCTTCGCGCCGGCGGATTTTAATTTTTTTGCCAGCTCCAAAGTTATCAAAGTTCCGTTCGTGCCAAAAACCGGAATTAATTTTAAATTCGCCGCGTGTTCGACAAGCTCCAAAATATCCGGGCGCATCAGAGGTTCACCGCCGGAAAAAATCATTATCTTAAAACCCGCGCGGGCAATCTGATTTAAAAGCTCCTTCGCCTCGTCGGTAGAAAGTTCCTCGTCCGCCTTGCAACCGGCGTCGCGGTAACAATGCGCGCAATACATATTGCAGGCGTTGGTCGTGTTCCATGAGACAATCATAAAATTTTCCTTTCAACAATTTTTTTCAGCCAGCCGTCCAAAAATTTCATCTGTTCCGTCGTGTGAAACCAATGCTCCCCGTTTTCCATGATGGTCAGCGTTGCGCCGATTTTCCTTGCAAAATTTGTCATCGTTTCCATTGAAGTCAAATTATCTTTCGCGCCGTACAAAATATGTGTCGGAATTTTCCACGCGATAGGATTTTCGCGGACGTAGCAAAGATATTTCCACGACAAATTTTCACCGCGCTCCGTCGCAATTTCTTTTTTGTCGCGCAGCTCGTCTTCAGTCACGTTTGAAAATTTCATCATGTCCGTGATAATTTTTTCCATGTTCACAATCGGCGAAATAAAAATCGCCCGCTCAATCCGTTCATTTGCAAGCGCGTGCATAACAAAAAAAGCTCCAATGCTGTTTGCGATTATCGTGACGGATTTATATTTTTTGTCGAGCGAACTAAAAAAATTTGCGAATTCGTTTTTGGCGTCCCAAAGATTTTTTGACTTGTAGTCGAATCCGATAACGTCACTGCCGACAAAAAACGGCGCGTAATGTTCAGCCTCCGCCGCAGTGCCGCCCGCGCCGTGAACGTACAAAACTAAATTACCCATTAAAAATTTCCTCGTCGGTAAGATAACACGCGGGGTCAGACGCCCAAAAATCTCCTGTCTTCGCTTCCGCGCGTGTGCGAAAATTTCCGTTGCAGTTGTCCAAAAATTTACAGCGCGAACATCTTCCCTTCAGGAGCGGCTTACGATTTTTCAAGCCGGCAAGAATTTTGTTTGAAGTGTCCGTCCAAATATCTCCGAACTTCTTTTCGCGGACGTTGCCGAAGGTGTGGTGTTGGGTGAATTGGTCGGGGTGGACGTAGCCGGCGGGATCCACTTCGCCAAAAGCAATGCCCGAACGGTTGCCGCCGTTCATGGCGATAAAATTTTTTATCTGCGCGGCAATTTTTTTATCGCCCTCCGCCAAAGCCTTCAGGTACATGTAAACGCCGTCGCAGTGATTGTCCACAGTCAAAATTTCTTTTTCGAGACCGCGCCGTTCAAAATCTTTCGTGCGCTCAATAATTTTATCCATTGCCGCGCGCGATTCTTCGGGAGTAACGTCCTCGTCAATCATTTGACTGCCGCGCCCGGAATAGACCAGGTGATAAAAACAGACGCGATTAATTTTTTCCGCCTCTATGAAGTCAAAAATTTTGTCAAGCTCCTCAAAATTGTGGCGGTTAATCGTGAAACGAAGACCGACGCGCTGCCCGACGGCGACACAATTTTCAATGCCGCTCATCGCCTTCTGAAAAGCCCCTTCGACGCCGCGAAATTTGTCGTTGACTTCGCGAAGACCGTCAAGAGAAATCCCCACGTAGCCCACGCCGATATTTTTAATTCGTTCGGCAACGGCACGGGTAATCAAAGTTCCGTTTGTCGAAAGGGTAGGGCGGACATTTTTTTTCGCCGCGTACTCGGCAAGCTCAAAAAAATCCGGACGCATTAAAGGTTCTCCACCCGAAAACAAAAGCACCGGCACTTTGAATTCGGCAAGGTCGTCGATAAAATTTTTCGCCTCCTCCGTCGTCAGCTCGTCGCTGTACCTGCGCGCGTCCGAATCCATGTAGCAATGACGGCACTTGAGGTTGCAAGTCCGCGTCGAGTTCCAAACGACAACCGGACCAATCCCTTCAGCCGCGCCGCTCGTCATTTTGTGCGCGCCCTTCGTGTAGCGCAGTGAATCGCCGAAATAATTTCTCGCGAACAATAATTTCGTAACACTAATCATTTTTTGAAACAGGAATCAGAAAATGTAAACCCTAATCCCTTGTCCCTTGCCCCTCCTTTATGCCGTCCAAAAGAATTTTTATTTTGAGTTTTATATTTTCCTGAAAGGGAATTTCCAGCTTGCTGAACGCCGCCGCCTGATAAATCGAGTGCAACATTTCCGAAATCAAATCGAAGGGAATATCTTTGCGAATTTCGCCGCTCTCCTGCCCGCGCTGAATTATCTCGTCAAAAATTGTGCGGAAACCCGGCGATAAATTTTTCGGAATTTGCTCCGGCTTATCGGAATATTCTACCGCGCTTGCCAAGAGCGGAAGGACGAATCGATTTTCGTCGACTATCTTCGCGGTAGCCTCGCAACAGAATTTTAAAAGCTCAATCGACGAAACTTTTTCAGACCCTCTGTTTTGATTGGCAACCTCAACCTGCGCGAAAAGATCCTTGACGATATTCATCAGCACTTCTTCTTTAGAGTCGAAGTAATTATAAAAAGTACCGACGCCGAGTTTTGCCCTGGACATTATTCTCGACACAGCAGTTTTCCTAAAGCCGTGATTTTTAAATTCGTACGTCGCCGCCTTCAAAATTGCCTGCCTAATCTTAATTTTTTTAGCTGCTCTTGCTTTAATGTCGCCCTTCATAATCGCGCCCCCCGAAATAATTTTTTATAGCTGAAAAGTTATTCGTCGAAGTAAAAAATTTTTCCTGCAACAAAAAAGCGTCGAGCATATCCCGACGCCAAAATTTTTATCTGAACCACGAAAATTTTTTCAGCAGATTTTTTCGCTCACAATAGTCGAAAGCCAGCGGTGCGAGGAATAATATCGTGACCAGCGGCAAAAATCCCTTGAGGAACTCGTGAATTAAGATAAGCCCCAAAAATTTAAAAGTGTAAATCACGGAGAGCACGACCGCCCCGACAAGACAGCTGATAATCACGCGGCGAATTTTTGTTTGCTTGTCGACTTTCGTGCTGAAATTTACGAAACGCCGCTCCAAAATCCAGCCGATTAAAAATCCGAGAGCACAGCCGACGCCGTCAACCGAATCCTGCACCGCCTTCACGGGGTCGACGATAATTTTTCCGTCGACATAATCAATCGGATAACTTTTCGTCGTAATGTACACCAGAGCCGCCACGCAAAAAATTATTCCGACGAGAAAAGTTGCCGTGCCGTAAATCCTGTCACGCTCAATCAAACTGAACAGCTTGTCCGCTAAAAGCATCACCACTACCGTTTCGATAATCGCAACCAAAACGTCTTGCGGGGTGTGCGCGCCCAAAAAGTTTCGCGAAATTCCCGTGACTAAAATTATCAGCACGCAGGGGATTATCAACAGCGGATATTTTTTTCTGTAGAAGTACGCAAGCCCGCCGTAAATCGCCGTTGCCATTTGTGTGTGTCCGCTCGGCATCGAAAAGCTGCTCGCCTTTTTCAAAGTATCTGCCGTCGGTTGTACTTGCGAATCCAAAATCCACGGACGATAAACGCAGAAGGTATCTTTTATCAGCTGATTCAACATCCGCCCAAAACTTGTGACAAACAAAATGAACAGCCCGGCTTTTTTGTCGAAACACCAAAATAAAATACCGGGTATTAACGCGCTCAAAGGGCTTTTGGGAATTTCGGTTATCAGCGTGACGAATGTTTCGCCGCCGTATGTTTCGCGAAGCCCTTGCAGCCAAAGCAAATATTCTATGTCCATAGGAACTGCTCCCCAAATTTTTTAGATAACGAAAAGTTCTGCCAAGAAGACCACCGCACAACAGATTATCGAGACTTGAAAAAGACTTGCGCCGAACCACGCCGCCGCTATTCCGATTATCAGCGCAAGCCCGCTGGAAATTTGTGACTGTGTTGCGTCGAGTATCGCCGGAAAAGTCATGACTGCCAACGTCACGTAAGGAACGTAGTATAGGAACGAACGCAGCTTGACATTTTTTATTTCGGTGCGGATTAAAGTCAGCGGCAAAATTCTTATCGCCAAAGTCACCGCGCTCATTATCGCAATGTAGATATAAATTTCATTCATTATCTTTTTTCTCCGAGATTGGATAGAAAATCGCCGCCGCGCCCGCGATTAAAACCGTCAATAAAATTGTACGAGTGCCTGCAGAAATCGACGTCAAAAAATTTTCGGCGAGGAAACTCAACGCAAAACTTATCGCGACTGTTGCGCCGACGACTTTATCTTTTCGGGAAGGCGGAATAATAATCGCGATAAACATTCCGTACAGGGCGACACTCAGCGCGCTGACAGCGGACGGCGGCAAAATATTTCCGGCGATAATCCCAAGAGCCGTGCCGATTGACCAGCCGGGCAACGCCGTCAACATCGCGCCATAATTATAAAAAGGATTCAGCTTGCCTGCGCGCGCGACGGTAATCCCAAAAATTTCGTCCGTCACGTCGAAGCCGACAAAAATTCTGTGATAAAAAGGCGTATCCGGAGAAAACTTTTGACTAATGACCGTGCTCATTAAAAGGTACCGCGCGTTGACGACCAAAGTCATCACCGCAATTTCAAGGTAGGGCGCGTGTAGAGCAATCAGCGCAAAGCCGACGTATTCGCCGGCGGACGCATTATTAAGGAGGCTTGCCAAAAATCCTTGAAAGGGCGTCAAACCGACGTCGCGCGCGGTTATTCCCAGCGTGAACGAAACTACGAAGTACCCAAGACCAATCGGAATGCCGTCGCGAAAACCTTCGGCAAGTGCCTGTTTGTTTGTCGTCAACATTTTTTAGAAGTCCAGGTTCTTGACGAGATGAGCGTTTTCTTCGATAAACTGTTTTCGCGGAGCAACTTGATCGCCCATTAAAATCGTGAAGAGTTCGTCGGCTTCGGCGGCGTCCTCAATTTCTACGCGCAACATTGTCCGCGTGGAAGGATCCATAGTCGTTTCCCAGAGCTGTTCGGGATTCATTTCGCCAAGACCTTTGTAGCGTTGGACGGTTACGCCTTCGCGCCCAAGCTCGTCAAGTTTTTTCGTGAGGGCGGAGTCGCTGTACATGTACCAATGATTTTTCCCCTTGCGTATCTGATAAAGCGGCGGCTGCGCGATATAAACATGTCCGTGTTCAATCAGCGGTTTCATGTAGCGGTAGAAAAAAGTCAGCAACAAAGTCCGGATATGCGCGCCGTCAACGTCGGCATCAGTCATGATAATAATTTTGCTGTAGCGGCGTTTGGCAAGGTTGAAGTCTTCGCTAATACCGGTTCCAAACGCGGTAATCATGGTACGAATTTCAGCGTTGGCAAGAATTTTATCGAGACGAGTTTTTTCGACGTTGAGAATTTTTCCGCGCAAAGGCAGTATCGCCTGAAATTTCCTGTCGCGTCCCTGTTTTGCACTGCCGCCCGCAGAATCGCCTTCGACGATATAAATTTCTGCCTTGTCGGGATCTCTTACGGAACAATCGGCGAGTTTGCCGGGTAGGCTGGAAACTTCCAGCGCGTTTTTGCGGCGGGTAAGTTCGCGGGCTTTTCGTGCGGCTTCGCGGGCGCGGGACGCCATAACCGCCTTTTCCAAAATTTGTTTCGTGACAGCGGGATTATTTGCAAAAAAATCTCCGAGACCTTCCAGAGTGACCGCGCTGACCAACGAGCGAATTTCAGAATTGCCGAGCTTAGTTTTTGTCTGCCCCTCGAATTGCGGATTGTGCAACTTAACGCTGATAACGCAAGTCAGTCCTTCGCGAACGTCTTCGCCGCTCAAAGCATTGTCCGAATTTTTGATTAGGTTCAGCCGCCGCGCAAAATCATTCGCCACGCGCGTCAATGCAACCTTAAAGCCGGAAAGGTGAGTGCCGCCCTCTTCGGTGTTGATATTATTGACGTAGCTGAAAATATTTTCCTGGTAGCTGTCGTTATACTGAAGGGCAACTTCAACGACGGCATCTTCGCGGCGTCCGTTAAAATAAATCGGGTCGGGGTTGAGTTTAACTTTTTTGCGGTTGAGATGCTCTACGAAGGAACGAATACCGCCCTCGAAATGAAAAACATCTTCCCTGCCCTCTTCGCGCTTATCGTCAAGGGTGATTGTGATGCCGCTGTTAAGAAAAGCAAGTTCACGAAGACGATATTTTAAGGTATCATAACTAAATTCAGTGACGGTAAAAATTTCTTCGTCGGGAACAAAATGGACGCGCGTTCCGGTATTGTTCGCCTTGCCGATAACGTGCAGGGGCTTGACGGTTGTGCCGCGCGAAAAAGCTATCTGATAAATTTTCCCGTCGCGTTTAACTTCGACCTCCATAGATTTTGACAGCGCATTGACGACGGACACGCCCACGCCGTGAAGTCCGCCGCTGACTTTGTAACCTTCCCCGCCAAATTTTCCGCCGGCGTGCAACACCGTCAAAACAACTTCGACGGCGGGCTTGCCGCTCTCGTGCATATCGACGGGGATACCGCGCCCGTTGTCGCTGACGGTGATTGAATTGTCCTTTTCAATCGTGACGTTTATCTCGGAACAAAAACCGGCAAGTGCTTCGTCAATAGAATTATCGACAACTTCATAAACAAGGTGATGAAGTCCGCGCTCCGACGTCGAGCCGATATACATTCCGGGACGAAGACGAACTGCCTCAAGTCCTTCCAGAATTTGAATTTGATTTGCGTCGTAGTCACCGTCCACCGCGCTGACCTGTGCGCTTTCCGCGTCGACATTAATTTCTATTTCTTCGTCAGGCGTCGTAAAAAGTTCGTCGTCATTTTTTTCCGCGTCGCCCAAATTTTCTTTTAAATCTTTATCTTCCACGATACTACCTCCGTTTAAAATTAACGGTGAAAGTTTACCACACAAAAATTTTTATGGCAAGCTTAACTTAAAAGGTTACGTCTCCACAAAAAAATAAAGCCCTTCCGACTTTTGCCGGAAAGGACTTTGATTAAAATCTTGGGGGTTACGGTTTTAGAGCCGCAACCCCAAATTTTATTTCGGCTTAAAAAATTTTCAAATTACATCATGCCGGGCATGCCGCCGCCCATTCCGCCTGCAGGAGGCGCGGGAGGTTCGGGCTTGTCGGCGACGAGAGTTTCAGTAGTAAGAACCATCGCCGCAATCGACGCCGCATTTTGCAACGCGGAGCGCGTGACCTTCGCGGGATCCACGATACCGGCTTTAATCATATCGACGTACTCGTTTGTCAGAGCGTTGAAACCGACGCCCTTTTCAGCCTTCTTGACTGCCTCAACGACGACGCTGCCTTCTTGCCCTGCGTTTTCAGCGATTTGACGAACGGGCTCCTCAATCGCGCGCTTGACAATATCCACGCCGACTTTTGCATCGCCTTCGAGTTTGACTTCGTCGAGGACGGGCAGAATATCAATAAACGTCGTGCCGCCGCCGGGAACGATACCCTCTTCGACAGCCGCGCGGGTTGCGTTCAGGGCGTCTTCAATGCGGAGTTTCTTTTCCTTCATTTCAACTTCGGTAGCCGCGCCGATTTCGATAACCGCAACGCCGCCCGCGAGTTTCGCAACACGCTCACGAAGTTTTTCTTTGTCGAAGTCGCTGGTAGATTCTTCAATCTGCTTTTTAATCTGCGCGACGCGATATTCAATTTCCTTCTTGTTGCCGTTGCCGTCGACGATAGTTGTATTTTCTTTCGTCGAGCGGATTTGACGCGCCGTGCCGAGATCCTCAAAGGTAACACTTTCAAGTTTGCGTCCGAGCTCTTCGCTGATAACATTGCCGCCAGTGAGAATGGCAATGTCTTCGAGCATAGCTTTTCTTCTGTCGCCAAAACCTGGAGCCTTAACCGCAACTGCCTTGAACGTGCCGCGAAGTTTATTAACGACGATTGTAGCAAGTGCCTCGCCGTCAACATCTTCCGCGATAATCGCAAGCGGTCTGCCCTGCTTAACAATCTGTTCAAGAATCGGCATAATGTCAGCGATTGACGAAACTTTTCTGTCAGTCAAAAGAATGTACGGGTCGTCGAGGACAGCTTCCATTTTGTCAGCGTCGGTGACCATGTACGGCGAAATATATCCGCGATCGAACTGCATACCCTGCACGACTTTGAGGTTAGTCATCATCGTCTTGGATTCTTCGACGGTAATAACGCCGTCATCGCCGACCTTCTCCATAGCGTCCGCGATAAGGTTGCCGATTTCTTCATCGCTGGAAGAAATGGACGCGACCTGTGCTTTAGCGTCTTTAGTCTCGACTTTTTGAGCAAGGTTTTTAATTTCTTCGACGAGTTTCTTGACGGCAACTTCGATACCCTTTTTAACAATCATCGGGTTCGCGCCTGCCACGACGTTGCGCATGCCTTCGCGGACGATAGCCTGCGCCAACAAAGTAGCGGTTGTCGTGCCGTCGCCGGCAACATCATTTGTCTTCGTCGCAACTTCTTTTACGAGCTGCGCGCCCATATTTTCAAAATGATCCTCAAGCTCAATATCGCGGGCAATGGTCACGCCGTCATTGGTGATTGACGGTGCGCCGTACTTCTTTTCAAGAACGACATTACGACCTTTAGGACCAAGAGTAACTTTCACAGCATTAGCCAGCGCGTCGACACCGCGACTAAGAGCGCGGCGCGCTTCTTCATTAAACAAAATTTCTTTCGCCATATATATCCCTCCGAACCAATTACAAATTAAAAATTAAGAAAGCCTGGAGCCGCCCACGGATGGGCGGCTGCCCGCGCCTTTTCCGGAAGAAAAGAAAGCGGGCGATTTTTTCTTTGTTTCTTTCTTTTTTCTAAAAAAAGAAAGAAAATCTCAAACTCTTCAAAGAAAAAATCAATTAAAGAACAGCAAGAATATCGCTCTCACGAATTATCAGATAGTCTTTTTCATCCACCTTGACTTCGCTGCCCGCGTACTTGTTGAAGATAATTTCGTCGCCGACTTTAACTTCGGGAACCGCGCGGCTACCATTGTCGAGAACCTTGCCCGCGCCAACTGCCACAACTTTACCCTTCTGCGGTTTTTCCTTAGAAGTCTCCGGCATAATAATTCCGCTCTTCGTTTTGAGCTCGACTTCGGCGACTTCAATTACAACTCTGTCTCCAAGTGGTTTAATCATAGATTTCAGCCTCCCAAAATGGATTTTAACCCTCGCGCTTGTCTCTCAAGCACGTGCATTATAATAATCCCTGTTTGACAAAAAGTCAATAGGTAAAAAGTCAAAACAGCAAAAAATTTTTTAACGAAAACTTAACTTTACTTTGTCACAAAAAACGTTATAATGAAAACGACTTCGTGAGAGGAAGGATGGTTTTTTATGAAGAAGATATTTTCGTACCTCGTGGTACTTTTGATTTTAATTTCGGCGGGATTTTCGCAGACTGAAAGCGCGGCAGTCGCGCAGGTCAACAACCGGCAAAACGACGTGTCCGCCACGCAATACGCGCAAAGGGTTTTGGTTTTGGTGAACTACGAACGCCACAAAGCAAATTTGCCCGCGCTTACACTTTCGACGGACTTGACGCAGGCAACTATGGTTCGCGCGAACGAAATAACGAAAAGATTTGCACACACCCGCCCGAACGGACAATCTTGTTTCACCGTGATAAAAAACAAGGGCAGGATTCTGGGGGAGAATATCGCGGCGGGACAACGCTCGCCTGAAGAAGTCGTCATTGCCTGGATGAATTCTAAGGGACACCGCGAAAATATTCTCAACCCGAAATTTAAAGAAATGGGACTCGGCTATTTGCTTCGTCCCTCTTTGAAATACAAACACTATTGGGCGCAATTCTTTCGCGGCTGAAAATTCATTGACCGGAAAATCTTGCGTCTAAAAAATTCGTCAGGCGGTGAATAATTTTTTCGGCAAGCTCCGCCTTTGTCATTTTCGGGAAGTTTTCCATTTTGCCGTCGCGATAAATAATCGAAATGATATTCGTGTCGACGGAAAAGCCCGCGCCCTCCGCGCTGACGTCGTTCGCCACGATGAAGTCAAGATTTTTTTCGACGAGTTTTCCGCGCGCGTAGTTGATAACATTTTCAGTCTCCGCAGCGAAACCGACGAGGATTTGACTTTTTTTGAGATTGCCCAGCTCTTTCAAGATGTCCGGATTTTTTACGAGCTCAAGTATGATACTTTGTGCGGACTTTTTAATTTTTTGCGTGGAGAAATGTTTAACGCGATAATCCGACACAGCCGCCGTCATTACCACCGCGTCGACTGCGGAATACTCGTCTAAAATCGACAGGCGCATTTGTTCGGCGGTCTCCACCCTGACGAACTTGACGTTAGCCGGCGGCTCCAGGTCGCTCCTGCCGGAAATTAAAATGACTTCCGCGCCGTGATTCCGCGCCGCCCGCGCAACTTCGTAACCCATTCTGCCGCTTGAACGATTGCCGATATAACGAACCGGATCAATCGGCTCCACCGTGCCGCCCGCCGTAACGAGAATTTTTTTGCCGCGCAGATCTTTTTTCGCCGCGAAAAATTTTACAATCTCCTCGCAAATATCTTCGGGCTCCGGTAGCCGCCCCTTGCCGCTGATTCCGCAAGCAAGCTCGCCTGTCGCCGGCTCGATAATTTTCACGCCGCGATTCGCCAAAATTTTTAGGTTCTCCTGTGTCGCGGGATTCTCAAACATATTTGTATTCATTGACGGCGCAACAATCAGCGGGGCTACCGTCGCCAAAATCGTTGTCGTCAAAAGGTCGTCGGCAATTCCGTGCGCCGCCTTAGCCAAAAAATTTGCAGTGGCGGGCGCGATTAACACGACGTCCGCAAAATTTGCCAGTGTGATATGCGCCACGTTAAAATCTGCCGCGTCCTTGAACATCTCAACGGCGACGGTGTTCCTCGTGATTTCCTGAAAAGTTCGCGGCGAAACAAATTCCGTTGCCGCCTTCGTCATTACCACCCGAACATTCGCGCCGAGTTTCTTCAAGCGGCTAGCAACTTCCACGATTTTAAAAGTTGCAATGCCGCCCGTCACGCAAATCAGAACATTTTTATTTTCCAATTCATTCATTTTTGCGACACCTCCTTTTCGGGTCATTGCCTCCGCCGCTCGTCACGAATGTATCGAATAGGTTATCTTGCCCTCGTAAATTTCCTCCATTGCGTCTGTAACAAATTTGTGCGACGGATTTTCCACGCGGCAAGGCTTGCCTGTCAAAAGTTCGCGGGCGCGCTTTGAAGCGAGTACGACTAAAGTATAACGGCTGTGAGTTTTTTTGAGCATGGCGTCCGTCGAAGGATTAACCATGCTCGGTGTTGAAGATGACATCAAAAATTAACGCTCCTTTACCAACTTTTCAAAAATCTGTTTGTTGCGGCTGACTCTGCATCGTTCGGCGGATATTATCGCCAGGATTTTTTCCGCCGCCGCGTCAACAGAATCATTCACAACGACATACTGATATTTTTTTCCAATTTCAATTTCGTTTGTCGCGGACTGAAAACGCCTTGCAAAAGTTTCCGGCGATTCTGTACCGCGATTTTTTATTCTTGCCTGAAGTTCCTCCAGTGACGGCGGCAACAAAAAAATATAAACGCCGTCCGGACATTTTTCCATAACGCTCAACGCGCCCTGTGTATCAATTTCCAGCAGGACATCTTCGCCGTGATTAAGACGCTCTTCGATTTTATGGCGCGGCGTCCCGTAAAAATTCCCGTAAACTTCCGCGTGCTCCAAAAATTTTCCTTCAGCTAACCACTGCTGAAATTCCTCGACGCTCACGAAAAAATATTCTACACCGTCGGTTTCGCCGACGCGCGCGGGTCTGGTTGTCGCCGAAATGGAATAATACATATTCTGCGCGTCGCTCAAAATTTTTCTGCAAACAGTGCCCTTGCCGGTGCCGCTCGCGCCTGATACAACAATCAACAATCCTCTTTCCATTAATTTTTCTCCTGCTCCTCCGAAATTTCGGGTTCCTCTTTTTTTTCGACTGCCGGTTCTTCGGTTGACGGCTGTTGCGGCGCGGGCAAGACATCTCTGAACGCGCGCTCCCCTATCGTCACCGCGCTCAAGTAGGATAAAATCACGTGTTCGCTATCCATGATAATCGCCGCGCGTGTTCGCCGCCCGTGAGTCACGTCGATTAATTTCCCTTCCTCTTTTGCCTTCGACAAAATTCTTTTTACCGGTGCTGATTCGGGGGAAACTATCGCCACAATTCTTTGAACTGCCACCACGTTGCCGAAACCTACGTTTACCATCTTAGACATTTATTTCGCCTCCGAGAAGGTTATTTTTGTCAATCAGAAATCGAATTGTCCGACGAAAACTCTTTTCGCCGCGCCCGTCATGTAGACGTGATTATCATTTTGCCATTCGATTTGTAAATCGCCGCCGTCAAGATGGACGATAGAATTTTTTCCGGCGAGTCCGTTTAAATTTGCGGCGACAGCCGTTGCACAGGCTCCGGTGCCGCAAGCCAAAGTTATTCCGCTGCCGCGCTCCCAAACGCGCATTTGCAATTCATTTTCGCCGACGACCTGCACGAACTCCGTGTTTGTTTTGCGCGGGAATTTTTGATGAGTTTCAAACTGCGGACCGATTTTTTCCAGGTCAATCTTCTTTAAATCGTCGACAAAAACGACGCAGTGGGGGTTGCCCATAGAAACGCAAGTCATCTCGAAAATTTTCCCGTCGACTTCGATTTTTTCGGCGACGACGTGATTTTTTCCGTAGCCTTTGACAGGAATTTTCTCCGCGTCCAAAATCGGCGCGCCCATGTCAACGGTAACAAGGTCTTCGTTTAGGCGCACGGTCAAAATCCCCGCGCCTGTTTCTACGGACAGACTTTCTTTGCCGAGTTCGTCAAGGAGATATTTCGTAAAGCAACGCAGACCGTTGCCGCACATTTCGGCTTCGGAACCGTCCGCGTTAAAAATTCTCATGCGGACTGCGGCGACCTTCGAGGGCAAAACGTAAATCACGCCGTCCGCTCCAATACCGAAGTGCCTGTCACAGATTTGCGAAATTTTTTCCGCGTCGTCGATATTAAAATTACTGCGCCCGTCGATTATAACGAAATCGTTGCCGCAACCCTGCCATTTCTCAAAATTTTGCAAACTATCAACTCCAATCTTAGTTGTTAGGGGTAAGGGGCAAGTTTTAAGAGAAAAGAAAATCTTAACCCTTATCCCTTATCCCTTTTTCCGTGAGGGACAATCAATTTTTTCGCAAGCATCACAAGATTTTTCTGCGCGCCTGAAATTTTTCGTGTCCGAAGTAATTTTTTCCAGCCCGATAATCGCAGTGACGGACTTTCTGGGAATTAACATCATGGCGACGCTAAGACGCATTTTAATTTCTTTTGCGCCGGTTATCTTGAAAAAATCTTTCTGATTGTGCAATTCCCAATCGCCATAGCCCGGGCTGAAACGCGAGCGCAATTTGTAGCTGTCCTTCGCAACTTCGAGGGCGATAGCTTTTTCCATAGAATCGGCGGCTTGTTCGACGGCGGCAGTTGCGGCGGCGTCCAGGAGCATGGAAGAAACGTAATGCCCCGTTCGGAATCTGTCAGTTATCTCGTGCTCAATTTTTTCGCCGACGGTAACCGCCATGCAAGCAACTTTGTCACAGCCGTCAAGATGATTGACGATAGACTTGCCGTCAATTCTGAAATGCGGCTCGGACTGAACGAGATGATTAACGCAGTCGTAGTCGTAAATTTTCCAGATGCCGCGAACGTCCAGAAGTAAAAGAGCGTCGTCGCAGGCGTCAATAATATTTTGCTCGTCGAACTTAGGAGCGTTGTTCAAGCCGGCATAGCGTCGGGTTTCCTCCGCGTCAATCTTCAAAATCTGCGCGTTGTAAATCGACAAAATTCTCCCCCCTTACAAGAGCGAACGCCTGTTACCGGCAAGATTTCTTGTGGCGTTAGCTCTTCCCTTTTCTTTATCCATTTTGTAGACATAAGCCATAACTTCAGCGATAGCCTTGTAGAGTTCGGGCGGAATTTCGCGATCAATTTCAAGAGCCATGAGCATATTAACGAGAGTTTTATTTTGGTAAACAGGAATGCTATTTTGTTGGGCGGTTGCCAAAATATGTTCGGCGACATGCCCGCGCCCCTTCGCGATAACTTTCGGCGCGGTGTCCTGTTGCATATCGTATTTCAGGGCAACGGCTTTCTTGTCGGCAATTTTTTCTGCGTCTGTCATATTTCTCTCGTCCATATAAATCCGTCCTCGTCCTGTTGAGTTGGCTATATTATATTTCTTGCAAACTTCAACGTCAAGCAAGGAAAAGTTTACGCCGGAAAATTCCGCGCAGAAAAAATTTTTTGCGGCAGGCAGGATATAAATTAAGTTAGTCGAAAACGAAAAGTAAATTCCTGTAAAACACGGGCAAATTAATTCTGAAACAATAATGAATGCCTATTGCGTGTCCTGCCAATAAATGCTAAAATGCGCTCGTCGACAGGGAGGACGACAGCAGGGAATTGCCCGAACGGGTGATTCAGATTAGAAGTGTTTTTGGAGGAATTGAAAATGAAATTTGCATACAAAGTTATAAATAGAAGAAACGACGTTGAATCCCGTAAGGAGGAGGTGCCGATGAGCAGTCCGGTCATGGAAAGCCTGAACGCGGTCGTTTCGTTCATCTTGGTTGCGAAAACCAAACTCTGTTTCCGCGAATGCGCGCACATCGTGAAAATCGCTGAAGATACCGGTTGCGTTGTCGAGATTGCTTCCGGCACGAAGTCCGGCTCCTCCGCAAGTATCTTGTCCCTTGTAAATCTCGGTATCACGGCGGATAAAAGTCTTGTCCTTACGATTAGGGGCGAGAATAACAGAGAGGCCTTTGAACAAATTTCTAAAATTATTAGCGGTGAATCTGAAAGCTGATTATAAATTTTGTTGACTGAAAAAAATTTAAGGTCGGGAGTGATTTTCTCTCGACCTTTTTTATCATTCACGCCGTAAGACCCCGCCCTTTAGGGCTGGGGGTATAAGGCGCGTGTTGACATCCAAAATAATTTGGCATAGAATGAAGACCTAAAGAATATTGAGGAAAGGAGAAGTCTTGCGGTGACAGTGGCGAAGACCTAGACCCACTATAGCAAGAAACAGGGTATAATACCTACCCTCCAGGCGATTTAAAGACCTCGCGGGTACCAAAGCACTAAGAACCATGAAAAAGGGGTGCGGTATTCTACCGTGGGACACACGGGAAGTTACGCTTGTGGAGACTATGTAAGACGCAACCTTCGGCGCAACAGTCATTGAAGCAAGAATCCCTCCGCCTTTAGGCGTGGGGAGTGTCAATTTTACGACGGGAAGAAAATATCCAGCGTCTTTTTGTCTGAAGACTTTCCGAAGTACGAGCCGATTAAAAATAAAATCAGCGAAACCGTTATTCCGATTGTAATTTGGTGCAGATTTAAAATTTTAAATCCCGCCGCTTGTGTCGCGCAATAAATTATTGTACCGCCCGCCATTGAAAGGAGCGCGCCCAATTTATTCGCCCGCCTCCAAAATAATCCGAGCAACAGCGTCCAGAAAAACGCCGTCTCCAGCCCGCCGAATGCAAACATGTTTATCAGCCAAATCAAACTCGGCGGCGTCAATGCGATGACGAAAACCGCCGCGCCGATTATCGCCGTCGTTGCCATTGATAAAAATTTCAACCGCGAACTTTCTACCGGCTGATTATTTTTTTCTTTGTAGTGCAGGTAAACATCTTTGACAATCGCGCTCGACGCCACGATTAAAAGTCCGGAAATTGTGGATATGCTCGCGGCAAGCGGTCCGATAATCGCAAAGCCGACAAGTTCTTTCGGCATGACTGTAACAATCGTCGTTGGGATAATATTATCGACGCCGCCATAATCCGCGACGCCGCCCGTCAAAACTCCGTGCGCCAAAATCCCCGTGAAGTTTATTCCGATATTCATAAAGCCGACAACAACCGTGCCGATAAGCATCGCGCTGTGCAAGCCGTGAGTATTTTTGTAGCTTATCCCGCGAACGACGGATTGAGGCAGGGCGATTGTGCAGATACCGACCAAAAGCCATTGCGTGAAATAAATTGTCCAAGGCATGTTCCCGAATGAAAACGGCTCCAACATTTCGGGGTGATTCGTTTCGATTGACGTCATGATATTTTCGTAGCCGCCGCCCGCCTGCAAGACGTAATGCAAGAGCAAAATTATTCCGACCATCATAATCAGCGCGCAACAAGTGTCAGTTATCGCGACCGCACGAAAGCCGCCAATCGACGTGTAAATTACGACGACGAGCCCGAATAAAATCAAGCCTGTCTCGTAGGTGTAGCCGGTGCCGGTGACTGCCGCGAAAAGTTTTGCTCCGCCGACAAATTGCGCGGTCATTGTTCCGCAGAAAAATAAAACTATTACGAACGCCGCTATCGCCGCAAGAAAATCTGATTGAAAACGCGCGCGGATTATGTCGACGACGGTGACGGCGTTCAGTTTTCGTGCGAGTAGTGCGACGCGCTTGCCGAAAATCCCCAGCACGAGAAAAATCGCCGTGACTTGCACGACCGCCATGTAAATCCAGCCGAACCCGATTTGAAAAGCCATGCCGGGCCCGCCGACGAAACTCGAAACAGAACTGTACGTCGCGACGGTCGTCATCGCCAAAATAAATCCGCCGAGTTCGCGGTTACCGATAAAATAATTGCTGACGAAATTTTTTCCCGCCTGTTTGTGACGAACGAAAATACTTATCCCGACCATCACCACCATGAAAATTATCAGCGGCAACAGCGCGGCGAAACTTCCCTGCTCATTCATCGCCGTCACCTCCCAAGTCAATGTCCTTGAAAAGTTTTCGGCTCAAAATAAAACTTGCGCAAATTGCAAAAATCCAAACACCTATCGAACCGAGCACAGCCCACAGCGGCAGGTGAAAAATTTTCACGTCCAAAGACGCCGTGCCGAATCCTGCGACGAGCCAAAAAATAATCAGTCCGGCGAGCGCGAGCCCTGTGTAGATTGCTTCGCGTCTTACCAGACTGAATTTTTCTGCGTCTGTCAAATTATTTTTTTTCAATGCAAAAAGCACCTCCGGTCTCGTTCACTATGGATACGAGCTGTAATTTTTAGGGGCAAGGGGCAAATTTTAAGAGAAAAGAAAATTTTATCCCCTCCCCCTTAAAACTTATCCCTTAGAAAGCATAGCGTCGGGTGTACGCTTGCGAAGGAATTATACTTTGCTCAAGGTGTATTCGTCAATAATTTTTCCGTCGGGGAGAAAACATTTCACGATTAAATTTTTTTCGTCAACCTCCAGCGTCAAAAAATTATCGGTCTCCGGCTGCGGCGCAACAACTTTATCCAGCGCGTGATCAATCCACAAATTCGAGTAACGAACGTCGCCGCTCAACCCCGTCAAAATATAAAGCGGCCCCGTCTCGTCGGCAACAAAATTTTTCAGCCGCCCGCGATTCCTGTACGTGTGCAAGTGCGCCGTGAAAACTGCGTCCACCCCCAAATTTTCAAACTCCGGCATGAAAATTGTCCCCACGTCCGAAAAACCTTCACGCCGCTCCGGACGCCCGTTAATCCGATATTGCAAAACGTCCTTGTGAATGAAAATTATTTTCCACTTTTTGGAAGACTGCGCAAAATCTTTTCGCAACCACTCCCTTTGCGTCGCAATCAAATTCGGCGTGAACTGCTCTAATTCGTCCCATTGGCTGTCCAAAACCGCAAAATGCGCCGCGCCATAATCGAAGGAGTAAAACCTGCGCGAAAAATTTTCCACGCCGTTTTCGGGCACGGCAAAATAATTTATGTACGCAGTCGGAAAACGAATCTTCCATTCGCGCGAATAAGTTTCGTGATTTCCCATGACCGGCACGAACGGCAAATTTTTCAGCGGAAAATCAACTTGATTCATCCACGCCCGCCACTGCGAATTATCTTCGCCGTTGTCGACAATATCGCCGACGTTGACGAAAAATTCTGCGTCGGGATTCTGTTTGAAGGCGGCTTGCGCAGTTTCGCCCCAAACTTTGTAGTCGGCGGATTGGGAGTCGGGAAAAATTATCGCCTTGAATTTTTTGTCCGAAGAAGTTTTTAAATTATTCTTCGCGGAAAAAATTTCGCCGTCAAAAATTCTGTACTCGTATTCGGTATTCGGAGCAAGGTTTTCAATTTGCACGGTGTACTGAAAAATTTCCTGCCCGTCGTCCGAAAAAGAAGTATCGACGACAGAAATTTTTTTGACGCCCGCAGAATTTTTCTTATTGACTTCGACTAAGGGCTCTTTCATTTTTGAATCGGTCTGCCACATGACGCAACGGGAGTTTGAAGAATCGGCGGTGATAATTTGCCGCAAAAATTTCACGTCAAGATTATCGTAAATTTTTTTCTCGGCGGCGCGCAGATTTTCGTTGCCGCAGCCCGCAAAAAAACTTCCGCCGGTCAAAATCATCGCGGCTTTGATAAATTCGCGTCGGTTAATTTTTTTCAAGTCGTCACGCCCCTAAATTTTCACAAAGTCAGATTTCATTTCGAGGATTTTAAAACCTGCGCGCTCAAGTTCAATCACCAAATCGCTTGCCGTGCCGTCGAAGTCCAAATCCAATTCGAGCCCGCTGTTCATTTGCCGAACGTAAACATCATTGACGCCGGAAAAATTTTTCACGCGATTGGAAGCGGCAGTGACAGTGCCGCCCATTTTTTCCAAAGTGTTCGGCGTTATCAAAAGGGTAATGTGTTTTTCAATTTGCGCGGCGGAATTTAAAGCGGCTTGAGAAATTTCGTAGCCTGCGCGGGTGGCAACCTGTTTAATCGCGACGTTTTCCGCATTCGCAGTGAACATTCCGACGTTTGAATTTGAATTGCCGGAATAAATAATTTCGCCGGTGTTGACGCTGATCAGACGGCTGGACAAATTCGCCGCGCGGGCATTATTTTTGTTGACGTTCAGCCTGGACAAAACAAGGTAGTCGATATGAAAATCATTGGCAAGCATTTTCACGAGGGCGGGAGAATTTTCATTTGCTATTCTCTGTTTAACGGCGGCGTCGAGTCTGTCCAAATCGAAAGTCCTCGTGAATCCCTGACGTTCCAGCGCGGCAAGAATTTCGTTTTCAATTTCGGGGTATTCGTTCCCAAAATTATCGTAGGCAATGACGGCAACGCGCGGGCTGTCAGCGTTTGTGTTGACGAGAATTTTTTTCTGCAGTTTGCTCATAAGGCGCGTGTTAATTTCTTCAGAATTAACTGTGGCGTCGATTGTCACGACGTGGATCCCGTTTTCGACGCGCTTAGAAATAATTTTGTAGCCGGAAATAAATCCGTCACTGCTCAAAGCAATTTCGTCGCTGATAACTTGATGATTCTGCACAAGGGTTTTGCTGTCGACGTGCGCGCCGAGTTCCTGTTCGATAGCCGCCCTCATTGCGTTGTGAATTGCGCTGTGTTCGGTGGAGCCGCGCCCCTCAACCTGGACGGCCTCCGCATTTCCTCCGATAATCGCCGCAACCAAAATCAAGCCGGTAAAAAATTTTTTCAAGTGCAAAACTCCTTTCCAAAGCAGACTTACGGCGAGTGAGATAAAAACTGTGAGGAAGTAAAAAATCATTGCGTTGGTTGCCGTCATTGTTTGACCGAGCCGCGAAAATTCCGCCGCCAAATAAGTTATCACGAAGGGGTGAAATAAATAAATGAAGTACGAATTTTTTCCGAGCACGCCGAAAATTTTCTGCAGGATTTTTCCGAGATGGACACACTGAAAAATCATGAACAGGAATATTGTTGCGGCGATTGTGTACAAAAATCCTAGAGGAGAAAGTTGGTGGGCGGTGTTCACTGCGTCGAGCGGCGTATAATTTTTCATTTCGGGCATTAGCAAAAACCATTCGACGTAGATTATCAGCGTCATGAAAAAAATTGCGGTGATGATTAATTTGTGGGACGCCATCCGGTCGAAAAATTTTTGGGAGTGCACCGCCAAAATTCCTCCGAGCAAAAATATAAACACGTAGTGCAAAACGAGATAGTTCAGCCGCCAAATCAAAAACAAGCGCAAAATCGAATCTTCGGGCAGGGAAATTGAGTAGAGGAACAGATCTTCGCTGTAGCTCGAAAAATAATTGAAGGCTATCTGCAGGAAAAATATTATCGCAAAAATTGTCGGTGTCAAGTGGCGAATTATTTTTATCCACAGCGGCATCAAAAGGTAAAACCAAATCAGCAAGACCAAGAAATAAAGTTGGTACTTCGCCAGCCCGAAAAATAAAATCACGAGCAGAGAGGACAACGACGGCAAGCCTGTTTCGTAGAAAAATCCGTCGTGGATTATGTAAAGCGCGGACCAAATTAAATACGGCAACAAGACTGCTTTAAATCTGCGCCGCAAAAATTTTCCGTAGTCGAAGGGCGCAGCTAAGTCTATCTTGTAAAAAAGTCCGAAGGCCGATAAGAAAAAGAAAATCGGCACGCTGAATCTTGAGACTACTTCAAAAAGCGCGACCAAGCCCATGTTTGGTGCGGGGTTGGATAAATATTGTGCGCCGATATGGATTGCGACGACGCCGAGCATTGACACGCCGCGCATGTATTCGATTGATGACAGGTACGGTTTTTTCAATTTGAGCTCCGATTAAATTTTTTTACGAGTTATAAATTTTTTCGTCCAATAAGTTTTCGTTTTTTGCGACGAGCAGAGTTGAGGCAATATCTCCGATGACGTTGAGCGGGGTAACAATTCTGTCGCAGATAGGAGAGATGCCCAAAAAAAGTGCAATGGCTTCAAGCGGCACGCCGAAGACGCCAATTATTGCGCCAATGGCAATTATGCCGCCGCCGGGAATGCCGGGCGTCCCTACTGCCATAGAAAAAATTGAGATTAAGAGCGTCACCATAACGTTTGTTGTCACGTCGACGCCGTACATTCTCAACAAAATTATCGCGAAGATCGCATAACTAATGGTCGTTCCGTTCATGTTAATTGTTGCGCCGAGAGGGATTGAAAATGAAGAAAGTTTAGGAGAGATGCCGAGTTTCTCCGTGCAAAAATTCATCGTGAACGGCATCGAGACACTGGAGCTGGCGGTTGCTACCGGTATCGGCAAATATGTTGGCAGTTTTTTCAGCAAAGGCAGCGGGGAAATTTTTCCGATAAGCGCGATTATGATCGGGTACATGACGAAAATGGTTACACAGCTCAAGAAAAGTATCGCGATGGTTTTCACGAGAATCAGGGTTGCTTCGCCGCCCAGCTCTATCATCATTTGCGCCATTGCAAAAAAAGCTATGAGCGGCATGAAACTTACAATAATTGTCATGATTTTCATGGACAAAGTGGTACACTCTTTGACAACGTCGTTGAGAATTTTAATTTTGTCTCCGAGTTGGCTGATACCTATTCCAAAAATTATTGACAGGAAAATAATTTGCAAAACGTTGCTGTCGACAATGGGAGCCGCCAAATTTTTTGGGACAATGCCGACGACAAAATCGACCATCGAAAAATTTTGGACGTCTACACTTGCGGGCAAAGTTTTTGTTTGCGGAAGATCTCCGAAGAAAAATTTTGCACTTGCCAAGCCGACTGCCGAAGAAATTAAACTTGTCACGACATAAAGCACGACAATTTTGCCGCCGATTCTTCCGACCTCCGACGCGTTAGTCATCCCCGCGATACCGCTGACGATGCTAAAGAAAATAACCGGTGCAATCATTGTGTTAAGCGCGTCCATAAAAATAGTCATGACCGAACCGATAATATCTTTGCTAACAGATTCAAGAATTTCCGGCGAGAAAAAATCTTTGGCAAGCGCGCCGAAAGCAATTCCTAAAATCATTCCGCCGACTATGTACCACAGCTGGCGATTGTTCTCGTCGTGCACCTGAATTGTTATCGTGTTCAGATTATTTTTGCGGGCGTAACTCATTTTCGGGCGGTTCGCCTTCAAAATCATCGTGCGGAAATAATCTTCGTCCTCTTCGTTCCAGTCGGTGACTTCGACGAGCGGATTATATTCCTCGCCGGCGGCTTCCAGTTTCAAAATTATTTCGCCGAAACGTTTTGAAATTTTCAAGGTGACATTTTCCGCTTTACCTAAGCGATTCAGCCGCATAAAAGTTTCTTCGACGAGCAATTCTGCGCGCATAATTTCTTTTTTGTCGGCTTTAGTTTCGGAAAGATTTTTTTCCAGCTCCTCCAAAGTTGTTGAAAGATTTTCCGCAGTCAGCTCCAATTTGTTTATCAACGTATCTCCTCCTTTTATTAGGGATTAGAAAAATTAACCACTAATCCCTTATCCCTTAAAACTTATCTGGTGATTTCAAATTCGACGTGAACGCTCGCCGAACAAGTCAGCGTGCCGGATTCAATCGGCGTCTCAATCATCGCATCGGCAGACGCCCGCTCCATCATCGCAACTTTATTGTAGCGCGGCGCAGAAATGGAACCGGAATTGATTGACATGCTCCTAATCCCCAAAACAGTCTTGCCCAGTTCGGCGGCGGCAATTTCAGCTTTCGTGCGGGCGTCGCGGACGGCAAGACGAAGAGCCTCATTTTGCAGGGCAGTCCTGTCGCGAATGCCAAAGGTCAACGAATCAATATTATTCGCTCCGTTTGAAAGGGAGGCGTCAATAATTTTGCCGACAAGTTTTAAATCGTCAACGACAATGGTAACGGTGTTGTTGACTTCGTAGCCGTCGAAGACCCTCTGTTTTTTGTCGTCGTTGTGAAAAATTTGCCGGAAGCTGTAATTTCCCGTGCGAATATTTTTTCTTTCCACGCCGAGAGCCACGACGGATTTAATTATGTTCGACGCAATCTGCGCGTTGTCATTTTGAACCTTCGTTGCGTTTTTGTCGCGGCTGACCACGCCGACGAAAATTGTTGCGCGGTCCGGTGACGTCTCCACAATTCCTTCGCCGCTAACAGAAATTGTCGGCAACCTCTCTTCGGCAAAGGCAGTCGAACTCAAAACGAAAACCAAAAGCACCGCTAAACTTAAAATCATTTTCAAGAAAATCCCCTCCGTTTTTAGAGATTAGAGATTTTTTCTAACCACCGAACAAATTATATCATAAAGTTTTCCATTGACAAATTTTTATTGCCCAAATAAAATAATTTTGGTATTATAGGCGGCGGTTACTCAAAAAAATTTTTTGGAGGAAAAAAATTTATGGATAGTATCATGATTAAAGTCCCCGTGACGATTAAAGCGAAGCTTACCGAAAAACTTAGGGAGCGTCTCGTCGGCGAATTTTCTAAGGTCGCTGAACAAATGGAACTCGAAATTAAACAGGTGGAAATCGATCGCAAACGCGAACTTGATAATAATCCCCAGCACGTCGAGCGCATTAATCAGTTTTTCGGCAACGAAATCGGACAGCGTCAGCACCGCCGCAGTGAAGCCCTCGCGCGAAAAGAGGCTGTCGAAAAATTGGCTCTCGGCGCGGAAATTACGCAGGGCACCCTTGAACGAGAAGTCGAATTGAAAGTCGGCGATAACATGCGCGAAATTATGAACGTGGAAGTTTTAATAGAAGATGACAAAATTATCGCGATTCGCGGCTGAAAAATCTCCGGACGAAATTATTATTGGCAAGCTCGGAAAAGTTCGCGGGCTTGACGGAACTTTGAAAATTATTCCGCTGACAGATTTTGAAAATCGTTTCGACGGCTTGACTGAAATTTTTGTCGGCGGGAAAATTTTTCAGGTCGAAGGCGTAAAAAATTTAGGCGGCGAAATTTTTATAAAGTTTAAGGGCATCGACAATCGCGAAGTCGCAAAAACTCTGACGAATAAATTTTTGACAGTCAATCGTTCGGATGCCGCGCCACTCGACGACGGAGAATTTTATACCTTCGATATTATCGGCTGTGAAGTTTTCGACGGGGAAAAAAATCTCGGCGTCGTCAAAAATGTTTTGAAGACCGGCAGCAATGATGTTTTCGAGGTCAGCGGCGAAAAAGAAATTTTAATTCCCGCGCTGAAAAGTATCGTCCAAAAAATCGACGTCGCCAATAAAAAAATTTTTGTGAATTCAAGAATGCTCGAAGAAGTTTAGAAAAATGTTGTTAAGCGAATTTGATTACGAACTGCCCGAAGAATTAATCGCGCAAAAACCGGTAGAGCCGCGCAATGCGTCAAGGTTAATGGTGCTCAATCCCGCTACAAAAAAAATTAGCCACGAACATTTCTACGATTTAAAAAAGTTTTTGCACGCGGGCGACGCGCTGATTTTTAATGACACGCGCGTTATTCCTGCGCGCCTTATCGGGAAAAAGTCGACGGGCGCAAAAATCGAAGTTTTTTTGTTGAGGAGAATCGACGGCAAAACTTGGGAGACTCTGGTTAAGCCGGGAAGGAAAGTTTCGGAAGGCGCGGAGATTTTTTTCAGCGACGATTTGAGTTGCAAAATTTTGGGGCGGACGGATTTTGGCGGGCGCGTCGTTCAGTTTGACTTTGACGGAATTTTTGAGGAGATTCTCGACAGGCTCGGTGAAACTCCTCTGCCGCCGTACATTCACGAAAAACTTGACGACGTCGAACGCTACCAGACTGTTTACAATCGCGAAAGAGGCTCCGCCGCCGCGCCCACTGCCGGTCTCCATTTCACAAAGGAGCAAATGCAGGAGCTGGAAAATTTCGGCGTCAAACTCGGTTTCGTGACTCTGCACGTCGGGCTGGGAACTTTCCGCCCCGTGCAAACCGAAACTATAGAAAATCATTCCATGCACGAGGAATTTTACACCGTTCCCGAAGTCACCGCGAAACTTATCCGCGAAACGAAACTTGCCGGCGGAAAAATTATCGCCGTTGGCACAACTTCGGTGCGTACTTTGGAATCGGCGGCGGCTGATGAAAATTCCGTGAAGGTCGGAAGTAGTTCGACGAAGATTTTTATTTATCCCGGCTACAAATTTAAAATCGTCGACGCGCTAATAACAAACTTCCACCTGCCGAAATCAACGCTTATCATGTTGGTCAGCGCGCTTGCCGGACGGGATTTTATTTTACAGGCTTATCGCGAGGCTGTCGAAAAACGCTACAGATTTTTTTCTTTCGGCGACGCGATGCTTATACTAGGAGAATGAATTTTATGTTGGTACATGAATTGATAAAAAAAGGGCGAAGTGACGATATTGCGATTGTCGACGACGGGCGGCGCATAACCTACGCCGAAGCCGCGCAGTCCATAAAAAAATTTCGCAATCGCCTTTACGCGCTAGGAGTTCGTCAAGGGGATCGCGTCGCTCTTTTTTCGCGGAACAGCGCGGAATTTATTTACACCTACCTTGCAACGGCGTCGCTCGGCGCAATTTGTGTGCCGATAAATTTTCAGCTCAGCAACCGCGAAACTGAATTCATTTTGCACGACGCCGAAACCAAAATTATTTTGACTTACGAGCCGCTAAAATTGGAAGGGGATTTTTTTCAGCACGACCTGGAAAATTTTGGCGAAACCCCCTGCGAAATTGACGCGCCCGAACTTCCCGCAGACTTCGACGAAAATTCTCCCTGCGTGATTATTTACACTTCGGGTACGACCGGAAATCCTAAAGGCGCGGTTCTTTCGCACAAAAACCTTGTCCGCAACACCGAGCAAATAGACGTGATGAATTGTCGCCGCGAAAATAAAATCCTGTGCATTTTGCCTATGTATCATTGTTTCGGCTGGACGTGTTGCGTGCTTTATACTTTTTATTGCGGCGCGGAGATTCATGTTATGCGCGTCTTCAAGCCGAAAGATACTGTCGATATTATCCGCGACGAAAAAATCACCGACATTTACGCGGTGCCCTCGATTTATCGTTTGATAACGATGCTTGCCGCGCCGAGTGATTTAAAAACTTTACGGCTTGTCATGTGCAGCGGGACGACCTTGCCGCTGAAAATCGCGCAGGACTTCACGAAAAAATTTGAAATTCCAATTTCCGAAGGCTACGGTTTATCGGAGGCGTCGCCTATTGTCACGCTGACTATTCCCGGCGAAGAGCGCGAAGGATCTATCGGCAAGGCGATACCTGACGAAGAGCTGAAGATTATCGACGACGCGGGGAATATTTTGCCGACGGGGGACGCGGGCGAACTTTTGATTCGCGGCGATAATGTCATGTTGGGCTACTGGAAAAATCCTGCCGCCACGAACGAAGCGATTGACGCGGACGGCTGGTTGCACACCGGCGACGTTGCGAAGATTGACGCGGACGGCTACCTGTATATCGTCAACCGCATGAAGGATATGATTATCAGCATGGGCGAAAATATTTATCCGCGCGAAGTCGAAGAAATTATTTATCGTTTTCGCGGGATAAAAGATGCGGCGGTTGTCGGCGTGGAGGACAAACTTCGCGGGCAAGTCGGTGCGTGTTTCTTTGTCGTGCAGGACGGCGCGCAGGTTAATATTCACGAGCTGAAAAAATTTCTGCAGAAAAATCTTGCGTTGTACAAAGTGCCGCGTGAATTTTATGAGTTGAAGGATTTGCCGCGCACTTCCACCGGAAAAATTTCCAAGCGCAAAATTTTAGAAAACTTCCTCTCCAAATACTAGTGATTAGTGATTAGTGATTAGAAGAGGCCGTCAAGGATGACGGCCGTGCCCGCGTTGATTGCGTGATGCAATCTCAGCGGGCGATTTTTCTTTTGCTACTTTTCTTTTTCTAAAAAAGAAAAGTAGATGTCAAATTTAAAAGAGTTAAAAAATTTTAGAAAGAAAAAATCTCTAGCCGCTAGTCGCTATAATATTAAGGAAGTCGGCGGCGGTTTCGGCGCGATTAAATTTATTTCTAAGTTCCGCGCCGCCCTTGAGCCCCTTCGTGTACCAGGCGGCGTGCTTGCGCATTTCGCGGACGCCGATATATTCTCCTTTGAAACTAATCAGCTTGTCGAGATGACGGCGCATAATTTCCGCGCGTTCGATAAAATTCGGCGGCGGATTTTTTTTGCCCGTGTGAAAATATTTCAAGAGCGAGCCAATCAAAAAAGGATTGCCCTGCGCGCCGCGACCGACCATCACGCCGTCAGCTTTCGTGACCGCCAAAATTTTATCGAGGCTGTCAAAATCACGAACATCCCCATTTGCAACAACGGGGATTTTCACGGCGGCTTTGACCTTCGCAATTTCCTCCCAGTTCGCCGCGCCGGAATAAAATTGTTGACGAGTGCGCCCGTGCACCGTGATAAAATCGACGCCGGAATTTTCGGCGACCCGCGCAATTTCTGCGGCATTTAAATTTTCGTCGAAACCGAGACGCATTTTCACGCTGAAGGGCAGGCGCGTGGCTTTCCTTACGGCGGACAAAATTTCACCGACGAGCGCGGGATTTTTCATCAGCGCAGAGCCGTCGCCGTTCTTGACAACTTTTGGCGCGGGGCAACCCAAATTAAAATCAATGACCGCCGCTGAGCCGAGCCCCTCCACAAATTCCGCCGCCTCCGCGCAAATTTTCGGGTTGGAGCCAAAAATTTGAATCGCAATGGGCTTTTCCTCTTCGGCAACCTGCAACATCTCAAGAGTTTTGTCGTTGCGAAAATGAATCCCGTTGGAGCTGACCATTTCCGAAAACATCAGCAAATTTTTTCTGTAGGGTTCGTCGACGAGTTCGCGGACAATCGAACGAAAAGCGGCGTCGGTGACTCCCGCCATAGGCGCAAGAAAAATCGGCGTGGAAAAAATTTCTTCAATCGTCATTTTACGTGGTGAATTTTATTTTCGTCGTAACGATTTTTTTGCGACGATTTATTTTTCGGATAACCGAAAGGAAAAATTGTAAACGCGGCGGTATTTTCCGGCAAGCCCAAAATTTTTCCAAGTCCGTCCATTCTGTCTTTGAAGGGCGCAATTCCGAGCATGACGCCGCCGAGCCCTAATTCTTCGCAAGCCAGCCAAATATTTTCCGTAGCAATCGCGCAATCAATGTCCGCCATTTCGGGCACGAGCAGTTTATCCTTGCGATAACAAACGACGATAGCGGCGGGGGCTTTTGCGGCGGGCGTCGCGTAGGGAGTGACGGCGCCGAGCTTTTGTAAAATTTCCTTGTTCGTGACGACGTAAAATTCCCACGCCTGTTGATTCACGGCGGTTGGCGCGGCACAAGCGGCTTTCAAAATTTGTGTAATCTTTTCCGGCTCAACTGCGCGACTTTCAAAATTTCTAACACTGGTTCGCGTAAAAATTGCACTCATAAAAATTCCTTTCCTGTTTTATCAATTCATTCATCTCGGCGAAAAAATCTTCCAAAGTGGGCTCCGATAATTTCCCCGCTCTAATTTTTATTTCTCTCGTAAAGGACACGCAACCCCGACAGCGTCAAGAAGTGATCTATTTTGTCGATAGTCTTCGATTCTTTAGAAATCATTTTGGCAAGCCCGCCCGTCGCGATAACTTTTGCGTGCCAATTTTCGCCCATCTCTTCACGGATTTTTCCGACAATCGCGTCAATCTGCCCGACGTAACCATAGATAATTCCCGCTTGCATGCCGGTTATGGTGTTGTGGCAAATAATACTCTTCGGCGGCACGAGTTCGATGCGGGGAAGTTTTGCCGTCGAACTGAAAAGAGATTCGGCACTTGCAACAATCCCGGGCGCAATCACTCCGCCCAAAAAATCTCCGGTCTCGGAAACAACGTCAATCGTCGTCGCCGTACCAATATCAATGACAATCAGCGGACCGCCGTAATGGGCGAACGCGCCGACAACATTAACGATTCTGTCCGCGCCAATCGCGCGGGGATTTTCGTAATTGATTTTAATTCCGGTTTTAATGCCGGGTCCGACAAGCAGCGGGTGAATTTTAAAATAACGCTCGCACATTTTTACCAGAGGCACGACGAGCGGCGGCACGACCGACGAAATAATTATATCGCGTACGTCTTTTATGCTGACTCCCTGATAACGAAAAAGATCGTTGATTAACATTCCGTATTCGTCGCCGGTTTTTTGTCTGTCCGTAGAAATTCGCCAATGCTTCATCAAATTTCTGCCGTCGTAAGTTCCCATGACGATATTACTGTTGCCAATATCAATAACCAAAAGCAAAATTCACACACCGCCTTTAAGTTTCGCAACGTCAACCCAACCGGCAGATTTTATGTAGCGTTCGAGTTCGTCCAGGTTGAGCTTAACAACGCTCCTGTCATTGCCCGCCGCCGGATAAAGAAACTCAAAACGCTTTAAGGACGCGTCGAGAAAAATCGGCACGCCGTCATTCACCGCGAAGGGACAAACTCCACCGACAGCATGCCCGCTGAGCCTCCCCATGACTAAAGTCAGGGGGTTCTAGGAAACTTACGTCCCCATTTAAGAAGTTTGGTAGTCAAGCTACCCTTATTCTTACCGGCGTGC